>CAYUPI010000035.1:0-60725 GCA_964446585.1 uncultured Verrucomicrobiota bacterium
CACTGGTCCCGTCACCCGCTCTCAGCTTTTACACACAACTCTTGACGCCACCGCAGATCGCGCCTCGTATTTTTCCGCGGAACTGCCTGGTTTCTGCTGCCAAATTAAGGCGGAGCACCGGCCGGGCTACTGCAGGTGGATACGATAAAAGCGGATCGGCACGGTCGCGTTCGAGTCGATCTTGTTCGTGACGGTGCCGTTGCCGACCACACCCGGCAGAATCGCCGTCCAGGCGGAGTCGGTCAGTTTGTTCTTGTATTCCAGAACATGATTCGAGCCTGCCAGCGTCGTGAAGTAGATCGTCGCGACAGTCCCAACCCTGGTCGCGGCGGTAATCGTGACTCCGGCGGGAGGACAATTCGTGGCGAGCGTTCCGAAATTACTGATGTTACCGACAATGGTGCCGCAACCAGTGACCGTGGCATTGTTGGAAATGACGAGCCCATTGGCAAAGGAGTAAGTGCCACCAAGTAATTGAAAGGTGGCGGGGTGAACTCCGTCCCCAACGACGAAAGGCGCGCCATTTGCCACCGTCGCGCTCTTGGCCTGGAGTGTGCCGCCGTTGAATGCAAATTGGCCGGCCACATTGGTGAGCAAGAGGTTGTCCGTCGCTAAAGTTCCAGCGTTGAAAGTCATCATCCCGCTGGGAACACTGAGAAAAGCGGAGCCGCTGGCGTTGGTGATCGCGAGATTTCCCCCCACCATGACAACTTGCCCGGTCGAGATGCCGCTGACGCCCACGATAAGATTGGAAGAAAGCAGCAAGCTGCCCCCAGCCAGCGTGAGCTTGCAGGCGGTCGTGTTGGTGGCGTCACCCGCGACCAAGAGCCTTGCAGCCTGCGCCAGCCCGTTGGAGAGGATCATCTGGCCCACGCCTTCGCGGCCGACCCAAATCGTCTGGCCGGTCAAAGTCAGTTGGCCGCCGGTGATCAGCACCGCCCCGGTAGCGCCTTGAAATCGGCCGATGGAAAGGTCGTCGAAAAAGCTCGCCAGCCCGTTTGTCTGGAGGCTTAGTGTGCCGATGGCTCCAGCGTGTCGGCCAACCGAGACATTGGTCAAAAGCGCCGTGGCGTTCGAGATAGTCATTTCCCCCACACCGTATCTACCGATGGCGGTTATGTCGTTGGTGGCGATGAGTTGGCCGCCAACTACCGAGACGATCCCTGTAGAGACGGCATTGTCCGCGATGTGCAATGCCGACAAGGGATTGACCGCACCACCGCTGATGGTCACTTGGCCGCTGCCGAGATTGCCAATGAGGGTGTTTCCCAGCGTCACGGTCAGTTGACCGCCGCTAATGTTAGCTATGCCGGTGGAGTTCGTAGTATCGCCCAGGCTCAGTAATGTGGTTACAGTCACCTCTCCGCCGCTGAGGGCCAGAGTGCCCTTGGCGCCGTTGGTCCCGTTTCCGACCTGCATCATATCCGCCAGAACACGGCCGGATTTGACGGTCAAACTGGCACTGGGCGTGCGCCCAATGATCATGAACACCGTGCTGCAATCAATCAGGCCGCTCTCCAGGGTGACGTCGCCCGCAACCATATTAAACGTCCCGCCAAGCGTCCCGTCGATGTTGAGAGCGGAATTGGTGAGTTTCAGCGCGCCGCCGCTGTCCATCGTCAGGGTGCTCAACAGCACCATGTTGGTCGTAAGATCAGTCAGTTGCAGGGTATTGGTGAAACCGGGCGGGGCCCAAAGCTGCAGTTTGTGGATGGTTAGATTGGCCGGCGGCGTGCCGGCATCAATGGTGACGACTTTCGTGTTCGCGCTGATGATTTGATTGGTGGCAAAGTCGTTGGTGGGCGCGTTGCCACTGGACCAATTCGCCGCCACCTGCCACAATCCGTCGCCTGGATTGATCCAAACGTTGGTGCTGGCAGAGGCTGTGATGGATCCGGCGGCGAGACAGAGGCTGGCGACCGTGCAGGTCAGGCCCGCCCGATTAGACTTGATTTTCACTACAGGCAGGCATATTATCACAGCGTGCTCAAGAAAGCGAGCCGGAAGTTGCCCAATTCGCGGTTGTGGCCTGAATTCTGCTAGTCTTGGAGATCCATGGTTGACAAAGACCGAACAAACCAAGGGGCGCCCCCGTGCACCTTGCTCTGCTCAGCGCATAAGATTAGCCCGCTTAAACCCGTTAATTCGCTTAACTTATTTAACCCGCTTATTTCGTTCGACTCCATGACCCGTGCCTTCACGCTGATCGAATTATTGGTCGTCATGGCTATCATTTCCATTCTGGCCGCTTTGCTGCTGCCAACCCTGGGTAAAGCCAAGGAGCGGGCCAAGGCGATCAATTGTTTGGCCAACATGAGGCAAATGGGCATGGGTTTTGTGATGTACTCGGATGACAACAGCGACTATCTGGTTCCGGCTGAGTACTCGAAGCTGAACGGCGCGAAGGTCCAAGGGGGCTGGCCAACGCTGCTTTACGCCTCCAAATATTTGCCAGCAGAGGAGACCCCAACCTTTTATAAGGTGGCCACCGGCAGTTATGTTTTCCGCTGTCCAGCGGGCCTCCCCGAAGTCTATAAATTCCCTCCCACCTCGCGCGACGATCCCGAAGGGGCCAAGGCCTGGCCTTACCCATACGAAAGCGGAAAAAAGAGGCATCACATAGATTGTTGGTACGGAATCAACGGCACCACGCGCAATCCCGAAATCTGGCCTTTCAACCGCGTGCCGCTGGACGGGACCCGAAGGGTCTATCTGAACAAACTCAGCAAGGTGACCAAGACCTCCCGGATGCCGGTCGTCTTTGATGGCTGGTGGATCCATAATGGCAAGAATGAACGAGTCAATGCCCGCCACATGAAGGGGACCAGGACCGACGTGTTGTTCTTTGACAACAGTGCCCGGACGTTTGACACCTTTCGGTTGCCCAGCGTCAAGTCCACCAAGGAGACGGAAGTGCGTTGGCGCTTTTGAGTAAGCATCGATCGCGCACGACCAGCGCCAAATGGCGAATCACGAACCAACCGAGACCGACAGCAGGCCAAAACAAATCCTGGTCGCAAGCGGCGCGCTGCTGGTGATTGTCGGTTCACTGCTTTGGATTTACTTCAAGCAGCTCAAAGCGCCCAAACACAACGTCGGACTGCACCAGCGCGTCGGTGAGGTCATGGCTGAGCAAACGGCTAAAGTCGTCGGCCATAAAGGCTGCGTCGTCCTGCTCACCATTCCACCCCGCGGCGAACCGGAACTCCAGACCCAGTTGGCCGCCTTTAGCCGGACCCTGAAAAAACTTGGCGACTACGAGATCAAAGAGCGGGAGCTGGACCCCAAAGACCAGCCCAAATACGGCGTGGGCGCCGGCCTGTCGGGCCGGCGGTTCGTCCGCACCGTGAAAAAGGAAGCGAAGGCCGACGCCCTCGTCTCCTTTATCGGTGCGCCAAAACTCGCCGAGGAGGAAATCGCAGAACTGACCAAGGCACCGAAATTCATCGCCGAGTGCCGTTCCCCTGACCCGTTGCCGACGCTGTTTGAGAAGCATCTCATCCAGGTAGCGGTGGTTTCACGTTTCTCCTTTCCCGCGCCCGGGCCGTCCAAACCGAAAACGCCGCAGGAATGGTTCGACAAACGCTACCAGGTTGTCCTGGCTGATACGGCTCCCGCGATTCAGCCCGCCGAGGGCCCCTGAAGGCTGCCCGGTGCTCTCGGACTCCGGATTTCGAGCGGCGAAGGGCTCGATACGCGACCTTTTCGCAGCACTCTTACCAAATCGCCCCAGTCGTCCCTGCCAGTTTCCGGTTGCCAATTCCCTGTCAAAATGGTTTGTAGAAGTGAGCCCGGGGAATTCCTCTTCGTAATCGTTTTCGCAATGTTCCATTCTTGACCTTTTCGCGGTTCGAGGCAAATTACCCGGCTGGATTCGTGGTCGGATACCCATTACCCGTTGCCGAGCACGCTCCATCGATTTACGATAAGAATGCACCACATTCGCAATATCGGCATTATTGCCCACGTCGATCACGGCAAGACGACTTTGGTGGATTGTTTGCTCAAACAGTCCGGGACCTTCCGCGCCAATCAGCACGAATCCCAGGAGGAGCGGCTAATGGATTCGATGGACCTGGAGCGCGAGAAAGGCATCACCATCCGCGCCAAGAACGCCGCCTTCAAATACAAGAATTATCACATTAACATCGTCGATACTCCCGGCCACGCCGACTTCGGCGGCGAAGTCGAGCGGATCATGAACATGATCGATGGCGTTCTCCTGGTAGTGGACTCGGTGGACGGGCCCCAGGCTCAAACACGGTTTGTATTGCGCAAAGCACTTGAAGCCGGCGCAAAACCCATTGTCGTCATCAACAAAATTGATCGGGACAATGCCACGCCACACAAAGTGCTCGATGCTGTGTTCGACTTGTTCGTCTCGCTGCACGCCACCGACGAGCAGCTCGATTTCCCGATCATTTACGCCAGCGCCAAGGGTGGCTACGCCAAGGAGCAACTCGATCACGCCAGCGGCACGATGGAGCCGCTCTTCGAGTCCATCATCAAACAGATTCCCCCGCCGCGGGCCCTTGCGGGCCTGGGTTTCAAACTGCTCGTGGCTAATCTGGACTACTCCGATTACCTCGGCCGCATCGCCCTCGGCAAGATCGTTTGCGGCAAAGTGAAGGTGGGCGATCCTGCCGTTTGCATCCACGGAGATGGCCGCAAGGAGGAATCCAAGGTCACCGCCATTTATCATTTCGAAGGGATGAAGCGAATCGAGATTCCCGAGGCCCACGCCGGGGACATCATCGGCCTGACCGGTTTCGAGGAAGTTTTTATTGGCGAGACCATCACCGACAGCGTCGAGCGCGAACCGTTGCCGTTTGTGCCGATTGATCCGCCGACGATCCAGATGCAATTCGCCGTGAACGACGGCCCGCTCGCCGGCATGGACGGCAAGCTCGTCACCGCCCGGCATATCTGGGAACGGCTGGTTAAAGAAGTCCGAACGAATGTGGCCTTGCGGATCGCACAGACGGATGCGCCGAATATTTTTAATGTCAGCGGCCGCGGCGAGATGCAAATCGCCATCCTGGTCGAGCAAATGCGGCGCGAAGGTTACGAAGTGCTCGTCTCTCGTCCCGAAGTGATTTACCGCAAAGACGCCAACGGAAATCTGCTGGAACCCATCGAACGGCTGTTTCTCGAGATTCCCAAAGCCGCCATGGGTGAAGTGCTGGAAAATCTGGCTGGCCGCAAAGGGGAGATTACCAGCATGGATCATCACGGTGACGAGGTCAGCATTGAAGCGCTCATTCCGACGCGTGGCTTAATCGGTTTCGAAACCGACCTGGTCAACCAAACCCGCGGCCTTGGGGTCATGAGTCATTTGTTCCATGAGTACGGCCCGGACCGCGGCGAAATCGCCGCGCGCAAGAACGGCTCCTTGGTGAGCATGGAGAGTGGTGAAGCCATGGCCTACGCGCTCAACATGATTCAGGAGCGCGGGCGACTCATGGTCGTGCCTGGCGATGCCATTTACGCCGGCATGATAGTGGGGGAAAACGCGCGGGAGAACGACATCCCGGTCAATCCTTGCAAAGCGAAAAAGTTGACCAACATGCGCTCGCAGGGTGAGGGCAAGGGCATCCAGCTCAATCCACCATTCAAGCTCTCACTCGAGCGCGCCCTGGAATACATCGGTCCGGACGAATACGTGGAAGCGACCCCGAAGAACCTCAGGCTGCGCAAACGGCTGCTGGACGAAACCGAGCGCAAACGAGCGGCGCAGAGCCGGGCGATCAAGGTTGTAGCAGCTTGACCCTCGACTTATGCAGTCGCGCGGACGACGCCCGTCCCCTCGCAGGCTGGGCAGGAGGGTGGCGCGTGACGCACCAGGTGGTAGATATAATCCTTCAACTTGGCGCGTCGCATCTTGAGCTCTTCGATCTCCTGGTCGGTCGCAAAATCAATTTCTTCCTCGATTCGGTAAACCGCGTCATCCAATCGGTGGTATTCATCGAACATCTTCCGGAAATGGTCGTCGGAGCCTTTCAGGCGCCGAATGATTTCACGATGTTCAGGGAATTCCCGCAGGATTGGATGATGGAGGTCCATGGTGGAGTCTGGCATTGGCTTGTAGCCGGTTTGTTTGTTGAACGTAACCGTTAGTGGACAGACGCATCCCACCCCAAATGGGGCGGGTGAATCGGTCGGTGTTTCGAGCGGCGCTGCGGAAGGTCAATTCTGGGACCGAATTTTCGGCTGGCGAGTATTCGGCTGTGTCGCGTCGCACTAAATCCATTCGCGGTCGGCCGCACATTGCAGCCTGAAAGACTCTACCCCAAAGTTCGGCAGAGTAAAGCCTTTCTTTTCGAGTCTTACACGCCGCTGAGATTTCCCTCCTCCAGGAGTTCGTTCCTTGCGTTGCACCCGCGGTTGCGCTGGCCTTAACCAAGCCGGCAATTAGCAGCGTGGCAATGGCGAGGGCGGCCCAGCACGCTGTCCACTGCACAAGCTCCTAGCCCGCCAACTCGACTCCAACGAGGCAGACATCGTCCGCGAAGCTCCTGTCGGCCGAAAAATTCCTGATTTCCTCGAGGAGTTCGTCGAAAAGTTGAGGGGCAGGCAGTTGCAAGCGCCGCTGGACGGCATCGAGTACCAGGCTCTGGCTGTAAAGCTGGTTGTTCGCGTCCTGGACCTCGAAGAGGCCATCGGTGAAGAGCATGATCAAGTCTTTGGGAGCGAGCTTCACGTCGGTGCCTTCATAGACAGTTTCGTCCATCAATCCCAGGGCGGCCTGGCTCTTGCCCGAGCTATTGACGAGGGCCCGCGCCTCGCCGGCGCTGCGGCGGACGTGCAGAGGCTTGGGATGGCCAGCGTTGGCAAAACGCATCGCGCCAGTCTGGCAGTTAGCGACAAAGTAAATGGCCGTGGTCAAGACCGGCGTGCCGGTCGGCCTAAGGATCGCGCACAGGTCGCGATTGAGCTTGGTCAGGAACTTCCCCGGATGCCGAGCTACCGGCTTGAGTTCCTCGACGAGCGCGCGGACCATCGCCGTGACCAGGGCAGAGCGCACTCCGTGGCCGGCCACGTCGCAAATGAACACCGCGGCTTCCGTGTCCGACAGGGCGGAAACAGCGAAGAAATCTCCGCCCACAGTCCCGGAGGGGAGATAGCGGTTGGTGAACTGGAACTGGCTGGCGGCGGGCGCCGCCTGGCGTGGAAACGACGGATACTGCTGGGGCAGCATCGTCAGTTGGATCTCGCGCGCCATCTTCAGGTCATCTTCCATTTGCAGATTTTTGGCGCGAAGTTCGTTGCGGCTCTGCGCCAGTAACGCATTAACCCGGCGAATCTTCTCTTCGGCCATCCGCTGCTGGGTGATGTCCCAGAAAATTCCTTGCAAGCCCAGGACGCTGCCGGCGGCATCGTACAGCGGCGTTTTTACGACCTGGACATAAAGCTTTTCGGTGCTGCCGGGCGGTTGATGTTCTTCTACCGTTTCGTACAGTTTCCCGGTCTGTATCACCCGCCGGTCGTCCCGCTGGTATTTCTCAGCGAGTTCGGCCGGGAAGAAGTCGAAGTCGGTCTTGCCGACGATTTCATGGAGCTTTCGGCCCAGAATCTTGCAGAATTGCTGGTTGGCGAAGGTAAACCGGCCTTCCAGGTTTTTGCGGAAAATATTTTGCGGGAGGGTTTCCACCAGTGAATGATAAAGTGTTTCAGAATTCCGCAGGTTTTCCTCCGCCTGACGGCGTTGCGTGATGTCTTCAACCGTTCCCTCATAGTACAACAGGTGGCCGTCGGCGTTCCGCACAGCGCGGCAGTTTTCCGAGATCCAAATCACCGAACCATCTTTCCGGTACACCTGCGATTCGAAATCGCTCAAGGTGTCGTGTTCTTGCATCAGCCGGGTGAATTCCTCGCGCCGGCCCGGCTGCACATACAAGCTCCGGCTGATGTCGGTCAGGGTTTGGATCAACTCCTCGGGGGATGCGTAGCCATAAATCCGGGCCAGCGCCGCATTTGCCATGAGGTAATGTCCGTCGGGCGTGGTTTGGAAAATGCCTTCCACCAGGTGATCGAAGACACTGTGATACTTTTGCTCCGCCACCATCAACGCCCGATCCGTCCGATGCCGTTCGATCGCGTGGCGAATCGAGCGTTCCAGCCAGCCGGGATTGAGCTGGTTTTTCACAAGGTAATCATGCGCGCCGGCATGCACAGCTTCCAGGGCCACCGCTTCGTTATCTGCCTCACCCGCGACGATAACCGGCAGTTGCGGCGCTTCGGCTCGGAGCAGGGAGACGTTGCCAAGGCCGGCCCCATCCGGCACCGAAAGATCCATCACCACGACATCGAAATTGTTGCAGTTAATGGCCGATAATCCGTCCCGCAACCCACTCGTCGTCAGCATCTCTGCCGGCACATCGCGGGCCTGTTCCAGCATTTCGCCGACACTCCGTGTGAATCCGGGGTCATGCTCGATCAACAACACTTTCAGACGGTTCTGCGGCATACCAGTCGGCGGCTTAGCCCGGGTCCAAGCCAAACCACTGCACTAGCATCGCAGGATTCCCCGCCTCCGGCAAGTTGTATTGCTTTGGCTCGTGGGTACAGAGCGCATCTTGACACTACGGCCATAATAGAGGCGTCAGAACGGTTCCTCATCCGAAGACGTGAACCTCAACCCATAGAAAGGAATATGAATTCGGACAAATCAACCACACAGTCATTGCGGGATATCGAGTTGGAAGTGTTGGAGGAAGGACGCGAATGGATGCGTCGGCGGTTGGAGCAGCGGCTCCAACAGGAAGCTGACCGCCAAGGCGGGGTTTCCCCCCCTCAGCCGTCGAAAGGCCCATCATCGACGAAAGACGGCGCAATTCACGGGGCGAGTTGGCAATTGGCGACGCCCTTTGGCACCTGGCTCAGCGTCAATCTTAACGGCCTGTTCACGGGCACGACTTATCATTATCGCGTGGTGGCAACCAACGAGGCGGGTGTCGCATTTGGCGGCGATGCTCAATTCACCACGAGCGGCTGCCGCCCACCGATGATCACATCGGCGCAGAATCTGACCAACGGCACGTTCCTGCTCTTGATTGACGGCACGCAAACGTGCACGCACTCGGTCTATGCCTCGACGAATCTCTCGGATCGGTCCCTGGCCGGCACGGCAGCACCCGGCGGCTTTGGCTCCATTCAATTTATTGATACAAACTCCTTGAACTACTCCGCTCGCTTTTATCAAATCCGCGCGCATTGAGGAGACTCTTCAGGCCTTAAGCGCCGTTGGAGCGATACCACTCAAATCGAATGCGGAGGGCGGAGGGCGGAGCGCGGTCGGACTACTGTGTCTCCTCCGAATCGGAAGCGTAATTCATTTGTCGGTGCTGTGACTGGGCTTCGCCACAGACACGCTCCGGCTTCACAAACCGGTTACCAAAGCTCGATCTTTGAACTCGACCGCAAGCCGGAATTGAGTGATAGAGACGCCATGAATGATAGCGAAAGCACATTGCCCTCGGCTCCGGCTTTGATCCGTCACGAGGGCCATACGGCGCGCGAACGGAGCACATGCGGCTGGCGCGATCGGTTAATTAGCCGCGAGGATGCGCAGTTTTCTCCCGCAGCATGGGCTCATGCCGTGGACATAGATGGCGCCAGGTTGCACTATCACAAACGCTCGACGGAGCTGTACTACGTTTTAGATGGAGGCGGTGCCGTCAGCCTGGATGGCGTCGAACACGACGTCTCGAAGGGTTCAATCGTTCACATCCCGCCAGGCGTCGTTCACGGGGCGCGCGGCCGGATGCGGGTGCTGGTCATCGGCATCCCTGACATCGCCGAGGATGATTACTATGAAGGTTGAGGGCTCTAATCAATCAACCGGTGGTAGCGACCCATCCAATATGGCAAGAGCCAGATCGTCTGGTCGCCTTCCGTCAGGTCGTTGCCGCCGTCGAGCAAAAAGGGCGTATGGTCCCACTTGTGGATGAGGCGTTCGGTCCAGGGCAACGGTTGAGAGAGCGGAGCGCGGAGGTCGGCCCGGTGGGAATTCTTCGTCCGCCATAGGATGAAATCGAGCGGGATTTCGCGGAGCGCTTGCACAGCGGCTTCGACGTCGCAAGGTTGGCCGGTTGAAGCACCGTAAATGAAATTCCACAGCGGGCAGCCTTCGACGCGCACCAAATCCCAGGAGCGTCTAATACTGTCAGCGTAAATCGCGCGCAGGCCAGGGTCCTTCTCGAGCTGGAGCAATGGATAGTAAGAGAGGAAAAACAATTGCTCGTCGTGGCTGACTGCGCCTGGAAGCTTCCCGATGAGAGTGTTGAGCGCGTATTGATGCGCCTTGATCAGCTCGTGATAGGCGCGCTCGTAGCGCGGCTCACCTACCAGGCGCATCGCTACCTTCAGGTGCGAGAGCATTTCCAGAGACCCGAGGCAGCGCTCCTCCCAATACTTCGGATCATCATTCAACCGATCTGGCCCCCAAAAGCCCCAGGTTGTCGGCTTGCCATCTTTATCGAGCAGATAATAGCCGTGGTCGAGGATATGATCCGTCACGCGCTTGCAAGTGGCGCGTACCTGGCGCTTTTGCTCATCGTCAGCCGCGAGCTCGCTGAAAACATACCAGCCAAAGTAATGGCCGACAATTTCGTCCGAAGAAGTCTCACCTTTCCAGTACCAGCCCTTTTCGACCGGTGACTCGTGCCATTCCGAGTCGGAGCGCAGCGAGTGCTTGCCGAATTGCGGCTCATTGACATTGCAAATAGCTCGCGCAGGGAAGCCGGGGATGCCGGAAATGCTCTCTAGTCGCAGCAGCGCCTGCATGGAACGCCACGCCTGGGCCTTGGCTTCCGGCGACCTGGTGACGTCGTAGCGATATGATTGGGCGGCTATGTAAAGCGACGTCCAAAGACCGTCATTGTCGCTTACTTCCTGCACGGCGCCCTCGATCTGCCCCGGAGCGCGGAGTTCCATGATCGTGACGTAGCCGTGACGCCGATTGCGACTCTCCAGGTCGCGCTGCAAGATCGCCGCCTTCTCGGCCAAGGTCAGCTTGCGATGGAATATGTGCGCGACTCCCTTCGGCGTGCTTACCCAGACCGAGCTGTCGGCGGCGGGTGCAATCGCTGTGACGCGGTTGTCAGGCAACCAGCGTTTGCCGGCCAGGTAAGTCCAGCCACCGTCCTTCCAGCGCATCAAGCCTTGCTCGGAGCCGAGCCAGACGGTCCCGTCAGTCCCGACCGCGACTCGCGTGAGATCCAAAATTGGCAGGCCCTCGTTCCCCGTAAAGGAAAACCAACCCCGCCCGCCGTTGGAGAGATTTAGTCCCTGATCGGTCGCAACAAGAAAATGATCCGGATCCAGCCGGCCCAATGCTCGCACGCGTGAACTCAGCAGGCCACCAGGACGGACTTCGAGCTTGAGCCAATAACGACGTTTGCCAGCCAGGGCGAACAGCCCGGTGTCAGCCGCCACGAGCACTTCATTCGAGCCTGCTGGCAACAGGCTCCGCGGTTCAGCCAGTACGTCGTCCGCGATTGTATGGACGCGACGCCAGCCGGAGTCGCTGCGCCAGACGCCGCTCGGCGCCAGAGCCCAGGGCACACCGTCCGGATCCGCGGCGAACGAGATCACGTTGGCCGGATTCTCCGCCTCCAATTGCCATTTGCCCTCATTCAACCCCCAAACGCCATTGCTGGCTCCAGCCAGCGCGCTCGGTCCCTGGGCGGGTGCGAACAGCGCGCCGGCTCCGGGCGGCCCCGACTCTTTTACCCAACGCTCACCCCGAAGCCGCGCCACGCCCTGATCATTAGCGGCCAGCACGATGCCGTCACGCGTCGCTGTCAGGGCCCGAATAACATCGCCTGGCAACCCATCCGCAGCCGTGAAGAACCGCCGCACCAACTGTAAATGGCTGCCTGTCGGATACGGCTGCGCTCCCGCGCCCGTGGCTTCGCCGCTCCGCAACTCCACAGGCGGACACGCGAGTATCAGCGAGACAATCCACAGTGAATGCGACGACCCGGATGCAGCCTTCATCGCGGCGCAGCATCCGCCTCGCCCTCTGACGCGTCAAGATTGATTCGCTCCGTCGGCTTGCCTCGCATGAAGCGCGACCCGCGGGCAACTGACAGGCTGCGGGTCAACCTCAATCATTCAACGGTGATGTTGTAAGTGAAGTCCTCAGTGAATACCGAAGGGTTGCCGATCTCTCCATGCGCATGGATTACATGCCGGCCTTTGGACAGCGGCACGATCAAAATGTAGAAACCGTCGCTGATGGGATGATAAACCGCGGCATCCACCTGGATTGGGGTTCCCTCGGTGTTCGACCAACAAGCCAGCCCGAGAAAAGTGAGGATGTTATCACTCCCGGGCACTGTATAGCTGAAACCGCCGGGTGTAGGGCTTTGGACCCGATACGGCGTAAGGAGCGGATCAGTCAAACCTTGAACGGCCACACCATCGATCGTGCAACTGAGGTTCGCAGCCTGGTCCATCACGCTGGCTGCCAAGCTTCGCAAAAAACCCTCGGAGTTTCCATCCGAGATCCTCTGCCCATTCGAACAATCGGTGTTATCGGCCCAGAAGTTCAGTATGGGAAAGAACAGGGCAGTCCCCGCCGGAATCGTACAATTACGAGTCACCGGCGTGCCGGTATAGTTGCCGCCAATGAACCAGACGTGACCCGATTGTCCGGCGCTGCAATCCGCCGTATCGAAAATGGGATGGCTGGTCACTGGTAGCGAGAAGCTCCATTGAAACCATGTTTCCGACCATTCGCCGTAGGTTTTTCCGTAGGGCGCTGAATTAGGCAAAAGCACAGGCGGCGTTGGTTTCACGCCTGCGACAACGCAGAGCGCCACCAGGCTCACCGCAATCGCCGTGATTCTTAGCGTTAATTGCCGCGTGCAGGGATTAGGACTCGATTTGGTTGAACGTTTCATTGATTCCTTTCTATTCAGGCGCGTTTCGCTCCTGGATGGTTTTTACGTGGGTTCTTGGTGCGCTTTGTTATGGGTAGGCGAGGCGAAAGAATGCATTTGCGAGCGATGGGCTGTTGCTAATAGCAAGCGTTTTTTGGACGCCGTCATCGGAGATGTTCCCTGATACATCGCTCCATTGGACCGGCGGCGAGAGAGCCGGTGCGGACTGGAGACGGTAGCTGGTAGCGCCACTTGGCCAGGAGATTAGGATTACGCCGCCCGAGACGCGCAACGCCAACCGCACATCCGGGCCACCGGCAGTCAAGCAAGGAGAGAACTCAGACGTGTTGCCGTTCGGATCGGTTGCCGTGGCAGTCATGACCTGATACGACGCCGGTGCTGAGAGAAGCGAGATACTGAATCCAGCGTTCCCGCTAGCGTCGGTCATCGCTTGCGCAGACCCAAGATAATATTGGCCTTCACCGTAACCTGAGGAGTCGCAGATTTGGCTGGCAAAGAAGTCCAGCTTGAACAGTGTGCTGGCACTGCTGTTAAGCGTCCCTTGAATTCTTGTCGTGCCGTCGGGATTCGCGAACGCGGATGACAGAATTGGGTAGTTTTGTCGGTTGTTCGGACCACCATCGCCGTCACCGGCATCGTTTAGAGTGACCCCGTCGAGTCCGAGATCAATCCCAAGGCCCTGATTCGAGAAAATCGAGTTGCCTCGGATCGGGTTGTTGGTCCCGGACTGAATCCCAAAACCGGCTTTTTGATTGAACGCGATCAGGTTTTGCGCCCCGGCTGTTGTGCCGCCGGTCGTATTTCCAGACGAATTTTGAATGAACACGCCATACTCCTTATTTCCAAGGTTTGCTGACCCGTTGGCGTCGGTGCCTATGGTATTGCCTTGGACTAAATTGCCGGAGGCGCCATCCCAGATCTCAATCCCGCTGCTCCCATCATTTACGCGCCCAAACCGACCGTTGGCAGAAATGACGTTCCCCGCGCCGGCAGCGGAGCCCCCGATGATGTTGCTAACGCCCGCACTGATGAAAATGCCGTCCTCGCCGTTGCCGAGGGCCACCAGACCCGTCTTGTCCGTGCCGATAAAATTCCCTTGAACTTTGTTTCCGATAGAAGCAGTGCCGGTTCCGCTGTCGGTTGCGATCACAAGGCCATTGATAGCATTGCCGGAGATCAGATTACGGGCCGCGCTATTGACGCCGCCCACCGTGATACTGGCGCATCCGAACAGGCCCACTCCAGAGCCAAGATTTCCCAGCGGCGAAGTGCCGGTGCTGTCTGTGCCGATTAAATTGCCCTGGACCAGGCTTCCCGTGGTGGCGGATCCAATCATTTCAACGCCATTAATACCGTTGCCTGAGATGAGATTTCCCGCCGCGGAGTTGGTCCCGCCAACGAGATTGTTGGGCGAGCTAATAATTAGAATACCGTCCGCAGCGTTACCTAACTTGGCTGTTCCATTGACATCCGTGCCGATGAAGTTTCCCTGAACCACATTTGCACTTGCACCACTCTCTATATCGATCCCCTGATGACCGTTGCCCGAGACAACATTGCGCGCTTCCGGCGTCGTCCCGCCAATAAGATTGTTTGTGGCGGGGGAGCAGCAAAGAATAATGCCAAAATATCCATTTCCCAGTGCGTTCGTCCCAGTAATGTCCGTACCTATAAAATTGCCCTGCACAACATTTCCTGAAGCCTGGTAGAAGTTTATCCCTCGGTCACGGTTGCCTGAAATGATGTTCCGATCCGTCAGGTTGGTGCCGCCGATACGGTTATTGGAAACGCCAAAGACATTGATACCCCAGAAGTTGGGAACACTCTGCGTCCCGGTGACATCCGTTCCGATATAGTTTCCTCTGATCACGTTGTTGCCAGCGGTCCGTAGAAGGATGCCAATGTTTGCGAGGCCGTTAATCACGAGTCCTTGGACTGTGGAGCTGCCTGCACTGATGAGCAACCCATCGCCTCCACCCAAAGCCCCGTTTAACTCGACGATGGGCTTGTTGCTGAAGCCTGGTTGAGTGGTGCCGTCAATGACGACCGGGCTGGTGATATCGGGCAGGGGTGACGTCGGTTGGATACGGTAAGGGCCAGGCCCTGGAATGTTGAACTCAATTCGGTCGGTTCCAGGGGCCACGTTCGCATCCAGAATTGCCTGCCTCAGCGACCCGGCGCCGCTGTCCAATAGGTTCGTCACCGTAAAGGTAGCCGCCCCCAGGTTGGGCCACCTGCTTAGCGCAATCAGGCTGAAAAGAAGCATTCGTTTTTTCATGATTCGTAGTAAGCCGCTTGCTTTCGGGTCCCAGTGGATTACTTAAGCAAAAACGGTGGGCCGTGACGCGAATTCTGAGGATTTCTCCGCATGCCATTTTTCGAGGCCGCTCAACTCGACTCCGCTAAGCTGCAACTATTCAGAGGAGGAGCGGGAGGAAACTGCGATTTTGCCGAATGTCCTTGAGGAAACGGGTGACTGGGCAGGCGTCACCTGGGTCTCGCGTTTGGCACATCGGCACGGCCCTTGGCTTGAGGCTTCTCGAGATCTAACGCTTTGCTCCTCCATTCTGCGGCTTTCTCCGGTTTCCCCCAACTCTCATAAAGCTGCACGAGTCGCTTGCAGGTTTCCTTCAGACGCGGTTTGCCGTCGGGAGGAATTGACTCTTCGCGCTGTCTCATGCCGTCGTAGCCGGAGAGAAGCAGCGGTTCGGCTTCGGCGTAGTTGCCTTGCGCGGCGAAGCTGGCGCCAAGCAGGCTCCGCGAGCTAAAGGTCTGCCAGTCATCCGGAATTTTCTTTTCAAAGATTGCCAGGGCCTCACTCGCCAGCGGTCCAGCTTCAGCTTCTCTGCCCTGCCGCTGAAGGAGGACGGACAGCGCGTGGAGAGACCGCGCAACCTCTGGATGTTGATCGCCGAGGAATTGCCTGCGCAACGCGAGAGCCTGCTTGTAAGCTTGCTCTGCCTCGGGCAGCCTGTGCTGTTTTTCGAATATGCTGCCCAAAGTATAATGAGATCTTGCGACCGCTGGGTTGCCCTCGGGATACAGCTTCAAGCGCATCTCAAAGGCTTCCCGCGCCTTTAGTTCAGCCTCCTCGAGTTTTTCTTCCTGGCCGAGAAGGAAACTCAGGCTATCGAGCGTTATTGCCATTTGCGGAGGGTCTTTCTGCATCGTCAGCGAGTCACGGTAAGTCATTTCGCTTTCGGCCATCCTGCCTTGTCGATAAAGGACGTTGCCCAAATTGTTGAGGGCCACGGCCGCGAAGGCTGTATTGGAGGCATTTTGGAAAATTGCCAGGGCCTTCCGCTGCTCCAGTTCGGCCTCAGCGAAGTGGCCTTGTTCGGTGAGCGCCTGGGCCAAGTTGTGAAGCGAGGTGGCGACGCTCGTATGCTGCTCACCAAATATCTTTCTTTTGAGCTCCAATGCCTCACGGTGCCTGGCTTGGGCCTCTGGAAGGCGAAACTCTTTGCGGAGAACCGCGCCAAGGTTATCCAAAGACTCGGCCACCTTGATGTGCTCGTCCTTGCCGATCAGCTTTCTCCACATTTCCAAGGCCTCGCTAAGCTTTGATTCTGCTTCGGGCAGATGGCCCTCGTCAGCCAGGACAAGACCCAGGTTGTTAAGCGCTGTGGCCAGGTCAGGACTGGGCGTGTTCGCTGGCTGCCTCCAAATCACAATGGCTTCCTCGAACATGTTCACGGCCTCGGGCAATGAGCCAAGTTCGCGCAACACGAGCGCGAGGTTGTTGAGTGACTGGGCCACCTCCACAGCGTGAGGACCCAGTGCCTCTTTACGCAACGCGAGTACTTTTCGGTTAAGCGCCAGAGCGTTGGACCGACTACCTTGGGAATAGAAAACAGAGGCGAGGGTGTCCAGCGAAGCGGCGAGGTCGATGCGGTTCGTGCCGCGTTTCTCGAACCAAGTGACTGCCTCGCGACTCAAACTCTCCGCGTCCCTAAACTGGTCCAAGTCGAGCAGCGCCCCGGCCAAATCGTTGAGCGAGACGGGCACTGCGGGATGGTCGTAGCCAAGCGCGCTTCTCACCCTGTTCAGGGCTTCCCTGTGCATCTGGGCGGCTTTTTCGTGTTCGCCCAGAGCTCGATAGACCTCCCCGATGGTGTTTCGCAAATCAACCTCGATCTCTGGCTGATTCGTCAGGTCTCTCGCCACCCGCGTGGCGGTCTTGTCCAGTAATTCTCGCAGCAGCGTTGCGTCCCGGCCCGACGCAACTGACGGGCCAACGCCAGCTAGCATGTCCTTAAGGAACTGGGCGACCTGCTCGCTCTTGCTGGCCGCGGTCTTCGCCTTCTGCTCGGCGGTCGAGACTCTTTGCCGCGCAATGCGCTCTCGTACAAACAGCCAGGTCGAGACCGCCAGCCCGATCAGCAAGGCAGACATCGCACCTCCAACGGCAGCGAAGGCGAGCTTGTTCCTACGCACCAGCTTTTGGAAACGATAGAAGTTACTGGGGGGACGAGCGACCACGGGCTCTTCGTTAAGGAAGCGCCGAAGATCCATCGCCAGCCCATTGGCGGTTTCGTACCGCCGGTTGCGGTCCTTCTCCAGCGTTTTCATTACGATCCAGTCCAGATCGCCGCGGATCAGGCCCGCCAGCTTGGGCGGGTCGGAGTGGCGTTGCCTGGCCACTGTGGTCTGTTCAGCCGCATCCAAAGTGCTCAGTTTAGTCGAAGGTCGTGGCGGTTCTTCTTCACGGATAATGCGGCAAACCTCCTCGATGCCGGCCTTGACCAATCTTTTGACATCGAACGGCGTCCTGCCGGTCAGGAGCTCGTAGAGCAGCACGCCCAGGCTGTAGATGTCGGAGCGTGTGTCGATATCAAGCCCGCTGAGTTTGGCTTGTTCGGGGCTCATGTACGCCGGCGTGCCGATGAATTGCTCGAAGGCCGTGAAGAGCGTTTTGTCGGTGAGCGTCTGGCCGGAAGTGGCTTTGGCAATGCCGAAATCGATTACTTTGGGAACGGGAACACCATCATGATCAGCCACCAGGATGTTGGAAGGCTTGATGTCGCGGTGGATGATGCCCTTCTGGTGCGCGTGCTGGACCGCCTGGCAGACCTGGATGAACAGGTCCAAGCGCTGTCGCGTATCGAGCTTGTTCTCGTCACAGTAGCGGGTGATCGGAATCCCTTTAACCAATTCCATGACAAAAAAGGGCCGGCCCGTGTCGGTCGCGCCTGCGTCCAGGACCTTGGCGATGTTCGGATGCTCCATCAGGGCCAAGGCCTGGCGCTCGGCCTCGAAGCGAGCAACGACGGCTTTGGTGTCCATTCCCAGCTTTACCACTTTCAGTGCGACCCGGCGGCGGACCGGCTCTTCCTGTTCGGCCATGTACACCGTACCGCATCCGCCTTCGCCGATCTGTTGGAGCAATTTGTAGTGGCCAATCCTGTCGCCGGGCTTCTCGGTCACTACCAGGGACAGTCGGAATGTTCCTTTTGGTGAGGTCTCCGTGGGTTGCTCGCGCAACCGGCCCAGTTGATGATGCGCACGGAGGAGCGCCTCAACCAGTTGCCGGAGAGCCATATCACCGGCACATTCTTTGTCGAGGCAGGCGCCACGCTCGGCAGGTGGCAGGGCCAGCACCGCTTCAACAATGGCTTCTTCGCGATTTGATTGATCGCTCATCCGAGGGCAGACGCAATCCCACTGGGAATAAGGTCTCTGCTCAGGTACTTAAGTTTAAAGGCAAGTTCGTGACATTCTTTCTGCTTCGAGTTAGGACAAGGCCGCGAATAAATTCCTCAGTTCCTCATCGATGGCTTCCGGCGTATCGACCGTGTTGGCGATTTCAAGCCTCAACAGCTCACGGAAGCGCCGGCGCAGCCGATAAACACTCGATCGCAACGCTTCCGCGCTTAGCCCGAGCCTCTGACCAGCTTCCGAATAGGAACCGCTCTCGGCATCTCCGCTCAGGAAGACTTCCAGTTCCGCAAAAAGCTGCTGTTTTCCCGCAGCGCCCCACTCGGCTTTCAGACGGCTCAACGCCTGCTTCAGCAGTTCAGTCGCCCACTGCCGCTCGAACTCTCTTTCCGGCGTCAGGTCGTCCCTCGGTTCGGAAAGGTAGCGGCTTTCGGTCTCTAGCGCATCCAACGAAATCAACTCCTGACCACCACCCCGTTTTTGGCGGTTCGCCCGGTCGTGTTCGTTGGCCATGAACCGCTTCAGGGCAACCAAAAGGAACGAGCGAAACTTGCCCTTTTCCGGGTCCGCAGCGCTGAAGTAGTGTTTGGAGAGGACTTGAGCAAAAAAGCCTTGCACCAGATCTTGCGCATCCTCCGGTTTATGACCCTGGCGGCGGATAAAAACGTAAAGTGGCCGCCAATACGTTTGACAAAGTTTGCTCAGAGCCGCATGACCTTCAGCAGAATCTCGCTGACGGGCTTCAAGTACTGCGCTCCAGTGTGTCGTCTTGAACCAGGCATCCTGGCCCGGAGTCTCAGTTGTGCTTTGGTCGGAGGGGAGCATCGTTCGACCGCGGGGAGCTACGCTGGCGGCTGATGGGCATGGACGTCCAGCTTTCGCCATCGAGCGACCCATGAACAGGATGAGAAAGTGCGAACGATCTGGCCGCTCGGACGCATGGGTTATACAAGTAAGTAAAGCATCTTTGCCAATGACTTCAAGCTGATTCTCAAGCATGCCGTTTCACCCACAGGGCACGGAAAAATAAGTAATCAAACGGGGAGGGCGCTCGCTGCAGACCATTCAGCATCTATTTCGGTCGTCAATCCTGGAGTCGAGGAAAATCAGCGGATTGACAATGCGCTGCGTTGTTCGTGAACTATGCGCCGGCGATCAGAATGCAAACCGGCTCCACAACGCCCGCAGCCCAACCGCAACCCAGCGCGCCCAGCCTCAAACGCGCGCTGCACCTGCCAGCCCTGGTCGTGTACGGGATTATCCTGATCCAGCCGACGGCGCCGATGCCGTTGTACGGCGTGGCTGCCGACAAAGCCCACGGTCACGTTGTCACCCTGATTCTGATTGGCATGGTGGCGATGCTATTCACGGCGCTGAGCTACGGCCGCATGGCCAACGCGTATCCCAGCGCCGGCTCGGCGTATGCCTACGTCAGCCGCGAGATTCATCCGGCCCCGGGCTATCTCATCGGCTGGAGCATGATGTTCGATTACGTCATGAACCCGATCATCTGTGTGATTTGGTGCGGCAAGGCCTGTGTGGATCTGCACTTTCTGCCGTTTGTTCCGCTCTGGGTGTGGTTCATCTTTTTCGCGCTGCTGTTTACCGGGTTGAATTTGCGCGGCATTGAAGCCAGCGCGCGAACGAACGCGCTCCTTGCGGCGGCGCTGGGACTTGTCATCCTCATGTTTTTCGTCGCGGCGATCCGCTATCTATTCCAGAATCCGCCCGCGGATGCGGCGGCCTTCGGGCGCCCGTTTTATGATCCCGCGACCTTTTCCTGGAAAGCCATTTCGAGCGGCGCTGCTTTGGCTGTGCTGACCTACATCGGTTTCGACGGCATTTCGACGCTCTCGGAGGAAGTGCACAATCCGCGGCGCAACGTGCTGCTGGCGACTGTGCTGGTCTGTCTCATCACGGGCGTTCTGGCGTCACTGGAAGTTTATACGGCACAGTTGGCGTGGCCGAAGCCGGCGTCCACTTTTCCGAGCCTCGAAAATGCCTTCTCGCATGTGGCCGGGCTGGTCGGTGGCCACACCTTGTTCACCATTGTGACCGTTTCCCTGCTGGTTGCCACGATCGGCTCCGGGGCGGGCGCGCACCTGGGCGCGGGACGGCTCCTCTACGGCATGGGGCGAGACAATGCGATCCCGAGCAAGTTCTTCGGCTATGTCAATCCGCGCACGCGTGTTCCGAGCAACAACATCATGCTCGTCGGGGGGATCGCGCTTGTGGCGGCGTTTGCGCTGGATTACGACCAGCGGGGCTATGATTTAGGTGCGCAATTGCTGAATTTCGGCGCGCTGTTCGGGTTCATGGGTGTGAATCTTTCTTCCATGGTCCACTATTATGTGCGCGGGCGGGATCGACGCGTTCGCCACCTCATCCCGCCGATTCTGGGATTTCTGATTTGCCTCTATCTGTGGGTCAGTCTGGCGTGGATAACACTAATCATCGGCGTGTGCTGGCTGACAGCCGGTGTGCTTTACGGGGCCTGGCGAACGTCCTTCTTCAAGAAGCCGCTCCAGTTCGCGCCGATTGAGACCGATGATGCAGTGCAAGGAAAATAACAAACCACTAATAGACACTAATAAACCTAATGAAAACGAGGCAAGCAAAGCTGTTTTTACAGGCGCGATACGGGTCACTCAACGTTGAAAACGATCAGTGCTCCTGTGATATGCTCCGCAGAAAGCGTCATTGGTGTTAATTCGTGTCCATTCGTGTTTCCCAGCTTAAACTCTTCCCTGCCATGTCAAAACTAGCCATTTTCGGTGGAGAACCCATCCGCAACAAGCCGTTCACTCCCTGGCCACAATACCGGCAATCGGACATAGACCGAATCGTTGAAGTCGTCAAAAGCCGACATTGGGGCGGGTTCCCAGTGCCAAGCAAATACACGGGCGAATTCGCAACGCGTTTCGCCGAATTGCACGGAGCCAAATACGGGCTTTGCCTGGCCAACGGCACTGTGGCGCTGTTCGCGGCGACGCAAGCGCTGGGGCTCAAATTCGGCGACGAGGTTATCATGCCGGCTTACACCTGGGATGGCACCGCGGTGGCCGTGCTTCAGGCGGGAGGAGTGCCTATTTTTGCCGATGTGGATCCGGACACCTACTGCCTCGATCCGAAAGCCGTCCGCGACGCGATTACACCGCGCACTCGCGCCATCATGCCGGTCCACATGGCGATGCGCTTCGCGGATATGGACGCGCTGCTGGCTATCGCGCGCGAGCACAAACTGGTTGTGATTGAAGATTGCGCTCACGCTCACGGCGGGCAGTTCCAGGGACGGGGCGCGGGCGCGGCGGGCGATGCCGGGTGCTTTAGTTTCCAGGAGAGCAAGCTGATGACCGGCGGCGAAGGCGGCATCGTGTTGACAAATCGGCTCGATTGCTATGAGGCGTTGCAAACGATTATCAACTGCGGCCGGCCGAGCATTACCGACCAGTTCCAGCGAAAAATGCTTGGCGCGAACTACCGCATGACGGAGCTGCAGGCGGCGCTGCTGATCGGGCAACTGGATATGTGGCCGGAGTTCTGCGAACAGCGCACTCGTCGCGCCGCGCAGTTGGATCAGGCCCTGCGCAAACTGCCTCATGTTCGTCCGCTACCACCGCAGAAGGGTCTGACGCGCGAGACGATCTACCACTACGTGTTCCAGTACCGACCCAATGGCTCGGCCCCCAGCCGTGACCTGTTTGTAGCGGCTCTGGAAAAGGAAGGGATACCGTCTGATGGCCGCTTTTACGAGCCGGTATACAGCAGCGACCTGTTTTATGTGAACAAGGAAAACTGCCCGCAGCTCGCGGTGGGCCGCGATCGACCGATGGACTACACCAAGTGCCGATGCCTGGTCTCGGAGCGTGCCGGCTACCAGGAATCAGTTTGGCTGCCACAGTTCATGCTCATCGGCGACGACAATGACGTGCAAGACGTCGTTCGCGCTGTGGACAAGGTTGTGTCGAACCTTGGCGAACTGGCAAAGGCCGATCCGAAGCTAGCCGGCCTGAAGGCGTGCAGCCGCGGCCTGCGCGCGAAGATGGAGCGGATGAAGAATTACTAAGCTGGAATATTTGTGCCTGCCGGGGGCGGACTATATCTTCGGGCCGTGAAGAGCGTCCTGTTTTTGTTGCTCGGCCTGTTCGCGGCCGCCCTGGCACAACCTTCGAGCGCCTCGGAGGTATGGACCGTTCGCGTCGAAGAACCCACCGGCCTATATCCGAGAACCAACGAGGTGGTCGCCGTTCCTCTTGCCAAAATTGGCGGGCGACAGCCGGCCTGGCGTGTGGTGGATGCAAAGGGCAGCGAGTTGCCCTGGCAAGCGGTGGATGGCGCACTCCTTTTCCCAGCGACCCTCATTCCCGGCGAGTTGCCCGAGTACCGCATCACGGCCGCGCAGGATTCGAAAAGGAATTTCGTGAATCAAGTCCATGCGCGAAAACTCGGCTTGAACCGACTCGAACTGGGCAACCGCCTTTTCCGCGTGTTGATCGACCTGCCGACAGCAGCCTTCGTCGAGGCCTTCAACCTCAGCGCCGACACGCACCGTACGCTCAACCTGGCCGAGACCTCACCAGAAGACCGGGAATCATTGAAAGACGACATACACGCCGCGGAGGCCCAGGGCTTCAAGCCCGTCGAGGGCGTGCCTGCCGGCAATTCCGGCTGGACCAGCCTCGGCGGCACAGGGCCGCTAACAAAAGTTGAGTTGGTTGAAACTGGCCCATTGCGCGGCAAAGTGCGCCTGGAACGGTCCAATGAGACCTGGGAGCTGGCGTGGACTGCCGAGAGCCGAGCGCTGGTTTGGCGAGCCATCAAAGGTTTTCGGTTCACCGCCGTCTCCGCCTTGCCTTATCTGCCATTCGACCGCTGCGTCAATGGCTCGGAGTATAATTGGCCCAACGGGCCTGATGTTGAGGAGGCGCCCGACCACGACATCGCCCCGCGGCAGTGGCCAAGACTTCCCGGCGGGCATGCCGTCTATTATCAGCACGCTGAAAATTACGGGGCGCTGGGCTTCGTGGCGCTGGACACCAATTTGAATTGGACGGGCATCGGTTCCAGACGCTTTCTGGCGGAGAAGAGCGGAGGTGAAACCGAAGTGGCGATTACGTTTCCCGCGTGGCGCGGCTCTAATACGCCCTTGGAAGCCCGGCGCGAGTACCGCGTTCTGCGGCAGCCGCTGCTGATCGAGGTAACCAAAGCCGCGGACGAGAGCGCTTCCATCGAGCATCCTGCCGAGCGTCAGCTTGCAGTCGATCCGGAGAGCGTGACTAACGCACCTGAGCCGTATTTACCGGACGCGCTATCCCTCGATGGAGAATGGGAGATGGCCTGGTGCGAGAAGGGCGCCGGACCGCCGACGAATGGCTGGCGTAATGTCAAAGTTCCGGGCAGCGCGCAGACGCAGTGGCTTGATCCGTCGAAAATTTACAGCCGGGACGCCGAGTGGGTGAGCTACAAAGAGTGGTGGTATCGCCGGAGCTTCACCGTGCCGGAACGATTCGCCGGCCGGCGATTACGGCTACAGTTTGGCGCGACGGATTACTATGCCGACACATGGCTCAATGGCGCGCGGCTCGGTCGTCATGAGGGCTACATTGATCCTTATGAATACGACCTCACCTCGGAGGCCCGCTCCGGTCAAGCCAACGAACTGCTCGTCCGCACATGGGCGCCCGTCAACTATTACTGGAAACATCGCTCCTACACGGTGAAGGGCGCCTATGGCGCGGTGGACCAGAAGCCGGACGACATCACGCCGCTCGGCATCACTCGCCCTGTCCGGCTATTGGCTTCGGACGCCGTCGCGATCAAGGACCTGGCCGTTGACACCCGGCTCACCGATGATGGTAACGCCGAAGTGGAAGTCGAGCTCGAGTTCGATGGAATCCTCGGTCCGGCCGCGACCATCGAGCTGACGCTCTCACCGCGCAACTTTTCCTCGACTGAGCGCCATCGCGCGCAGGTGCAGGCCTCTGGTCGCTCGACGCGACTCGTAATCCCAGTAAAAAATCCGCAGCTCTGGTGGACCTGGGATCATGGCAAGCCGAACCTTTACACGTTGGATGTGAGAGTGCGGGATGAGGCGGGGCGCGTAATCGACGGACAAAGCCTGGCGGTGGGCATCCGCGAAATCGAGCGCGTTGGCTGGACCTGGTACTTGAACCGGCGCCGCCTGTTTATCCGCGGCACTAACTATTACTATCACCTCTACCTTTCGGAAATGAACCGCGCCGCGTACGAGCGCGACGTGCGACTAATGCAGCAGATGAACATCAACCTCATCCGGCTCCATTGCCATTTCTCGAACCCGGAATTTTACGACCTGGCGGACGAGTTGGGCATCATGGTTTGGCAGGATTATCTCGAGGCCTGGTATCCGGAGGACCGTGCCTTTTCGCTGCGCGCCGCCGCGCTTTACGATCCGCTCATCCGCTACGTGCGCAATCACCCCTGCGTCGTCTCCTGGACCACCTGCGACGAGGAAAGCCTGGAGAATTATCGTGACCTGACCAAGCACCTGGCGCCGCGCCCGGCCCTGCTCGACCCGCAACGCCGTCCCATGGTCCGCTCGACCGGCCGTTTCGGCGACGCCCATGTGTATCATGGTTGGTATGGCGGCTCGTTGTGGGAATACACGAACATGAGCGAACCTTTCGTCTCTGAATTGGGCGCCACGTGCCTGCCGAACTACGAGACCCTCATCAAATTCATGCCCAACGAATGGCCCATCCGTGACCATGCCGACGATTGGTTCTTCCGCCGGCTCCAAATACCCGAAGCCATGAAGGCCTGGGGCGAGCCGGGCGACCTGAGTCTGAAGGACTATATCCCGCAAACTCAGGCTTACGTGTCGCGCCTGTTCCAAATCGCCCTCGAACGCAGTCGCCGCTTGAAATACAACCCCGCCGGCGGTATCTGCCATTTCCACGCCATCGATATCTGGCCGTCGGTTACCATGGCCGCCATTGATTTCGATCGC
Organism: uncultured Verrucomicrobiota bacterium; assembly: GCA_964446585.1. Taxonomy (GTDB): domain Bacteria; phylum Verrucomicrobiota; class Verrucomicrobiia; order Limisphaerales; family UBA8199; genus CAYUPI01. Next base: position 25,555 of record CAYUPI010000035.1, read on the forward strand.
GTCCCGACGAAAGTCTTTTACACCGTGCAACGAAGCTTCGCGCCCGTATGCGCCAGCCTGGAATACGATCGCGACGAGTGGAAAAGTGGCGAGCGTTTCCGCTGCGGTGTTTGGGGGATCAACGACAAATGGGAGCCCGTGCCCAACGCCTCCGTTCACTGGCGCATCCTCGATTCGCAGGGAGCGCAAAAAGCTGCGGGCGAGTGGCCGGCCACGATGGCCGAAGATTCTGTTCGCCAATTGGGAACGGTAGAATGGTCCGCCGCAGGTAAAGGTCCTCACGAACTGCGCGCGGAGGTCCGCGACCAGTCCGGCAAACCCATCTCAGAAAACATTTTCGAGTTCCAGGTCACCGACTGAGCGGATGTTTGTCTTTCAAATTTTACATTTGCTTTTGCAGAGCTAAGAGCGCGTGATTACGCGCCAAGAGTCAGAGTAAAAGGGAAACTTTATGGAAGGTCCGCCATTGCGGAATGCCACTCGAGTCGTGCATGCGGGCAAACCAGAGCCGGTTCAAGGCGCCGCGTTCCTGCCAGGCGTGATCTTCGCCGGGCCGTTTCATGCGGCCGGCCATCCAGCAAACGTGCCCCATACCTATGGCCGATTCCATAACCCGACGTGGACGAATTACGAGCTCGCTCTGGGCGAACTCGAAGGCGGTACCGCTCTGGTGTTCGCTTCCGGAATGGCTGCAGTCGCCGCGGTATTTGGGACTCTTCTCAAGCCCGGCGAGGTGCTGGTGATGCCGAGTGACTGTTACTACACGGCTCGAATGCTTGCGACCGGTTTTTTTGCACAGATGGGGGTCGTTGTGCGCCAGGCGGCCACGTCAAATGATGCACAGGGGAAAATGCTCGCCGGCGCGCGATTGCTCTGGCTGGAAAGTCCAAGCAATCCCGGCCTGGATGTGTGCGACATCAGAGCTCTGGCAACAGCGGCTCACGCTAACGGCGCGCTTGTGGCAATGGACAACACGACGGCAACCATGCTCGGCCAGGTCCCGCTCGAATTGGGCGCCGATATCTCCGTTGCCTCGGATACAAAGGCGCTGACTGGTCACGCGGATCTTGTGCTCGGCCATCTGGCAGTGCGTGAATCGGCTTTGGTTGATAAGCTGCGAATCTGGCGCACGCAGATGGGCTCGGTGCCGGGCCCGATGGAAGTCTGGCTGGCGCATCGGTCGCTGGCGACGCTGGAACTGCGGCTGGAACGGCAATGTAAGAACGCGCTGGCCATTGCCGAGTATCTTTCGAGCCGCCCCGAAGTCACAGGCTTGCGCTATCCAGGGCTGCCGAAGGACCCGGCGCACCAACTTGCTTCCAAACAAATGCGTTTGTTCGGACCCGTTGTCAGCTTTGTTTTGCCAGATCGCGCGCGTGCGGAGCGGTTTCTGGGCGCCTGTGAGCTTATTTCTGAGGCCACGAGTTTCGGCAGCGTCCATACCACTGCCGAGCGCCGCGCTCGTTGGGGCGGCGACGCCATACCAGAAGGGTTTATTCGGCTGAGCGCTGGGTGTGAAGCGCCAGAAGACTTAATCCCCGACATCGAACAAGCATTGCTGCGGATGTAGAAAGCTGGATGCTTCATAGCTGCTAAGAAGGGACCCTATCCGCTGCCGCTGAAGTTTCTCTCCTTTGGTGGCCTCGTCGAGGTAGGAGGCCCGTTGATCGGGAGGCAGGCTCAGCACCTCGGAAAAAATCGTCTCGTCAGACCGGGCTCGGTGCATCGGCGAGCGTCTTTTTACCTCCAAAAGCGATCTTTTGGAAGAAAAAGGATCAGGAAAAGCCAGTAAACGAGACCGCGATTTGCACGCGTAGGGATTGTTACGACAACGCTTGGTCGCAGGATGGGGGCCAACCTCACACGAACCATTGGAGTACACGACCCAAGGACAACCCGTGACGGGGTCTGTTTCAGAACGACCGTCGAGCGTGTCGAAAACCGCTGCGAGCCAGAGGCGGCGGTCAGAGCAGTTTTTCCAGTTCGGAAACTAATTGTTCGAAGAGCGCCATGGCATCCTCGATGGGCTTGGGGGTGGTCATATCGACGCCGGCGACTTTGAGCATATCAATGGCGTACATGCTGTTGCCGGCCTTGAGAAATTTGAGCCACTGCTCACGGGCGCCAGGCTCGTTGTTCATGATATGACGGGCAATGGCCGCCGCGGCGCAATAGCTGTCCGCGTAGCGGTAAACATAATAGCCACGGTAGTAATGAGGGATGCGCAGCCCCTCGACGTCGAGGGGTGAATCAATCACGAAATCAGGCCCGTAGTAACGTTCGTACTGTTCGTGGCAGATTTTCATGAGCCCTTCGGCGGTGATCGGCTCGCCTTTTTCGGCCAGGGTGTGAACGGTGCGATCAAATTCCGCGAATTGAGTCTGGCGAAAAATGGTGCCGCGCATGTCCTCAAGCATCTGGTTGATGAGAAAGGCCCGCTCTTTAGGATCCTTGGTTTGGTCGAGCATGAAACGTTTGAAAACAATTTCGCCGGCGGTGGAAGCGACCTCGGCGGTGAACATCGGATAGCCGGCGTAAACCGGCGGCTGGCTTTTCTGCGCGAAATAGCTCTGGCAGGCGTGGCCCAGCTCGTGCGCGACGGTGGAGACGTCGTTGAAGCTGCCTTTGAAATTCAGCAGGACGTAGGGCGGCGAGAGATAACTTCCGGCGTTGTAGGCGCCGCTGCGCTTGCCTTTGTTCTCATAAATATCGATCCAGCGCGACTCGAACGCCTGTTTCATGACGTTGACGTAGTCTTCGCCGAACGGTTTCACGCCTTCGAGCACGAGCCGGCGAGACTCTTCGAAGGTATAATGGCGTTCCGGGACGTCCACCAGGTTAACGTAGAGATCGTAGAAATGGATCTGGTCGAGCTTGAGCACGCGCTTCTTGAGGGCGACGTAGCGCTGAAGGGAATGGCGATGGTCGTTGATGGTTTTGATGAGGTTGTCGTAAACACTGTTCGGCAAATTCTCGGCATCCAGCGCGGCGGCCAGTGAGGTGGGATACTTGCGGGCTTTTGCGTAGAACCAATCGCGCTGCATCGCTCCATCCAGCGTTGACGCGAGCGTGCTTTTGACGTCCAGGAAACTGGCCATCAAGGCTTCGAATGCGGCGCGGCGATAGTCGCGATTCTTTGACTGTAGCGCGGCCGTATAGGAGGAACTCGTGATCTCGACCTCTTTACCCTCGGGATCTTTCACCGTGCGCCAGCGCAGTTCGGTGTTGCTGAGCAGGCCAAAGGCCTCGGTGGAAGCCTCGGTGGACTTGCTGGACATGGCCAGCAATTCCTCCTCGCGGGGTGAGAGGATATGCGCCCTGGTCCGCAACAGGTCATCGAAGTAGTGCTGGTAAACCTTCAGCTCAGGTTGATTGAGCCAGTCGCGCAACTTGCCTTCGGGGATCTTGAGCAGCTCTGGTTGAAACCAGGAGGCGCTTTCGCCCCACTTGACAACAAGGGTCTGGGCCCGTTGAAACAGCGCCTGATTCGAAGTGACCCGCATGTCCTCATCGCGGCGGAGCGAAGTGAAGCCAGCAACCTTTTCGAGCTGGATGTTGATTTGATCGCGCAGCTTCAGTGCGTCGAGAAGCAAGCGGGCAGATTCTCCCACTTTGCCGGCTTTGGCGGCGAACTGGCTAATCATAGATTCCACCTCTTTGTAATGCGACTCCCACGCTTTTTCGCTGGGGTACATTTTGCTGAGGTCCCATTTGTAATTCTCGTCGATCGCTGAACGCTCAAGGGTGGACGTGGTGGGATCGACCGCGGCGAGCAGAGGGTTGCACATAATCAGAAGGGCCAGAAAACAGGAGGGGCAGAAGATGTCAATTAAGCCGTTATGGTCTTGCATTGCGGAAACATATCGAAGCCCCGCGTCATGGAAAGTTGAATCCTCAGGGCCGGAGTCCCACGTCGGCTTTTGCTTATAGGCAATGTACACCCACCAACTTTCTCATGGCCAGCAGGGAACCTTGAAGTTATTGTTGGCGGAGTTCCCGGGATTATGAACGAACAATACGCTTCGCTAATCACAAGCCTGCCGCTGTTTCACGGATTCACCCCACACGGAGCACAATTCCTCCTGGAAGACGGGACAATATGTGAGCACGAGCCGGGAGAGATACTTTGCCGTGAAGGCGATGCGGCAACGTTCGTGCTGCTGGTGTTGAGCGGGAAGGTGCAGGTATTTGTGGAACGGGAGGGGAAAATGCTGGCGCTGGCGGAATCGGGCCCGGGCACGATCCTGGGGGAACTTGCGGTGCTGTGCGGGATCCCGCGGGTGGCCTCGCTGCGAACGACCGAGAAGGTGGTGGTGTTGAGATGGTCAACGGGGGATTTTCGCCGGATGCTGGTGCGGAACACAACGTTGTCGGAGCGGATTATGAGACAGTCGTTGCGGACCTTGATCGAGAAGGAACAGGCGTTGATTGGCGTGGTTTGGAAAGATGCCACGCCGTCTTAGAGCAGATGGCAGAGCCGGTGCGAACGACCCTCTGAGAGGACAGACATACGCTTCCTGCCTGTCAGATTATTGCGGTTTGGATCGCGTAAAGGGAATCGAACCCACCAGTCCCGCATTTTCAATGTCCACGAAAGCCGGCTACGAACCGCGTTATGATTGAGTGCACTTGATGTCTCGAAAATTGGCCAGCACGAAAGCGCTCGCATGGAAGCTCCAAAGAAAGCTGCTTTCGCTGAGACCGGATTTTAGCACTCTCATCGGTCTGCGCAGGGCGCCTCTCCTGTCCTGCTAAGAGAAAGCGGAGCAATGAGTGAGTATCAATATTTCGAGTTTGCGGCCATTGATGGACCTATTTCTGACGATGGTCCCTTTCCGCCTATGACCAAGTGGCGGCCCAACAGCAGGAACCGCGCGACGCCGATGCACAGACCGGTGGCATCGGCCGCTTCCTGCAGAGGCTCGACGGATTTCGACTTCGGTACTTAAATCGCCCGGTAATGTTGCGCCGGATCGAAAGACAGTGAAAATGGCACGGAAGCCCATTCAAATTGACCTTGACAAACTCCGCGCGGAAGTTCGCAAGCTCGGAATCGAGTACGTTTTCGACATGTTGGATGACGCCCTCGAGCTTTCGCCCCCGGCCAAGCTCCACCAGATCGCGAAGAAGTACATCGATCTGAAGCGGCTGCGCCCTGACGTGGAGAAAGCGACGGCACCGAGCTTGCTCAAGGATGTGAAGCGTTTTCAGAAGGCCAGTTTGGCCGGCGAGTATTACGAGTCATTCTACGTCAATTCCAAGAACTATAGGCAGCAGTCCGCTGGGACGAGCGCGTGGATTGCCGAGTACCGTCGGCTCCTTGATCGCTGTTTGATCAACGCAAAGAAGAGTAATCCGGCGGGGTTGTGTGAGGCCATGGACATCCTCTTCGGCCTGCTGAACCACATCGATGAAGGCCGCGACGACGTCATCTTTTTTGCGGACGAGAGCGGCTCCTGGCAGGTCCGAGTGGACTGGCCCAAGGTGTTGCCGGTTTGGTTCAAGGTTCTCTCGGCTACGGCGGAGCCGGAGGAGTATGCCGAGCGGAGCACGGCTTTGCTTTCAGCACCGCAAGGCCCTCGCAGAGGTCGAGGGCAGCTAGGGCTCGAGTCACGGAAAGTTGAATCGGCTCGTAAGGGACGACGACAACGACCGGGGAGCGCCCGTCGCGGATACAGAGATAGAATCGTAACCTTGATGCTTGCGTGACGGCGGACTACGGGCGATAGCAGAAGGGTTATATGTCACTGGACACTGGCAATTCCTTGGAAATGTTCAAGCGAGCATTTGCCGAGGATGATGTGGCGTTATTTCGCAAGCTGCTCGAACGCGATCCGCAGCTCAGAGCGAAAATCAACGACCCGGTCGGACCTTTCGATTCCCCGGCGATCATTCACGCGCGGAGCCAGAAGATGCTCGATGCGCTGCTTGAGGCCGGAGCCGATATCAATGCCAAGAGCCGTTGGTGGGCCGGAGGATTCGGACTATTGCACGGCGCCGAGCCTGAGTTGGCCACTTATGCCATCCAGCGTGGCGCAGTCGTGGACGCGCACGCGGCGGCGCGGCTCGGCATGCTCGAAAGGCTACGCGAACTCGTTGCTGTTGATCCGGCCGTGGTGCACGCCCGCGGCGGCGATGGTCAAACCCCGCTCCATTTTGCCAGCACGGTCGGGATCGCAGGTTTCCTGCTGGAGCACGGAGCTGACATTGACGCACGCGACGTGGACCACGAATCCACTCCAGCGCAATGGATGATACGCGACCGGCAGCAGATTGCGCGTTACCTTGTTGGGCGCGGCTGCCGGACAGATATTCTCATGGCCGCCGCGCTGGGCGATACCGAACTCGTCCGGCGCCACCTGGACGCCGACCCTGATTGCATTCATACGCGCGTGAGCAACGAATACTTTGCCATGATAAATCCACGGTCAGGCGGCACGATCTACCAATGGACTCTGGGTTGGTATGTTTCGCCGCATGATGTGGCGAAACAGTTCGGGCACGACGAAGTTTTCCGGTTGCTGATGGAACACAGCACACCGGACGTGAAATTTATCGCCGCCTGCTGGGAGGCAGACGAATCTGCCGTAAGTTTGTTGCTCGAACATAACCCTGCGCTCGTTGAGCGCCTCTCCGCAGCGTATGGTCGCCAGGTGGCTCATGCGGCCCGAAATAACAACTTTGCGGCAGTTCGGATCATGCTGAAGGCCGGTTTGCCAGTGGACGCGGTTGGCCAGCACGACGCGACGCCGCTACATTGGGGTGCGTTTCACGGAAATGCAGAAATGGTCCAGGAAATCCTGCGGCATAAACCGCCTCTGGAACAGACTGACGCGGATTTTCACAGCACGCCACTGGGCTGGGCCATCCATGGCTCGGAACATGGCTGGTATCGAGCGACGGGAAATTACGCTGCGACCGTTGCGGCGCTCCTGAAGGCCGGCGCCAAGGCTCCCGAAAAGATTGCAGGGACTCAAGCTGTAAGAGAAGTGCTCGGGTCGTGCAATATATGAACGGCGCTTTGAAGCGTCCCGTGCGGGTAGGCGTGCGGCTATTGTGGTTGGCGACTGAGCTTGGGTGGGCGGCCATCAACTTTATCCCTCGTGTTCTGCTTCTCTCCGGATTTTCCTCACTGGAGGCTCGCGCGCGATGGGTCCGTGCGGGTTGCCGTCGCGTATTGCGGATCTTTGCCGCGGAGTTCCGTGTTGCGGGTCCGATCCCCAGGAGCGGTCTGCTCGTCTCGAACCACCTGAGCTATCTGGATATCCTGGCATTGGGCGCTCTGACGCCCTCGATTTTCGTCGCCAAACGTGAGCTCAAAGGCTACCCGGTACTCGGCTGGTTGGCTCGGCTCGGCGGCACGTTATTCGCCGATAGAGAGCGGCGAACTCAGGTTCGACCTTTGGCGGAGGAGCTGCGAACGGCTTTGGATCAGAAAGTTCTGGTGATTTTGTTTCCGGAGGGCACCAGCTCGGACGGTCGAACCGTTTTGCCGTTCAAGTCCGCTTTGTTGGAACCTGCGACAAATTGTTCCCACGGTTTGTCAGTTAGCCGGATCGAGTATCGCCTGGCCGATGGGGACGTAGCCGAGGAAGTGTGTTACTGGAAGGACATGATCCTGGTTCCTCATTTGCTCAATCTCCTCAGCAGGAGGCGCGTCGATGTTTCCGTGCGATTTGCCGCTGTGCAGCCGAGCAGTACAAATCGGAAAGAGCTCGCGAAGGAGCTTCATGCCGAGGTGCTGAAATTGATACCTGATCAAAAACGATACGTGACCCACGCGGAAAAGTAATCCACATCCTTGCCCGGAGTTGTTTCTTTCAGGAAATCGCCGGCAAAGAAATGGGCGTAGTCCGCGTTGAACGTGAAATGCCGGTCGGCCCGCCATTCGAGCATTACCTCCGCCTGGCTGCCCACGTAACGGGCGTCGCTGGTTTTCCCAGATTGAAGGAGGTTGACCGCGGGGCCGTAAATGCCGTCATGTGTGCTTTCCCGCCAAAACCAGTCCCAGTTCGCGGACAGGGTTAAGTTCCTGAGCAAGGCCAAATCCACTTGGGGATGAACGTCAATGTGGTTTGCCGGACCAATCAGCGCCGGCTCACCAAAATAAGCGCCGCGCGGAAATAGCGGATTGAAGGTCTGGAGATCCCTTTTGTCAGGATCCTCGTCGCCACTCGTGACATTGGCCTTGAAACCGAAACGGGGTTTCATTGGAGCATTTTCAAAGGTAAAGCCTGTATCTGAGGCCGCCGTCCATGCCCGAAGCTCACCGCTTCCGAAGCTGCCGAACTGATACACAAACTCAAAGTTGTAGTCCCAGCCCGCTTTACGTCCCCAGATTCTGGTACCGAGAGAGTGCCGGAGTTCGTGGGCTGTGCCCTGATCAAAGCTCGCTTTCTTCCGATCCAACCCGAGGTAGTAAAGATCGACACTGCCACCGGACAGCCACGAAACCGGTGTCACGGCATAGAGTCCCCAAAATTTCTGGTCGGGGTCCGGGTCGTCATCAAATACGCCCATTTTCGTCCGTACGGGCTTTACGGCAAAAGCATCGACTTGCCAACCATTCGCTTTGAAGATGACTTTCAGCCCATCGAAGCTGCGCCGGACGTTTGGTTCTTCGCGAATCGAAATCAGCCGCGAGGAACCATAAGCGAGTTCCTGGCGGCCAACCCGAAGGGTCAACGAATCCTCCTTCGACCACGGAATGCGCGCGTCGAAGAACGCCTGGTGCAGGTCGAACACATCCTCATCGGTCGGTCGAGGCCCACCGGTGCGGCCATCCTCCAGGCCGCCCTTGAATTGCGCGAAGACCCGAAAGTAATCCCCGAAATGAGTATCGGCATGAACCATGTAACGCTGCAGCAAGTACCCGTCCCCATCCTGCGGACCGCGGCCCCAAAGGCTGTTGTGGTAATACTCGTATCGCTCCCGAATGTCTCCACCCAGCGTCAAATACCAATCCTGCTGCGCGTTGAGCGGAATGAACTTAATCATGTCGAGAAAATCGGTGCGTTTCGAGGGCTCGCGCAAGTAATCATAATTTTCGTCATACCGTACCTTCTTGAACGGGAGTGGGCCGGGAGACGAAGCTGAGTCAGCCGTTTGCGCCTGCAGATCTGCGCTAACCGCCAATCCTACGGCCAGCACCCAGGGCGTGTGACTCTTGCAGCGCCAGGAGCCACGATCATTTGGGTAGCCGCTGACGTGAGGAGGCGGAACCCTATTTCCCGCAAAGACCCGCATCCTTACGTCGGCGGCTACGATTTTCAAACGCGCTCTCAATCCTTCGCCTGGAGGTGTGCCTCGACCTTCCGAAGGAGCTTGTGTTTGTGGAACGCGGGCCTTATAGGCAAAGTTCCTGTTCAGTGCCGTTTTGTTTCTGCTCGCATTTTCGCTTGTTGATCACCGGGAGTCTCATCCTTCCAACCCCCGCCGAGGCCCTTGTAGAGCGCGACCACTGCCAGGAGTTGATCGCGCTGCGCGCGGGCCAGGTTGAGCTCCGCCGGGAAAAGTTGTTGCTGGGATTCGAGCACCTCGTAATAGCTCGCTTTCCCGGCGGCGTACCGTTCCGCGGAGAGCTTGACCGCAGTTTCCAAGGCGGTGACTTGCCGCGCCCGCTGGTCGCGGACTTCAGCAAGCCGTTCGCGGGATATGAGCGCGTCCGAAACGTCGCGCAATGCGGCCAGGGCGGTTTGCCGATAGCGAAGCACAGCTTCGTCCCGCGCGGCCTTTGCCTGGCGGTACTGGCCGACCAACCGGCCTCCTTCAAACACCGGCCCGGTCGCCGTGGCCCCGATGCCCCAGGCGTTGGCGCTGCCCAGCGTAATCGCCGACAGTTCCGGGCTGACCTTGCCCAAAAGCGCGGTAAGTCCGATCCTGGGAAAGAACTCGGCGACTGATTCACCGATTTGCGCGTTGGCGGCTCGCAATTGTTGCTCAGCCTCTCGCACGTCCGGGCGGCGTTCCAACAGGGACGAAGGCAATCCGGCGGGGACCTCGGGCGGAAGCATGCCGTCGAAAACCGGGCCACTGCGTTGAATCGAACCTGGGGGCCGCGCGAGCAACAGACAAAGCTCATTCTCGGTGCTGGAAATTTGATCCAGAATGGCAGGGATGGCCGCGGTCGCGTCGGCAAGCGCTGCCTCGGCGCGAGATGACTCGAGCGCGGATGCGGTCCCGCCGGCTACACGCTGGCTAAAGATTCTCAAGCTTTCAGCGAAAGAATTGGTTGTGCGGCTGGCGATTTCCAGTTCCCGATCCAGTTCCAGCAATCGGAAATAGTCAGCCGCGACCTCACCCAAAAGCGTGAGCCGAATCCCGCGCCGTACCTCCTCGGATGCCAGAAATCTGGCGCGAGCAGCTTCGTTCAGACGCCGTACACGGCCCCATAGATCCACTTCCCAGATAGCATTCAACGTGGCTGAGCCTGAGCTCACCGTGCTGGCGCCATTCGGGATCGCTGAACCAAACTCCTCATTGCGCCCGCGGCTGACGGAGCCGTTGTAGTTAACACTGGGTACGAACTGGGACCGCGCCTGCATGGCAGCCGCTCGAGCCTGCTCCACGCGGGTCACGGCGATGCGCAGATCATAATTATTCGTGAAGGCTTCGCGGACCAATGCCTGGAGCGTCTTGTCTTGATAGATTCGCCACCAATCCAGGTCGGCGAATGAATTGTTCGTGGGAGCGGTGTCTCCTCGAAAGGCAGTGGGGGATTCGATGCTTGGCCGGCTGAAATTGGGACCGACAGAGCAACTGGTGAGAAACACCAAGCACCAAGATCCAAGCGCCAAGGTCCAAGCTCCAGAGAAACACCAAGATCTAAATTCCGACACGGCCAGTGCTGGCGTTGCCTGCTTTGGAGCTTGGCCGTTGGATCTTCTCTGGAGCTTGGAGCTTGGCTCTTGGATGTTCCTCATGGCTCGCTGGCGCCTGCGGCAGAACTTAGTGGTGCTACGGGTGCCTTTTTTCTCGCCCGAGTCGCCAGCTTCTCAATTACATAAAACGTCACCGGAATCAGGAGCACAGCGATGCACGTGGCGGCGAGCATTCCGCCGATGACCACCGTGCCGATGATGCGTCGCGCCACCGCTCCGGCCCCTGTCGCCAGCGCCAAAGGCAGCGTTCCGAGGATGAACGCGAAAGAGGTCATCAGGATCGGCCGCAAGCGGATGCGGGCGCCACGGAGGGCCGCTTCGATGAGCGGTTTGCCTTTCTCGAATTCGAGCCGCGCGAATTCGACGATGAGGATGGCGTTCTTGGCTGCCAGTCCAATCAACATGACCAGGCCGATCTGAGCGAAGACGTTGTTCACCATGTGCCTCGACCAGAGAGCGAGAAAAGCGCCGAACACGGCGACGGGTGTGCCGAGCAGGACGCTAAAGGGGAGACTCCAGCTTTCATATAAAGCGGCCAGAATCAAAAACACAAAAAGGAAGGAGAGTCCAAAAACAGCGGCTGGCGGAACACCTTGCTGGGCCCTTTTCTCTTGAAACGACATCCCAAGATAGTCGTAGCCCATCTCAGGCGGCATTGTCTGGGCGAACACCTCCTCAAGGGCTTTGTTGGCCTGGGCGGAACTGTAGCCGTGCGCGGCTGAGCCGATGATCTGCGCGCTGCGATAAAGGTTATAACGCATGGTGAACTCCGGCCCGGAAATGGATTTGGTCGAGGTGAGGGCAGCAAGCGGCACGGCTTCCCCGTCGTGGTTGCGCACATAAAACAAGCCCAGATTTTCGGCGCGTGTGCGATAATCGCCTTCGGCTTGGAGATAGACCTGCCACTGGCGGCCAAAGCGGTTGAAGTAATCTATAAAATAGCCGCCCATGAAGGTCTGCAAGGTCTTGTAAACCTCCGTGAGCTCGACACCTTCCTTGAGGGCCTTGTCGCGATCCACATTGACATAGAGTTGTGGCACGATGGGAAGGAAAGTAGTGTTGATGCTGGCTATCTCCGGACGCTTGCGCGCGGACTCCATGAATTTATTGACGTTGGCCGCCAGGAACGAAAGGTCCTTTCCAGCCCGGTCTTCGAGGACAAACGTGAATCCACCGGAGGTGCCGACACCTTGAATGGCAGGGGGCGGAAATGCGAACGCGATCGCGCCTGGGATGCGAGAAAGTCTTTGATTCAAGTGCATCTTGATCGCTTCATAGCTTTCCTCTGGCTTCGTGCGCTCCCGCCAGTCTTTCAATCTCAGCCAGAGAAACGCACTGTAGGTGTTGCGTGAGAAGCTGAGCAGACTGAAACCGACGACGGTCGTGCAAGCTTTGACGCCAGGGGTGCTCAGCACGGCGTCTTCCACTTGCTTGCAAACGTCCACAGTTCGATCCAGGGAAGCGGCAAAGGGAAGCTGAACATTGGCGAAAAGAAACCCCTGGTCCTCTTCGGGCAGGAAACCTGAAGGAAGCCGTTGGGCAAGCCCACCGGCGCCCAGCGCGATGATCCCAAGCAACAACAGACTGATCGCGGACTTGCGGATCAGCGCCCGACAAAGACCAACATAGCCATCGGTCAACCGGCCATACGTGCGATTGAAGCGATCGAAGAACAAGCCTAAAGGACCCTTGGTCTTTTGCCTGGGCCGCAGCAACAACGCGGACAGTGCAGGACTCAGCGTCAACGCATTGAATGCGGAGATCAGGACGGAGATCGCGATGGTGACAGCGAATTGCTGATAGAGCCGACCCGTGATGCCTGGAATGAAGACTGTCGGGAGAAACACTGCTGACAGAATGATCGCGATGGCCACGACCGGGCCGGAAACCTCCTCCATCGCCTTTAACGTTGCTTCCCTTGGCGACATCCCTTCTTCGATGTGGTGTTCGACCGCTTCTACTACGACAATTGCGTCGTCCACCACTAGGCCGATGGCCAGAACAAGACCGAAAAGGGACAGCGTATTGATGGAAAAACCCAACAGCGGGAAAACTGCGAACGTACCAACCAGCGAAACTGGAACCGCCAAGAGAGGGATCAACGCCGCCCGCCAGCCTTGCAGAAAGATGAACACGACCAGCATCACAAGGGCCAGCGCTTCCCAGAACGTATTGCCGATCTCGCGAATTCCCTCCCTGACAGCCCGGGTCGTATCGATGGTGATGTCGTAATCCAGATCCGACGGAAAGCGCTGTTTCAACTCGGCCATGAGCCGTTCGACGCCTTTGGCCGCTTCAATGGCGTTGGAGCCGGGCAGTTGATACAAGGCCAGAATGCCGCTGGGTTTTTGATTGAAACGACCGACGATTTCGTAGTCCGCGGTTCCAAGTTCGATGCGGGCGACATCCTTCAAGCGAACGATGGAGCCGGCCGGAGTGGCGCGAACAACGATGCTCCCGAACTCGTCCTCCGAAACGAGGCGCCCTTGCGCCCGCACTGTGTACGTGAATTGCTGTCCGGGCGGGCTGGGCCGGCCGCCCAATTTGCCTGCTGGGTTGACATTGTTCTGGGCCGCGATGGCGTTGATGATCTCTGGAACTGTGAGGTTGAGCTTGGCCAGTTGGTCAGGTCTTACCCAAATCCGCATTGCATACTGTCCGGCGCCGAAGACCTGCACCTGCGAAATGCCGGGCACGCGGCTGAGTGGGTCGGTGAGGTTGATGTAAGCGTAATTGGCGAGAAACTCGGCGTCGCGGGTGCCCTTTGGCGAGTTGAGCGAAATGATGATAAGGGGCGCCGAGAGGGATTTCTGGACTGTGACGCCAAAATTTCGAACGTCAGCCGGCAGCTGCGATTCGGCCTGTGCGTAACGCAACTGAGTCAGGACATGATCAATGTTGGGGTCGGTGGCAAGGTCGAAGTTGACGAATATCCGCATCGAGCCATTGTTGGCGTTAATCGAATACATGTAGTTCATGTTGTCCACGCCGCTCATTTGCTGTTCGATGGGCGTGGCAACGGATTGCTCGATCGTTTGCGCATCCGCGCCGACGTAGTTCGCTTGGATGTAGATTTCGGGAGGAACGACCTTGGGGAATTGCGCCACGGGCAGACCCACCAGCGTGACCAGGCCAACAATGACCATGATGATGGAAATCACCATCGCGACGATCGGGCGGTTGATGAAGAATTTGGACATGGCGACTAAATGACGAATGTCCAATGACCGGCCTTCGCTCGGAAGCTTCGGCCCGGCAGGCGAATGACGAATGAATGACGAAGTCCGAATGACAAAGAAACGGCATGCCCCGCGGAGTAATCAGAGAGATCACTTTCCAATTTAGTCATTCGGGTTTCCTTCGTCATTCGACATTCGACATTCGTCGTTCCCCCGCGAGTCATTTATGTTCAGCCGTCGGCTTCGGGTCCACCGGGATCCCCTCCTTCACCTTCTGAATTCCTTCTACCACCACTCGCTGGCCGAGACTGAGGCCTTGCTGGATGATCCAAAGGGCTCCAGTCCGTTCGCCGACGCGAACGGGCTGGATGTGGATCTTGTTATCAGTTTCGACGACGGCGACCTGGTAGCTGCCTTGCAATTCCATAACCGCCTTCTGAGGAACCAAGAGCGCGCCGGCGGCGACCTCGATTTTCACTCTTACACGCGCGAACTCACCCGGGCGAAGAGCAAAATTCGGATTCGGAAATAGCGCCACGACCCTCAGCGCTCCTGTGGTGGGGCTGATTTGCCGGTCGGCGGCGTAAATCGTGCCTTTCTGGGAATAAACGCTGCCGTCAGCGAGGATCAGCTCAATTTCCAACTGCCGCAGGCGCTCATAGCGGTTGCTTTCGGTTAGAAACAGTTTCGCGAAGTTGATGTAAGCCTGCTCAGTGACGTTGTAGTACGCTTTAATCGGGTCAACCATCGAAACGGTCGTCAGTTCTGCCGTGGACGGCCCAACGAGATCACCGGTCTGGCCGTTGGCAATGCTGGCGATCCCGGCAATTGGTGACTTGATCTTTGTAAAATCAAGGTTCAATTGGGCTTGCTCGACCTGTGCTTTGGCGGCCACAACTGCGGCCTCAGCTTCGAAGTTCGCCTGCTTCGCATTGTCAAGTTCCTCCTGGCTGATGGCCTTGTCTTTGACCAATGGAGCGTAGCGTTCGACGTCTAGTTTCGATTTGCCCTGCCTCGCCTCCGCCTGGGCCAGTTGTCCCCTGGCCTGATCCAGGGCAGCTTGAAATGGCCTTGGATCGATTTCAAACAAAACATCGTTCGTCTTAATCGGATCGCCCTCCCGATAGTTTTGTGAGATAAGGTAACCGCTAACCTGGGCGCGGATGTGCGCGTTGACGAATCCATCCAGCACGCCGATCCATTCGTGAAAAACCGGCACATCAGCCTGCGTCACCGTGGCCACTTCGACGGTTGGTGGGGGCGGCGGCGGCGTGTCAGCTTTGCCTTTGCACCCCGTCAGGCAGGCCAGCGCCGATAGACCAACAGGTATTGCCAGCGAGAACAAAAGTGTGACGGCGATGGAATTCGCGTTCGGTCGTCGTCGAGCCCTGTCCAATGTCGGCTGCCTGACTAACACGGAGGAGAACAGTTGAGAGTTCATGTTTCCTTTAGTTCCGTTTTCTCCTGCGCGAGCTTGCGCTGCTCCATGGGATAGTTCTGTTCCCGCCACGCGTCGATCCCTCCCAACAGCGGCCTGACGCGGGAGAATCCATGTTTCTGCAGCAGCAGTGCGACTCGAGCAGCGGTCGCCTCGTTCGGGCAGGAGCAATAGACGATGATGTCCCGGTCGCGGGGGAACTCGTGGCGACGTTTCTCGACATCTTCCATTCTTAGATGGATCGCGCCTTGAATGAGCAAAGGATCTTCTTCGAGAGCGCCGCTCGATCGCAGGTCCAGGATGACCGGATCCTCGCCCGCCTCCTGTTTGCGGCGCAGTTCGTCCACAGAAATACGCGCCATGCGCAACTCGCGCAGCAAGTGCTGCCGTTGCCAGTATTTGTAGGCTATGTATATCGCGGCAAGGGCGGCTAACAGAGTCAGCGCACTGCCGCCGATGTCGCTTATGGCTGCGCCGATCTGCTCGATTTGGCTGCTGAAGAGATAGCCGAGGCAAAGAAAAGCAACTCCATAAAGCAGCGAACCCAGCCCGTCCGCCATGAGAAATCGTCCGACATGAACTCCGGACATGCCCGCCAGCGGCGGCGCCACGGTGCTCATGCCGGGCAAAAATTTCGCGACGACTATGCCGCGCAAACCGTAGCGCGTGAATACATTTTGTGTTCGCCGCACGCACGAATCCGGCTCGAGTGAAATTCGGCAAAGAAAGCCCAAAACCTTATTCCCCCGATACCGGCCCAGATAAAACCAAGAAACGTCGGCGATCAGGCAGGCCACGACCGTGAGAACGATTCCCAGCAGCAAACTAAATTTCCCGGCCGCGGAAAGGGCGCCCGCAGTTAGCAACAACGGAACGGCGGGAATCGGCAATCCCATTTGCTCCACAAAGACTGCCGCAAAAAGCAGCGGCAGCCCATGTCGTATGAGGAACTGAGTCGTTTCGCTCATGACTTGCGGTTGACGGGAAGGCGGACCCTAAAGCGGGTTTCGCCAGGCTTGGATTCAAATTCAATTTCGCCGCCATGGCGGTCGCCAACGATGCGGTTGCTGATCACCAGGCCGAGGCCAGTCCCTGTGCCGACCGATTTCGTGGTGAAGAAAGGCTCGAACATGCGTGCCTGGACCTCCGGCGGAATGCCAGCGCCGTTGTCAACGATTTCGACAACGAGTTGGTCGTGATCCAGGCCGGTGCCAACGCAGATCTTGCCGGTGCCGTTTACGGCGGAGATGGCATTATCAATCAGGTTGGTCCACACCTGATTGAGCTCGCTGCCATAAGCCAAAATACGCGGCACTGACCGATCGAATGCACGAACCAGCGTGACGTTCTTCAATTTGTGTCCGAGCATGGTCAACGTGCTCTCAATGCCTTCGTGGATGTCCACCTCCTGCATTGGGGACTGATCCATGTACGAATAGGATTTGACAGCTTTGACCAGGTCCGCGATCCGTCCGGTGCTTTGCTCGACCTCGTTGACGAGTGACTTTAGGTTCAGGCGCGCTTCCAACCAACCGAAGGCGTCGGCATGGCTTGCTGGCGGAATTGTCTCCGCCAACTTATCCAACCAGGCTGAGTCCAATCCTGCATTCACAAGCGTAGGGGCAAGGTCCCAGGCGGATGGGATACCGTGGTTATCAAGCCAATTCGCGATTACTTCGGCGCAGTCGCTGCGCGCGAGGTGATCGAGTTCGGGGACTTTCCGTTCTGAAGCTTCCTGGGCAGCGTTCAAGAGGTACTGCCAATGATCGGGCTCGAGAGACTTGGCGAGTCCACAGAGGAAAGACTGTAGCTTGTCAGTGGTCTGTTGCAGGTGGGCGGCCGCTCGACGCGAGGCGGCGGCCGGATTGTTCAGCTCATGCGCCAGACCCGCCGCCATCGTTCCGAGCGAAACGAGCTTCTCCCGTTGCTGCGAGTAACCTTCCAGGTTTCGCATTCGATTTGAAGCGGAGCGAAAAATTTCTCGCGCCACGGATTGGCAGGTCGTCAGCATCCGAAAGAAGCTCTCCTCATTGAGCCGGAACAATCGAGCCGGTTTGGAGACAACGCACGTCGCAACCCATGGAATACCGAGCAACAGCATGGTTTCGCCCAGGTAGTTTCCGGCCTTGTTGACGCCCAGAAGGATCGACTGTCGATCATAGGTGCGCGTTGCACGAACTTCGCCTTCGAGGATCACGTGAAAAAGACCCGTCTGCTCTCCTTCGGCCGCCAGCACCTTGCCGACAGGCGCATCGATTACTTCGCCCCCGTCAAGGCAACCCAGTTGTTCGTCCGTCAGCTTCGCGAACAGCGGTGTGGAACGTACTTCCTGTAGCTCACTTGCGGTCATGGCTAAAGCAGGCCGAGGTATTGATGGACCAGTTTCACCGCCATGGCGCCTTCGCCGACACCAGAAGTGACACCTTTGGCGGAGCGATGACGGACATCGCCAGCTACGAAGATCCCTGGAACGCTGGTTTCCAGGTAGAAGGGATCGCGGTCCGCGGTCCAGCCGGTCGGGCGCTTGCCGTCCATCATAAGGTGCTGACCTGAAATCAGGTAACCTTGCGAATCGCGCCCGACCACTCCCGCGAGCCAATCGGTCCGGGGAACAGCGCCGGCGTAGATCAGCAGTGCACTGGCGGGGACCGTTTCTGTTGAGCCCGTTTTATTGTTTTGAATGGTGATCTTCTCGCAATGATTGACGCCCTCAACCGCGATGACGCTGGAGTTCAATCTCACGTCGATATTCTTCGTGGCCGCAATCTGATTTTCCAGGTATTGCGACATCGTGTCCGAGAGAGAATTTCCGCGCACCAGCATCGTTACCTGACGGGCAAATTTGGAAAAATACATGGCTGCCTGCCCCGCGGAATTGGCGCCGCCGACAATGTATATATTGCCATCGCGATATGAAAAAGCTTCGGACATGGGAGCATAGTAGTAAACCCCGGCGCCCGTAAGCCGATCCAGCCCGGGCACGTCGAGCTTACGAAAAGCGATTCCGGTAGCAATGAGCAACGCTCGACAACCGATTTCGCCTCCGTCCGACACCGTCAGCACGCGAGTTGGCCCTTCGACACGAACCCCGCTGACTTCCTGCGGTGTCAGAATCTCGACTCCAAAGCGCCGCGCCTGGGCGACCGCGCGGCGAGCCAGATCATTGCCACTAAGCCCCATTGGAAAACCGAGGTAATTTTCAATGCGGGAACTCCGGCCGGCCTGCCCGCCGGGAGCTTCTCGTTCGATCAGCAGGGTATGGAGACCGTCGGCCGCCCCATAAACCGCCGCGGCCAGCCCGGCCGGACCCGCTCCAACCACGACCAGATCGTAAAACGGAAACTCCGCTTTGGTTCTGAGGCCCAACTTTCGGGCGACCTCAGAAGCAGGCGGGTCGCCAAGGAACGAGCCGTCGGGAAATAAGACCAGAGGCAGCGCCGTTGCGTCGGCGCCCGTTGTGGTGAGAAGTTGTTTGGCCGACTCATCCGTTTCGATGTTGAGCCATTGGTGGGGCACGAAATTGCGTCCGAGAAAATCGCGCACCTCAGTGGAATGAGGCGACCACTGGTTGCCGATGACGCGCACGCCCTCAAACGTGGGATGGTAGGAGGTTTGCCAATCATCAAGCATGTCATCCACCACACCGTAGAGGCGCTCCTCCGGCGGGTCCCACGGTTTCATCAGGTAGTGGTCGATATGCACTTTGTTGATGGCGCGGATGGCCGCGTCCGTGTCCGCGTAGGCAGTCAGTAATGCGCGCTTGGCCTCTGGATAGAGATCAATTGCCTTTTCCAGGAATTCGACTCCCGACATGCGCGGCATACGCTGATCCACGAGGAAAAGCGCCACGGCTTCATTGCGGAGCTTCAATTGCCTGGTGGCTTCGAGGGCGGAGTCGCCGGAATCGGCGGAAATGACACGGTAACGATCACCGTAATGCCGGCGGAGATCGCGCTCGACAGCTCGCAGCACGTCCGGGTCATCGTCCACTGTCCAAATCACAGGCTTGGCCATAATGACTTACTATGCCACACTGTCGACGACCGGGTTATGCCAGCCGCCGGGAGGCTTGATTCTTTCGGCCTCAGGCGGTCCCCACGTGTTCGGCTCGTACTCATGGACCAGCGTGTCGGCCTTCAGCGCCGGATCGACGATCCGCCAGGCTTCCTCGACATAATCTTCGCGGGCGAACAACGTGGCGTCTCCGGCCATCGCATCTCCGAGCACGCGTTCGTAAGCATCCATCTCCGCGGCACACGGATGGCGGCTCGCCAACAGTTCCGACACCTGGCTCTTCGATTCTTCGACGGGCGAAGTCACATTGAAGCCAAACGCCAGGACGACATCGGGGCTGATCCGCAGCCGCACGTAATTCGACTCCAGATCGTAGTGCTTGTACATCGTGGGCGGAAGTCGCAAGTGGATCCGGACTTCCGTGCAGGTGACGGCGAGGCATTTCCCGGCGCGAATGAAGAAGGGAACTCCACGCCACCGCCACGAGTCGATGTGCAATTTGAGCGCCGCGAAGGTTTCCACCTGGGAATCCGCCGCCACGCCCGGCTCCTGCCGGTAACCCCGAAACTGGCCTCGCGCCAGGTTTTTGGGATCGAGCGGCGAGATCGCCTTGAGCACCTTCACCTTTTCGTCGCGGATAGATTCGCTATCGGTGCGGATGGGCGGCTCCATCGCCAGATTGGCCAGCAACTGGAACAGGTGGTTCTGCACCACGTCCCGGACCGCGCCAACCTGCTCGTAAAATGCGCCGCGGCCCTGGACGCCGAAATTCTCCGCCATCGTGATCTGCACGCTTTCGATATGAGTGCGGTTCCAGAACGGCTCGAGCATAGTGTTGGCAAAGCGGAAGTACAACATGCTGTGGACCGGCTGGTTGCCCAGATAATGGTCTATGCGAAAGATCGCTTTCTCGTCGAAAGTTTGAAGGAGGATCTGATTCAGCGCGCGCGCCGAAGCGAGATCGCGGCCGAAGGGCTTTTCCAGGATGACACGGGAGTTGCTGGTGCAGCCCGCCCGGGATAGTTGTTCCACGACCATTGCGAATGCGGAAGGCGGGATGGCCAGATAGTGCGCCGGCCGTTGCGCGGAACCCAACTCGCGCCGGAGCGCCTGGAATGTCGCCGAATCGTTGTAGTCGCCATCCACGTAGCGGAGCAACTGGCATAACTTGTCAAAGGCTTCACGTTCAAGTCCCCCGTGTTTTTCCAGGCTGTCCTTCGCCCGCGCCTTGAGTTGGTCCAGGTTCCAACCGGCCTTGGCGACGCCGATGACCGGCAGAGCAAGGTGACCGCGTTTCACCATCGCCTGCAGCGCCGGGAAAACCTTCTTGTAGGCGAGGTCGCCCGTGGCGCCGAAAAAAACGAGGGCGTCGGAATGGCTCGCGCTCATCGCTCCCTCACTTCGCAGGCTTTTCCAGATGGCCGCCGAAGCCGAACCGCATCGCCGAAAGCAATTTGTCCTGGAAATCCGACTCCCCGCGCGAGGCGAAGCGCTCATAAAGCGCCGTTGTCAACACGGGCACGGGCACGCCTTCGTCAATGGCCGCTTTGATCGTCCACCGGCCTTCACCCGAATCGGAGACCCTTCCGCTGAACTGGGAAAGCTTCGGGTCCACGGCTAACCCGCTTGCCGTCAGGTCCAGCAGCCAGGAGGCGATCACGCTGCCGCGCCGCCAGACTTCAGAGATGTCGGTCAAATTGAACTCGTATTGATATAACTCGGGATGGCGCAGCGGTGTCGTTTCGGCGTCAGTTTCGTGTAGTTGGTTGCCAGCGCACGCGGCATTCAGAACGCCCAGGCCTTCTGCGTAGGCTGCCATGATGCCGTATTCGATGCCGTTGTGAACCATTTTGACGAAATGGCCGGCGCCGTTGGAGCCACAGTGCAGGTAGCCACGTTCCGCGGTGCCGCCCAGTTTTTCACGCCCAGGGGTCCGCGCGACATCCCCAATGCCGGGCGCCAGCGCGGCGAAAACGGGGTCGAGGCGCTGGACGACCTCCGCCTCGCCGCCGATCATCAGGCAATAGCCGCGCTCGAGTCCCCAGACGCCGCCGCTCGTTCCCACATCAACATAGTGAATTCTCTTCTGACTTAGTTCCTTCGCGCGCCGGAGGTCGTCCACATAGTAGGAATTGCCTCCATCAATAATCGTATCGTCGGCCTCGAGGAAAGGCAGAAGGTCGGCGATGGTCTTATCCACAACCCCGGCCGGAACCATGAGCCAAACAGCGCGCGGCTTATTCAGCCTCTTCGCAAGTTCGGCGAACGAAGCCGCGCCTAATGCTCCTTCACCTACAAGATTCTCGACCGCTTTTGGAGATAGATCGAACACCGCACACTGGTGGCCCGCCCTGAGGAGTCGTCGGACCATATTGGCGCCCATCCGGCCGAGTCCGACCATGCCGAGCTGACTGGGTGAAGGTGTTTTCATAAAGGCCTTTTCCTCGGGGCTTGCCGCGAACCGCGTTGAAGACGACGCCCTTTTGCAGTGGCGGAATTTTTCTCGGCGGCCGTTTTTTTCCACAGGCGAAACCCACCGAGAAATGCGTTGAGGTTGTCACCGGCGCGGCAACCCAAAGGCAGTTCCTTTAGCTTCTTGACGTTGCCTCCACCGAGCACCACATCCTCAGGTTCAATGGCGGCCACCAGACGCTGCACTACATCTGCCACATAACGTCGCCATTTCTTCTTGCCGTACTTTTCCAGCCCTCGAATCCCGACATAGTCCTCAAAGGTGGATTTCTTATAAGGCAAGTGTCCCAATTCCATCGGCTCGACAATGCCGTCCACGATCAGTGCGGTCCCGAGACCAGTCCCCAGGCCCAAGAACAGCATCTTGCCGCTTTGATAGCTACCCAACGCCTGCATGGCTGCGTCGTTCATGACCTTGACGGGGCGTCTGAACGCCGCTTCGAAGTCGAAACCGGCCCACCCTTTTCCCAAATTCCACGGTTCGGAAATCGGCCGGTTTTGATGGACCGGTCCCGGGTAACCGATCGATACGACGTCATAGTTCCAGTCCGTCACGAGTTTCCGAACCCCGGAAACCAGCCGCCGTGGCGTCAGCGCGGGCCCGGAGTCGAACTCGCGAGGAGTGTCCTGGCCGCTCGCCAGCACCTTAGCGTGAGTTCCCCCGATGTCAATCACCAGCACCTTCATGATGCCCTCACCTGGGGTTGTGCCTTGCTACGTTCCATCTTCGATGCTGCTCTCTGTTCTTCGTACTGTTGTGCCTGCGTATCTATTGCCTGCTTTGCGGACTTGGTCCCGGGACGTAGGAGCTTTCAGTGGGGTTGGTTCGATACCGGCTCGGCGAGCCATGAGTCGGCGGGGATTTGCGCCACACCCGGATAAACTGCGTAGCCGGCTAGATTTGCCAGGTTCAGCACGCCGAGGCCTCCGCCGCGCAGGCGCATGTGGATGGCAGCTTTCGAGAGCATGAACTGCATGAAAGACTGGCTCTCGGCCGGCAGCTTCGCGGGAGCCTCAACCATCACAAAGAGCGGATCACCCCCGCGCATGTGGAGTCTGACAAACGAAACCAGCAAATCGCCCGCCGGAGTCGGCTGATCCCGTTTGACCATTAGAGCGGGCTGATCCAGGTGCGCATGTTTCCGAAATTCAGCCTCAGAGAGCTCAACGACATCGGAGTATCCTCCCGGAAATTCCCAGCATTGGAACGAGTGGTGAAGGAAATCAACCCGGATGACTTCCGCGGAAACGAAAACGGTCTTGGAATGTTCGCTGCCGATCACGATGCGCGGACGCGCAAAGAGTCTTGTTGGCTCAACGGCATCCCAGAGTTTTCGGGCCAGCGCGTCGTCGGGTTGGGCAAACGAATGAACGGAGCCATCGGTGAGATGAAACCGAATGGTCAGCGAGGATTTTGGTTTCGTTGCGCTCATAAATCTTGCGAGGTCGATTGGTGTTCCAGGGCCCCTCGGAGTGAGTCGTAATCAGGGGCACCGTTGTATCTTTCTCTATCAATGAAGAAGCATGGCGTGCCATTGACACCGCTGCGAATGCCGCTCGCGCGGTCCCCTTTGATCCGTTTGGTCACAGCTCCGTCCTTGATCGCAGTTCCAAACGATTCCAGATCCAGTCCCACCCTTTCGGCCCAGGAAGGCAGGATGTCCGGTTCCAGATCCTCTTGGTTTTCATAAATGAGGTCGTGCATTTGCCAGAATTTCCCCTGGAGTCCGGCCGCTTCAGCCGCCTCGGCTGCAATCAGGGCGTACGGGTGCGCTTGAGTGAGAGGAAAGTTCCGAAAGACGAAGCGCAATTTTTTCCCAAGGGCCTTCTGCAAACGTTTGACCACCGGATAAGCTTCGCCACAATAGGGACATTGATAGTCGCCGTATTCGACCAATGTCAAGGGAGCGTCGGCCCGACCTTCGGCATGGTCCCGCTCCGAAACGGGTGGTGTTAGCGTAGTTGATTCGGTCATGATTCCCCCTTGCTTGGAGAATTCCCAAGTTTCGTGGAGCTGGTTGTTCTATTGCCTTCACGCATTGACGCCAGAGCCTTCAAAATTCCGTCCGCCCCCGGATTTATTCCCACCGGCGAGACGTAACTCCAGCGGATCACGCCCGCAGAATCAATGACAAACAGAGCCCGCTCGGCCTCGCCGCTTCTTTCATTATAGACGCCGTACAACCGGGCAACAGCGCCTTTCGGTTCAAAGTCGGCCAGAAGCGGCGTGTGAAACTTCCGGTCCTTGGTAAAGGATAAATGGCACCAGATGCCGTCAACCGAGATGCCAATGACCTCGGCGTCGAATTCAGAGAACTCGGGCAAGAGCTCCTTGTAGAGGCCCAATCGATCGCTGCAGACGGGACTCCAGTCAGCGGGATAAAAGACAAGCACCACAGGCTTTCCGCGAAAGTCGCTTAACGAAACGGACTGGTCAGGGGTGCTCTTGAGAGTGAAATCGGGGGCTGAAACACCAGCCGGGAGCGCGGTTGCCGTATGCTTTCCCGAGTGGGATTGTGCGGCTTTAGTCTGGCCGTTCATGATCAGATTTATCCGATAGGATCATTTCGTGGCCTGAGTATGGGCTTCGACGAACCATAGCCATTTGTCAACTCCGCGCGAGATTTCGGTGAAAATATCCGCCGCGTCGGCGTCATCCAGTTCGTCGGCTTGCTCAATTGTCTGTCGCGCCTCACGTCCGAAAGTGGACAATGCCTTGCTGACGGCTTCAACGTGCGCGTGCCCATCGGCGATATTAAGCGGGTACTCTTCCAGACGCGAACGGGCGGCAGCAACACGGGCAGTGCCCTGGGCGATGCCGCCCAGTTGTACGATCCGTTCGGCGATCAAATCCACGTAGGATTCGACGGCTTCGTCCACTTGATCAAACAGTTCGTGCAGGCCGATAAAATGCGGGCCTTTGACATTCCAGTGCGCTTGCTTCATTTGCGTCTGAAGATCCACCGCATCTGCCAGGCGCTGATTCAGCAGCGCACAGAGTTCGGCGCGGCTCGGTTGCGAGATGTCGTTCTCGGTTTCGTACATTTTGGGGGCGTCCCCTACGTTCTTTGTCGCAGTTTTCATAACATTTACTCCGCGTTGCATGTGCATCTTTCCTTTTGTTGGTAAATTCAGGCCTTGATCCGGTCACGCATTCCGCCGAACATG
This sequence comes from uncultured Verrucomicrobiota bacterium, assembly GCA_964446585.1. GTDB lineage: Bacteria > Verrucomicrobiota > Verrucomicrobiia > Limisphaerales > UBA8199 > CAYUPI01. The sequence continues at coordinate 50,706 of CAYUPI010000035.1, forward strand.
AAAGTTCGCACCATACCAGCCGCCGCGAATTCGTGAGGAAAACCCATTGGCACGGAGCTAACATCATCCAGGCGACGGAGTTGGTCGGGCGACAGGGTGATTTCAAGGCTCCTGAGATTATCTTCGAGTTGCGGTAACTTCCGTGCCCCGATGATTGGAATCACTGGCACGGGCCGGTGGCGTAGCCAGGCAAGCGCCACTTGTGCTGCGGTAACACCCATTTCTTTTGCAACGGCCAGGACTTCGCGTACGGTCCGTTGACCTGCCTCGCCTATCGAGGCGAAGTCTTTCATCATTTCCGTATTCAGCCGGTTCTCACTTCCTCCGCCGGCTTGGTTTTCGCGCAGGTATTTTCCTGTAAGTAATCCGCTGCGCAAGGGGGACCAGGCCAACACGGTCATACCCTGATCCTTGGCGACAGGGATTAATTCGCGTTCTACCGTTCGTTCAAGGAGGCTATATTCTATCTGGAGTCCGATGTAGCACGTCCATCCGCGAAGCTCGCCAAGGGTATTGGACTTGGCCACGACCCACGCGGGCGCGTCGGAGACGCCGATATACAGGACCTTCCCGGCGCGCACGAGATCATCAAAGCCTCGCATCACCTCTTCGACCGGGGTGATTTGATCCCACGCATGGAGCCAGTAGAGGTCGATGTAGTCGGTGCCCAATCGCTTCAGGCTTGCTTCAACCGCCTGCGCCATATTTTTCCGTTGGTTGCCGCCCGCATTAGCATCTTTACCCGGGTTGGCATTCGTGTATTTCGTGGCCAAAACCACTTCTTCGCGGTGATTGGCGATGAATTCTCCAACAAAACGTTCACTCGATCCGTTGGTGTAAAGGTTGGCCGTGTCAATGAAGTTGCCGCCGGCTTCGCGGAAGGCGTCGTAGATTTTCTTGGCTTCCTCCTTGGGCGCTCCCCAACCCCAGTCCTCGCCAAACGTCATGGTGCCGAGGCAAAGATCGGAAACACGCAGGCCGCTACGACCGAGGAGTTGGTAGTTCATAACGCTCATCCAATTTCTCAATTAATGAGGTGCTTGCCTGGGTTTTGGGTTATTAGATGCCACTCGCTAATTCTGGGGCGCCTTGCCAGCCAACCGGCAAGTCAACGCCGCAATCTTATCGTTAGCGACCTTGAAACAATGTTCCATCAGCAGCGGATCGGGCAGGCCGGTCTTGTCGAATGTGCCGTCAATCTTTACGGTCAAAATCGTCTGGTCAGCTTGCTCGACCACGCCCCTGACCTCCAAGGTCACATCGACCGCGAAGATTTCTCGTTGCCACCATTCTTTGATCGAAATGAGGCCGCGGATCTCCCGTCCCACGTCTTTTACAACGGCATCAGAGGCGAAGCAGGAGAGGAACGTGTCAGCATCACGGGCATTGATTGCCAAGACGTACGTTTCAACAGGCTTCGGCAGTTTCAGTTCCATTTTCATCATTCCACCTCTTGTTGTTCTCTCAGACTGTGGGAATGTTTCCGCCGTCAATGATATATTCGCTTCCGGTGATCGAAGATGCCCGGTCGGAAACGAGGAACGCAATCAATTCCGCGACTTCCTCAGGTCGGTTGGGGCGCCCCAATGGAATTCCACCAAGCGAATCCATTAACTTCTCTCTTGCAACAGTTGTGTTGGTCCCCGCCTCGGCCGCGAGCCGATCGATTAGGCCCTCGGCTGCCTTGGTCTCGGTGAAACCGGGCGCAACACTGTTTACGCGGATTCCGTGCGGAGCGACTTCCTTGGACAGGCCTTTACTGTAATTCGTGAGAGCAGCTTTAGCGGCGGCGTACGCTAGGGTGGATTCGAACAGCGGCAGCGTTCGCTGGATGGACGAAATATGGATTATGACTCCGGAACGTTGCTTCAACATCACAGGAAGAAAGCCGCGGTCCAATCGCACTGCCGAAAACAGATTCAATTCGAACTCCTGCTGCCAGAGCTCATCGGTCAACTTTGAAACACCACCGCCCGGCGCGGAAGAGCCGCCGACGCTGTTGATCAAAATGTCCAGGCCGCCGAACCGGTCAATGGTTGCCTTGATGATGTGATCGGCTCCGGCGCGAGTGCTGACATCGGCTTGGACGAGCTGCCGAGGATCCCCGCTAACGGGGATCGTCCTGGCGGTTGTGAGCACCGTGCCTCCTCCGCGCAGCAGGCGATTTACGACAGCTTCGCCGATTCCCCTGGTGCCGCCTGTGACGAGGATTCGCTTGCCGGTGAACTCCTGCGCGTCGTAGGGGATGTTGGATGTGCTCATGCAAATTCGCGATTGAGTGGTACGCGCTCCTAGAAAGCGAAGCAATCACAACCCGAGCCGAAAAATCCGCCATAGCGATTGCTCGCAGCATCCAGAGCAGCGAACGGTTCATGCAGTGCTTGACCGCGACCTTGCTGATGACATTCCGTGCCGTGACTATGTCGCACCGGAACGCCGGCTCGTGCGGCATGGACGACGTCCAATGGGGTGCCATAGCCGCCGAACACCTTCACCGGCGACCATTCCGGCAGAACTGGAAGCGACGTGGGCGCGTGCGAAGCGAATTCCTCGGCAGCATGGACGATCTTTCCGCCAACGATCGTGAGCACGGATTCGATGCCTTTGATCTCTTCTTCGGGCACGGAAAAGTAATCATCCGTAAGCGCGACGAAGTCCGCTAATTGACCCGGTCCAATCGTGCCCTTCTTCCCGGCCTCGCTGGAAAACCAACTGCTGCCCTGGGTGTAAAGCCGCAGCGACTCTTCGCGGGTGAGGCGATTTTTGTCAGGATACATAGGCACACCACCGACTGTCTTTCCCGTCACCAACCAGTAGAGTGACACCCACGGATTATAGCTGGCCACTCGTGTGGCATCCGTGCCTGCGCCAACGGGAATCCCAAGCTCCAGCATTTTCCGGACTGGAGGCGTGCGTTCAGCCGCTCTCTTTCCGTAGCGTTCCATGAAATATTCGCCCTGGTAGGCCATGCGATGTTGGATAGCGATGCCGCCGCCTAGCGCCTTTACGCGTTCCAGGTTGCGATCCGAAATGGTTTCACAGTGGTCGAAAAACCAATTCACGCCCTTGAACGGGACTTCGCGATTTACTTCCTCGAAGACGTTCAGGAAGCGCGTGATGCTCTCGTCGTAAGTCGCGTGGAGACGGAACGGCCACTGATTCGCCGCGAGCATCGTGACGACTTCCTTGAGCTCACCTTCCAGCGATGCAGGCAGGTCAGGACGCGGTTCGAGGAAGTCCTCGAAATCCGCCGCGGAGAACACCAGCATTTCGCCCGCCCCATTGCACCGAAAGAAGTCGTCGCCTTTGCCGGGTCCAGTCATTTTGATCCAGCGGGCGAAGTCTTGCTTTTCCTGTTTCGGCTTTTGGGTGAAAAGGTTGTAGGCAATGCGCAGCGTCATTTCGCCGCGGTTGTGCAATTGGTCGATGACCTCGTAATCCTCCGGGTAATTCTGGTATCCGCCTCCGGCATCAATGATACTGGTGAGCCCAAGGCGGTTGAGTTCGCGCATAAAATGCCGTGTGGAATTCATCTGATATTCCGGCGGCAGCTTCGGGCCTTTGGCGAGCGTGGCGTAAAGAATCGTGGCGTTGGGCCGCGCAATGAGCAGGCCGGTTGGATTACATTTGCTGTCACGTTGAATTTCTCCGCCGGGTGGATTAGGCGTGTCCTTTGTGTAACCGCAAGCGCGAAGCGCGGCTTTGTTCAGCAGCGCACGGCAATACAAGTGCAGGATGAACACCGGAGTGTCCGGCGCGGCCGCGTTGATTTCATCGAGTGTCGGCATCCGGCGTTCGGCAAATTGGAACTCGCTCCAGCCGCCCACCACGCGCACCCATTGGCCTGTCGGGGTGCGGTCTGCCTGTTCCTTCAACATTCGCAACCCATCTGCCAGGGATGGCACGCCGTCCCAACGGAGCTCCATGTTGTAGTTCAGTCCGCCGCGAATGACATGCAGGTGCGAGTCGTTCAGTCCGGGAATGACGCGGCGGCCGTTGAGATCAATCACCCTGGTATTCGGGCCGCGTTCGTACTCCTCTGAATCGTCCATGCCTACAATTCGGCCATTGCTCACCGAAATCTTTGTGGCTTCGGGATGTTGCTTGTCGAGAGTTGTGATCCGGCCGCTGTGAAGAATTAGATCCAGTGGCGCTTTGGCTTTCATATTGTACCATTGGAGATCGTCGACGTGAAAAAGTCGTCGCGCTCCTTATCTTTTGTGAAAGTGCGAAGAATACCAACCTCGCGGGAATCCGAACCGGGCGGTGGCACAATCACCGTCACACCGAGCACGCCACTATGAGCGAACGACGCCTGGAAGGATTCCCGCAGCGTCTGCTGAAATTCAGTCTCGCAACCGGGTCGCACTCGACGCGTGATGGTGACGTGGATGGGCATAATTTCGTAGCGCAGACAGTCTTGTCTCGCAACGCTCAGCGTTTCGCCGTGGCCGCCGCCGGCTTGACACCACGACCGTGCCCGTCCCCTGCGACTTTCTTCGGCACGACTTGCGGGACTTTCGCGGTTTGCGGCGCGTGGTGAACCATCGTGTAAGCGTACTCCACTCCGACGCCGTAGGCGCCAGCCTGCGGCCGAAGCAGTTTCATGAGTGCGTCGTAGTGCTCCTTTCTCGCCCAATCGCGCTGCCATTCGAGCAAAGCGGCGATGGTCGTCAACCGCACCGCGCCGGCTTGCACCATGCGTGAGAGCGCGGCTTCTTGTGCGGCCGGCGAAGTCGCGCCGCAGCAGTCTTCGACGACGTAAATGTTGTAGCCCGCACCGAGCATTTCGATAGTCGGCCAGGTGACGCATACCTCCGTCCACAGTCCGGTCATAATGATGTTTTTCCGGCCAGTGGCTTGAATCGCCTTGCGAAAACCGGCATCGTCCCAGGAATTCATGGAACTGCGCTCCACAATCGGTTGCCCGGGGAACACGTCGAGCAGTTGTGGCACGATGTAGCCGGAAAAGCCCTCGGTCTCGACGGCGGTGAGCACGGAGGGCACGTTGAACTCCTTCGCGCACTTGGCAAGGAGAGTAGTGTTGTTGAGGAGCGTCGCGCGATCCGTATTTGCGACGCCAAAGATCATTTGCGGCTGACAGTCAATGAACACGACGGCGCTGTCCTGCGGCGTGTAGAGTTTGTGATATTGGCTCATGTTGTTTTTCCTTTCTTGTGGTTTCGTTGCTTAGTTGAGATCGAATAAAAGGAAGTGCGCTCCCTTGGCGGATTGGAGTCGTATTTCCCGATCTACATCGAGCGATGCGCCGTCGCCGGGCGAGAGTTTCTTCCCGTTCAAATCGAGGTCGCCGTCGATCAGTTGAACCCAGGCGTGCCGCTGTTCGCGAAGCGGGTGACTGACTTTTTCTTTTGGCTCGAGCCGACCGATGAACAAATCGGCGTCCTGATTGATTTTGATCGACCCGGCGCGGCCATCACCGGAGCAGGCCAGAGTCAAGCTACTTGGCGGCGCGTCCGTAAAAGATTGCTGCGCGTAGCTTGGCGGGAATCCCTTGCGAGAGGGCAGTAGCCAGATTTGGAGAAAGTGAACCGGCTCGGTGCGCGAATGATTGTATTCGCTGTGTTCGATGCCCGTGCCAGCCGAGATGCGCTGCACGTCCCCGGCCTTCATCACGGCCCTGTGGCCCATGCTGTCCCGGTGTTCGAGCGCGCCGCTGACCACGTAACTGATGATTTCAAAATCGCGGTGCGGGTGCGTGCCAAAGCCTTGACCGCCCTGAACGCGGTCTTCGTTGATCACGCGCAGACTGAGAAAGCCCATGTGCTGCGGGTCGCGGTAATCCGCGAAGGAAAACGTGTGATAGCTGTCCAGCCAGCCGTGATCGGCATGGCCTCGTTCGTTGCCTCGTCGAATTCTAATCATTTCGTTGTTCTTTGTTGTTACGCTCGTGCAAGAGCGGCGTCCACAAACGGTTCCTCTCTCCGTTGCGTTTCGGCGGTTCAACGACCCCCATCCACGGAGACCGCCCGCCGCCGACGGCCGCTGAGCAGATAGATGTCCGAGCGTACGTCCGTGAGTGGATCGCCCGAGGACTCGATACCATCAACTCTGGGAACGGGGTCAAAGATGATCTTCCGCCGCCCCGTAACCTGGTCATCCACGCGGGCGGTCAAGATGATGGTGCCAAGCGGGAGCTCTGGCCGACTTTCCGGCCACGGCACGCTGGCGTCGGCCACGTCGTCGCCTGCCTCCGCCGTCTGCACGAAGACACTGACCTTGACCGGTTCTCTGGCAAGTCGCGGCCCGATTTCATCGAACAGGAAGTTTTCGGACTTTGTTGCCGCGCTCTCATTGGAGAGATACTCAGTCCCGGCGTCGGGCCGGATGCGAAATCGCCCGTGACGGCTGACGCCGTTGGCATTGGTGAACTTGAAAGCAGTGACGGCGAAGAATGCTTCCCGCGCAAAACTCGTTGGGATCGGCTTGGGCGCTTCGACGAACCGCTTGGCGTTGGGGTGGACAGCGAGGAATGATCCCATTACCTCGGGTCGGCCCGCCCCGAACGCTGCCGCGCCACGGAGAAACTCCAGGAACTCCTCTCCGGTGTGCACCGGAAACCCATTGGCGGAGTGAGCGACAATGTCGGTGTGAACGTGCTCGTCCAGATGGAAGCGGATAGCCATCCCCCTGGGGCCGGAACGCGCCGGGTCGTTGTCTGGGATGTTGGGCAGGCCCGTCGAGTTGGAGTAACGCACCGTAACGGGAGTGGATGGCCTGTTCGCGTGCGGGGCGCGCGTTAACTTCGCAGCCTCGGGCGATGGTGTGAAAGTGCCCGAGCACATCAGCCCTTTGGCATGTGCGGGCCGAAAGCCGGGGTGCAGTCCGAACAGCGCGTCGATGGCCTCGAGCAGTTGCTGGGCCAAGGCCGGGTTCTTCAGTATGCCAGTTGGCGTAGGTGCGCTCATTTGTGTTCCCTTCTTATCAGTGTTGGTTTCATTTCATTGTCAGTACGACCCGAAAGCGCGCTTTACCGCTCATCATGCGCTCGTAGGCTTCGTTCACGCACTCCAACGGATAGATTTCATTCATTGAGCGCACGCCCGTGCGTACGCTGAACGCAAGGGTGTCCTGCGAGTCAATGGACGTTCCCGAATACCAGCCTTTCACCGAGCGATTGCCCATCAGCAGAACAATCGGGGACAACTGCAACGACTCCGCCGCGCCTATCACGATCAATGTCCCCTTGACAGCGAGCCCGCCCTGGACTGCGCTCATGGCGTCGCCAACGGTGACGGTCGAGAGGATCACGTTTGCGCCACCGAGTTTTTGTAGCTCGGCAGCGGGATCCTGCGACTGGCTGTCAATGTAAACAGACGCGCCCAGTTGTCGGGCGAGCGGCTCTTTGTCTTTGCCGCGCGCGATGGCAACGGTTCGGAAGCCTGACTTCGCGGCGTATTGCACTCCAAGATGGCCGAGCCCACCGAGTCCGAGCACCGCGACGACATCGCCAGGCCGTGCGCCTGAATTTCGCAACGCATTGAAGGTGGTAATGCCCGCGCACAGCAATGGCGCTGCATCCACAGGCGGTAGATCATCGGGAAACCGCGCCACCGCGCTGACAGGAGCAATCATGTATTCGCCGTAACCGCCGTCGAAGCTGATACCAGTGACTTGCTGAGTCTCGCAGGCGAACAGATCTCCGCGGCGACAGGGGTTGCATCGCCCGCAGTATCCGCCGTGCCAACCGACGCCGACAGGCTGGCCTGCCGCCCATCCTGTTACTCCCGGGCCGACGGCATCAATCGTGCCGGACACCTCATGGCCTGGAACGCGCGGATATTGAATCCCGGGCCAGAGCCCCTCCTTTACCAGCGAATCGCTGTGGCAGATGCCACAGGCAGTCACCTTGATCCGAACAGTTCCTGTTCCAGGCTGGGGTATCGGTCGTTCGACAATCTCAAACTCCCGTTTCGCGCCTGGCACTTGTGCAACACGCATGGTAGCCATAGGACTTTACGACTTTCTGCCGTCTCTGACGGTGATGGAGCTCATCCTCAAACCTCGCTTGTTAATACGCACTTAGAAATTGGACGATGGAAGGAGGAAGCTCTCCTACCAAAGTAGGAGTTATTTGGACCGACTGCGGTGACTCGACCGACCACTTCGTGGTCGAGAATCGCGGGAAACTGCGAAATGCCCGATTCATTCTTCAAGACGGAAAGATCGGAATGACGCAAGCCGCAGTGTTCCACTGCGACTTCAACGTCCTCGGTATTGAGCGGTCCGAGGTCAACGACTTCGAGCGCCATCGGCTGCTTCGGACCGCAGGCAATCCATGCCTGATAATTGCTCGCGCCTTCTGCTCTGAAACTCGCGCGAGGTTGTCCAGCAGAAGCAGACGCCGTATGTGGCTCGTGCAATCCGCGGGCCGGTTCATTGTGGTTCTGTATTAGCGTAGTATTCATAGATGAATCTCTTCAGGCGATTGTTCGTTCTAATACTTGTGTTCGGTTTGTTCGTAATTGGTTCGTCATTAAGCAATGCGAGATTTTGGAACCAAACGGCTAACGGCAGTGGAAAAAATTTTTATTGGCACCCAGAGCCAGACCTTGAAAGAAAACTCTGTTTTCTCCGATTTCCCGTGTTAAGTTTCAGTCGCAGCTTCTCTGAAAGCGAATTGTCGAATATGAAAGCGTCCGATCATACCACCCGTGTCAGCCCCGAGAGCTCCGTCAAACAACGCTACGCCTCGGCTGCCAGATCGCCGGAAGCGGCGTTGTGTTGCCCGGTTGAATACAACACCGATTACCTCAAAATCATTCCACTGGAAGTCATCGAAAAGGACTACGGGTGCGGCGATCCATCTCGTTATGTGAAGCCCGGTGAAACCGTCCTGGATCTTGGGAGTGGCACCGGAAAACTCTGTTTCATCGCCGCGCAGGCTGTGGGGGCGCACGGCAAGGTCATTGGCGTTGATATGACGGATGAAATGCTGGAGGTTGCGCGACGAAATGCGCCGATCGTGGCTGAACGGCTCGGCTACGCGAATGTGGAATTCCGTAAAGGCCGCATCCAGGACTTGGCGCTCGACCTCGAGCTGCTCGACCGTGAATTGAAGGCGCACCCAATCAGTGGCGCCGCCGCATTTCTTGCGGCCGACGAACTGGCAGAGGAATTGCGAGCAACACACGCGCTCGTGTGTGACGATTCGGTGGACGTTGTGGTTTCCAATTGCGTGCTGAATCTGGTCGAGCCGAAATCGAAGCGACGATTGTTTGCCGAAATTTTCCGCGTGCTGCGGAAAGGCGGGCGGGCGGTCATTTCCGATATTGTGTCCGACGAGGAAGTGCCGGAGCACCTTCAAAGCGATCCCGAGCTCTGGAGCGGTTGCATTTCCGGAGCGCTGACTGAAGAGGGTTTTTTGAAAGCATTTTCTGACGTAGGTTTTTACGGAATCCAAATTCTCAAGCGTGACGAGCAACCGTGGCGAACGGTCGAAGGCATCGAGTTTCGCTCCGTAACCGTGCAGGCATTCAAAGGCAAGCAAGGTCCCTGCTTCGAGCGGAATCAGGCAGTGATTTATCTCGGCCCGTTCAAGGAAGTACTCGACGATGACGAGCATCGGTTGGAACGCGGCAAGCGCTACGCGGTCTGCGACAAAACCTTTCAGGTCTATCGTAAAGAGCCATACAAGAGTTTCTTCGCGTTCATCGAACCGCTAAAAGAAGTCCCGCTTGAGCAAGCCGGGCCATTCAACTGCGCCGGGACACGGCTGCGTCATCCCCAGGAAACCAAAGGCCGGGATTACAATGTAACGGCTAGAGCCGCTCGATGCTGCGACGGGGGCAACGGGGCGTGTTGCTGACGGCGTTCCGGGCCAGCGACTACGCTGGCGCGCCCTGTGATTGTTGGCAGAGGGACTTTCTGGCTCGCTCGATGGACTCAATTGTCAGCCATGCAATTGCTGTTTTATACGCCATTCATCTTGAGCGGAATTTTTTTTCTGCTGTTCGTGGTGGAAAAGCTTTTTCCGCTCCGTGCGTCGAAAGCAGGTCT
>CAYUPI010000036.1:0-59635 GCA_964446585.1 uncultured Verrucomicrobiota bacterium
GATTATGTTTGCGCGACAAGCCTTCGTTGCGGAAGTTGCGGCCAATCTCGAAGACCCGATCCATACCGCCGACCAGAAGCCGTTTCAGGTAAAGCTCCAGCGCGATGCGCAAATAGAACTCGCAGCCGAGAGCGTTGTGATGCGTCTTGAACGGCTGCGCCGCCGCGCCGCCAGGGACGGCCTGCATCATCGGCGTCTCTACTTCCATATAACCACGGTCGTGTAGGAAATTGCGAATCTCGCGGAGGATCTGGCTGCGCTTTAGGAAGACGTCCCTGACCTCCGGATTCGCCATTAGATCCAGGTACCGTTGGCGGTAGCGAATTTCTGTATCGGCCAGTCCGTGCCATTTTTCGGGTGGAGGCCGCAGGGCCTTGGCCAGAATGACGAAGGAAGTGAGCCGGAGTGAGATTTCTCCCGTCTTGGTTGTGAACAGGGTCCCGCGCGCGCCCAGAAAATCACCAAGGTCCAGATGTCGAAAGATGTCGAATTGCTCGTCGCCCAGGACATTTTTCTGGGCATATACCTGGAGGCGGCCGCTCTGGTCCCGCACGTCAATGAACATGCTCTTACCCATGTCGCGATGGGCCGTGACGCGCCCGGCCACGGACACCTCGCGGCCTTCGGCATAATTCTCGCGGGCTTGGGCGCAGGTTTCTGCGGGCGTAAACCGGTTCTTGAAAGGATCAATACCCCTGGCGCGCAGCGCGGCGAGCTTGCTCTTGCGCTGCTCGATCAGTGAATTGGTCTCGTCCATACCCGTTGCAGCGGGCTATGGAATACCAAGCGAATCGGGAAGTCCAAGCGTAAAACGTGAACAAGGTTGTCCAAAACGACTCTCATTTTGCATACTTGGTTCGTCATGAAAATTGAACATTTTGCGCTTCAGGTTGCTGACCCGGTCGCGACGGCCGCGTGGTACTTGAATCATCTTGGCTGCGCGCTTGCGCGTGCGGGCGGGGAGCCGACCCACCAACGTTTCTTGAGCGACAGCAGCGGAGGCATCATGCTCGAGTTTTACCGCAACCCGCGCCTGCCCGTGCCGGATTATCGGAGCATGGATCCGCTGCTGCTCCACGTCGCGTTTTTGTCGAGCGCGCCGGCAGCCGACCGCGAGCGACTCGTAGCCGCCGGAGCGAAAGTGGTTGAGGACGTGACGACCGCCCCCAATGGCGATAAACTGGTGATGTTGCGAGACCCGTGGGGCCTGGCGGTACAATTGGTCAAGCGGGCGAAGCCGATGCTGAGAACCGAGGCCGCTAAGAGCGCGTCCTAAAATTGCAGGAGCCGGTAACGAGGCTCTGATCTCCTGCAAAACCGTCGATGTACAAAGAAAATTTGAGCATCGTTACCTCGGCTCCTACAATGCAAACCGATTTTGCAAACGGGCTCTAAGTAATTTCAACAGATCAAAATGAGCATGCTTCCCGAGCGGATCGAAGTTGTCGAGGGCGACATCACTAAACAAAAGGTGGATGCTATCGTAAACGCGGCGAACACAACCCTGTTGGGCGGCGGCGGGGTAGATGGCGCCATCCATCGCGCCGCCGGGCCAGAATTGCTGGAGGAATGCCGCAAGTTGGGCGGTTGCGCGACCGGCCAGGCGAAGATCACTCGGGGCTATCGGCTTCACGCAAAATGGGTGATTCACACCGTAGGACCTGTGTGGCGCGACGGCGCTCACAACGAAGACGAACTGCTCGCAAGCTGTTATCGAAGCTGCTTCGCCATGGCGCTGCAACATGGAATCCGGACGATAGCATTTCCCTCGATCAGCACCGGAGCGTACGGCTTTCCGATGGACCGTGCCGCGCGCATTGCGGTGCGTGAGACCAGGAAGTCGCTGGAGAAAAACGGCTCGATCGAGAAGGTGTTCCTGGTTTGTTTCGACCGAAGCGCGTCGGAGACTTACTCACAGGCGCTGCGAGAAGCCCGGCCCTAAGTCGGTTCGCTGCTCGACGCCGGGCGGCAATTCGGGGTGGCCTCGTATGCTCGAGCGTTGGTGTCGATGGCGGTTACTTAGGACAACAGTTTTGCGACCGCATCACGCAGTTCATCCACGGCGAAGGGTTTCCCAAGAACGGCATCGACCGGTTTGTCCGCACCACTCAGCTTTTCAGCATAGCCGGTAACCATCAGAATGGGCAACGCAGGGGCAAGACGCTTGATGTTGAGCGCGACCTCCCATCCCTTCATGCCAGGCATGACATAATCCAGGATTACCAGGTCGAAAGGTTGTTGGCTGAGCAGAGCAAGCGCTTCACTACCGTCCTTGGCCTCTGTGACTAAGTGTCGATCAATCTGGAGCAAGAGCTTGATCGATTCACGGGCCGACGGGTCGTCCTCCACAACGAGGATGCGTCTCCCAGAGCCACTGTCCTGTTCCATGTCAAACCAACATTAATCCAAAAGCACTTGCGATGCCAGTGTGACTCTCGGAATCGGTCGAGTCGCTGCAGCCTGTGGGGTCGAAAACTGCCTCCGGCTCGAACAGGGATGCAACCATTCAATTCCTGACCCCGATGCAAAGCAGGCTTTTGTCTGTGCGCAGAAATATCTGGCCCTGGCTGATCGCCGGCGACGCAAAGCATCTCTCCCCAATTTCGTTTCTTGCCAGCAGCACAAAATCTGGCCCTGGCCGCACCACGTTCATTACTCCGCGGTCATTCAGAAAATAAACGCGGCCTTCAGCCGAAACCAAGGAAGCGTGCTCCTCGCCTAATCGTTCGGCCCAGGCCAGCCGGCCCGTCTTCGCATCGAAACAATGCGCCACGCCCGAATCCGAGACCACAAGGAAATAGCCCCCTTCGATGATCGGTGAAGGCACGTAGGCGGCGCCTCGCGTTGTGCGCCAGACCACGTGAGTTTGGGTCACGTTACCGGAGCCGTCGGGGCGAATCGCCAGGATATGGTGATCGGGATATCCGGCCGTGATATAGACCAATCCCGTCTGCTCGCAAAAAACCGGCGAAGCGACAAATTGTTCCGTCGGACCGTCGATGATCCATCGTTTTTTGCCATTTTCCGGATCATAGCTGGCCACACACTTGTTGCCGGACAATACCAGCTGTTCTCTACCGGCCATGTGCCGAATGATCGGCGCGCAATAACTGCGGGTGCGATTCTCGCGGGTTGTTTTCCAAACGTTATGACCGTCGTTCCGGTCGAGCGCGACAAGATATGAGTCGCCATCATGGTCGCCGTTCAGGATGACCAGGTTATGATAAAGTACGGGTGAACTGCAAAAACCGTGATGGCTGAAGAAAGGCCCCGGGTGAACCGCCCAGCGAACTGCTCCGCTAAGGTCATAAGCCGCAACAAACATCCGGTCGCCGTCGAGGAACGCTGCAAAGACCAGCGTGCCGTCCGTTGCCGGAGTACTGGAAGCGAAGCTATTGAGTGTGTGTTTGGCCTCCAGCGGCGCGGTGAGCACCGTCCGTTGCCAAAGCACTTTCCCGGATTTCCGCTCGAGGCAAAGCAGCAGCCGAGCCTGTGTCTCGGTTGCCGCGCTTACCAAAAATACCTGATCGCCATAGACGATTGGAGAAGCGTGGCCGAGCCCCGGCAACTCGGTCTTCCAGACAACATTGCTCGCGGCGCTCCAATGGACCGGGACATTGGTTTCGATGCTGCTCCCGTCCTGACGCGGCCCGCGCCAGCACGGCCAATTCTCAGCGGCTGCCGTCGCAATACCGGCGATTAGCAGCAGGGTAAAGAGCAAGAGCAGCCGTGACACAAAAGGGTTCCTTGGTCGTTCAATCTTCGGATTTCCTTCGTCCTTCGATATTCGGCCTTCGACCTTCGAGGCTCCCCTCTGGTGCCGGTGGTGGGACTCGAACCCACACGGCTTTTTACGGCCCCAGGATTTTAAGTCCTGTATGTCTGCCATTCCATCACACCGGCAACTGCCAAACATCCTCCGAAGCCTTGGCGCAGGAGGATGTGTCTGCCATTTCGCCACACCGGCAATCAAGGATCCCGTTGCATCTACTTTCGCAAAGGTAGTTTGTGCATGCAAGCGCCCGGAGGCCGGATCTCTATTCATGAAGTCAAACCGAAATCGAGGGCGATGTCGACTCGCGGCTGGAAATGCTGGCGGGATTGTGCTGGTTCTGTCCGGCAACGAAAACCCCAAACCGGCCACTGATGAGCTCCCTGCGGGTGTTGACGGTTTTCTTTTGAAGCAGGTGAGTGACAAGCTTGACGCCAACTCTCTGCCCCGGAAATCCATCTTGCGCTGGCCCGGCGACGGCTCAAACGATTATCGGGCGGCTGTCCTATTCCACCACAGCTTTCAGAGCAATCTTAACTTGGCTCGAAAGCGAGTTTTAAGATTGAGTACACCACAAAGAGGATTACTCCTGAAAAGAACATGCCTGCGATCAAGCTTGGAAAATCGCAGATGAGGTCCATTAACCGTGCGCCGTGATCAAGCCGCGCTATGAGCCACGTGGTCAGAAAACAAAGGAACAGTAAAAAGAAGTTTTGGAAGGTTAGAAGGTTGCGCCATGGTACCTGCCAAAACTCATAGCTCAAGAGCGCCAAAAAGAGCACACAACCTAGCAATTGAACAACTTTGCCGATCCGCTCTCGGAGGGCTTTCAGCTTCGTGCCCATAGATGATGTTGCGCCCTTCAAATAATTAGCTCAGAAGGCCGAAAGCCCGCAGTTCCTTTATGATAGTAATGAATGATTTCTCAACGTGCGCTTTGTCGAACTGTATCCAAACCTTCTCTTGATAGTTCGACGCAAACTTTACGCCTTGCTCCTTGAGATAAACGATTCGCGAGGCGATGTTAGGCGCTGCCTGAAGCATACCGATCTCGTTTTCGACATTGGGCCGTGCTCGTTTCTCCGCTGCAGTCGTCTCGTCCTCAACTGTTGCTAGAGCAATAGCGCCGCTACAAATCCCCATGTAACACAGGACCTTCTCGTTGATGGACATGTTAAGATTTGGCATCTTCATCACCACGACTGGCAAAAGCCCAAGGGACTCGATGAGGCTATCAACCAAATCAACATGATCAGTAGTCGGTCCTCCATGGGAAATAAAAATATTCGGAGTCGTTCGGCTGTCTCGGTCGCTTGCAAGTTTTTCAACTGAGTAGCGGTAACCAATGAGTGTGTTAATCGCGTAGGTCATGCCATTGTCAAACCAGCCAAGCTCCGCTTTTTTCTTCTCTAAGTCGTTTGCGAACTGCGCGCCGGGAGGCGGCAAAAAGTAGATGGTCTTAAACGACAGCAAAGCTTGGGATGCTGATCCGAAGATAGTTTCAACCGTGGACTCTGATGCTTTAAGCCAGACCGCGAAGTCTGGCGTCCACGAGATTAAATTATTGCGGAACAACTGATGGATGCGCGCGCCGCTTGTAATCAAAGTGTCGAGCGCGCCGAGCATCTGTTGTTTTGACAGCACGTTCGGCAACCACTACTCAGCACGATTGAGAATGTAAACACCAAACGGTCCGCCCGTTCACCCTTGTTGACACCATTAGAGGGGCGGCTAACACGCGACCGATGCAGAACGACAGTTCCGGCTTTTCGGGCGCGCCGATTTACTGCTAAGGACGGGCGCAAGCCATCGCAGACGGTATATACTTATCGATCTGACCAGCTCCACAGACGACAAGGGCCAATTGCTCTGTCAGCAGGCTGGGTTCAAGATCCCGGTCGCGGCGACCCGCACAGCAAGGGCTGAGGCAATCGAAGCTGTGGGCACGCGGCGACCGGAGAGCGACGGCGACGCGTTGGAGTTGCCCAGCGAGCTGGCTATCGCGGTGGGTTTCCACGAAGATCCGGAAATAAACCCGGTCGCTTTACGGGGACTTGCCACGGGCGACCTGAACAACACGTCCCACAGCCGGCTCGTGAGGGATTGTCCATCGTCAAGCTGTTGGCGCTGGCTGTCCCAAACGATGATCCGCGGCCCGTGCTCACGATCGCGCTTGAGGGGGGAGGACCAGGGATTCAAGGACACTACTCTGCTTTGGCCGTTTACATGGCCAGCGTGTACCGGCGGCGCGGGGGCCGGGGAGTGCTTGGGACAGTTGGCAACAGTGCTGCTAAAACTCGGCCCTTAGGGGGCGGAAGTCCGGTTCATCCGACCCCGACTCCTCCTCCTCCTTCGGCGCTTCTTTGACCTGAAGATCAACCTGGTCGTCGCGACGCCTTCGCTCGAAGGCGCATATCTCATAGCGTTCAGCCGTCACGAAACGACCCGAAACACTCAAGAACGCCCCGACCAGTGGGAGCTTGCAGAGCAGCACGCCTCGACTATTGCTGGTGTAATTGATTTTCCCGTTGCCGAAGTTTCGAGAATGTCCGCTGTCCAACTCTTTACCTTCTCTGGAATGAATCGTGCTCGGTAGGCTCGGCACTTCGTTTTGCGTCATAACGATTACAAAGTGCCATGCACTCCGCTGGAAATACAGGCGAAAATGTTGGCAGAAACGTTAAGTTCGCAGAAAAAATTGCCGAGGGGTGCGTCTGCCATTTCGCCACACCGGCGATCCGCTGTCTGTTGAAGTTGTTGACAACTTACAAGCTACAGGGCTTCGAACAAAGAGGAATCAGAATGGCGAGGCAGTATCGCTTTGCCACGATTGCGAGGGTATCAGCGATCTGCGTCTGGACCATCTGTTGCCAAGACTCCAAACCCCGACCTGATTGACGGCGTGGCGGGGCTGGGAAACAGCGATACATGGGTGGAAGTACAAACAGGCGGAAAATGAACCTCCTTTAGTCAGCCTGGTTCGGACGTTATGCATCTGAACAGTGGGCTTTGCTGAAGCGAACCGAACTCTGGGTTGACCCTGGGTTGACCCCTTCTATACCAGCCTTGGAACAGAAGATGACGCGCGAGCTGATCGCCGAAGCGGAAAAACTGGCAAATGGTTTTGTTCCGCGGGAAAAAATACATCGGCCGCAGATAACGACATACTCCAAATAAACCGGACAAGAAGCCAGGCGCGATAGATCATGACGCACAAATTGTGTCGTCCCGCTCTCGAAAACAAGCGGATGGTAGCTGGCATGCAAACAGGTTCAGTGACACTTGGCGCGCCCCGGTGAATTGAATCGCCGTTAAGTCAGTAATAATCGGTGCCGCGGCACTCACCGCGGCGCCCCTCGGTCTCTGGAGGGCCGCCCAGTGGGTCCGAGAGACCGCTGACAAAAGCGTCGAGGCCAAATTGAGCGACGAGCGGGTTCTTCGTCAGATCGCCGCGCAGATAAAGCCCTCTGTCATTTTCGATGCAAGGGAGACGATTATTTCAGACATGGGGGCCGCTCAGTTTGTGAAGGCGATTCACATATCCAAGCGAGACCCCGGAGGAGTTCCGCAGCGCATCGAGATTGACTTCACGCGCCACTTCGCCAACGCAACTGTTTTGACCGCCTTGCATGATTCGGTAGCCATATACTCCGAGCGAGGCAAAGGACTCTCGTGGGAATTTGAAATCCAGTGGTTCCTGGCCGAGTCGGAAAGGGATGACAGTAAACCGGTGTATCGCCTGGAGTTCATACCCCGACTCAGTAGTCGGCCATCCCGCCACTTTTATCACGTGAGCCGATTCTGGCCAGAATTTCTCCGCTCACGTTTGCCCTGAGAAACGTTTTTCTCGTGTGGGTGATACGCGGGCACGGTCCGGGACGGTGCGGCCGGCGCGAGAAGCACTTGTTCAAACCAGACGCACAGGACAGAGAGTCCGGAATTCGTCGTGCTACTTTTTGTGCTACTTCTCGCCCTGGAACCTCCCGGTCAATGGAGGATCGGCTGATCCTCATTTCGGCCTTTTCGCCTGAGCCAGCGGGTGCAAAGGCCGGGAGGCCGCTTTGCTCGCGGTTTCTCTCGAAGTAGGTTCTGCATTCCTCGCGCTGGTGGCTGATGTCTCAGCGATGCGCTTTTCACAAAACCTTTATTGCATAATTCTGCTGGCGACCGGGAAGATTAAGATCTGTTTCGGCAACCCTTATATTAGTGCTGCCTCCATTGGCCGTAAGCCTCACCAAACTTCTCCAATGCGATCGCCTCGTGCTCGTAGATTACAGCCAAGCCTTCCGGCCGTTTCTCGATTTCAACGGGGAGCCATGCACCTCTGCTGCTCGTTCTGTATTCCCATCGCCCGGGCCTTTCTGGATAGGGTCGGCGTTGGCCACAGGCGGGGCAATGCTGGCTTTGTGGCGATGTAGGGAACGCGCGAGTTTCTTCGATGCTCTGGCTGAGCGGTTGTAAGGGCTGGCCGCACCTTTCACAGATTTGCATAAGGGCTATGGCATCAAACACCCGCAATCGCCTTCCGGCAACAAAAAAACTCCGCAGACTTTCGCCGCGTCACCGCCCGGCTTGTAAACCCTACTTAATCCTGCCTTCCTTGAGTGATGCAAAACTACATTGAACAAAAAGCTCAACAGGCCATTGAGGCTTTGTGTGAGGATCGACCGCTTTGGAGGCGCCTCCAGTTGGCCAAACTTCATTTTGAAAACTGCGAGGATTACCTGGATACCGCCCCCGAAGATGTTCAGCAATTCATAAAGGCATTTTTGGATTCGTTTAATGTGCCAGAGCCGAAGAGATCGAAAAAGAAAGCAAGGGCTGAGAAGATAGCGCGGACGTGCTTGGCGTTAAATTCTGCAATCGAGGCAGTATTTGAAGAGTGTGGCCGAGAGGAGGAACGCCGCCTAAGGGCGGGCAGCGTGGCGCGCATGTTGAACTCGTCGGTTCGCGACGATCCTGTTAGCCTGCAGCCGTGACGATTAGCACCGACGCCATCCGCGCTTGTTTCCCGGCGCTAGAACGCCGTCACGCGGGCCGCCCGGTCGCGTACTTCGATGGGCCGGGCGGGACCCAGGTGCCCCGCCAGGTGGTGGAGGCGATGACCGACTATCTTTATCACCACAACGCCAACACGCATTGGCATTACCCTACCAGCGTTGAGACTGACCAAGCCCTGGCCCGGGCTCGCGAGGCCTTCGCTGATTTCTTCGGCGCCTCGCCGCGGGAGGTTGTCTTTGGCAACAACATGACCACGCTGACCTTTCACGTCGCGCGAGCGCTCGGGCGGAAGTGGGGGCCGGGGGACGAAATTGTCGTCACGGAACTGGACCATCACGCCAACGTCGCTCCCTGGCGGGCCCTGGAGCGGGAGCGGGGTGTCACAATACGCTCCGTCCAGTTCGATACAAAAACGGGCGAGTTGGCAGTTGAAGACTTTGCGCACGCCATTACGCGCAGGACCCGCCTGGTCGCTATCGGGGCCGCTTCGAATGCTCTGGGCACAATTAGTCCCGTGCGGGACGTGGCGCAGCTCGCCCACGCTCACGGTGCGCTCTGCTTCGTGGATGCGGTTCATTACGCCGCTCACCAGCTCACTGACGTCCGGGCGATGGAATGCGATTTCCTGGTTTGCTCCCCTTACAAGTTTTACGGGCCGCATCTCGGAGTTCTCTTCGGCCGCGCGGAGATTCTGGCCAGCCTGGATGTTCCCAAGCTTTCTCCAGCCCCGGACGCGATTCCGGACCGACTTGAAACCGGCACACAAAATCACGAAGGGATTGCCGGTGCCCGCGCTGCCGTAGATTTCCTGGCTTCGCTGGCGACGGGGACCAGCCGCCGCGAGCGCCTGGCCCGAGCTCTGGACGATTTGCACGCGCGGGGCGACGAACTTTTTGGTCCACTTTGGGATGCCTTGACCTCGATGAAAGGCATCACCTGCTACGGCCCGGCTCCCGGTCGCCCGCGCACGCCGACCCTTTCGTTCACTGTGGCGGGCATGACTTCGGCGCAGGTTGCGAAAGCGCTCGCCGCAGAAGCTTTATTTGTTTCCAACGGCAACTTCTATGCGAGCACGGTCGCCGAACGCCTCGGGCATGCGGAGGACGGCCTCGTCCGAATAGGCTGCGCCTGCTATACGACGGAACAGGAGATCGAGCGCCTCTTGCGTGCGCTTCAACTCGTGGAGGGCGAATGATCGTCAAATCCAGAACTGCGGCTCATTCAAGTATTACGGAGCGGGGTGGGCCTGCAGGCGAAATGACCCTGACTGATTGGTCCCCAGGAAATAGCCGCGCGCGTAAGAAATCACGGCCTCGCTGTCAGCCACCACCTTATTCCCGTAAATGCGCTTAAGCCGTGCACCAAAATCAGGCCAGTTGCCAGAGCCGGGCGTACTATTGCCATTGCCCGCCGTCTGGACGTTCGGCTTCTCAAACTCGCGAAAGAGGCGCGCAAACGCTTCCCGCTCCTTGACGGACAGCGCCTTCAATTGCTCGATCAATTCGGTCGCGCTCATCTGCGACAACTATAATGTTTGACGCCCCGAAACGTCAAGAAAGGGGCGTCATTCAAAATGGGGGGACGCCGCGTCGTAGCTTGCACGCCCGGCAGGTGTTTCATGCCCGATGCCAAGGCGCTCAACGATGCCCGCCGTAGCGCGTAACTCGGCGCAGGGCGGGCTTCGATTGTGGCGCACAGGACGTCAGTCTCGGATCGTCTTTGTGCGCGTCAACGACTTGCAAGAACCGTTTGTGCTACTATTTGTGCTACTTTCGCTTTTGAAACCTGCCGGCCTTTGAGAACCGTTAAAAGATGCATTTTATCCAATTTTTACTAGATAAAATGTAACTTGAATGAAACGCAGTAAGATGCCGTAAAATCGGCTATGGTGGGATTTTAAGTCCACACCGGCTGCCAAGGATCCTATTGCATCTACTTTCGCAAAGTTAGTTTGTGCATGCAAGCAGCGTGGAGGCCGTATCTCTATTCATGCAATCAGACCGAAATCGAGGGCGATGTCGATTCGCGGCTGGAAATTCTGGCGGGACTGTGCTGGGCCTCTCCGGCAACGAGAATCCGAAGCTGGCTGCTGAGGCTCTGGCATCTGTACCTCTCCCCACAGCATATGGCGTTGAAAATGAAAGGAAGGAACGCAACACTGCGCCAATCATGAAAGCCCGGAACCCAGGAAAGGCAGGCCCGCGCGCTTATGCCTGAATCGGTCCCGAACTATATGACCCGCCGGCTCAATCGCCGGGAGTTCATCAAGAGAACAGCGGCAGCCGGCGTGTCCCTGCCGGTAGGGCGCACGATCCGAGCCGCTGCAGCCTCAATGCCCGACCAGAGCGAATTTGGAGCCCGCGCTCACCTGTTTCTCGACGACGAGAATATCGCCGAGATGCAAGGACTGCGCCGCGTGCTGCATCAGCCGCGCAAGGAGGGATTAATTCAGGAAGCCGACGGTCGTCCGTGGGAACTGGGCGACCAGATGTCGGTTGTGCGCGATCTCAGCGGCCGATTTCACATGACCTATCGATTTCATTGGCCGGATCCGTCTGTGCGGGACCTGCATCCAAACATCGGGCCGGACAAGGCGCATTGGTTTCGCCAAACCACGGCGTACGCGAACAGCAAGGATGGCATTCGATGGACCAAGCCGGTGCTTGGGATAATGGAGGGACCGACCAGCTTTCGGCCGGCGCCCGAATCCAAATGGGCCGACGGAGTATTTTTCGAGCCGAGCGGTTTTTCGCGTCAGAACAACCTTGGCTATCCGATTAGCGGCATCCAGGACCTGACCCTTTTTGGTGGCGTGCAGGATCAGAAACGTCGTTATCTCCTCAACGCGCTCCGCTACAGCGATACACATCCATTTGCGGAAATTGCCGACGCCGGACTTTATTTTGCACGGGACATTCCCGATGCTGCGAAGAATCCGAGATGGCGCGAGCGAGTTGAAGTGGTTTGGGAAGGGCGCCGCCGTGGACCGCGCGGCCCGGGGGTGCGAGTCGCCGGCTTTGACCAAGCTCAGCGACTCTGGTTTGAGTGCGCCCAAGGCTCATTCGGGAAGTGGCTCAAGCGTGGAGGCAGAGACATTGGCCACTGGACCTCAACCGATTTGCAGGAATGGTCGCCGGAAGAACTGGTGCTGCCAATTGCCGACGACGAGTCACGCGCACCCGAAGATTACGTTGAATACATGGACATTCGTGTCCTGCGCGTCGCCGACGTGTGGCTGGGGCAGCTCATCATTTTTCATGGCGACCGCACCAGCCCGCAATATGAGATGCCCACCGCACGCGGCGTTTGGCGCAAGGGCACCACAGAAATGCGGCTCATCGTCAGCCGCGACGCGGGAAAAACCTGGCGGCGCGTCTGCGGCAAGGAAATTTGGCTTCAGCACCACCCCCAAGACGATGGCTACGACCGCCTTGTGTTTACGGGTTCGCCTGTGCGCGTTGGCGATGAGTTCTGGCTCTATTACGGTTGTTGGGATGGCGATCATCTGGTGTGGAACAAAGACGGAACGACGTTCTACAAGAACCGCACGCGCATTGGCCGCACGGCCCGTGCGACCTTGCGCTGGAATGGTTTTGCGAGTCTGCAAGCAGGGCAATCGGGCCAGCTCGTCACCAAACCCTTGGCGCCGCAAGGCCGGTTCCTGGCAGTGAACGCCGCGGCTACAAGGGGAGCAATTCGAGTGGGACTGCAGGATCTGGAGGGCCATCGTATTCCCGGCTTTCAATTATCTGATTGCAAACGGCTGACCGGGAACGGCATTGCACAACGAGTCCGTTGGAGGGGCAGACGAGAGATTCCGCCATCTCTGCTCGAGCGGCCACTGCGTCTCTGCTTCGAGGTTCAGCAATCCGACCTATTCGGTTTTGAGTGGCAGGCCGGGATAGCAAGTGAGATTGAACCCTCCGCGTGAAGAAGAACTACCGGGGCACTGTATCACCATAGGCACACGGATCAACCAAAAGCAACCTTTTTCAAAAAATGCCTTGTGAAGCGTTCCACGATCGGGCATTTTCTTCCGGCTTCCGGCCAAAGAGTCGGTCTAAAGTCGGTTCTTAATCCGAGGGACGCAGTGTCCCTTCGAGCAGGTTTTTGCGCGAAATGCGATTACTCAGCATCATTTTCATCGGGTTGGCGCTCGCCAGCGCGTCCTTACCTGGGCGAGCCGCAACCGCCGTAAATGCCGAAGCGGCAGCGACGGCCCCAGGAACTGAAACTGAGGAGCATGCGCTCACGACCAACGCGGTCGAGCTGTGGCACATCGGCAAGTTTCCCGTTACCAACTCGATGTTCGTCACCTGGGTTGTCGCTTTTGGTGTGATCATTTTCGCACAGGTGGCCACGCGCAACATGAAATCCGTACCCGAAGGCGCGCAAAATTTCTGGGAGTGGATGGTCGAGAGCCTTTACAACTTTCTTGAAGGAATTCTTGGTCCGAGGCTGGTAAAGGAGACGTTTTGGTTTTTTGTCACGATCTTCATCTTCATTCTCTTTACGAATTGGTTTGGGCTGATTCCAGGCGTCGGCACGATCGGGTGGGGCAATGAGGGCGCGCACGGTTTCGTGGTTGAGCAGCCGTTGTTGCGCGGCGGGAATGCGGACTTAAACATGACGTTCGCCATGGCCGCGATTTTCATGGTGCTCTGGCTGTTTTGGGCGTTGCGCTCGAATGGGATTTGGGGGTTCACACTGCACCTTTTCGGTCCCAAAGGGGAGAGCACGGGCTTCATAAAGTATATGATGATCGTGGTGTTCTTCCTGGTCGGTTTTCTCGAAGTGATCTCCATCGGATTCAGGCCCGTGTCATTAAGCTTCCGTCTTTTTGGAAACATTTTCGCCGGTGAAAATCTGCTCGAAGCGTTGTCGAACACCGTCCAGCATCCAGCCTGGGCCAAAGCGCTGTTTAGCGTGCTTCTGCCGGTGCCATTCTACTTTCTGGAGTTACTGGTAGGCCTGGTGCAGGCCTTTGTTTTCATGCTGTTAACGACCGTCTTCACTGCATTGATTTGCACGCACGAGGACGAACATGCGCATGCTAAGGTAGAGCATTGACTAAAAGAATTTCGGCGGCTGGACCATGTTCAATCGTGGGAGCCGCTGAGCAACAACGAAACAAGAAAGGAAACGTATGTTAACGCCTATGTTGGCGGATATGGGTGGTAGTATCCACGTCGGCCTGTGCGGCTTGGGTTCGGCCATCGGCGTGGGGTTGGTCGGCATGAAAGCTTCCGAAGCCGTAGGGCGCAATCCCGGCGCGTTCGGCAAGGTCATCACGCTGGCAGTGCTGGGAATGGCGTTGGCTGAGGCCATCGTCTTCTACGCGCTGTTCCTGGTCAAACAGGGCCCATAGAACGCTTCAGGCGCGGGGCCGAACGGCCCTGCGCCTGCTCTTGATCGAAAAATTTATGAATCAGGTTATTCTCGCGAGCATTACCGGCGATTTAGCCGAGACCGCAAAGAGCACTGCAGGCAAGTTCGGCCTGGACGCGCCGCATTTCTTTGCTCAAGTGCTCAGCTTTTGTATCGTGACCTTCCTGCTGTACCGGTTTGCCTACAAACCTATTCTTATGATGCTTGCTGAGCGCCGACAGCACATCGCCGAAAGCCTGGCGAATGCGGAAAAAATCAAAGCCGAGCTGGCACGGACCGAGGCCTTGCAGCGCGAAGCCTTGGAAAAAGCAAACGCCGAGGCGACGAAGCTCATCGAGCAGGCCCGCGCCGCTGCGGCCCGCGTGCAGGAACAGGAAACACAGAAGGCAATCGCCGCTGCCGAGCAGATTATCGCCAAAGCGCGCGAAGCCGCCGCTCAGGACCACGCGCGAATGCTGGCTGAACTGAAGCGCGAAGTTGGCCGCTTAGTGGTTCAGACGACGGCGACCGTGACGGGCAAAGTTCTGACCTCTGAAGATCAGAAAAGGCTTGCCGAGGAAACGGCGAAGGCCGTTACGAAGGGTTAACTGAGTTAACCAGGAAGTCAATTTGAAGATTTCGAAACAAGCCAAGCGTGAAGCGAAGGAATTGTTCCGCCATTGCCTGACGGATGGTTTGCTGGACGAGGGCCGCGTTCGAAATGCGGTTCAGCACGTGATGCAGACCAGGCCCCGCGGCTACCTGGCCACGCTCTCGCATTTCCTGCGGCTCATCAAACTCGACATCGAGCGCCGAACTGCCCGAATCGAGAGCGCCGCCCCGCTGGCTCCGGATTTGGAATCGAGGGTCAAGTCGGACCTGGGTCGCGTGTATGGCCCGGGCTTGAATCTCTCGTTTGTCCAAAACTCAAAACTAATCGGCGGAATGCGAATCAAAGTAGGCAGCGATGTCTATGACGGCACAGTCCAGGGCCGCCTAAACGCGCTGCAGGAAAGTTTTTGAATGATTTATGAGCAATCTACTCCAGGAAATTGAACAACAAATCGCCGGCGTCAAAACCACCGCGGCGAAACAAAACGTCGGCATCGTCCGCGAGATCGGCGACGGCGTTGCCAAAATCGAGGGCCTTACCGACGCCATGTTGAACGAGATGATCGACTTCGGCAACGGCGTCACCGGCCTGGCGCTGAACCTCGAGGAGACCGAAGTCGGGGCCATTATTCTCGGCGATTACACAAAGATCGAAGAAGGTGGCGAAGTTCGGACGACCGGGAAGCTGCTGCAAGTGCCGGCCGGCAAGGGACTGCTCGGCCGGGTGGTCAACGCGCTGGGACAACCGGTCGATGGCAAAGGGCCGGTCAAGAGCGACGTGGCGTATCCCGTGGAAAAAATCGCTCCCGGCATCATCAAGCGCCGCTCGGTGAGCCAGCCGGTGCAGACCGGCATCCTGGCGATCGACGCAATGATCCCCATCGGGCGCGGCCAGCGGGAACTGATCATCGGCGACCGCTCGACGGGCAAGACCACCATCGGGGTCGATACGATTATCAATCAAGCCCGCTTGAATCGGGCGGCCGAAGCCGCCGGCGACAAGGAGTACCGCCCACTCTACTCGATTTACGTCGCGATTGGTCAAAAGCAATCCAACGTCGCGCGCGTTGTCAGCGTCCTGGAGGAGCAGGGCGCGATGCCGTACACGATCGTCATCGCCGCTTCGGCTTCCGATTCCGCCACCAACCAATATCTGGCCCCCTTCGCTGGCGCCGCGATGGGCGAATGGTTCATGGACAACGGCATGGATGCGCTAATCATCTATGATGATTTGTCCAAGCACGCGGTGGCCTATCGTCAGGTTTCGCTGGTGCTGAAGCGTCCCTCCGGCCGCGAGGCCTACCCCGGGGACGTTTTCTATCTCCACAGCCGGCTGCTGGAGCGGTCGGCGCGTTTGAGCGACAAATATGGCAACGGCTCGCTCACCGCGCTGCCGATCATCGAAACGCAGTTGGGTGACGTCTCGGCTTACATCCCGACCAACGTCATTTCCATCACCGACGGCCAGATTTACCTCGAGACGGACTTGTTTTATCAGGGCATTCGCCCGGCAATCTCCGTCGGGCTATCGGTGTCCCGGGTGGGCTCGGCGGCCCAGATCAAAGCCATGAAACAGGTCGCCGGCCGCGTTAAACTGGATTTGGCGCAATTCCGGGAATTGGCGGCCTTCGCGCAGTTCGGTTCGGACCTCGACGCGGCGACGCAGGCCAAGATCGAGCGTGGCAAACGGGTAGTGGAAATCTTCAAGCAACCGCAATACAACCCCGTCCTGGTTGAGGTCCAGGTGGCGATGCTCTGGGCAGTTCAGAACGGATACATGGACGACGTAGCCGTGGAACGGATTAAAGATATGCAAGCCAGTCTGGCCGATTATTTGACGAGCCGGAAAACGGAATTGATGGCGCGCATCGCCAAAGAAAAGGCGTTGAGCGATGCCCTGACGGCGGAGTTGAAGGCGGCGGTAACGGAGTTTAAGCAAACTTACAGGTAATGCCCAGCACGCGCGACATCCGCCGGCGGATCAAGTCGGTCAAGAACACGGCCCAGATTACCAAGGCCATGCAAATGGTGGCGGCCTCGAAGATGCGCAAGGCGCAGCAATCGGCGCTCGCCGGGCGGCCGTATGCAGTGTTGATGAATGAAGTGCTGGGCGCGGTCAGCGATCGCGCCGGCGATTTCTCGCATCCGCTGATGGAAAAGCGCAACGTCACCCGGCGCGGCGTGATCATCGTCGGCACGGACAAGGGCCTGTGCGGCGCGCTCAACAGCAACCTGTTGCGCGAGGCGGCGAAGTTCGACAAAGAAACGACGATCTACATCACCGCCGGGCGCAAAGCGTCGCAGTTCATCGCGCGGACCAAGCGCCAGCTCGCGGCCGAGTTTACCTACAAAGACGCGCCGCTCTTTAGCGAAGCGCGGGCGATCTCACGGTTCGCGCGCGAGATGTTCGTGAAATGCGAAGTGGACCAGGTGGACATTCTCTTTACCAATTTCATCTCCACCCTCGTACAGCGGCCTGATTCGCTCCAATTATTGCCGGTCGGCGAAATCAAGGGCGTAACGGCGGGCGTTCATGGGCATGCGATGTCTGAAAAGTTGATGAAGGGCGCGACGGAATTCCTGTTCGAACCGTCCCCGGAACAGGTGCTCGGCGAATTGCTGCCCCATTACCTGAATTTTCAGGTCTATCAAATCCTCTTGGAAGCCAAAGCCAGCGAACACAGCGCCCGCATGGTGGCGATGAAAAACGCCACCGACAACGCCAACCAGCTCATCAAGGACCTCACGCTCGATTACAACAAACTGCGCCAGGCCAACATCACCAAGGAATTGCTGGAAATCGCCAGCGCCCAGATGGGGATGGTTTGAATTTAGAAACATCATGAATAAAGGCAAAATCGTTCAAGTCATCGGCCCGGTGGTGGACGTGGAATTCCCCGGAACCCCGCCCGGCATCTACAACGCGCTCACCATCGATTACAAAGTCCAGGGTCAGCCCACCAAACTGACGCTCGAAGTCGAGCAACACCTCGGTGACAACTGGGTGCGGACCGTGGCCATGTCCAGCACCGAGGGGTTGCGACGCGGCCTGGAGGTCGTGGATACGGGTGCGCCTATTTCCATGCCGGTGGGCGAAGGCGTCATGGGCCGCGTGTTTAATGTGACGGGCGAAGTGGTGGACGAGCAAGGGCCAGCCAAGGCGGACAAGTATTACCCTATTCACCGGGCCCCGCCGCCGCTTATCGACCAGTCCACCTCGCCGCAGGTCCTGACCACGGGCATCAAAGTCATCGACTTGATTTGCCCTTTCCTGAAAGGCGGCAAAGTAGGCGCCTTCGGCGGTGCGGGCGTCGGAAAGACCGTCGTCATCATGGAGCTAATCAACAACGTTGCCAAACTGCACGGGGGCATCTCGATGTTCGCTGGCGTGGGCGAGCGCACGCGCGAAGGCAACGACCTCTATTATGAAATGGCAGAAGCGGATGTGATCGTTTGCGAAAAAGACGAGAAAGGCCACTTGAAGCGCGGGGCTAACGGGCTTCCCATCTTGAAGCCGGGTTCCCGCATCGGCCTGGTGTACGGCCAGATGAACGAGCCGCCCGGTGCCCGCCTCCGAGTCGCGCTTTCCGCGCTCGCGGTCACTGAGTATTTCCGCGATGAAAAAAACCAGGACGTGCTACTGTTCATCGACAACATTTTCCGATTCTCCCAAGCTGGTTCGGAAGTATCAGCCTTGCTCGGGCGAACGCCCAGCGCAGTCGGTTATCAGCCGACCCTCGCGGCGGAAATGGGCGACCTGCAGGAGCGCATCACCTCGACCAAGAAAGGCTCGATTACGTCCTTCCAGGCCATTTATGTGCCCGCCGACGACATCACCGATCCGGCGCCGGCGACGACGTTTACGCACCTGGATGCGACGATAGTTTTGGAGCGCGCGCTGACGGAACTGGGAATTTATCCAGCCGTGGATCCGCTGGCTTCGACTTCGCGCGCCCTGGCGCCTGAAATCGTCGGCAAAGACCATTATGAGGTCGCTCGGGGTGTCCAGCGCGTGTTGCAGCGCTACAAGGATCTGCAGGACATCATCGCCATTCTAGGCATGGATGAACTTTCCCCAGATGACAAATTGACCGTGTTTCGCGCACGCAAGATTCAGCGGTTCTTGAGCCAGCCCTTCAGCGTCGCCGAAGTTTTCACTGGCCGGGCCGGCAAGCAAGTGCCGGTCGCCGACACCGTCCGAGGCTTCAAGGAAATCCTCGAGGGCAAGCACGACGAGGTGCCCGAGGGCAATTTCTATATGAAGGGCGGAATCGAAGAGATCAAAGAAGGCTAACCGTGGCCAGCACGCTAAAATTGGAAATTGTCACGCCTGAGGCGCGGACGTACTCCGAGGACGTCGAGATGGTCACTCTCCCGGGAGTGGAAGGCGAGATGGGTATCCTCCCACAGCACGTGCCGTTGATGACGCAGATCGTTGCTGGCGAAGTTGTGGTGCGAAAGGACGGTCGTGACTATTTCCTGGCTGTGGGAGAGGGCTTCGTCGAAATCACCGGCGATCGCGTCGCTCTCATGACCGACATGGCCATCCGCGCGGAACATGTCGATGAAGCCAAGGCTGAGGAAGCCCGTCGGCGGGCCGAAGCTCGCCTGGCTGAGAAACTCGATGATGAGGAAGCCGCGCTGGTCAGCGCCGCGCTCGCTCATTCACTCGCGCAGCTAAAGGTGAAACGCCGCCAGCACCGTTAAGATAAATCCCAAACTCCAAAAGCCAAATTCCAAACAAATCCCAAAACCCAAGGATTCAATTTGACCAGAGGTCGCCACACTATCTGACTGTAGAGATTTGGAGCTTGGGATTTGTTTGGGATTTGATTCTTGGGAGTTGGAGTTCTTCGGAAATTAGCTCTCGATCACACTAATCTCCACCGGCTCGACGCTCACGCCCGATTTCTCCAGCCACTTGATCGCGGCTTTGATTTCCGCGCCTTTGCCATCCAGCTCCAGGCAAACAATGCCAATTTCATCGGTCACGCTCGCCTGACGAATGTTGGTGACCACTCTGAACTTTTTCCCAAGCGTCCAGATCAATGGCGCCTGGATCAGCCGCGGTGGGTACATCAGCCAAAAACGTCTCTGTTCCGCACTTCGAGAGCGGGCGGTTTTCGCGGATCGTCTCTTTTTGTGTGAACGATTCATTTCGTCGAACTGATTATCCGGGCGCCTTGCAAACAGGTGGCATCACGCTCCGATAAACCGTTATGGTTTTCCAGAATAACCTCGCCCCCGAGGCCGACCTCATCCGCCCGCGATCGCGGGAATGATGCTGATCTCATCGCCGTCTTTGAGCGGCGTTTGCTGGTTTTGGAGAAAGCGGATGTCTTCCTCATTCACATACACATTCACGAACCGGCGCACTTCGCCGTTGTCATCTAGCAGCCGTTCTTTGATCCCGGGGTAGCGGGATTGCAGCTCCCCAATGGCCTCGCCAATGGTCACTGCCTTGACCTCGACGATCTCTTCATTGTTCGTCAACTTCCGCAACGGTGTCGGTATTCTTACTTTCGTCGCCATGTTCTTCGTCTTCCTGCTCTTAATCGTAATCTTACTCCTAATCGCCCTCTTAATTCTTCCTGTTCGCGCTCTTCTCCTCATTCCCTACGAGCGCCTCAAATTCCCGCAGGCTCGGCCTGATCTCCCGCGGCGCGCCAACGTGGCCGTTGACGGCGTCCACAGTTTTCAAGCCGTTGCCGGTAATGCAAAGGACCGCAGAATCATTGGCCGGAATCTTGCCGGCGGCAATGAGTTTCTTGGCCACGCCCACCGTCACACCGCCGGCGGTTTCGGCGAAAATTCCTTCGCACTCGGCCAGCAGCCGGATCCCCTCGCGGATCTCCTCGTCGGAGACGTCTTCCGCCGAGCCGCCGGTCTCTTTCATCGCTTTGAGGGCGTAGAAGCCATCAGCCGGAGTCCCAATGGCGAGCGATTTGGCAATCGTGTTCGGTTTGACCGGCTTGAAGAAATCCAAACCGGCTTTCTGGGCAGTGGAAATTGGCGAACATCCGGTAGCCTGCGCGCCGTGGATTTGGTAAGCCGTTTCGGGGACGAGGCCAAGTTTGATGAACTCCTGATAACTCTTCTGAATTTTCGTCAGCAGCGAACCTGAGGCCATGCAGACCACGGTGTGACGGGGGATCTGCCAATTCAGTTGTTCCATGATTTCGTAGCCCATGCTTTTGGAACCTTCGGCATAATAGGGCCGCATGTTTACGTTCACGAACGCCCAGGGAAACTGCCCGGCAATCTCCGCGCAAAGCCGGTTGACTTCGTCGTAGTGGCCCTTGATGCCGATCACATTGGCGCCGTAGATAAGCGAATTAACAATCTTTCCCGGCTCCAGGTCCGACGGGATGAAAACGTATGCCCTCAGCCCGGCCGCGGCGGCATTGGCGGCGACCGAGTTGGCCAGGTTGCCCGTCGAAGCGCAGGCGACAGTACTGAATCCAAGCTCCTGAGCGCGGCTTAGAGCGACGCTCACAACCCGATCTTTGAAAGAAAGACTGGGATAATTCACCGTGTCGTTCTTGATCCAGAGTTCGCGGATCCTGAGACGGCGGGCGAGCCGGTCCGCCTTGACCAGCGGCGTAAAGCCCACTTGCAAACCCACGGTAGGAGCGTCCTCGACTGGCAGCAGCTCCCGGTAGCGCCACATGCTCTTGGGCCGCGAATGAATGGCTGCGCGCGTTAGGAAGCGCTTGATGTGGTCATAATCATACACCACTTCCAACGGCCCGAAATCGAATTCGCAAACGTGCGTTGCCGCCAGTGGATATTCGCGGCCGCACTCGCGGCATTTCAATGCCCTCATGTATCCCGCATGTTCTTTCATGACAAAAAACCTCTTCTCACGAGGAGAAGAGGTTGAAAATTCCGAGCGCTCTTCTCATTTTCCCCCGAATTGTGTCGGGGCTGGAATTGGCACCTGGTCACCCCGTATGCGTTCGGAGTCGGTTGCCGTGGCGTCATCGGGCCAGTCCCTCAGCCACTCTTTATGAGGCCGTTATATCAACGGATACGGATAGATTGATACATTGCCGGACTCCTGTCAATATCTTTTGTAACTATGAACTCAGCGGAAAACTCAGATCATCCGGACATTATCGCCTGGCCGCCGTTGATTTGGCTTGGCTGTGCAGCGGTAAGCAGCTTGCTGCACTTCATCTTCCGCTTCCGCGTGATGGAGTATTCGTTGTCGCTCTGGCTCGGAGTGGCCCTCGCAGTCGTATGCGTTTCCCAGGCAATCTGGGCCGCGAGCGTGATGAAAGCCGCCGGTACAAATGTCCATCCAGGTCGGCCCGCGCTGGCAATCGTTACCAGTGGACCGTATCGGTGGACGCGGAACCCGATGTACCTGTCGTTGAGTCTGCTCCAAGTTGCGTTAGGTTTCATACTTGATGGTTGGATTCCGTTGCTGTTTGCGATTCCCCTGGCGCTGATTCTGCACTTCGGTGTTGTTCTGCGCGAGGAGAGCTATTTGGAGGGCAAGTTCGGCGAGCAGTACCTCTCATTCAAGCGCCGAGTGCGGCGTTGGTTCTGAAGCGGGGCGTGCGTGCCGCGCCTTCTTTCAGCTTGCCTTTTTCGGGTCCGGCCGGAACATTGCGCGGCTTATATGGAATCTGAAGTCCCGCAGTTACCCCTCTTAGACAAGCTCTGGGCGTGGTTTGAAACGAACCGAAAACAAGCTACTTGGGGCGCTGCCATTGTCGCGGGCATCGGCCTGATTACGTGGTTTATCGTTTGGCAGAAAGGCCAAAAGGAACTCACGGCCAGCGAGGCGTTCTCCAATGTGTCCTTTCCGCAACCGGGCAACCCCGGAGCGAAGCCGGACACCGCCGATGCCTATTTGAAAGTGGCTTCCCAGTACCCGAATTCCGCCGCGGGCGCGCGCGCGTTGCTGCTGGCCGCGGGCAGTCTGTTCGTAGAAGGCAAG
This sequence comes from uncultured Verrucomicrobiota bacterium, assembly GCA_964446585.1. Lineage (GTDB taxonomy): Bacteria > Verrucomicrobiota > Verrucomicrobiia > Limisphaerales > UBA8199 > CAYUPI01. The sequence goes on from CAYUPI010000036.1 coordinate 22,701, forward strand.
TATCCAGAAGCCAGGACGCAATTCGAGCGGTTCATGCGCGAGCACCGCGACAGTGCCTTCATGGGCCAGGCATTGCTCGGGGTCGCCGCATGCCAGGACGCCCAGGGCAAGACGAACGAAGCGATTGCGGCCTACAAAAACCTGGTGGACCATCACCCGGGGGAGAGCGTTATTCCGCAGGCCAAGTTCGCGCTCGCGCGATTGTATGAAGCGCAAAACAAGCCCGAACAGGCCAAGAGCCTGTACGAGGAGCTTAATCGCAGCGAACCCTATGGCTCGGTGGGCTCCGAGGCCGGGATGAGACTTGAAGAACTGCTCGCCAAGAATCCGAACCTGGCACCCAAGCCAGTGCTTCCAACCAACGTCCCGCCGATCAGCGTGCCGTCGATCACGTTGCCTTCGAGCAATGCCCCTCCAATCGCCTTGCCGACAACCAATGCGCCTCTGGCCACCGCGCCGCTGATCAGCGCGCCACAGACAAACGCTCCTGCCGCCACCGCGCCGGTGACCAATGCGCCTCCGCCCGCCGCGCCCACATCCAACGCACCGCCGCTCAACCCGCAAAAGCCCTGATGAAGCTGACGATCATCGGTACCGGCTATGTCGGGCTGGTGACCGGCGCCTGTTTTGCCGAAGTCGGCCATCAGGTGGTCTGCGTCGATAACGACGCTGAGAAAGTGAAGGTGCTGCAGGCTGGCGGGCTGCCGATTTACGAGCCGTGCCTTGAAGAATTGGTGAAGAAGAACGTCGCTGCCGGCCGTTTGACGTTCACTATCAGCACGACCGAAGGGGTGGAAAAATCCGAAGTCGTCTTCATCGCCGTCCCAACGCCACCATTGTCCGACGGCTCGGTGGATTTGAGCTTCATTGAGAAAGTGGCGCGGGAGATTGCCGGCGCGATGAACGGTTACAAGATCGTTGTGGATAAAAGTACCGTTCCGGTCAAAACCGGCGACAAGGTAGCGGAGACCATAAAGCGCTACTGCAAGGCCCAGGTCGATTTTGATGTCGTCAGCAACCCGGAATTCTTGCGCGAGGGATTCGCGGTCGAGGATTTGATGAACCCCGACCGCATCGTGATCGGTGTCCGGACGCAACGACCCGTGTCGGCGCTGAAAGAGATTTATGCGCCTTTCAAAGCCCCGGTAATCGTCACGGACATCAATTCCGCCGAGTTGATCAAGCACGCCTCGAATTCATTCCTCGCGTTGAAGATTTCCTATATCAACGCCATCTCCGTTTTATGTGAGGCGACCGGCGCCAATGTTCAGGAGGTGGCCCAGGGTATGGGAATGGATGAGCGGATCGGACGCCGCTTCCTGAATCCGTCGCTTGGTTTTGGCGGCAGTTGTTTTCCCAAGGACCTCAGTGCGTTCATCAAGATTGCCGAACAGGTCGGCTACGATTTCGGGTTGCTGAAGGAAGTCCAAAAAATCAACTCCGAACAGATGAATCGCTTCGTCAAAAAAATCATCGACACGCTCTGGGTGCTCAAGGACAAACGTATCGGCGTGCTTGGGCTGGCATTCAAACAAAACACGGACGACGTGCGCATGTCGCCGGCCATTGACCTCTGCCAGCGCTTGCAACACGAGGGCGCGCTCTTGCGCGTCCATGATCCTAAAGCGATGGAAAAGGCCAAAGCGGTCCTTCAGAACGTAACCTTTGTGCCGAACCTGAACGACGTCGCGGAGGGTTGCGACGCGCTCGTGATTGCTACCGAATGGGACGAATTCAAGAAGCTCGATCTCGAACGCGCACGCCGCGCCCTGAGCCATCCGATTCTGTTCGATGGCCGCAATCTGTTCGATCCTGCGGAGATGGTACGCCTGGGCTTTATCTACAAGAGCATTGGCCGGTAAAGAACAAGCCATTGATGTTGCCGCCGCGCTGATATTTCGAGGTGGCAAGCTCTTAATCACCCAGCGCCACGCCGAGGCGCATCTCGGCGGCTTGTGGGAGTTTCCGGGCGGCAAACGCGAACCGAACGAAACTTTCCAACAATGCCTGACGCGCGAATTGCGCGAGGAACTGGGAATCGAGGTCGTCGTCGGCGGCCTAATCGAGAATCTCACCCACTCTTATCCTGAGAAAACCGTGCGTCTGATGTTTTTTCGCTGCCAATGGAAAGCGAATGAACCACAAGCTCTTGGCTGTTCCGCCTTCAGATGGGTAAGCGCCGACGAACTCAACCAGCACGCGTTCCCGGCGGCCGATGAGCGATTGTTGAAAAAACTCCTGCAAGAACTTGCACTGTGGTCGGGTAGCTAGAGCGTTTTGCTTAGAAGTGTAGCCACAAAAGCGTCAATTTCTCGGAAATGCCTCGGGATTTAGCTGCATTCCCTGGCTACAGTTTTATCAAAACCGCTTTAACGTTTCGGAAACGTAATCCAATCTTCGAGCGTCTGTCACTTGGGCGCAGCTAAACTTTTCCGTAAAACTGCTCGACCACCTGCCGGAAATTGTTCTCGCCGACCTCGATGATGCCCATTTCGCGCCGGGCATTTTCTTCGGAATCACTCGCGTGAGCGGCGTTGACCATGACGGTTTGGCCGAACTCGCGGCGGATGGAGCCCGGGGGAGCCTTCGAAGGATCGGTTGGGCCGAGGATGTCGCGGATTTTCCGCACCGCTTCGACTCCTTCATAAACCAGCGCGATACTCTTTTCAGTGCCCGGTTTCTTTAACTCTGCAGGCGGGCATTCCGACGGCGCGCGGCCGGACATGAACCGGACGATATTGTCGAATTGATTATCGCCAAAGCTCGGTCCCAAAACCTCACCGAGCTTTTGCTCCTGCTCCGGCCCGACTTTCAGTCCCAGCTCCTTTTCAATCGCCGCTTTGGCTTTGGCGGCCACCACGTCCTTTAGTTTGAGTCGGAGCGTTTCACGGACTGGCCCGTAAAACTCAATCGCCTGGGCCACGCTCATGCGGAGGACCTTGACGGCGACAATGAACAAACCTGTGCGGGAAAAGAAATCAATCATGTTTCCCGGCCGCCCGGTGGGGAACCGGAAATTCTCGGGCTTGATCAGGACCAACGTGCGCTGCCCTTTTTCGCCCGGCGGATAGGCGATGACGTTTTCCAGCACACCGCCGTCGGTGTCCGAGTAGCTGGCCCAGAGCTTAAGCTTCGTCCCGGCCTCCTCGGCCGTCGGCGCCGCCAGCACCGCCGGCTCGAAATAGCGCACCTGGTCGTTTTCGTCGATGATTAGATCGCCATAGGTATCGCGAATGGTCTCTCCCCCGCGGCGGTCGGGACTGATATTGCCGATGACCGAGCGGGTTCGGCGGACGGCGTCCTCGCCTTGAAACAGCAACATCATCACGCGCCGGCGGCGGCCGGTTTTGGGATCGGGCGCGAGGTTTTGCTGGATGTAGCGGTAAATCAGTTCCTGGATCCTGCGGTCTTGAGGGTCGTTGGCGGAGATGGTCGCCTCGGAATATTTTGTCACCAGCTCGGCGCTCGGAGCGAACATTCGGGCGCCGGCGAGTTCCATTCCCGTGCGCGTGATGAGCCGGCTGAGGATGCCGCCGGTGCGCGATTTATGCAGCGAATAAGGAGTTATGATTACGTACGCGAGCTGCTGGGCCATAGTTTAATGGGTCGAAGAAGGCTTGGCCGGTTCTGGTGCCGCCGGGGCCGCGCTCGCTTTGCCGCCCAAAATCTTGAACATCACCGTGCCACAGGTCGGGCATTTGCCTTTGATGGCTTTGCGCCCGTTCTTCATCGTCTCTTCCACTCCATCTATGATTTCCTTCTTGGCCTTGCATTTGACGCAGTATCCTTCGGGCATAGAAAAATTGGCTGTCGCAGCGCTTCATGCCCCGCGGCAGTTACAGCGAACAGCTTAGGGTTCGCTTGTCACCAGCGTCAACAGGGAAAAGGCAGGGCGGGAAGCCAAATGCAACTGGTTGATTACCAGCAATCTGTGCTGATTCCGATGCCAGAGATTCGGAGGGCTTACTCAGCGATTGGCCGCTCCCTGAGAGTCGTTTTCAGGATCTTTCCGGTCGCGGTTCGGGGCAGGAACGGCAGCATCACAACTTTTCGCGGGACCTTGTAATCAGCCAGTTTTCTTCGCAGGAATTGCTGGATGGCCACTTCTTCGAGGATTTCGCCGTCATTGGCCGCAACGAAAGCCACGGGATGCTCTCCCTTGCGCGGGTCGGGCTTTCCGATGACTGCCGCCTCCTTCACGCCCGGGAATTGATACAAAATCTCCTCGATTTCGCGCGGATAAACATTGATGCCGTTGACCAGCAGCATGTCTTTCTTACGATCTGTGATGAAGTAGTACCCCTCCTCGTCGCGGTAGCCAATGTCGCCGGTCAGCAGCCAGCCGTCGCGCATCACCTTGGCCGTCTCCTCCGGCTGGTTCCAATATCCGAGCATCACGTTGCCGCCGCGCACGCAGAGCTCGCCGACCTCCTTGACCCCGAGCTGGCGACCAGCATCGTCCTGAATGCTGACTTCGACGTCCGGAATCGGAAGACCAATCGACCCGGGTTTCCGCGTAGCATCAAGCGGGTTTTTGGTGACGACCGGGCTGGCTTCGCTCAAACCGTAGCCTTCTATTAGGGGGATATGGAACCTGGCCTCGAACTCATGCAGCACCTGCGCGGGCAGCGGAGCCGAGCCACTGACACATAACCGCAGCGGCAGCGGCGGCTGAATCGGCGCGTGAACCATGCTGCGGTAAAACTGCGGGATGCCCGGCAACATAGTGGCTTGCCGCTGGAAGATTTCCTGGAAGGCATTGCGGATCGGGCTCAGCGACTTCACCAATACAATCGAACCGCCTACCAGCAGCGGCAATAGCACGCCTACCGTCAGCATGTAACTGTGGAACAGCGGCAGCAGCACCGCCATCCGGTCAGTCGCAATCGTGTGGAGCACTTTGCGGCAGCTCTCGACGTTGTGCAGCAGGTTGCCGTGCGAGAGCATCGCGCCTTTGGGCCGGCCCGTAGTTCCCGACGTGTAAATCAGTACCGCCAGGTTGGATTCGGAAATCTTCGACAATCCTTTGGTGTTCGGTGAATGCTTCCGAACGCTGGCCGGCTCTCGGTCGCCGAACGAAGTAATTTCCCGCACTTGAAACAGTTGCAGGCCCGGCCTCCCGGCCGCCAGCGCGGGGAAATGCGTCGCCAGCTCCCCATCGGTCAAGAGAACGTCAATGCCGGCGTCGCCCAAAATGTAAGAGACCTCGTCGGGCTTGAGGAAATTGTTGATCGGCACCGCGACGGCCCCCGCATGCAGAATCCCAAAAACCGCAGGGATAAATTCCGGACAATTCTTCAGCCAGAGACCGACCCGGGCGCCGCTCCGGACGCCAAAGCGCTCTTGCAGCTGCTGCGAGACGAAAGTGCTTTGGCTCCAAAGCTCGCGATAGGAATACTCGCGCTCGCCCCAGTAAAGCGCAGTCTTCTCAGGTTGCCTCTTCACTGAACCGGCAAAAGCGCGAACCACATTCATGGTGTTGGATAACAGTAATAACCCTTAATTCGAAGCCACGGAAGCCGTCAAGAACATTCCGCCCGCTCGAGGCTACGCGCCACAGCACAAGAACGGAAAACAATCGAGCGCCCAGCGCCACCCGCCCCCGCTCGCGAATCAGCCCGGATTTCAAAGCGTTCCAATTCCGTGGCTTCCGCCAGCAACGCTTCGCCCGTTCCCCTGATGCCTAGCCACTCTCGCGATGGGAAAGTGGCGAATCATTCGTGCGGGGGTGGCCAAAAATGGACCGATGCAACGATGTTCCAATTTAAAGGCCGACAAGGAAGGAGGCCGCGCTCAACAACTTGAGGAGAGTTCGAAAGAATCGAGAAGACGCAAGAAGGCCACAAAATTGCCTGGTTTCAATCCGCTTTACTTTTAAAACGGTGTTGGTTTGGCTCGACAGGTATGAAACTTGGCATCCCAGTTCTAATCGCCGCACTGCTCACATTACGGCTCCCGGCTGCGGAGAGCCGGCTAATCGCTCCGGGCGCGACGCTGCAAAAACTGGCGAGTGGATTCGAGTTCACCGAAGGGCCGGCGTGCGATTCTCAGGGAAGCGTCTTTTTCACCGACCAACCCAACGACCGGATCATGAAATGGAGCATCGAGGGAAAACTCTCGACCTTCATGCATCCGTGTGGGCGGGCAAACGGGCTCACCTTCGATCGGCAGGGAAATCTCTGGGCCTGCGCCGACGGAAAAAACGAACTGTGGCGCATCGGTCCGGGAACGAACGTGACGGTCGTTCTCAAGGATTACCAAGGCAAGCTCTTTAACGGACCGAATGACATTTGGATCACCCCTGGCGGCGCGATCTATTTCACCGATCCTTATTACCAGCGGCCGTACTGGAAGCGCGGCCCGAAGGAACTGGATGAATGTGTGTACTGCCTGTCGAGCGACCTCAAAAAGGTCACTCGCGTCATCGGCGACTTGAAACAGCCGAATGGAATCATCGGCACGCCCGATGGCCGGACGCTTTACCTGGCCGACATCGGCGCCGGCAAGACTTACCGATATCGCATCCAGCCGGACGGTTCGCTCGCTGAAAAGAAATTATTGTGCGAGCTGGGCTCGGACGGAATGACCATTGATGATCGGGGCAATGTTTATCTCACCGGCAACGGAGTTTCGGTGTTCGACACTTCCGGGAAAAAGATCGAGCAAATCGAAGTGCCGGAAGAGTGGACAGCGAACGTTTGCTTCGGCGGCAAAGACCGGCGCCTGCTTTTCATCACCGCCAGCAAGAGTGTCTATGGATTGAGAATGCAGGTAAAAGGAGTAGATAGCCAGTGATGGATTCTTTTTTTTCACGCCCGCCGGAGAAGTTTCGCTGCCCCCCAACCAAGCAAGATCAACAGTGATACAATCCACCACTGATATGTTCCCGGGTAGTGTGGGCTCACCATTAGAAAAACGACCGGCAGGACAATGAAAGTGTTGTGCTTCGAGCGGGCTTTGGCGCGCATTGCTTCCGCCTGATCCGGAGACTGGCCCTGGCTCAACGCGAGGACCATGCGCCGCTGCGCCGGCAGGATGCGCATCCAGACATTTGCAGTCATGATCGTGCCCAACATCGCCCCGAGTTGCAGGCATGCTGCGCGGTTGGCGAAGTAGTGAAACAATAACCACGTGGCCACCACGAGCAGTGCGTACGAGACCGCTACTCCGACCTTTTCGTTGGAAAACAACTTCGAGCTCCAAAGCAGATCATACACCAACCAGACAGCAACCAGCAGTCCGACGCTTAGGGCAGTCGCCGTCGCCTGGCTAATGCGTGACCCCTCGCTTTCAACGAGAATCCCGCCATGATAATAGACCAGCATATACAGAAGTATACCCGTCAGCCAAGTCAGCGCCGCCTCCCAGCGAAACCAGTGCAGCCTCTCCGGCAGGACGTTCGGGCCCTTCAGCTTTTCAACGACATAAAAGCCGCCGCTGTGGACCATCCAGACCTGCTTCTCAGGTGGCTTGTTCCCGACGTCGCTGTCCTTGCCTTGCTTTTCGAGTTCTGCAAATCGGCCATCCAGCCAGGTGAAGTAAAAAGTCGTACCTACCCATAAGATTCCCGCGAAGACATGCCCCCAACGCAGCAGGAGGTTTGTCCATTCTTTGGGATCAAAATTCATCGGGTCGCTCGCAGCTCAGGACCGTTTCTGCTGCGCGCACGTTGCGAAAAGGTCGAATACCGATCAAGCAATATGTTGACACAGAAAAATCCGGGCTGATCATTGAAATGACTGAGTGATCATGCTGACTCAAGCTGACATCAATAACGCCCTGAAAGCCGTCAAATATCCGGGCTACACCCGCGACATCGTGTCGTTCGGGTTGGTGAAAGAGGTGGCTACAAAAAACGGCGCCATCAGCGTCACGATGCAACTGACGGGCGGCAGTCCGGAAATAGCCCGGCAGATCAAGACCGAGTGCGAACGCGTGCTCCGGGAGCTACCCGGCGTCAAGCAGGTCTATGTCGAGGTCAAACACCAGGGCACACCCGCGCCGGCGGGCGCGCCGAGTCCCTGGGCGCAGCAAAACAAGGTCGCCGGCATCCACCGCGTTGTGGCCGTGGCCAGCGGCAAAGGCGGCGTGGGCAAGTCCACCGTCTCAGTCAACCTGGCGTGCGCGCTCCAGCATCTGGGTGCAGGAGTCGGCCTGCTCGATTGCGATATTTACGGGCCCAGCATTCCGCTGATGATGGGCATCAATCAACGACCGACCATCAGCGAGCAGGAGAAAATGGTGCCGCCATCAAACTATGGAGTGAAGCTTATGAGCATGGGATTCCTGCTTGAGGGCGACCAGCCCGTTATTTGGCGCGGACCCATGATCATGAAAACGATCCAACAGTTCATCGGCGCCGTCGAATGGGGTGAACTGGATTTTCTGCTGGTCGATTTGCCACCGGGCACGGGTGATGCTCAGCTTTCTCTTTGCCAGACCGTCCCGCTGGACGGCGGCGTCATCGTCACTACGCCGCAAGAAGCCTCGCTCGGCGTTGTGCGCAAAGGCATCGCCATGTTCCAAAAAGTCAACGTCCCCATCCTCGGCATTATTGAGAACATGAGCTATTTTACGACGTCGTCTGGCGAACGCGTGGAAATATTTGGCCACGGGGGCGGCCGGTCGGAGGCCCAGCGCCAGAATGTCCCTTTTCTTGGCGAAGTGCCTCTGTACATGCAAATTAGAGAGGGCGGCGACCGAGGCGTGCCGGTGGTGGTCTCCGCGCCCGACGCGCCTGAAAGCCAAGGTTTTATCCAAATTGCCAGCGCTTTGCGCGAGCAACTCAGGTAACTATCGTGTCAGTAATTTTACGCCCTCGTTTTGAGCCTTCTTTCTGCTAAACTATCGAGGGACTTGCTTCATTGAAGCCCGCATCGACAGATTTAGAGAGCTTTCCTGTAGCACAAATAATGGACAAGAGTAATTTCAATTTGAGGTTGTCAACCGGCGGAACCGGTGATTAGATTGAGGCAGCGGGTCAAGTAGTATTCTCGCAATTATGGCTGACGAGACTAAAGAGCCACTTTCCGCGAAAGATTTGTTGAAGAACTCTTCGCTCTACCGCGAGTTTCAGGCGGAGCGCGAGGAGATCTTGAAGCACAAGTGGATTGAATCCGAGAAAGCAGGCCGTGACATCGGTTTCGAGCGCGCGCTAACGGATTGGATTATCAAGCACCGCTCCAAGTGGCGCAAGAGCCGGCAAATGGCCGACCACTAAGACGCCTGCTTTCCTTTAACGCAACCCAGCGAGGTTGCGAAGGAAACGATTGTGGACTCCGACATCCCAACTCCGACATCCCAACTCCGAATTGCGGAGTCAGGATGCTGTTTTCGCACTTCCTCTCGCCGCGCTGGCGCCGCGCCGCACTTGCTGCGCTCGGCGCTCGTCCCAGCGGGGCGGGTCCGGTTTCTGTCCTCAGATTTCGCACCTCGCACCTCGCATCTCGGACCTCCCACTTCGTCCTTCGCACCTCTCACCACGGCCTTCGGACTTCCCTCGCATGCCTGACTCCACCCAAATCCTGAATGGAGCGGCGATGCAGCGCGCGCTCACGCGCATTGCCCACGAGATCGCGGAACGGAACGAGGTCAGCGCGCAAGTGGCGCTGGTGGGCATCCAACGGGGTGGCGTGCCAATGGCGCAAAGGCTGAGCGGGCTGTTGTCTGGCATTTGGGGCCATGCCGTTCACTCGGGCGCGCTCGATGTCAGCATGCACCGCGACGACCTGGATCAGCGCGTCGCTCCTCATGTTCAACCAACAGTCATTCCCTTCGACGTCAATGGAAATACCGTCGTGCTGGTGGACGATGTGCTCTTCAGCGGCCGGACCGTCCGGGCGGCACTGGACGCCTTGAATGATTTCGGCCGGCCCAAGTGCATTCAACTCGCGGTGCTGATCGATCGCGGACATCGCGAACTGCCCATCAAAGCCGATTTTGTCGGCAAGAATCTTCCCACGGCTCCGAACGAAAGTGTCCATGTGCGCTTTTCCGAAACCGTCGGCGCAGACGAAGTCGTGCTCGAAAAATGAAGACCACACCACTCCGATACTCCACCACTCCCAGATTCCAATATTCCAACAGTCCATTACTCCATTACTCCATTACTCCATCACTCCATCTCTTCGCATGAGCTGGACCCGAAAACATTTGCTCGATATCGAATCGCTCTCCACCGAGGACATCACGACAGTGTTGGATACCGCGCGCGCCTTCAAAGCCGTCGGTGAGCGGGCGATCAAGAAAGTACCCGCTTTGCGGGGCAAAACGGTCATTAATCTGTTTGTCGAACCATCGACCCGCACCAGAATCAGCTTCGAGCTCTCCGAGCAACGGCTTTCCGCCGACATCATCAATTTCACGGCGGAGGCTTCGTCACTGAAAAAAGGTGAAACGCTCAAGGACACCGCGCGCAACCTCGAGGCGTTGAACGCCGATTTCATCATTATTCGGCATAGCGCGTCCGGCGCGCCGCATTTCCTGGCCCGCTTCCTCAGCGCCAGCGTCATCAACGCCGGCGACGGCGCCCACGAGCACCCTACCCAGGCGCTGCTGGATGCCTTTACCATCCGCGAACGCAAAGGCAGCATTCAAGGACTCAAGGTCACTATCCTGGGCGACGTTCTCTACAGCCGCGTGGCGCGGTCCGATATTTGGGCGCTCACCAAACTGGGTGCGGAAGTCACCTTATGCGGCCCGTCCACTCTCGTGCCGCGCACCTTCGAACGGATGGGCTGCCGCGTCACCCACAACGTCGAGGAAGCCATTCGCGACGCGGACATCATCAACTTGCTGCGCATCCAGCACGAGCGCCAGCGCAAGACCATGTTCCCCAGCCTCAACGAATACTCCAGCTTGTTTGGCCTCAATCAAGCCCGGCTGGCCCGGACAAAACCCGACGCGCTCATCATGCATCCTGGCCCAATCAATCGGGGCGTGGAAATCGATAGCGACATCGCGGACTGCCGCCGCTCGGTGATCTTGGAACAAGTCACCAACGGCCTGGCGGTGCGGATGGCCGTGTTGTTTCTGGTCAACGGCGGAAAAGGGCCACACGAAGTGGCCGCTGGATAGTCCTGGCTCACAGGAGCGCGGGCGAAACCTTCACACCTGGCCCGGCGTTGTCCGCGCGGCGAGCAAGGAGCAGTAAGACTTTCGGTAGGCCCAAGCAAGGTAGAGCTCCAGGACCATCAGGACAGCACCCGGCACGATGCCCGCCGGCTGAAGGAATATATGGAATGCGATAATGTTAACCAGGACCGGCAAGATCAAAATCAGCGCGAGAGGAACGAAACGATTCAAGAGCAGCAATACTCCGACAAGCAATTGCGTGCCCATGACCATCGGAAACATGTAGCCGCTCTTCATCAACGCCCCGGCGAACGCGCCGGCCGCCTCAGGCATAGGCGTTTTCGGCTCCGGAATGAAGTGGAGAAAACCATTCAAGCCGAAGACGCAAAAGGTGAGGCCCATCAGGATCCGCGCGATCGCAGGAAGAAGGCGGGCAAATGACTTTGGCTGTGGCACCGCGGTTTGCCTGGCTCCGCTGGTTGGGTTCGAGGTGACTTGGTCGTCCATTGCAATTCCTTTCGTTTGGCAAAAGCGAGCGAGCGCCGCATGCTACTTCTTGCCCACAGCCTCCGCCACAGTTCGCATTTGAGCTAAACCTCGTTCGAAGTCACCGCCGACCATTTTGTCCATGTTCATGAACAGGCAGAACGCTTTGGCGATGAAATTATTGTGGCCGGTCATGGTCCAGGTGATGGTGGTGTTGTTGCCTTCGGGTTTGAACGTGAACTCGGTCGTGCAGACCGAAGGAAACGGTTTGATAAACTCGAGCTTGATCCGCACCAGGTCGCTGGGATGGCTCTCGCTGATCGTCATCCGCCCCTCGCCCACCTTGCTGTTTCCCGCCCAGGCGAAAATCGCGCCTGTTCCTGCCGCCGGCCCGTCGAACGTATTCTTTACCGCCGCATCGAGCTTTGCCCAGGGCGACCAGGCATCCCACTTATGGAAATCGTTCACCTGCCCAAAGACCACGTCCGGAGGAGCGGAGAACGTGGCGTGGCGTTCGACTCGATAATCAGCCGGCTGCATGGCCACGACCACGAGGAAAACGACGACGATGACAGCAACGACAATCAGGATTTTTTTTAACATGGCGCTTGCTCTCCGGTTAAGGATGTTTGTGCAATCATGTGGATCGCGTTGAGATTATTGGCCAACATTGCGAATTGCAACGCGGAAAAAGGATTGAGCGCGCCTGCCGTAGCCGGCGCGCTCTGCTTGGACTGAGGCGATAATTAGTTCGCTTTCGCCTGCGCGCTGCCGTTGGCATGGCCGCGCAGCATAACTCCGAGCAGCCCATCAACGATGCCCGGCTGGCTGCCGGCGCCGCTCACCGCCACATCGGGCACGATGCGCACATTGCGCTCGCCCACGATCTGCATGAGCTGCATCACCGTGTATCCCTGCGTTCCCAGCGCCTCGACGCCCACGCGGTAGGCTTCCGCTTTGGCGCGGCCCGTGGCTCGAATCGCTTCGGCCTCGCCCAGCGCCCGGAGGCGTGTGGACTCGGCTTCACCGGTCGCCTGCTTCACGGTCGCGTTCGCCTTCAGTTCGGCGATGTTCACGCCTTGCTCCGACGCCACGACCTGCCGCTGGATCTGCGCGGCCTCTTGCACCTCGTAGGTCTTGCGCTGTTCCTCAGCAATCTTCCGGTCCGTCTGGGTCTGCATCAGCTCCCCCGGCGGATGAATGTCGCCGATCAGCGTATCAATCGCCTGCACGTCATATGCGCCGAGCGCTTTCCGAATGTGCTCGGCTGCCTCGACCTGCCGCTGGCTCCGCGCGCTCAGAAAGTCGAGTACGGTATAATCCTGCGCCGAGTTGCGGAAATAATTTCCGACGATCGGCTGCAGCACATGATCCACCAGGTTCTGCATCGAACCGACCCTCGAAATGACCTTGGGCGCATCCAGCGCGCCGACGTGAATGATTTGCGCCACGTCGAGGTTGAACGCAAACCCGTCCTTCGATCGCACCGTGATGGACGATAGCTTCTCGTCATAATGATGCGCCTCGGTCCGCGTCGCCCAGTTCAGGACGATGTTCGTTGTCGGCACCAGTTCGATCTTCATCACGCGCGTGTTGATCGGGTGCTTGCCCGGATAAAGCGGAGTCACCCACACACCCTTGTGCCCGGTATTAACCAGGTCGCCGTGCTTGAACTCCAGGCCGCTGACATCGACGTGGGCCTGGCCCACGAACGAGATCACCACGCCGACGTAGCCTATCGGAATCTGCACCATCGGAACCTGCTCGACCTGGACGAACCACGGATTGAGGTTCCACGTTCCGGACAGCAGAATCTGCTCCTGTAATCCGCGCCGTCCACCGCCATCAAGAAACGCCTGCGCATTCTGGAAGCTGTCGTGCTCGGCAATCACCGGCCCGGCAATCTCCGCCGCATCGATGGGACGGCCATCCAGCGTCGTGACAATCCCCACCATGTCCGGCTCGACATGCTGCAACAGCAATTCTTCCGGCGCCATTCCGTGCTCGACCGCGTTGGCGGATGTGATCACCGCGAACTGCGCGGTGTTGATTCGATACACGCCGGCAGTCAGAATCCCCAATTGCCGGCCTTTCTCGCCTTCGTTGGCCAGAAACTTCCGCGCGTCCTGGAATTTGTCGCAATCGACCACTTTGCCGAGGATCCGCTCGGACGGGATGGGCGCGCCATCCGCCGCTACCACCACAGCCAGTTCGCCCTGCGGCACCACCGTCACCGACACCTTGATCACCCGGTACTGCCATCGGAAGTAGCCGAAATGCAGCCCCGGCGACAGACTATCGGCCTGGTAGCCCGCTTCTCCGGCCAGGGCAATCAATCTTCCCGGCGGCAGTGATCGCGAACCGAATTTTTTCACGACGATGCCGACCTGGCGCTCGCGAATGAACACGGCGCCTAGCAAAATCGGTGACAACCACGCGAGGATTAGGGCTATCACGAAGCCCGCAAGCAATGGATGCTCCCGGGCAAGCAAAAACAACGTTCTCATACCTATCTTTCGATATCGCTGGGCGCGACGACGCCGGCTCGACGGCGCGCTGCGCACAGCGCGGTTTCGACTGGGTGAACGCGGGTGTCCCGCACACACGGGACCCTGGAGGATCGCCCTTCCAAATGCCGGCGAGGTTAGCTGACGGGCTCGGTCTTGAAAGTGACCTTGGCCACGGTTACCCGCGGCCTTGCGCCCCGTCCCCGGCTTGCGCCCGGAATCAACGCTTTCGCGACTTTTCCGCCGCACCCCGGGGAATCTGGTTCCCCCGCGTTGTCCCGCAGGAAGGCGGGCCAACTTAGGCTGCTCTATACTAATTAGACCAATCTCACATTCTGGCTGATTGTCAAGTGAGGCGAGCGTTGCGGCGCAGCGAGGCGCTTACTCGGTGCTGCCACCACCGGAGCCACGAGATCCAAAAGCGGCACAGGACTCGGTAAATAACGCCCCACTCCGGCTGCGCTGGACGCAGCGACGGCGATGAGCTTACACTCCCGACGCCACTGGCGCCGCGCCACCAAGGCCAGGCATCAGCCTAATGCGTATGCACATAATGTTGGCAGAGGACATTGGACCATGGCTGGTAGCGGGTGCGCTGCTTGTTGGCAGTCTCGTCACCTCGATTTTAGCGCTCGGGGCATTGTACCCCGCCTCCAGGGGCAAACGGCGGCTGGCGTTCTGCTTGATCGTTCCCGCCGTCATCGTGGCGCTCCTGGCAATTTATTATTTCGCGAACGCATATATCCATCGTGATTTTCATAATCGTGAGGAGATACTTGTCAATTACCTCCAGCCCTGGCTTGTCATGGGTTTGCCTCCGCTGGCCACGAGCGCTCTAGCTGCAGCGCTGTTGCTGCGGAAGCGGCAAAAAATCTAACCTCCACCTCCAAATGACCACCAAACCAATTCGCGACGGATTCCACGCCATCACACCTTATCTATTCGCCGAAAACGCTCCCCGGTTGATCGGCTTCATCTCGACCGCCTTTGGTGGCGAGGTGACATTCCGCAAAGAGCGGCCAGACGGCTCGATTATCCATGCCGAAATGCGAGTCGGAGACTCCATGCTCATGTTGGCCGACGCGAGCGCGCAGTTCCGGCCAATGCCGACCTCGATTTATTTGTATGTCGCCGATTCCGATTCGGTGTATAAGGCGGCGCTGAATTCCGGTGGAACTTCCATCTTTCCGATCATGACCTTGCCCTCTGGAGAACGGTATGGCGGAGTCAAGGATCCTGGTGGTAACATCTGGTGGATTGCTACACACGTCGAGGACGTGACGCCAGAAGAGGAAGAGAGACGCTGGAAGGCGTTCCAAATGCCAGCAGACCCAAGCGCGGCCTGAGTTCTGCCCCCCGTGGCCGCGCTTACCGAGCCTCCATCCCAAGTCAGCCACCTCACCTCCCTCCCTCTCAAATCTGAAATCTCCAATCTGCAATCCATGCTATGGACTTCCACACCGACCTCCGAAGCTTCGGCGAAGGAGGTTCGCTCCCACCATCCCCCCATTTTCCATCCTCCCTCAGCGGCCACCCCCCGAAATGCCAAAAGACTTATTTCAGATTCAAACGGGAGCGAACTCTGCGCGAATGAGCGCCCGCCCTCCGAAGCGGTTTCTTGCCCGCCGTAGGACTTTTGCCGAAGGCGGTTGGCGAAGGAGGGCCTTTCTTCTTTCGCTGGCGCCTTGGAGAGCGCTTGCTGCCACGCGCCTTGCGCTGAGCTGCCATCGAAATGAGTCGCTCCGTCAACGATTGGCGCCGAGGTGAGAATTGAGACGCGGCCGCGAACAAATATGGCCGGAACTGGTCAACCGCATAGCGGACATAACCAGCTTCACGAATCTGCTTGAGCGAAGTTCGGTAGTCCTCCAGCAGAATCGCCGCCACCGCCGTCCCCGTCTTGCGCGCGGCGGACCGCGCCGAGGCCGACAACCAGCGGGCTTTCTCTGGAACACTCCTCATCGCCGAGATGGCCATCAGCGAAGAAACCTGAAATACGCTGCGGTTTTGCCGCCCGGCTTCCTTTCCGATCTCCTTCCACAAATCGCGCAGCGCCCGCGTGCCAGGCATCTGCCGCGGGGGAATTCTGGCCAGGTCACCACGCAGTGCGTTCCATTCCTGCCGTAGCGACTTCACATCCAGCGGCGGCGTGTTGACGGTGGATGCCAGCCGGCCGGCTGACGCCTCCAGGCCAACGAGCATTTCATCCACCGTGCCGAATTCAGCTCCCTGCTCCAGCAGGCCCTCCGCTTTGAGCGACGCCGTGATTTCACGGACCAGAAACCGCCCGGCTCCCGACGCATCGGCCAGCGCCGCCAGCACCCAGACCGGCGACGCGCGGAACGTTAGAATTCCTATCAACTCGATCCCGTTTCCCGCGGCTCGCCGAACCAGGAAGTCCTGAGAGAACTTCTCCCCGCCCGGATACACGTCTTTCACCTGCCCCACCTGCTCGATTAGGAACCGCAAGGTGGCCTCCACGAGGTTGCGATAAAGCTGGCTGCGGCGGATTGTTTTCGGAATCGCAACCTCGCCCACCTCGCGGAGCAATCCGCCCGCTAGCGCTGTGGCCGACCTCAGCCCCCGTTCAGGTAGCGAAAGCAAGAAATTACGCAACCGTGTCTGCATGGGAAATGGACAGAACACACCGATACTACAGTCAGGCTAGTCGAGAAGCAGAATCTTCTTGGCTTGCCTGATTAAACCCAAATCCGCTTTTGTGCTTGATGACGGCTTACGCCTCAGTTGTTGAACTTGTCCATCTTCTCCCGCCGGATCATCTTACGAATGGCTGCCAGCAGCTTGCCGGACGGGCACTTACGAGGATTCTGGAGAGACGAATGCTGGCAATTGCCGATGAGATTACCCAGCAGGTAATGAAAGGTAATTATGAGCGTGCTTGGGCTCCAAGACGGCGTCGTCTCCCAACCTACTGGAGTCGCCATTTCGCTCGCAACCAGTGTTGCAATTCGTGCGCGCTCCTCCGACCCGAAAGCCGTTTGCTAATACCTCCAACTTTTCAAGTCCGCGCCTGGCGGCGCCGATTTCTCGATGTGGTCGAGGATCATCGGCACATACATTGTGTTATACCGCAGGCGGGTGATGTGGTTCGGGAGCGTGGGATCGCCGTTCCAACAATGCTCGCAGCTCAGGCCATACCGTACCTCGGCTTCCGCCGGGGGATTTGTGACGCTGCTCAGGAATTCTTCGGTCAGCTTGACGGCGTTATTCAGGTAGTAATTATCGAGCGTCCCGCAGTAGAGATGGATTTTGCCGCGCAGCTTCGGTCCGAGCGTGGCCCAGTCGCGCTGCATAATGTAGCGCAGGTCATAGTGCTGGCGCCAATACTCGGCGACGCTGCGATCAATTTCCCCGGTCACTTTATCAAAAATGCGCTTGGGATAGCCATCGTCCCCGACCGGTGAAAACACCGCCTCCCAAATGTCCCATTGCTGGCCGCTGCGTGACCGGGTTCCGAGCGCGAGCTCGTAGTAGTTGATGTCCTGCAACGTAGCGGTAGGCAGGTCGCGATAATCGCGATGACCAGGCCGCGGCACGCGCTTGTGCGCTCCCTCGATGAAGTACGCGTTCTTGTCCTCGTAGATATTCACCACTGTGTAGGCGCGAAAATCAATTGGGTCTGGGCACGCCACAAACGTCGCGTTGAAAAAGTCCGGATAAAAGACCTTCGATGCCAGCGCCTCCCACCCGCCGGTCGAGCCGCCGTAGAGAAAGCGCGCCCAGCCCGCACCGATGCCGCGGAAGCGCTTCTCGATCTCGGGGATCAGTTCGTAGTTGATGGCGTCGCCGTATGGACCGAGGTTCGCGGAATTGACGGCATACGAATCGTCGTAGAACTGCGTCGGGTGCTGGATTTCGATTATCAAAAAGCGCGGGAAGCCGGCGCTCGTCCAGGTTTGATAGAATCGGTAGGCTTCCTCCTGTTGGATGCGATTGTAGCCATTGATGCGGAAGCGATCGCTGTAATCGGGCTTGAGGTTCGGGTCGGGCGGTTCAGTGCGGAAGCTGCTGATGTCGGCGGGGAAATGGCCGTGAAACACCATCAGCGGATAATGCGCGTCCAGATGCGTGTCGAAGCCCTCGGGCACCAACACGTGCGCGCCCAGGTAAACCGGCCGGCCCCAGAATTTGCTGAGGCGCTCACTCTGGATGCGGATATGCTTCACGTACTTAGTGTCTTTCGGTTGCGGTATCGGCGGAATTTCTTCCATTAGATGCAGAGCGATTTGTCCTGATGCCGCTGGATCGATACGCAGCTTGTGAGGCTTGCTGTAAATGTTTCCCGGGGCGTGGTGCCACTGGCGTCCTTCGCCGCGGTCGGTGGGCAATTTCACGACGTGTCCATCTGCCCGGTGAAAAGTCTCGTACCGATCCAGCAGCGCCTGCACGATGTAATCGCCCGGCTTCAGATCGGTCAGACTGCGGATGGGATATCCAAAAACGCCCGCGTCGCCCGCCGCCACAGAAAGCGCTTTGCCTGGCTGCCAGTCCTCGAGGTCCATGCCGAAAACGATTTGCGTATTTTGGCTCTCGTTGATCTGGAACCGCGGTTCCTTGGACGGGTCCGTCGAGAACACCATCAACAATCGGCCGTCGAGCGGCGTCGCGCTCCTGGCAGCATCGAATGAGACAGCGAAGGCGAGCGCAAACTTGCCAGCGGGCGCAGGTTGCGCATCGAGCGCCACCGCCGGAAAAAGCAACAGTAGTGCGAGCGTAGTTTTCGTGATTAGCCTCGTGGGAATTGTGAGGTCGGCTCTTACAATTTTGAGCCAAAGTCTAGGGTTTCTCGCGCTCGTAGGAGCGAGTAATGAGGCTGGCGTGCCGAGAGGCCCGGGAACGACGCATCCAGACGATAGCCAGGATGGTGGCCGCGGCAAACACCGGGCCGGCGATCATCCAAATGCGGAAACCGGAAACCGGGTACTGGACGCTGGAGATGGGAGGTTCGGGACTGGATGCCGGAAGTTGACTGCCGATGGCTGGAGCCGCGAGACTGGAGGCTGGTGGACTGAGAATGGAGGATTGATTTGAGTCCGGCGAGGCCTTGGCGGGAAGGATTTGAGCTCGCTCGGTCTTGGGCGCGGATGCGGCTGGCGAAGCCGAAGGTGCTGCTGAGACGACAGCCTGGTTGCTTGTCGCTGACGAGCTTAGCCTCGCTGCATCGAGCGGCGGTGGCGCGGGCGCCGACGCCGCAAGGCTCGTAGCCGTTTTCGCTGGTTCTTGGGCGACAACGGTGGCCGGCGGAGCGCTGGAGTCAGGCCCGGGCTTCGCCGGATAGGTCGCTTGCGCTGCGTTGGACGGGGGCGACGATTGCGACTGGAGCACAGCTTGAGTCTGGGAAGGCGTTACTGCTGCCAGCACGGCTTGGTTCGTTTCATTACCGGCGAGCACGTTGGTCGCGAGAGGTGCGACAGAGTTCGAACTTACGACCGGCTGCGTCTTCTTTCCGGAGAGATAGAGAGAGGGCCCGACTGGAGGCGGGGGCTTCGCCGCCGGAGCAGAAGCCGCAGGCTCTTTCTTCGGGACTTTCGCCGCCAGCAATTCCTGTGGCAACGGCGGCAGATCAACCGGCCATGGAGCTGCGTTCACAGAGTAGGCGGCGAGCCGGCCGCCCTGGGCGCGCAGAATCGTCAGAAGGGGCATTCGCGCTTTCTGTTGGTCTTTTGCCCAGAGGTCAAAGCTCTGATTAATCCCGGCATCGAACGGAGTGCCGTGGATTTTTTGCTCTCCATCAGAAATAAGGATGATCGTGATAAATGGAGATTGCTTAATAAGCCGATCGAGGGCGGGCATAACGAGCGGCAGGACGCCGTCATGTTGATAATTCTGGTCCTGCAAGAAGGCCATGGCGCGGCTGACGACAGTGCGATGTGCCTCCGGGGACCACTGCTGCAAAGCGAATCGGCCCGCATAGAGTTGCTCGTTGTAAGTCCAGATGCCCAACGTGTCGCCGCGCCGCAATTGGCCGCCCATTCCGGAGGTCAACAGATCCTGGACGGCCTGAAGCGTTCCCGCCGTGCGCCGTTGCATTGAGCGTGAGGTTTCGAGAACAAGCAGGTAACGATTTCCAGGTGGTGCGGTATCGGTGTTGGTTTGGGCGGAGGAGGATGAGACCGAAAGTGTGAGGACGAATGCGCACAGAAGTGTAGAATTTCCAAAACCCAAATTCCAAATTCCAAAAAAATCCCAAGTTCCAAATCTCCAACCTGCCCGCACAGGCCGATTTGGAGTTTGAGTTTTGGGGCTTTCTTGGATTTTGGAGTTGGGGAGTTGGAATTTTATCATCGTCATCTTCGGCGTTGATATCGATGCCGCTCACGCCGGTTGTGATGTTTAATATCGTCAGCCAGTTCCGCCAAGGCATTTTCGACTGTCAAAATGAAATTCGAACAACTCGACGCCATTCCGCCCAGGCTGAGAACCGTCTCCCGCTCCGCGAAATCGTCGGTCACCACAAGCACTTCGCCATACCCTGTGAAGCGATGCGCCACGCGCTCGATCAAATCGTCCGCCGTCTGACCGGCGCGGGAATAAAGCACTTCGAGTTGTGCCGTGGACGCTGCCGCCGGTGTGCCGCTGGGCGCGCCCGCCCCATCGAAAAAGATCGTGATCGGCGTGCCCGTGGCGTCCTGATAGCGTGTCAAACGCTCGATCAGCTCGTCCCGCGCATAGGCTGAATGGCGCGGTCGTCCTGCGGCCAGCTCCGGCCAGTTGTGGAGCAGGCTATAGCCGTCCACCAGGATGCGAACGATTGCCATGAAGCCAGCATAATCCTGCGACGCGAGAAACGAAACGGGAATCAAAATGAAGCTAAGGGTCAAAGCGCGGCTGTGGCGAAGCCCAGCCGCAGTAACGCCCCATTCGTGAACGTTCCACGAATCGAAGAAACAATCTCGTTCGCGAGCGCTGCGGCTGGGCTTCGCCACAGCCGCGCTCCCGTCCTTCGCGTTTGCCCGGGGCTTGCGCCCCCTCTTAATTCTGGTACTTTAAATGTGACGGAGAGCCTATGACGCGATGGTTGCCAATCTTGTTGGCGGGGAGCATGTGCGGGCCGGTTGCCGGCCTTCGCGCCACCGAGGTCGGTTTGATCAAAGTCAAAGGCGCCATCGGGCCGGCCACGGCGGGCTATGTGTCGCGCGCCATCGATTTGGCCAGCGCACAAAACGATGTCTGCCTTATTATTCAGCTCGACACCCCAGGCGGCTCGCTCGATTCCACCAAGGAAATCGTTCAGAAATTCTTCGCTTCCCCGGTGCCGACGGTGGTGTACGTCGCCCCTGCCGGGGCGTGGGCCGGCAGCGCCGGCTGTTTCATCACCCTGGCCGCCGATGTCGCCGCCATGGCCCCGAGCACGAGCATTGGCGCCGCCCACCCGGTGTCCCTCGGTGTACCCGGCGCTGAGAAGACCGATGACGTGATGAAGACCAAGATGGAGAACTTTGCCAGCAGCTACATCCAATCGATTGCCGAGAAGCGGGGGCGGAATGTCGAGTGGGCGAAATCCTCGGTGGTCAAGAGCGAGTCGATAACGGCCACCAATGCGCTGGAGCTGAAGGTCATCGACTTGATCGCCAACGATCTGCCGGATCTGCTCGATCAGCTCGACCATCGCGAGGTCAACGGCAAAGCCCTGAAAACGGCCGGAGCACAGGTCGTGGACATTCCGATGACGATACGCGAACAGATCCTGCAAGTGCTCTCGCATCCCGAGCTGATGCTCGTGCTGATGCTCGTGGCGATGTACGGAATCATCGGCGAGTTGAGCAACCCCGGCGCGATTTTGCCGGGCGTCGCCGGGGCCATCGCGTTGATTCTTGTGCTTTACATGACAACAATTCTGCCGGTGAATTTCGCCGGCCTGGCGCTGATCGCATTGGCCGCCGGGTTGTTCATCGCAGACGTGTACGCGCCGACTCATGGGGTGCTGACGTTCGGCGGGATTACGGCGTTTTTCCTGGGCGCCTTGATGCTCTTCAACCGCGCTGAGCCTGGGTTCAGGCTCTCGCTGGCTTATATCATTCCCGCAACCCTGCTGACGGCGGCGTTTTTCATTCTTGTTGTAGGCGCAGGCCTGCGGGCGCAACTTTTGCCCGTGCGCGCCGGCCGGGAAACGATGCTGGGCAAAACCGTCGCGGCGGTGGCGGCCATTACTCCCTTGCAGGGCAAGGTGTTTGTCGAAGGCGAATATTGGAACGCCGTCAGCGAAACACCCATTGAAGCGGGCCAGACGGCGCAAATCGTCGGAATCGAAGGACTGACTTTGAAAGTAAAACCGCAACTGACCGCAACCCCAAACGCTAGACAACCCTGACTGGAGGAACTATGGACCAACTATCTGCTCTGACCAAAATTGTCCCGCTCTTGGTGGTGATCCTCGTGCTCGGATCCATCATCCTGCCCCAGGCCCTTCGGATTCTGCGCGAGTACGAGCGCGGCGTCATTTTCCGGCTCGGCAAATTGCTGGCCGCCAAAGGGCCGGGCTTGATTCTGCTCATTCCCGTTGTGGACCGCATGGTGAAGATGGACTTGCGCGTGGTCACCATCGACGTGTCGAAGCAGGAAATCATGACCCGCGACAACGTCCCCGCCACCGTCGATGCGGTTGTTTATTTCCGCGTCGTGGACCCGATCGCCGCCGTGGTCAAGGTGGAGAATTTTTGGAAAGCCACTTCACTCATTGCGCAGACCACCCTGCGCAGCGTCCTCGGCCAAGCCCCGCTCGATGATTTGCTCTCGCAGCGGGATGTAATCAACCAGAAGCTGCAGGAAATCATCGACCGCCAAACCGAACCGTGGGGCGTCAAAGTCACTGCGGTCGAGGTCAAGGACGTGGCTCTTCCGGACAGCATGAAGCGCGCGATGGCCAAGCAAGCCGAAGCCGAACGCGAACGGCGCGCCAAGATCGTCAATGCGGAAGGCGAGTTCCAAGCCGCCGAAAAAATGGTGCAGGCCGCCGCCATGATCAGCAAAGAGCCCATCGCCCTCCAGCTTCGCTTCCTTCAAACGATGCGTGAGATCTCCAGCGAGCACAACACGACGACCTTCCTGCCAGTGCCGATTGATCTGTTCTCGCCTTTCATGAAAGGTCTGGAAAGGAAGTGACCAAATCCGAATGACATGCCGCTCTACGAATACGAATTGTGCGAGGGTGAGTGCCAGGTCTGCGGGGGCAAGTTCACTCTGCGCCGGCCGCTCTCAGCAGCGCCCTTGACCAATTGTCCTGCGTGCAAGAAACCGGTACGCCGGGTCCTTTCCACGTTCAATTCGCCCCGGGCACTCTCTATCTCGGACGCGAAAAAGGCCGGGTTCAGCGTCCTCAAACGCGTCGGCAAGGGAGAGTATGAACGGCAATAGGCCAAAAATCCGAAGGCCAAAAATCCGAAGGCCGAAATCCGAAGGCCGAAAGAAGCCCGAATTCCCAAAGCCCAATTCATGATGGCGCGTTCCTCTTTAATGCTGGCGAAAAAACCGATCGTGCAGCACTTTAAGCCACGGCCATGAGCGAACTGCAAATCATCCACGCCGCGCTCGAGGGCGCGGCCGGGCGCCAACGCTGGGCGCGAGCACTGCGCGGCTTGTGGCGCGGGTTGCTGGTCGGTGCGGTTCTCTCCCTCGTGTTGGTCGGGACGTATCATCTCCTGCCATTGCCTCCCTGGACACAACTGCTGGCTGCCCTAATACCGATTCCCTGCCTGCTGGCGGGCCTGCTGCTCGGCGGCTGGCGCGCCATTCCGTTGGCGCAGGTCGCTCGGTGGGTGGACAGCCACGAAAACCTCCAGGAGAGGCTGAGCACGGCGCTCGAAGTTGCGGCCGAGCCGACCGCCGGCACATGGCGCGAATTGGTGGTGGCGGATGCGGCGGGTCGCGCCAAAAAACTCGAGCCGCGACGGTTGGCGCCGTTCCATCTCCCGCGCAAAGCCATCCGATGGGTGCTGCCCATCCTGGCCCTGGCCGCCGGCCTCGGTTTCGTTCCTGAGTACCGCAGTAAAAGCTTTCTCCAGAAGAACGCCGACCAAGCGAACATCAAAGAGGCGGGCAGGCAATTGGCGAGTTTGACGCGCCACGATCTGCAGAAACGCCCACCTGTGCTCGAGCCGGTTCAGAAGTCCCTGGAGGCGGTCAGCGAGCTGGGTGACCAGTTGACCAAGAAGACCATTACCCGGAGCGAAGCGCTCAAGGATCTGGCCAACATGGCGGAGAAACTCAAAAACGAACTGAAGGATTTAAGCAAAGACCCGGCGATGAAACGTCTGGAGCAAGCAGCGCGTGCGAGCACGGCCAATGATGCACAATCGACATCTGGCCTGGAAAAGCAAATGGAAGCGCTGCAGAAACAGTTAGGAACGCAAACGAGCAATCCTGACGCCGTGGATCAGTTCAAGAAGGACTTGGAAAAGCTTGCGGAAGCGGCCAAGGGAATGGCCGATCAGAATTCAGCCGGCAATGAGGCCGAACGCGAGAAGTTGTCCGAGTCACTTTCCGCGCTGTCGAAGCAGGCGCAGGAAATGGGGCTGCAATTGCCGCAATTGGACGAAGCGCTCTCCGCCATGGCGGCCAATCAGCCGGGGCTCGTGTTCAAAGATTTGCAGGCCGCCGTGACTGATTTGGAAAAAATGCGTGACATGGCCAAGTCGCTCCAGCAGCTCCAACAGCAAATGGAGAAGTTGGGCAAAGATTTGGCGGAACAGCTTAAAAACGGCCAACCGGAAGCTGCGCAGATGACGCTGCAAAAAATGGTCAACCGGCTCAATGCGGCCCAGCTCCCGCCCGACGAGTTGCAGAAGATGCTCGATGAAGTATCAAACGCGGTCGAGCCCGCCGGTCAATACGGCCAGGTTGCGCAGCATTTGAAAAATGCCACTAAACAACTTCAGGCCAGCGACCAACCTGATGCGGCACAGTCGTTGGCCAGCGCGGCCAAAGAATTGGAGAAACTCATGCAGCAACTAGGTGACGCGCAGGAAGTCGCGGCCACGCTGCAGAATCTCAACCAGGCAACAATGTGCATCGGCTCCGGCCAGTGCTGGCGCGCGTGCACCCAACCAGGGTTCAAGCCCGGGGGCAAACCCGGCAGCGGCGTGGGCACGTGGGCGGACGACGAAGGCAGCGCCTGGAACGGCGAGTTTGCCGATCGTTGGGACAACTCCGGCGTCGTGCGGCCGGACACGGACTCGCGTGGCCACACCGACCGCGGCGATGGCGAGCTGACCGACGCCCTGAAACCGACCAAAGTCAAAGGCCAATTCTCCCCCGGCGGCCGCATGCCGAGCATAACGCTCAAAGGCGTTAGCATCAAAGGGCAAAGCAAGGTCCAGTACGAAGAAGCCGCGACCGCTGCCCAATCCGACGCCCAAAGCGCGTTAAGCCAGGAAAAAGTCCCCCGCGCTTACCAGGGAACTGTGAAAGATTACTTCGACGATATAAAGAAGTAGCGACGAGATAGGAGCGTGCCCTGCCTGCCCGCCATAGCTGATTTTGAGCGGCTGCGGGTCCTCGGGCACCTCAACTCACCACAAGGTCGGCATCTTGGAAGTTTGAGTACGCTCGCCCTGCGGAAATTGCTGCGCCCGGGGACGGGCGCACTCCTCTGGAGTTGCCCTTCAACGCTCGATCCGGTGCATCGAGCGCAGAATTTGCAACCCGAATCGTTCATCGGGGCTGAGCACGCGTCCGTGGGCTTTGAGCTCTTTCAGAGCGGCCAGTGTCATGCAGAAATCCACTGCCGAAAGCGGCCTTCCGCGCACCACTCGCCGCTGCCACCGTTTGGGATCGGTGATTTCCTCCATTTCGTCACTCGACCCCGCGTGAAACGAAATGAGCCAATCATCACGGCGCAGATAGCCGTCAGCTTCGGTCTTAGGCTCGAACCATGGATCACACAATTGCAGACAAACCGAGCGCCCGCGGTTGGAGCCAAGACGGTAGAACACCAGGCGAGCGTCCATTTCCGCGAAATGATGGTAGGTCACTTTGGCCGCATCGGTCGGATGCGGCGTAAACTCGGTTTGGAAGCCCAGCTTGGTGCCGCCGGGAGCGCGGGTGTCCCGCTCGAAACAAAGGTTCTCATCCAGAATCCACAAGAGCTCCGTATCAAAACCGCGCTGAGCCAACAAAGCCTTCCAGGCCGCTGAGGCATCTTCGAAGGGTGGACGATGGTAATGGCGCTTGGGTTCCATGACACTCATTAGGACCTGTTCCGCCTGAACCAGTCAACAAAAAGTGGAATCCCCCGCTCGATTTTCACCGACGGCCGGTAGCCCAGCTTTGCCTGCGCTTTGGAGATATCCGCGCAGGTCAGCGGCACGTCGCCGGGTTGCGGTGGCAGGTGCTCGTGAACCGCCTTCCGGCCCAACGCTGCCTCGAGCAACTCGATGAGCCGGCTCAGTATTACGGTCTCGGATTCGCCCAGATTGAAAATTTCAAACCCGAACTCCTTTTGCGTGCAGGCCATCACACCGTCGAGCACGTCGTCAATGTACGTGTAGTCACGCGCCGTCGAGCCGTCACCGAAGACCGGAATGGGTTTGCCGGTAGAGATTAGCTCCGCAAACTTGTAGATTGCCAGGTCGGGCCGCTGGCGTGGGCCATAGACCGTGAAAAAACGGAGCATGACCACGTCCATCCCATAGACATGATGATACACGTGGCCGAGCGCTTCACAAGCCAGCTTGCTGGCTGCGTAAGGCGAGATGGCGGAAAGGATCGGGTCGCTCTCCGAAAACGGGACCTTCGAATTCACGCCATAGACTGAGGACGACGAGGCGATCGTCAGTTTCCGAACCCCGTGATGCCGCGCCGCTTCCAAAATGTTGACGGTGCCTTCGACATTGACCCTCTGGTAGAGCGCCGGTTCCGCCAGACTCGACCGCACCCCGGCCCGCGCCGCCAAATGAATGATCTGGTCGAATCGGGCACTGCTCAGGAGTCCATCCAGTGAATTGCGTACCGCGACATCCCCTTGAACGAAGTGGAAAGCGCCGCCGCCGCTTTGAATTTCACGCAGGTTTCGGCGCTTGAGCTGCGGGTCGTAGAAATCGTTCAGGTCGTCAAAAGCCCACACGACGTGGCCGGAATGGAGCAGTCGCTCGCACACGTGCGAGCCGATGAAACCGGCCCCACCCGTCACCAGGAACTTCATCGCGGCAGATCATAACGATCTGGCTCACGCGAGTCGAGGCCACACGAAGTTGGGTTGCCCCCGTCCAAGGGATGCGAAACTGAAGCCCCGAATTGTGCTGACTGGTGAAGTGTTTGGGATTGCCCCCCGTCCAAGGGATGCGAAGCTGTGCGGTGTAATCTCCCGGCGTTGGCCTGAGTTTGGGATTGCCCCCCGTCCAAGGGATGCGAAGCTTTCAAAATCGTCGGAGAGATGTCCAGCGTGGTTTGGGATTGCCCCCCGTCCAAGGGATGCGAAGCTAGAAAAATCTTTTCTGCAATCGGTTGCGGAGTTTGGGATTGCCCCCCGTCCAAGGGATGCGAAGCTGATCAGGAGCAGCAGCGTATTGCTACTGGCGTTTGGGATTGCCCCCCGTCCAAGGGATGCGAAGCTCCAGACGCAGGAAGCAGTCAGTTAACCCGAGTTTGGGATTGCCCCCCGTCCAAGGGATCCGAAGCTAACCTATGTCTTTGAAAGGCACACTTACCCGTTTGGGATTGCCCCCCGTCCAAGGGATGCGAAGCTCTGCCCAGGCGCATGCACGGATCGATAAAAGTTTGGGATTGCCCCCCGTCCAAGGGATGCGAAGCTGGCGCTGATAACGCAGTGCGAACGGCTGCCGTTTGGGATTGCCCCCCGTCCAAGGGATGCGAAGCTTGAGCCGGCATTGTTGACCCACACATAGGCGTTTGGGATTGCCCCCCGTCCAAGGGATGCGAAGCTTATGCCGTTGTTGCCTTGCGGCGGACAATAGTTTGGGATTGCCCCCCGTCCAAGGGATGCGAAGCTCAATTCCCCTACGACGTAGGTCACGGAACTGTTTGGGATTGCCCCCCGTCCAAGGGATGCGAAGCTTCTTTAAGGAACACATAAGCAATCACTACGGTTTGGGATTGCCCCCCGTCCAAGGGATGCGAAGCTGTTGGAGCAGACAGCAAGCTCTTACCACAGTTTGGGATTGCCCCCCGTCCAAGGGATGCGAAGCTTTGAAGGACGTTGAACTGCGCACTCCGGCCGTTTGGGATTGCCCCCCGTCCAAGGGATGCGAAGCTTCTGGCGGAGCCGGAGGTGGTGGTGGTGGCGTTTGGGATTGCCCCCCGTCCAAGGGATGCGAAGCTCAGCAGAATTGCCTTGTCCGTGGCAATTCCGTTTGGGATTGCCCCCCGTCCAAGGGATGCGAAGCTTCGAGCAAGTTGCTGCCCACGCCCACTACCGTTTGGGATTGCCCCCCGTCCAAGGGATGCGAAGCTGGGTTGACGGCGGAACTGGGGTCTGATATGAAGTGCAGCGAGATGTTTGCATCCTTTGGACGGGGGGCACCATCTCAAATATGTTGACCAGCCTGCGGCACTGAGAGGCTTCGGGAAACCGGCGCTTGCACCCGCAGGG
Organism: uncultured Verrucomicrobiota bacterium; assembly: GCA_964446585.1. GTDB lineage: Bacteria > Verrucomicrobiota > Verrucomicrobiia > Limisphaerales > UBA8199 > CAYUPI01. The sequence goes on from CAYUPI010000036.1 coordinate 51,333, forward strand.
AGCATTTGAAAAAGTGCGAACGAGGTCATTTGGTTCGGCACCTGCGCAAGTGGGTGCCGAATCTTGTTTTCACAAGAACATCATTTGTTCGGGCATTTTCTCAGCATCGGCTGCGTGCTTGCTTCGCATTACAATCATCCGTCCCCACTGGGCGTCGGAGATCATTAGGCCCCGTACCTCGCCCTTCGCCGGAATTTTCGACTTCAGGCGGCGCACATGTGTTTCGACGCGGTCCGCAGTGCCGCAAGGCCGCGCATAGACACTGAACTGGACCATCATGTAGCCGTCCTGGATCAGATCCTTGCGGAAATTCGTTGCGGCTTTACGTTCCTCGGGCGTGCCGACCGGCAGGTCAAAAAAGACAAGCACCCAGGCCATACGATATTTGCTGCATATCGGGTCGCGGCCGGCGCGGCCACGTGGGCGCCTGCGACGCGGATCCGCGGAGGTTGGAGGTTCAAGTTGTAGTGGCGGCCTCGGCTCGGGCAAGCGCCGCCTAGGCCTCTCATCGGGCAACGGATCTTCATACGCGCTCGACGGGTCTGCATTAAGCCCCTCACTACTCACAACAACACGGGAATTCTCAGCGGGAACGGCGCGCGTGCCAGCGCCGCGTCTGCAAAACTCTGAACGTACAAATCAATCGCGTTGAGTAGCCGCACCTTGCCCCGGCTCATCGGCACCTCGGTCTGCAGCACGACAACTGCCTGTCGCATCCACTCTTCCATCGGCCGTTTTCCCCCTTGCAGAAACTGCCGCAATTCTCGGTCAATCCACGGCCGCAACGGCTCCATGAGATCGTCCGCTAGCGCGAAGCTTCCCGCCTTCGCCACGTGCGCGATCCCGATCGCAGCGATAAAGCCATGCGCTGCCAGGGAGCGCAGCACCGCCGTCCGCAAGATCGCATAACCGTAGTCCAGCATCCCGTTGACGCCTTCGCGCGTGCCAGGGACGCGCCGTTTTTCCTGCGTCTGCTGCCATTCATTCAGCCGCGCCAGAAGATGCTTCCAATAATACCGCGCGGCGCGCGACTCGCAGGCGTCCGGCGAGTTAGAAAGGAAGGCGCCCCGCTTCGAAGCTGTGAGGGTGGCAACAGACACCTTTTTCGGTGCGTGTGCACCGGGCGCAGAAGCGCATTCAATCCCCTCACCAGCCTGCCCTAACGCCTCGGGCGGCAGCGGTCCGTCGGGTCCGGAGCCAGCGGAGGCGCCGCCCTTCTCGCAGCGGTTGGCGATCTGGGTCAAGACCGAGTGGGCCCGCTTCAAATGTTCGAGATTCGCTGCCTGGTTTCGGACTTTCGCGGTGACGATCTGCCGCCACATCTGCGTCTTCCATTCCGGCGCCCACTCGATCTGCCGGCGGAGCAGTTCCGTGTTTGTGGCCCGGTAGTAAGGCAGCGTGAGAGCGCAGGGCTCAAACTTCTCGTTGCAAACGATCATCAGGACGTTCAGCTCGGCCATGCGCCGCAGCGCGCCCGCGGTGATGGACATATCCTGCGCCGCCGCGACGATGACGGCTACGTCCGCCAACGGCACGGTGCGCTCCGAACCCTTCTCCGAATCCGAAATGTGGAGCTGGTCAAGCTTGCACCGCACCCGGAGGTTGTGGCTGAGCAGGTGAAGGATGTGGTAGCTCACGTGCGCTGCTTGTAACCAAAGTTATGTGCCCCGCAAGCTTCTCGATGTCCGCGCGAATCGGGGCAGGTCGTTTGCTCCCCTTCGCACTGGAATTTAGGTAGTGAGGGAAAAAGCTAACCCTTGCATCAGCTTCACCGGGCAGGGCGACGACGCGGTAGATCTCAGGCTGCAATTCACGTTTGCCGATTCTGAACCTTGTATTCAGTCGGAAAAGTGTACCTCGTCGAATCGTGAATACCTTCTTCCCCGCGCCCTCCGGAATATTAGGGGCTTGACCCGGCGCATAGCACGGGCGAACCGGTTGCGCGACGAATCCTCCAGCGTCCGCTCGAGCAAAGATATGCACCTCTTTGTTTTCTCCGTAGGCCACATAAATCCCGCGTCGCTGGCCAGTAGGGTGTTCTCCTACTTTGAAGACGGACAAGCGCGACTTCTCGACGATGAACTTTACGCTTTGGATCGGTTTCTTCCAAATCGGATCAGACAACTGGGAAATGAACCGGGCGGGAAATTTGCCCTTGCTCGATCCCTTGTTTTCGTTGTCCCAATCGGGATTCGCTTGGGACCATGCTGACCACTCTGCTGCGATGTACTCCCTCAAATGACTCGAGAAGATGCCCGCTATGGCATCGGGGGATTTCTCCCGCAGCCGCCGCCGAGCGACGAACACCTCTTTCTTCACCTTGTCCTCCTCGATGACACGGAGTGACAGGGGTGTCGTGTCCAGTTTCTTCCGGTGACTGCTTCGTGAGACGTGGGGACGCACGACGACCCTTTCCATTTCTTGCTTTACCACCTCGTGCATCTGTCCCTCGCGCGGGAAAACGGGATTAGCGGCTTTGCTCCGCCTCTTCTCGTCCTGGGACCACCAGCCATGGTTGCCGAATTCGTCCGTGGCGCCGTACGTGCGGTGGGCCAGCCAGGGCAAGGTGCAGGCGATCACCATCGCGTCGAGGGCGTGATGGCGAAGGTCGCCGCGGTTCTTCTCGTTGAGCTGCTTCTGCTCGGATTCCGTCAACTCGTCCCACCTCTTTCCGTTGGGGAGCCGGTGCAGAATCTGATTCAAGCCCCAAGCTTTCCGCAGCCGGCTGGTAAGCTGTCCGTTCGTCACCTGAAAGCGCAGGGCGGCATTTTGCTTCTCGGGGGTGGGATCCCTGCCGCCCTGCCCAAGCCAGCCAAGTTGAATCAGCGCAACCTGGCGGATGACCCGGGCGATATAAGCCGTGTGCTGCAGATCGGCCTTCTGCTCGATCAACTCCTCCGCGTTCGGGCTAAGGAAGATCGCGCGCTTGCGTCCCTGGAAACATTTTTCCGCGTTATCCTTGATGCCGTCCCAGCTTGGAGTGCTCCCGAACGCGGCAAAGGGTGTCCGGTCGCCCTTCAGCTCACGGTTACACTTGAGGTGCGCCACCGTGAGATTATACGATTCGCTACAGTCAACCATGGAACGGGGGACGAGGTGCTCAATGTCGGCGCCCCGGCCGAGGTCCGTCCGTTCGATGGCTAGGAGGCAAAACGGGCATCGGCCTTTGGCCTCTTGCCATAGGCAATAGCGTTGGATCGCCCTTCGGGACACGGATTCGCCGCCCGTAGAGAGTTGCTCGCGCGCCCTCTGCCGTTCTTTGCGGAATTGCTCGTTCCGTTTGTTCAATTCGATCTTCGCCTTCCGTCCCAGGGCAAGGCTGCGGACCGCTTCCAGCACGATGACGCTTGGCCTGCCGAACCTGGACACTAGGTTCGCCAGGAGCCGGCGGTACAAGACCAGGCGATGCCGAACAAGCGGGTGCCTGACATCGGCCAGATAGCGGTTGAGCGCCTGGTCTGCGCTCTCACCCTCTCGCCGCAGCACCGGTTGAGGAGGATCAAAACGCTCTCCAGCTACAATTCTTTCGAGCGTTGGAGAACAATAGCGTGCCCGTCCTGCTCCTGACTGCGGAGTGAGTGGCTTCTGGTCTTCGACCAATTGATACTGGCTGGAAAATTCTTCTGCCCATTTTTCCAAAACTGAACTTGAGATTTCCAAATCCCTTCCGGGCCTGGCCGCGGTCGCTGCGACCCGCACGTTCGGCTTTCTGCGGCGTTTCTTGCTTTCCCAGATTTCTCGCAGTCGCGCCATACTCTTCGGATCCGGAGCCACAAGCCGCCCGGTGTTCCTTTCAACGACACGGAAATTCAGGACCGCGAGTTCCCACTGCGCTTTCGTGAAAACCTCCTTGTTCTTACGCACGACGTGGAGCGGTCGCCCGTGTTGGTCCACAGGCTGGAGGGAGTCTAGCGCCGGGCCGCGATTGTCGAAGCGCGGCCAGCGCAAGCCCAGCACGCCCGGATTGCGGGACCCACTGGCATCAAAAAAGACGCGTTGCCCCCTGACTTCCTTGGTGTCACCATAAAGCAGCCACTCGGTTTTCTCAGCAAGCTTCGGGAAACGGCTCTTCTGCGCTTCGACGACGGCGAGGAATTCATTGCGCAGAGCTTCGCGCGGCCAATAGATCTTGCGAGCCCAGTTTTCGATTGGGCTTTGGCCAACCTCCTCGCGCCGTCTCGCCAGATACTGGCAGGGATGCAACCCGGCCAGTTTGCCGCGAATTTCCTCAATCTTCTCGATGATTACACCTTCGTCGTCCTCCTTACTCTCCGGGTCGCCTCCTCGGCGGGAAGAAATCGCCGTGGCGGCCCACGGGACCGTGGAGTACCCACGGCGTTTGAAAAGATGCGCCAGGGCGGCGTGCAGTTCTTCTGGCTTCAAAGCCTCTGCATTGACGGCCCGAACCCGCAGCGCAATCGGATCGTGTGGCTGTTTTTCCGGGCGGGGCAGACCCAGTTTCTCCAGTTCGGTTGCGAACCACTGGCGCCGGCGTTTGCGGCTGCGAAGTGTTCGTCGCTGGCGCCGCAGCGACCGACGGCTGCTAAGGTCGTTCGTATCTTCACGACAGATCAGCACGCCCACGTCGAGAAACTTGTTGCCCCTCCGCACGGCGTACCCGATGGAGCTGGTGCCCACGTCGAAGCCGAAAACAAGGCCGTTGAGAAAGTCCAAGGATGAGCGTGCCGGAGCCTTTCTACCAGTTCGGGTTTCCATGTGATCTGCCTTTCCGAGCCGACTAAGGTGATATTAACCGGCCACTGGCGTTTAGCAATGATTCTCTTGAGGACCGTCAGTGAGCGAAGGCCGGGAGCGCCTTCCTCGCGAGCCCGATTATCTCAACACCGTTGACAAGATTTCCAACATTCGCTCGTTGGTCGCGGTGTCTTTGACAGCGGTGCGCAGGGAATGTGAGCCAAGTTGTGAGCCCATGGCGCCGGCGTCGCGCAGGAACAGGCCCTGTTCCCGGCAGCGGTGCACGATAGTGGCGGCGTTGGGCCCACGGGGCAGCAGGTGACAAAGCAGGAAATTGGCAACGCCCGGAATTATCTCCAATCCAAGCTCAACCAAACGGACGGCGAGCTGTTCCCGAAGGGCGGCGGTTTCCGCGTAGCGCGCGGCATAGTAGCCCGGGTCCTGCAAGGCTCGCACTGCGGCGACCTGTGCCGGCAGACTGACGACCCAGGGCGGCGTGATCGCGCGCAGCTCCTCCAGTTGATGCTGTCCGGCGCACAAGTAAGCCGCCCGCGCGCCGCTCAGCGCGTACACCTTGGACATGGATTTGCAGACCAGGACGTTCTCGGAGCCGGCGGCAAAGCCCTCAAGTGACTCACCCCGCTCCCCGATCCGCCCAGTTGGGTAGCGCCGCTCCCAGTCGGAATATTCGATATAGGTTTCGTCCACCCAGATGCGCGTCCGCGCAGGCGCCCGCCGCAGAATTTCTTCCAGCTTCGCTCGCGGCACATGCCGGCCGGTCGGGCTGTTGGGATTCACGAGCACTACCAGATCATAGTGGTCGCTCAGTGCAGCTTCCCATCGATTCAAATCAACCGCATAATGGTCGGTGCGCGACAGTGTGAGCCGATCCACCGTGCAGCCGATGACGCGCTCGAGCACATGCGCATACTCGCCATATGTCGGGTCCAGGATGAGGGCATGGGAGGACGGCCCCAGCCAATGGCGCAAGGCGCGGAAGATCAGGTCCGAAGAGCCCGCGCCAGGCAAAATGTTCTCGGGGCCGACGCCGCGAGCTTCCGCGATCGCCTCGATCAATCCTTCGCAGCCGGTAGGCGGAGAAGTTCCCAGCAGCCACGGCAAGTACTCCTGCAACCCGGCAAGAACGCCCGGCGCGGGTGGGAACCACGCGTCCAGCACGTCGGCGTTGATGATGGAACGGCTGCGCTCGAGCGAGTCAAACCTGGTTCCGACCGCGTCGAAAAAAGCTCCTCCATGGAAACAGGCCGCCGGCTTGCGGAACGGAAAGTTGAGTTGCCAAACAGTTTTGCTTTCGAGCCGTTCCAGCAGGCCGCCAAAGCTCTTCAACCGCTCGCGCAACGCCTCAACCGTAACTTGCAGGACGTCGTAGGTCACGGCTCCGGCCTGCACGGTGATACCGGCCGGTTCGAGTCCGCTGCGCAGGTACATGTCCACAACTTCGCGCCGGCCAATGGCGACGATGCGCGTTCCGCCGTGCGCCTCCACCCACCGGAAAGCGCCATACATCAGCAGGGTCGCCACTTCCCGTCCGCGGTGCGGTTTGACCACCGTCAACAGCCGAATCTCGTAAAGGCGGTCGTCGAAGGGAAACGGTAGCGCTTCGCGCGATACATACTTGTCGAGGGAATAATGAGGTTCGGCGCTCGGGTTCGGAGTGGGACCATCCGCGGCGGTTTCGAGGAGTGTTCCCTGCGACGTCGGTCCTTTCGAGCTCGATGTTCGGAGGCTGTTCCTGGCGGTTCGGCCCGGCGGCGTCACGCTGATGAACCCTGCGATTTGGGTGCCCTGTTTCGCGACGAGGTAGAGGTTCCAATCATCCAGCGCATCTTTCAGCCTGGCGGCCGGATTCGCGGCGTGCTGACCCAGTTCGCGAGCATAGACTTCGTGCCGGAGGCGATAGATGGCCTCGCGGTCGGTTTGCGTAGCGACCGAAACGGTGAGGCCCAATTGGTCCTGAGCCCGGTCGAGGGACGTTGAAGATTCCGGGATGCAATCCTGAGCGTTCATTGCGCCATCCTAGCGCGGGCACCGGGATTGGCCCAAATCGATAAAATCGGCGGCCCATCAATTTAATCGATTGCCCGACACACACCGGCTTTTCACGCAGAACATCCAAGCTCAGCGACTGCCGCCGGAAACTCGACCGAAAGGCCAGCTCCGTCCTCAGTTGTCATTAAATAGAGAAGGGTTCAGATACTTCGCCGCCACCCGACCGTGAGCGTCAAACCAAACCGCAATGGCGCCGGGTGTGGGTGGCGGCAGATACCATGCTACGTCATGCGCCGAAGATTGGTCGAAGTTCGGAGCGCCCAGTAACGACCGGACCTCTGCGCGAGACATGCCAATCTGAACCTGCCGATACATCTGAAGGGGAGAGGCCCTGTACCCTCGCGAGTGCGCACAGCCGACTGTCATCCATACGCACAAGAGAAGCGCGCTGACCGCCCTGCTATATTTAGGCTGTTTCATATGAGAGCCGACAATGGAGCAATAACGTCGCGCCTCATCTACCGCCGCCGGGGAGACAGGCGGAGCGCACACATGATACTCAAATTCCCTGAAGCCGCCGGGCGGAAAGGGCAGGAGGCGGTTAGGTGCAGGCGCCTGGTAGAAGTCATAATCCTGAGAGCATCGCCATCTGCCTGCGTAACGTGGCGTCGATCGCCTGCCGAGAGGGAATCTCTCCATCGAATACGCGCAAAAACATCCCGTGGGAGCTTTGGTAAACGGTAATGCGGCGAAGGCCACACGCTATAGCCTTGGTAGCCGCCTCCAAGGCAAAGTCCTCCATTTCGGTGCCGGAAGCGTTTGTAGTCTGTTCCTTCAAAATCCACTCAGCGGGAATCCTGATGGTCACTGCTGTGGGGGTGCCTTTATCCGAGAAAATGGACCTAGTCGCGATGTCCTTGGAAAAGATCCGCACCGGACGGCCATCGGGACCAAGGGGTTTAGTGCAGGTAAACCCGTCTGTCTCGGCTTGGAGGGAGATGTCCGCGTCGCGAATCAGCTTCTTCACCGCGCTGGTCTCGTAGTCAACTCGCCAGCGAGCATATGTCTTGCGCGGGTCGCGGATAACCAGGCAGATGCGAGTCCAAGACCAAGCGGGTTTGCCCGAGCCTGTCTGCGAGTGGAGCAGAAGGGCAGAGCTTCCACTCAGCGTGACGGCAAGTCCGATGAGGAGTAAGCATCGCTGGAACGAGCGGTTCATGATACAACTAACGCCTGATTAACAGGAAAGTTTTCCTGCCAATTTGGTAATGGGGCAGAAACCAGACCTTCGCACCGGGCTTCGGCGGGCAGGCCTGGGAATTAATTCCTAGTCCCGTCGTCCATGTGGCAAACGTAAAGCCGCTGTGTGAGGTGTCAAGGGCGGGCGCCCGCCGGACCAAACCAGGTCCAACTTTCGGCCACAATTTCAGCTCTAAACTTTTCAACATTTTCTGCCTTTCCCCCGTTCTGCAATCCCGTTCATCCCGTCAATCCTGCACAGAAGCGTCCCACGCCCTTACGTTTTACGTCTTACGCTTTACTCAGAGCGCATCTTGATACCACCACCATCTTAAGTGCTGACCCAAAGCTCGTCCCAA
>CAYUPI010000037.1:0-58112 GCA_964446585.1 uncultured Verrucomicrobiota bacterium
GACGCTCTCGGTTGGTTTGTCTCTTGTGGCTACAGTTTTTGTTGAAGCGCTCTAATGGTTATCGGGATTTTTCACGTATCCAAGAAAGTTTTATGGTCGCCGGTGATGGCTGGTGCCATGTCGTTTTATTTATACGCGGACATGTACCGACGAGCTAACGCCGCCGCTCACGTTTCCACCATTCCTCTATTCCACCATTCCACGATCTACGATCCTTGAATCGATATGGCTTCAACCTATTCCTTCTTCCCCGCTTTCACTTCGAGGTGCAGCTCCCGCAATTGGCGGGGCGCTACGGCCGTGGGCGTTTCCGTCATCAGACAAACGCCCTTGGCCGTCTTGGGAAAGGCAATCACGTCGCGAATGCTCGGCGTGCCGCACAGAATCGCGTTCAATCGGTCAAAGCCCAGCGCGATTCCCCCATGCGGCGGCGCGCCGTAGCGGAAAGCGTCAAGCATGTAACCGAAGCGCAGTTTCGTTTCTTCCGGCGGGATTTGCAGCACATCCTCGAACACGGTTTTCTGCACGTCGGGCTGGTGAATACGAATCGAGCCGCCCCCCAACTCGACGCCGTTGACGACGATGTCGTAGTGCTGTCCGCGAACTTTTTTCGGATCGGTCTTCAGCATCGCAATATCTTCCGCCACCGGCGCGGTGAAGGGATGGTGACTGGAGTACCACCGATTCTGTTCCTTGTCGAAGCTCAGCAGCGGAAAATCGACCACCCAGAGAAAATCAAAGCGCTCGGCGGGGATGGCGAGCCGGCCCGATGATTTCAAGATTTCGGCGCAGTAGAGTCGGAGCTTCCCGAGAATCTCGCATGCTGTCAGCCATTGGTCCGCGGCGAACAAAATCAGGTCACCTTCTTCAATCGCCAGCTTTGTCCTGAGCGCCGCCTTCTCGGCGTCGCTGAAGAACTTGACGATCGGCGATTTCCATTCACCACCCTCTACCTTGATGTACGCCAGGCCCTTGGCCCCAAATTCCTTTGCCAGGTCGGTCATGCCATCCATTTGGCCCTGCGTGGCACCGGCCAGGCCTTTGGCGTTCACCGCTTTTACTACTCCGTGGTTCGCGATTGTCCCGCTGAACACCTTGAACGAACTGCCGCGAAATTCTTCGGTGAAATCCACCAACTCCATCCCAAATCGCGTGTCCGGCTTGTCCACACCATATCGGTCGATGGCTTCCCGGTAGGACAATCGCCGAAAAGGTGTCGGCACATCGATGTTCAACGCCGTTTTCCAAATCCGGCGCAGCAAACCCTCGACCAGCGCATAGAGGTCCTCGCGCTCGATGAACGACATCTCGATGTCAATCTGCGTGAATTCGAGCTGCCGGTCCGCGCGCTGATCTTCGTCCCGGAAACACTTGGCAAGCTGATAATAACGCTCGATTCCGGCGACCATCAGGATCTGTTTGAACTGCTGCGGCGATTGCGGCAGAGCGTAAAATGTCCCTACATCGCGCCGATTCGGCACCAGGAACTCTCGCGCGCCTTCGGGTGTGCTCTTGAAGAGGATTGGGGTTTCGACCTCCAGGAATCCCTGTTCATCCATATATACCCGCATCGCGGTCGCCACTTTGCTCCGCAACTTGAGGTTCCGCGCCATTTCCGGCCGGCGCAAATCCAGGTAGCGATATTTCAGCCGTAGCTCTTCGTTGACCTTGGCGGCGGCTTCGGGATCGTCCACCGGAAAAGGCAGCACTTCGGCCGCATTCAACAGCACCAGGCTTGTCGCAGCTACTTCGACTTCACCGGTGGCGATCTTGGGATTGTTCGTGCCCGCCGGCCGCGGCCGCACTTTGCCGGTGAGCGAAATGACGCATTCGCTGCGGAGGGCTGCGGCCTTTTCGAACAGCTCTTTCGGCAAATCGGACGGATCGAACACGCTCTGGGTGCGCCCTTCACGATCCCGCACGTCGATAAAAATCAATCCGCCCAGGTCGCGGCGCGAATGCACCCAGCCCGACAGCGTAACTGTCTGGCCGATGTGCGCCGGCCGCAATTGATTGCAATGATGCGTTCGTTTCATGCTTCTTGCCGATTCCTCCAGCCGGATTTCTACATCCGGGCTGTGCAGCGAGCGCGCATGGTGCCGGGGATAAAACCCATTTCAAAGCCTTTTTTGCCTGCTCGTCGAAATGCCGGAACAGTCAGTTGAGTTCATCTCGGCACGGTCATCAAGTAGTCGAGCAAGTCCGCCATGGCCTGGGAGGTCAGACCTTGTTCCAGCCCTTCCGGCATCAGCGACCACACTTGAGGTTCGATCGTTTCAATATTCAGCCGTGGCCAAACGAGTCCCGCGCCCTCCGCTTGTCTCAATGTGATCGTGGCCCCGTCATCGTCTGCCAAGGGCCCGATCAAGTTTTCTCCTCTCCGCGTTTGAATTACATACGTCATATTCTCGGGCGAAATCTCGCGGCTTGGCTCAAGGATCGACTGAAGAATTTTTGCCTTTCCCGTGACCTTGACGCCGGCGAGGTTGGGCCCGAACTGTCGGCCTTCGCCGCCTGCGCGATGACAGAAGGCACAGCGCGCGCGGAAAATCTCCCGTCCGCGTGCCGCTACTCCCGTCATCCGCAGAGCTCCCTGGAACTGCTCGACCGCCCCCGGCCGTGTGCGCGTCGCTTCTCCAAAGATTCGCAGCGCGCGTTGGCTGATCCCCGGGTCGCGATAGGTGCGCAAAAAGTCCACCTGCATCATCGAGAGATCGGCCGGAGTAATTCGGCCGTTCTCCAAGGCCGCGAGCACCTGAGGAACGCGCTCGGTGCGAGCCAGCAGGGCGCTGATCACCTCGCGCCGAAGAACAAGTGTCAGAGCCGGCCAGCGCGAAAGCAGGTTGCTTGTAATCAACGGGCTTTCATAGCGGCCCAGCGTGGCGATGGCAGCCGACTGGACCGCCTCGGATTGTCCAGTGCCGAACAAGAGTTGGAAAACATCGCCCGGCGCCGTCGTCGTGTATGGGCTGACCCCGCGCAACCGCAGCGCGGCGACTCGGGCTGGCTCAGCCGCAGTCTCGTCCAGGGCCACTTGCAGCGCCTGGTCGTAGAACCCCTGAAGCCGGGTTTGGGGATCGACCAATGCCAGCGAACTCCCGATGTGATGTAAACCCTCGCCCAGCGAAGCCAGCAATTGAAACGATGTCGGCCCGCCGAGCGAGGCGCGTTCGACAAAATCCAGCGCTTGCGCCACCTCCTCCCTTTGACCTCGGACTCCAATCATGGTCGCCATTTGGTTCAGAAAATCCTGGCCCTGCGGATCGTTCCGCCAACGCGCGTCCCCGGCCAACAAAACCAGCAGGTCCACGGACCCTTTGTCCAGCGAACTCAAGACCGCCGCTTGAAACCAACGGCTGCCCACGTCGCGTTGCAGGACTTCAGCCAAAGCTCGCGTCCGCTCCGGGCGTTCCGTTTCACCGAGGGTAAAGGCCAGTTGATAACGGACGCGGACGGCAGGATCGGCCGTCAAAGAGGCGAGCGCGCTCCAGGTCGCATTGGAGATCTTGCCACGGTCGATCAATCGCTCACAGAGGGCAACGGCGTGCTCGCGCACGCGAGGATCGGCATCGCGCAGTCCTTTGAGAACGACCGGCTCCTTGAGCGCGCCCAGGCCGTCCAGCAGGCGCAGCGCCTGCAGCCGCGCCTGAGCCAACCGTGAGTAGGTCAGCACATTCGTAAGCAACGACGGAGCCGTTGGATCCTGCCGCTCGTACAAAAGCCGCGCCGCGGTGTCGCGATGCCAGCCATTCGGGTGCGCCAGCGTCGCTGCGAGATCAAAAGTCTTGGCCTTGCCGAGCTGCGGTCGCTTGGGCTGCTTGAAGTTCAGCGGCACGATCCGGAGGATGCGGCCAGTCTCACCGCCGGTTTGGAAGTCGGCGACATACAACCCTCCCTCGGGGCCGGTGACGAGCTGCGCGGGACGGAATGTTTTTTCCTTACCTACCAGAAACTCAGTGGTCAATTCGTCCGCAGGCCTTTGCGCCACCATTTCCAGCCCGTTCTCGACCAGCACGGCGCGGTGAATGACATGCGCGTCGGTATCGCCGATGAAAATATTCTCCAGATAATTCGTCGGAAATGCGCTACCGCGGTAAATCAAGCAACAACGCGGCCTGGTAAGCCAGTCAGCCGCGAGTGTGTTGGAGCGTGGCGCAGGGTTTGACCCGCCCGGAGCGCGCGCCAATGCCGGTGCTGATTGGAGGTCTTCCTGCCAGCGAAAGATCCGCGTCGCCGGGCTGGCAACGTCCAGCATCGCCGGCGCCTTCGCGACGAAAGGATTGCGCCCCAGATATTTCGCTTCATACATCGTCGTTTGCAGCGGATGCGACTCGCCGCAAACGTACTTACGACCGCGAGAATCGAGACTCAATCCCATGCGCGCCGTCCCTGATTCAGCGGCGATCATCAGCGACCGCGCATCGAAAGAAAAATCGCCGGCGCCGAGGGAGACCGGCGGGGCGCCGGACGAACCCAGCGGAGTGATCAGCCCTCCCAGGCCGGCGCTGCCGCCGTGGATGCGGTTGTCCAGCCCCCACACAAAGTTGTTCAGCAATTCATCCGCATTCGTTGGGCCGGTCGCGGCGCCAAACCCGGTGAATACAACTTTGCGCAGATCCGCCACGCCATTCCCTCTTAGATCTTTGAAATAGAGTATCTCGGGCGTAGCTGCGACGAAGATGCCGCCGTCGTAGCAGGCCACGGCCGAAGGCCAGGCCAGATTGTCGGCGTAGATTGTGCTCGATTCGAACACACCGTCTCCATCCGCATCCTCCAGCAAGCGCACCCGCCCAAGATGTGGGATCTGGCTCCTGCGGTCGGGGTAATCGCGCATTTCGACAACAAAAAGCCGCCCGTTTTCGTCGAAAGCCATTGCGACCGGAGACGCGACCAGGGACTCCGCCGCGGCCAATTCGATCCGGAAACCTTTCTTGATTTGGAAAGAGGAGGCGAATTGATTCGAAGCGCCAACCGTCGCAAGCGGTTTCGCCTCGTTGGCCAAATTGGTTTCGTCGGCCAAAACGACCGCCTGGGAGAACAACAGCGCCGCTGCCAGCCGCCGAATTCCGGAACTATCGCCGTAACCCATGTGCTTACCATCGTGTAAGCGGGTTGAGCGGAAAAGGCGAAAAAAGGAGGAAAGCCCGAGCACGAATGGTGAAAAGCTAACCCAGTTCGAGGGCGCGGCGGCGTGGCGAGAAGAAGCTCGTGTACTATTGAATCGGTTCGCCCAGGCTGTAACAAACCGTGTTCAGCATGGCCAGAGCGATGGTGGCGCATCTTTCGATTTTCGCGAGTCGCCCGCCGTCGTTGCAGTTGCCCTTGAGCTTCGGCAGCTCCTCCAGGATCTGCCATAGTCCGCCCCGGTATTCTCTGTGCCCTTTGCCATCCAGGCACGGCTCCTTGAGATAGGTCGCCGGCCCAGGTGCGGTCCCAAATAGATTTTGATCCAGCTTGAATTCGCCCGGCACCGGAATGCCCCAAACCTTGTTGAAAAGCTCCGCCGACCATTGGCTGAAATAAGCTTCCTCGGCGATTTGGAATACCCGCATCAACCTGCTGCTCGCGGCGGAGTTTCTTGGTTTGTAATACCTCTCCAGCACCTCGCCTAGAGCGTCTTCGATGCTCCTGGCGGTATTGGACAGCATGCGGCCTCCAAAAGCGATCATCGCCTCCTGGCCGGGGTTGGTCACCGGGCCCTGGTAGAACAAACAGCCACGGACACCATCTTCATACTCCGTCTTGAGCGCCTCGCCCGCACGCCTTGCATACGGCAAAAAGTACGACTCGCGGTCCCAGCGGGCATCGGGATAGAGCCAGATCTTACCCGAGGTTCCGTAAGCTGAGTGCAGTTGCCTGATGAAGTCGCGTCGTTCGGATTCGGCGATGTGGTAACCTGAATGTCCCTGGTCGAAGACACAATCAATGTGCTTGCTGAGCTCGATCACTTTCGCCTTCTGCTCGGCATCGAAGTGTTTTCCTGGCGGCGACCAGTTGATCGTGATCACGTAAACTTTTCTATCGGGCCAATGCTGCTTGATGTAATCGGCGGTCTTTAGATTAATGCGCACGTTGTAGCCCACCACGCCATCCTTGCCGGCGCATTGGGGACAAAAGCAGCAGCCCAGGTCGCACGATTCGAGATGCACACCGCCGAAGGCGAACTCACCGAGGGCGAAGTCAATGATCCGCTTGACATACTCGAACGATTTGGGGTTGGCGTCGCAGAGCGCGTGGGCATGCAGCGAGCCGTCCGCGTTTTTGCCGCGCACTGCCGGGTCCGCCGCAAGGATCTTATCATAGCCCCAACTATACGTGCCCAATCCGAGCATGACCTGAATGCCACGTTGGTTGGCCGCTTTCAGGAGTCGTTGAATCCGCCGTCTGCGATCCTTTTCCAACGCGCTGACAATATCAGTAGGCCAGCCATAAGTGGCAAACAGGCCCCAGACATCGAGCATGTTGAACCCGGCATCGGCCTGCACGTCCATCGCACGAATTGCGCTTTCAATCGTTTCGTCGTCGAATTGCGGAGCCGGCCAGTTCTCCAACGGTAGCGGCCGCAATCGCATGTCATTAATCCATGCACCGAAGGCGATTCGATACTTGTAGGCGCTTGCCTGCTTTACGCTCTTTTTGTGCTCTGCTACCCCTGCAAACAACTCGAGCGACTGCCCTCCCGCGAGCGAGGCGGCGCCGAGCGCTGCGCTCTTGAGGAAATTCCGCCGGTTGGCCCCAGCGAGAATCCCGGGAGCGTTTGACGCCTCGTATCGGTGGGGATGCGGTGCTCTCATGACCGCCACACGGCGGAGTCGCTTGCCAGTGTCACCCACAATGGGCAACATTTGCCTTGGCAAATCAATTAATCAGACTTCACTTTGGTCTTCCCAGCAGTAGTCTTCGCGAATCCAAATTAATCGGCTCCCAACCTTCGCGGGACAATTGGTTGGCCCCGTAGGCGAGGCACCATTCTTCATTCTGCGCATCGCCGGGAATTTTGACCCCTTGCTTTTCCAGATGCACCATCTCGAATCGATTCGGCATGTTGTAAAAGAGGCGGTCGGGACCGTCCCACTTCAAGACTGCGTACTCGTATTTGGGTGGCGCTTCTTCCTGAGCGTTTCCACGATTGACAAACCATAGCGTTGCGAAGGCTGCCAACGGAACAATGAACAGTAGTTTTTTCATAGTGCTTGCGTGTTTTCCTGATGATTTCGACACAGATTTGGGGAAGCCAGCTACTTCGCCTCTGCAGTCTCAATGTATTCGAGGAGGTCGGCGAGGTCCTGCGAAGCCAGGCCGGCTTCGAGGCCCTCGGGCATGAGCGATTGACTTGAGCTTTGCATTTTGCGGATGTTGGCGCGCCGGATCACGTCTTCCTTGCCGTAGGCCTGGCGCAACGTAACCGCCGTGGCGGTTTCGTTGACGACCAGGCCGATGTAGCTTTCATCATCTTTGGTTTCGATCACATAGCTCACGTACTCCGGCCGGACCTCGCGGTTCGGGTCCAGAATATTGACGAGCATTTTCTCCCTGCCGGTATTCTTCACCGTTACCAGATCCGGTCCGAGCGCGTAACCCTCACCTCCCAGCTGATGGCAAGAGATGCACCTTTCTTCGTAAATCTTTTTCCCGCGCGCCCGGTCGCCCTTGAAGTTCAACGCAGGCGTGAGTCCATCAATGACCTGCTGCCTTGAACTTGTCGGCTGGGCAGCCAGTGCTTTGGCGGCCAACTCCCGCACCCCGTTGTCGCGATGGTTCATCAGAAACTTGGTTTGCATCGTGTCGAGCACAGATCTCTGAATCGTCCCGGCCACAATCGCCTCCAGGAGAGTGCGGGCCCGTTCGGCACGGGCCAGCAGCGCCGCCAGAGCTTCGCTGCGCAACCGCGGCGTGAGTGTGCCCCATCGTTTCGCCAGTTCTGGCCCGACTTGCGCATCGGCGAAACGCCCCAGAGCGACAATGGCGGCGAGTTGCACCGCCTGCGGGTGCTCTGAATCAAGCAGCGACAACAGCCTCGAGCCGGAGTCACCGTAGCTGGTCAAGCGGAGCAACTCGATGGCCTGCACGCGGACAGCCTCGGCGGCCGCGGCGTCCACGGCAACCTTCGCCGCAGAAGCGAACACGTCCCCTACCTTGCCGCCCGTGCGGTCGAGTGAACCTCCCGCCCGATGCAGTCCTTCTCCCAGTGCGCGCACCAGCGCAAATCTGAGCCCAGGCTCATTCACTTTGTCGACGAACTCGAGCACTTTTCCGACCTCGGTCGGCCGGTTCATTGCGCCAACCAGATTCACCAGCTCTCTCAGAAAATCCTGGCCGGCTTTGGAGCCGCACACGCTCGCGTCTGCGGCCAGCAACGCGAACATCTCGCCGGAGCCGTCTGAGAGTGACGACAGAATCGCCGCCCGGGTCCACGAGCTGTCCAGGTCGCGAACCGCAATCGTCGCCAGCGCGCCCGCACGGCCCTGTCGGTTGAATTCTCCGAGCGTCAGGGCCAATTGATACCGAACGCTGCTGGAGGAGTCTTTCGCCATCTGCTGCAGCCTAGCCCAAAGCTTTTCCGAAGCGGCGGCTTTGAACTTTTCAGACAACTTGATGGCGTGCTCGCGGACTGTCGCATCCGTGTCATTCAGCGCGATCAGGATCTGTCCTTCCTTAAAGGCGCCCAAACCCTCGAGTGCATAGAGTGCGTGCATCCGCGCGAGGGCTGATTCTGATTGCGCGAGCAAATCAATGAGGTGTGGCACGGCCGCCTTGTCCTGCCGTTCGTACAGCAGGCGCGCAGCGGTATCGCGATGCCACCCATTCGGATGCTCCAGCGTTGCCACCAACTCCTTTGTAGAAGCCTTGCCTAACCGCGGCAGTTTCGGCTGTTTGTAACCATCTGGCACTACTCGATAGATCCGGCCACGGTCGTTGCCGGCATTCAAATCCAGCAGCCGCTTGATGCTATCCGGCAGCGACCATGGATGCTCGATGACTTCGCGATACATGTCGGCGACGTAGAGTGTGCCGTCGGGCGCATTGGCCAGTTGCACCGGGCGAAACCAGAGATCGGTCGATGCCAGAAACTCGACCTTTTGCTCATCCGGAGGACGTTCGGCCACGAGAGCGACGCCATCATGGCGGACTTTCTTCCGGTGCACCAGGTTGCTACCGCAATCAGCCACGAAGGCGTCACCGAGGTTTTCGTTCGGCCAACCGTTTCCGCGAAAAATCGTAATGCCCGTGGCGGAAGTAAAATAGCCCGAGGCGCGCCCGCCGCCTTCGATCAGGCCGGGCACCACTCCGGTGACGCGCCATTTGGTCCGGATGACCCGCCACTGTTCCTCGGGACTGATCCGGTACACCTCGGCGGCGGGGCCATCCACCGGGATATCCACCAGCGCGGGCGGCATATTGTAAAAGCGGTTCCGTTCTCCATAGCGCGCTTCATACATGAAGGTCTGGATATGGTGCGAATTGCTGCAGACAAATCGGCGCCCGCGATCGTCGTAGCACATGCCGTATTGGCCGCCGCCGGTTTCCGTTTCCATCACCATTGTGCGCGGGTCGAAATAGAAATCGCGTCCACTCAGGTTGAGCGGTTTGGCATCCGGCTGGGCTGCCGGCACAACCTTTCCTCCGTTGCTGGCAGTCTGGCCATGAATGCGATTGTCAAGACCCCAGGTCAAACTGTTAAGCAAGGCCTGAACGTTCAACTTGTCTCCCATTCCCGCGCCGAACCCAGTGAACACAATTTTTCGCACGTCCGCCACACCGTCGCCGTTCGTGTCCTTGAAATAAAGAATGTCCGGTGAAGCTGCGACGAAGAGGCCGCCGCCGTACCAAATGAGGCCGGTCGGCCAGGGTAAATCGTCGGCAAAGATTGTGGCCTTGTCAAAGATGCCGTCGCCGTTCGTGTCTTCCAGCATCCGAATCCGGCCCAGGTGCGGATGCACCTCGCGCATCTCGGAGTAATCGCGCATCTCGACGACAAACAGGCGGCCATTTTCGTCGAAGCACATGGCAATCGGATCCTCCACGAGCGGCTCGGCGGCGACCAGTTCCAGGTGGAAGCCTTTCTTGAGATGGAAGGTCTTGAGCGCATTCGTCGCTTCGACCGGGGGCACGCGGGGCAAGTCCTTATGATCGAGTGGAGGGCCGGCCGGCCCAGCAGCGCCCACAACCGATGTGGAGGCAAACATGCAAGAGAGGGCCAGGCGCCCGCAGTTCTTCAAAGCACGGCGACGCAGCAACCTAAGCCGTGAAATCGTTGAATCGTTGAATCGTTGAATCGTTGAATCAGCCATGTAGCGCCTGCACAGAAAATTTTCTCGAAAATGCGCGATTCTGGAATCTCGATATCTTTTTGCCACCATCTTCTTGACTAAGAGCCTTACGCCCAATTTTGGATTTTGGATGTTGGATTTTTCGATCAGAGGATTACGTCGTCCCCTGCAACAGAGTCCAGGCTACGGTCTGGGCAGCTCGTTGATCCCGAGCCAGTAACGGGCGATGGCTTGGATTGTCTCGGCATATTTGCGTGGGTCTGTCGGCTTGATCACGTAGCTGTTCACGCCCAGCTTGTAACTTTCGATTAACTCGATGCTGACCTTCGAGGAGGTCAAGACGACGATAGGAATGCCGCGGGTCCGCTCGTCGGTTTTAAGTCCTCGCAACACGTGCAATCCTCCGAGACCCTGAAGTTTGAGATCCAATAAGATGAGCCTGGGCGCGGCGCCGGCCCCTTTGCTTGCGGAAACGCTGGAACACGTGATGTAGTCGAGAGCTTCTGCGCCGCCAGTGACGTGCTCGACGCGGGGGGCAAGGCCGCAGTTGGCAAGGGCGCGCAAGGTCAACTCCGCGTCCGTCGGGTCATCTTCAACCAGCAGGACATCCGTAAACTCACTCAAGTCCGGGGCATTGGCTTGAAGCGCAGCGTTCATCTCTCGCCAGCGATAATCACGCGCCCGGGTTAAAACTCAAACCAAAAAAACCTTAGAGAGTGTTTGGAAAACCTGTTTGCGTTTTAGGAGGCGAGGTAACGAGGCTCAAATTTCCTTTATTTATCGGGCGGTTTCACAAGAGATCAGAGCCTCGTTCCCTCGGCTCCTACAATTTCAAGATACGCTCTTAATGGTACTCCTGCAGCGTCTTGACTTCGTAGCCCTTGTTGCGTAAGGCAGCGATGCCGAGCGCGGCGGCTTTAGCCCCGCTGAGCGTGGTCATGATCGGCGTGCCGGTATAAACGGCGGTGGTGCGGATTTTCACTTCGTCAGCGCGCGGGCTCTGGCCGGCGGGTGTGTTAATGACAAGCTGGATTTCGCGGTTTTTCAAAAGATCCACGGCGTTGGGCCGGCCCTCGGCGAGCTTGAAAACGTGCTGCACCTTCAAGCCGGCCCTTTGCAGCACGGCCGCCGTGCCTCCCGTCGCCACCAACTCAAATCCCATTTCCGCGAATTGCCGGGCCACTCCAGCCGCTTCCGGTTTATGCGCATCGCTCACGCTGATGAACACGCGGCCACTCAACGGCAGCGGGGCGCCCGCGGCCATTTGCGATTTGGCATACGCCATGCCGAGGTCCGCGTCCAGACCCATCACCTCGCCTGTTGACCGCATCTCGGGCGAGAGCAAAATATCCTGGCCGTGAAACCGGTTGAATGGGAAGACCGATTCTTTCACCGCCCAGTATTTGGGCCAGATTTCCTCCGTGAAACCGAGTTGCTTCAAAGTTTTCCCGGCCATGACTTTCGCCGCCAGTTTGGCCAGCGGCACGCCGATGGCTTTGCTGACGAATGGCACGGTCCGCGACGCGCGGGGATTGACTTCGAGCACGTACACCGCTTCCCCTTTCACCGCGTATTGCACGTTCATCAGGCCGATCACGTCCAGCTCCCGCGCCATCCGCTGCGTGTATTCGCGAATGACCTGAATTACCTTGGGGGAAAGCGTGTGGGGCGGCAGGACCATCGCTGCATCACCTGAATGAACCCCGGCGAACTCGATGTGCTCCAGGATGCCGCCGATGACAACTGTGCCCCCCCGGCCATGGTCAAATCGGCCCACATCCGCAACGCAATCCACATCCACTTCCGTGGCATCCTCCAGGAATTGATCCACCAGGACGGGCCGCTCCGGCGAGGCCTCCACCGCGAAGCGCATGTAATGCTGGAGTTCCGAGTCGGAATAGACAATCTGCATCGCGCGGCCTCCAAGCACGAAGCTGGGCCGCACCAGAATCGGATAGCCCAGCGTCCTGGCCACCACCAGCGCCTCGGCCTCGCTCGTGGCGATGCCGTTGGGCGGTTGGGGAATATCGAGCTTGCGCAACATCGCCGCAAAGAGCTTGCGATCTTCGGCGACTTCGATGTTCTCGGGCGAAGTGCCGATGATGTTGACGCCGTTCTCTTGCAGGCCGAGCGCGAGATTGAGCGGCGTCTGGCCGCCGAACTGAGCGATGGCGCCCCAGCATTTCTCCCGTTCGTAGATGTGCAGCACGTCCTCGAGCGTGAGCGGCTCGAAGAAGAGCTTGTCGCTTGTATCGTAGTCCGTCGAGACGGTTTCCGGATTCGAATTCACCATCAGCGTTTCGAATCCATCCTCTTTCAGCGCGAAGGCGGCATGCACGCAGCAATAGTCAAATTCTATCCCCTGCCCGATCCGGTTCGGACCACCTCCCAGAATCATCACCTTTCGTTTGTCGAAGTTCTGGCGTGTCTCGTCATCGCCGCGATCGTAGGTCGAGTAATAATACGGAGTGTAGGCTTCGAATTCCGCCGCGCATGTATCCACGAGGCGATAGCTGGGAACAAGGCCGAGTTTCGTCCGTTCGGCACGGACCTGGTCTTCGGTGCGGCCGGTTAGATGGGCAATTTGCCGGTCGGAAAATCCGAGGGATTTGGCTCTGCTCAGTTGCTCTGGAGTCATTGGGCGCGTCAAAATCCGGCGAAGTAAGCCGGAAACCTGTCCCGGTGTCGAGGTTGGAATGCGGTGGAAGCAACCGCGATCAAATGTGCGGGATCAGTTATTTGTGTGCATCTTGACAACTGGCTGTTCGTGCCTTAACGATAATGACTTCCCGTATGCGCTAGTGTGGGGCGGGCTTGCTGTAGATAAATAACAAGACCATAAATGTAGGAAGGCAGGTAAATCGATCCTCTCTATAAACCAAATAGGTGGCTCCAATCAGTTCGACCTGCATTTCGCCTGATGAGAAAGGCAGCTATGACGAATCCCAAATTAAATCATCTGAAATCGTCTCAGTGCGGCGTCAGCCGGCGATCATTCCTGAGTGCGAGCACCCTCGGTGGAACGGCCCTGCTGGCTACAGGGTGGAGCGCGCTGTTGCGGACCACATCGAGCCACGCGGCAACTGCGGATGAAAACGAGCCGTGGTTTGAAGCGTCGATCCCTCAACTCCAGTCCCTCATGGCTGCGGGCGCGCTCACCAGCCGGGCGCTCACGCTGGCCTACTTGCAACGGATCAACCGGTTTAATCCGCTGCTCAATGCGGTGATCGAGACCAATCCCAGCGCGGTTGATCTCGCCACGCAACTGGACAACGAGCGGCGGGGCGGACAGGTGCGTGGGCCGCTGCACGGCATACCGCTGCTGTTGAAGGACAATATCGCCACTAACGACCACCTGCAGACCACGGCCGGTTCATTGGCCCTGCTTAACAGCCGGGTAGCTGCCGACGCGCCCCTCACCAGTCGTTTGCGTGCGGCCGGAGCTGTCATCCTGGGCAAAGCGAATCTTTCCGAGTGGGCAAATTTCCGCGGGTTCGCGCCGTGCCCCTCGTCCTGGACCTGTTTGAACGGGTGGAGCGGACGCGGGGGTTTCACGCAGAACCCATATATTTTGAACTGGACTGCCTGCGGTTCAAGTTCGGGCTCAGCCGTTGCGGCGGCCACCAATCTTTGCGCGGCGGCAGTAGGTACAGAAACAGACGGTTCGATCACCTGTCCGGCCTCCAACAATCTGATTGTCGGCCTTAAGCCCACCGTCGGGTTGGTTTCCCAAGATGGCATTATCCCGATCGCCCACAGCCAGGACACGGCTGGACCGATGGGCCGAACGGTAACGGATGTGGCCATACTCCTGGGTGCGCTTCAAACTCCATTCGGGTCGGTGGCAGGAGCCAGCTTGCCCCGAGAGTACACTCAGTTCCTGAGGCGTGGAACGCTTCGAGGCGCGCGCATCGGAGTGGACCGCAGGTTCTTTACCCTCGACTATGGTGGTGAGCCTCCGTTTGATGCGGTGGCGGAGCACGCCATCGACGTGATGCGAAGCCTCGGCGCGACGATTGTAGATCCAGTGGACTCGGGAGACCTATTTTCGATCGGTCAAGCGGAATTCACGGTGCTGCTTTTCGAATTTAAGGCGCAAGTGGCGCAGTATCTCGCCGGCCTCAGTCATACTTCCATGCGCACGCTGACCGACTTGCTCGCCTTCAACGACGCGCATTGCCCGCAGGAAATGAAATTTTACGGCCAGGAGATTTTCGAACTGGCGGAGCAAACCACCGGTGATTTGAGTGACCCGGACTACGTGGCCGCGCGGGCGCTTTGTGTTCGGCTCAGCCGCGCACAGGGAATTGATGCCGCGATTCAAAGGCAACAATTGGACGCGATCATCACGCCCACCTGGAGCGGCGGAACCTCGCTGCCTGCGGTTGCAGGTTATCCCAATATCTCCGTGCCGGTAGCGATAGCGGATGATGGCCGGCCAGCGGGCATTTGGATGTACAGTGGGTTCCTGCAAGAACCCAAACTCCTGGCGCTGGCCTACGATCTTGAACAGGAGATTCAACCTCGCGTCCAGCCCAGGTTTGTGGGCACGCCACCCGACTGGGCCGATGCCGGAGTCTGTGCCTCGTTGCCCAAACCGCACGACCACGGACATATCTGGAGGAATAAACCTCTCCGCCCGAATTGGTGATATGTTCATCGATCATCTTTGTCAGGCGCGGGAGCAAGAGTTAGGCGGTGTGGCCTGTCGCTCTCTCACTGTCGATCCCAAAATCACGCAGCAGATGCTCCCGGGGTTGATGCCGAGGCACGAACCGAAATTGAACCGGTCAGAATGTGGCCGCAGGGAACAAATCCAGCCTTCTGAAGCGTCTTGCGGGAAGGGATGTTCGTCGGACTGCAACGCGCTGCCGGAACACTCCCTTGCTCGTAGCATACTCTCTTCAACTCTTGCACCAAGTAACAGCCCAGTCCGCGCCTGCGGAATGGCTCTGCCACTTCCATGTAAATATCGCCATAGGGGCGGTTGTAATGGAAAAGGATGCCGCCGGTGGCAGCGATCTCGCCTTCCGTCTCCAGAACCCAATCACCGACCGGCTCCACCTGGTGCGCAAACGTCCGCCCTGCATCGTCTGCAGTCGTGCGCCGAAAGACGGCTCGGTTTGGCGAGTGCCCCGTCGTGAGCCTGTCGTGGAAGAGAATGGACTCGCTTTCAATCTTCTGAGCGAACGTGTGCAACATTGCGGTCAACAACGGATCATTACTCTGTGTCTCAATCCTCTCGGCGTTGCAGGCTGTGAGCAGCGCGATGAACAGATCGAACATTTGCGAGCGGTAGGGCGGTGCCACAAAGAACTCGAACACAGCAGGCTTCCCCTTCCAGGGCCCACCAACTGCGACGGAGCCATAACCCGCGGCCACACCATCGGCCACGAGCAAATATGGCTCGGTCCAGCCTTTACGGGAATGCAGCGAGTCGTGAATGATCTGGCAGTTCATCTCCTGCCGATACAGGTCACGCCAGGGAAGAATTTCCTGAACGTTCGTCACCGTGGCGCTGTGCTTGTGGATCTTCTGCATGCGTGTTTGAAGGCGTCTAACGGCGCGCCCCGCCTGCGGCCGCCGCAATCGCCAGGTCGCCTGCAAGAGTCGCGAGCCAATGCTCCCGCACCGTCCGCCTGCTCAGCGGGGCGGCGGCTCGCCGCCCCGCCTGTTAGACCACTTCGTCTTCACCTGACATTGCTTGGAAGCGGGTTGCCTTTGGTGAAATAAGCGTCGTGTCCGATCTTGGCCGACTTCTGCTGGACATCGACCGTATCCCTCGCAATGACAACGAGAGAGATTCGATGAGCATGTGAACGACCGGTCGCATGGGCGCAGCCATACACCAGTGCCAGCAACAGGAGAACCGTAACGATCCTCAAGCCCGCTTTCGTTTTCATTGCATCCGAGTGCCCGCAGTCCACTAACCTGTAGCAGTCTATCCGCAATGCCCTAGCCAGCAAGCGTTCAAATTTCCGGAGGCGCGCGCACTGACCAAGAGAGAGGTGGAGCCCGAAACGTAAAGACACGCGCTCGTCAGCCCGGCGCAACCGGAGCCAAAGCAGAGTGGAATCCTGGCTTGGCCATGCTCAGCGTTTGCGCTACGGTCGAGCCCATCTTGAACTGGATGAACCTCGCGAAAACCATTCTTCTCGGATTTCTTTTCTGCGCGGAATCCGAGCTTCGCGCCGCCGACACTGCCAACTATTCCTCACGCCTTCCGCGCACCAACCTTCTCGTTTTTCATCATCGTAAAGGAAACATCGAGCCAGTGAAGTCAAAGGCCGATTGGCAGAAGCGGCGGGCCGAGATCCTTTCCGGAATGCAGGAGATTATGGGGCCGTTGCCCGGGAGGGAGAAGCGATGCCCGCTGGAGATGAAAATCGAGACGGAGGTGGATTGCGGCTCCTACCTTCGCAGGTTCATCACTTACTCCGCCGAGCCGGGTTCGCGTGTGCCCGCGTACCTGCTGGTTCCCAAGAGTGCGCTCGTGGGCCGCGCGCGGTCGCCTGCCATCCTGGCGCTCCACCCGACTGATATGGAATTCGGCTACCGTGTGGTGGTCGAACCGCTGCGTGACTACTATTCCATTTACGGGCACGACCTGGCCCAGCGCGGATTTGTCGTCCTGGCCCCCTCTTATCCGCTCCTGGCCAACTACAACCCCGACCTGAAAGCCCTGGGCTACCGCAGCGGGACGATGAAAGCGATTTGGGACAACATTCGCGGGCTGGATCTGCTGGAATCATTCACGTTCGTCAAGCCGCACCATTTCGGCGCCATCGGCCACTCACTCGGCGGCCATAACTCGATTTATACCGCCGTCTTCGACCAGCGTATCCGCGTGGTGGTCTCCAGTTGCGGCTTCGATTCGTTTCTCGATTACATGAATGGCAACATCAAAGGCTGGACCAGCGACCGCTACTTGCCGAAGTTGCTTGAGTATCAAAATCGCCTGGCTGAAATCCCATTCGATTTTCACGAGCTCATTGCCGCTCTGGCGCCGAGACCCGTCTTTATCAGCGCGCCGCTGGGAGACACCAATTTCAAATCAGCCAGCGTGGATGGTATCGTGAAAGCCGCTGAGCCGGTTTACCAACTCTACCGGGCGCCGGAACATTTGCGCGTGGAACACCCGGATTGCGGCCACGATTTCCCGCCCGATATCAGGGAAAAGGCCTACCGTTTCCTGGAACATTATGCGCGGTAGGGGAAAGGTGGCCCTAGAATAAGAGCGTGGCCTCATATTGTAGGAGCCGACGTGAGGAGGCTCTCTTCGAAATATCCAAGTTCCAAAATTGATCAGAGCTTCCTTACGTCGGATCCTACACTCGTCGCGTCGCTCAAATTGCGGATGCGCCTCAGACACCAGGATTAGGTTCCGCCAGCCAGGACATTTTGCGGCTTCGCTGTCGGGACTTTGGGGCCGTGGATATTATGCGGCAGCACCAGGTTACCGTCTGTCCCGGCAGCGTCCTCTTCGGGGATGCGCATGTGGAAGAAGGAGCGATAGACAAAAATCAGGGCGACCAGGAAGAAGAATAACGCAATCCCGGTCTTCAAGGTCGCGTTTGTCATCGTGACCGCGATTTCGACCGCCAGCAACCCGAACAGCGTCGTAAATTTGATCACCGGGTTCATGGCCACCGAGGAGGTGTCCTTGAACGGATCGCCCACGGTATCGCCAACGACAGTGGCGGCGTGCAGCTCCGTCCCCTTCTGGCGGAGATCGACCTCAACGATTTTCTTGGCGTTGTCCCATGCGCCGCCGGCGTTGGCCATGAAAATGGCCTGGAACAGACCGAAGAACGCAATCGCGATGAGGTAGCCGATGAAGAAATACGGGTTGAAAAACGGCAGGGCGAGCGCAAAGCAGAAAATGACGATGAAGATATTCCACATGCCGCGCTGCGCATAGACGGTGCAGATGCGAACCACTTCTTTGCTGTCGCTCTCCGAGGCAGTCGTGGCGTCCAGCTTCATGTGCTCTTTGATATAGACGACCGCTCGGTAGGCGCCAGTGACGACGGCCTGCGTGGAGGCGCCGGTGAACCAATAGATGACCGAGCCGCCCATAAGCAGGCCGAGGATGATTTCGGGCTGGACCAGGCTCAGAGCATCGACCACCGGTTTGAAACCACCGCCGGGATTGGTTTCGAACATGTGCTGGAGTAGAATAATGATGCCGAACACCATAGTCGTGGCGCCAACCACGGCCGTGCCGATGAGCACCGGCTTGGCTGTCGCCTTGAACGTATTGCCGGAGCCGTCGCCCTTTTCGAGCTGGTACTTGGCGTTCTCGAAATCCGGCTCGAAGCCGAAGCCACCCTTGATCTCCTGCTTGATGTTCTTGCGCGATTCGATCTGACTCAATTCATAGACGGATTGGGCGTTGTCGGTCACCGGCCCGTAACTGTCCACGGCAATGGTGACCGGGCCCATGCCCAGGAAGCCGAACGCCACAAGGCCGAAGGCGAGGATTGGCGCGGCGAAGGCGAATTTCTGGGGCATGATCGAAGCCAGCGCCGGGTTCTGCGAGCAGAAGTAAGCGGCGAACATCAGCACCATGATGGCTAGGCCCATCCAAAAGGCCGACATGTTGCCCGCGACAAAGCCCGACAGGATGTTGAGCGAGGCGCCGCCGTGTCGCGAGCAATTGGTCACCTCGCGGACGTGCTTCGAGTTGGTGCTGACAAAGATTTTCGTGAACTCAGGAATGAGTGCGCCGGCCACGGTGCCGCAACTGATAATAATGGAGAGCACCCACCAGAGCGAGGCCTGTGTCTGGCCTTGAGCATCCTGAAAATCGCCCAACAGCAATTTGCTGGCGATGAAGGTGACGGCGATGGAAACCGCCGAAGTAATCCAGACCAGGTGGGTCAGGGGGGCTTCGAAATCGAAATCCTTTTGGCCGCCGAACTTGGCCGTGCTGATGACTTCGTTGACGAAATACGAAACCAGCGAGGTGACGATCATTAGCGAGCGCATGACGAACAGCCAGATGATCAGCGTGGCGCAGATGCTGGGGCTGGCAGCCAGGGCCAGGGCCAGGAACGCTATCAACGCCACCCCGGTCACGCCATAAGTCTCAAAACCGTCCGCCGTCGGTCCAACCGAATCGCCGGCGTTATCTCCGGTGCAGTCGGCAATGACACCGGGGTTCTTCGGGTCGTCTTCGGGCAGCTTGAAGACGATCTTCATCAGGTCCGAGCCGATATCGGCGATCTTGGTGAAGATGCCGCCGCAGATGCGCAGCACGCTGGCCCCCAGTGACTCACCTATGGCAAATCCAATAAAGCAGGGGCCGGCCAGGTCCTTCAGAAACACCAGGATGCAAATCATGAAAAACAGCTCGACGGCCACGAGCAGCAAACCGACGCTCATACCAGAGCGCAGCGGGATGCCAAGCGTCGCCAGCGGATTGCCTTTGAGCGCAGAAAAGGCCGTGCGCGAGTTGGACACCGTGTTAATGCGAATTCCGAACCAGGCGACGCCGTAAGAGCCCAGGATCCCGAGGATTGAGCAGAGCAGGATGATGACGACCTTCCCCAACTGCTCGTGCTGCAGACCGAGGAAGTAATACGCCATGCAGCAGGCGATGAGCAGCCAGAGGATGGCGAGGAATTTGCCCTGGGTGAAAAGGTAGGTTTTGCAAGTCTCCCAGATCGTATTCGAGACATCGGCCATGCTCTTGTGCACCGGGAGGGCCTTGGTTTGCTTGTACTGCACCAGGCCAAAGGCCGCGCCGATCAGGCAGATCACCAGGCCTCCGTACATCAAAGCGATTCCGCTGATACCACCCAATCCGCCGAATTTGACGGTGTCCAGAGGCGGGATGTGGATGTCCGCTTCACTCGCGTAGGCAGAGGCTGAAGCCAAAACTGTAATGAATAGGAGTAGCAGACGGACCCAGTTTTTGTTGTTTATCATAGTTTAAGGAGCCGAGACTATTGCAGAAGCCGGGGCGCTATTGCCAGCACATTTTTTTGTTAAAGGGGCGCCTAAGGGAAGCTTGCCCGCGCGGTATCAGGCAGGCGCAGCCAAGGCAGCGGGCGGGCCGTTAATCGTTGCGATGTCGTTGAGCGGCCGGGAGATGCTGTGGCCAAGAATGTTAGCTGCCGGGCGACTTCGAGGCCAGATTTCATAAGTCCTGCGGCCGAGAGCCAGCGCACGGAAAGCTTCGACACTGACGCCGTCAGGACCTTGTTCGTCGTCGGAAATTCAGCGGGTTAGACGCTCCGGCTTACTTGTGCACTGTAGTGCGATCCCGGATCCAGGCGATATCGACGTTACGCACCGAAAGATCGTTATGCTGGTGGTAGTCAGGTGAATAAGCTTTGACGGTGCGTGGATCCTTCCAGCGATGGGGCTCGACATGTCCATCTGTAAATGAAACCACCCCGCCCCGCGTGTGCGAACTGTTGGGGAAATTAAAGAACGCATCCTGGGTCATATACACACCGAAGTACGGCCAGCAAATGCTGTTGGGATCGACATCCTGAAAGAGAAAGACTCCGGCAGGCATCGGTGAGACAAGTTCTGTGTGCTTCCGAAAGACTCTATAGCGATTTGAGAGCCGTTCATCCCACTCACCAAACCACCCGAGATAATTATTCATCGCGTAGCTGCGCAGGCGCGGAAACCACGCGCCATCCAGTTCAATTGTCGGGCGGTCGGTGGGACAAAGATATATCTTGGTTGTCCGGATATAATTGGCGAACAGCGCGTAACGCGGGTCCAGGATCAGCGCATAGTTAGTGTTCTCAGTCACATGCCAGAACGCCCCCTGAACCCATTCCGGCTTGGAGGTGCTAGGCGGGTCATTGTGGCCGTTCGCCACCAGGAGGTCGTTGTGGTCCGACGCGTACAAAAACCACGTGACCGCCAGTTGCCGCTGGTTGTTGACGCACTGGACGCGCTTCCCCGCCGCTTTCGCCCGCGTTAATGCCGGCAAGAGCAACGACGCCAGAATCGCGATGATCGCGATGACTACCAGCAACTCAATCAGCGTAAAACCTGGCCGGCATTGGGGTCGTGCCCGCATAAGCTTTTTCGTGAGCGCCTCACGTTCCTTACCACCGGGCTGGGCGGCGGGCAAGACATTTCGGGCACAGTTGATCGGCTCAGTGACGGGGAGGAGGGGAGCGCGGCTGTGGCGAAGCCCAGCCGCAGCACGTCGCAATTCGAGACTCTCGTATGAATTAAGAGCGTAATCCAGTTGACTCTCTTGCGGCTGGGCTTCGCCACAGCCACGCTCCAGTTTCATCCCTTAACTGCATAGGCAATTTGGCGTTGACAAAGTGTCGGCGGTTTTGGTGTATTCGCCCGCACCATGACCACTCTCCGCGAAATTGTCTCAGAACCAAACTAACCTCCATTCCCCTAAAAACTATGAGCAATGTTCAAGTGAGCAATGAGGCTATTGTCCCCAACGCGAAACGACTTCTGCTGGCAGGTTTCATGGCGATTCTGGCCGCCGGCGTCGGCTTCGGGATTCGCGGCGGCATTCTCGCCAATTGGGGCGCCGAGTTCGGTTTCACCGGCCAGCAACTTGGCGATATCAACGGCGCCGGATTCACCGGCTTTTGCTTCGGCATCATTATCGGCGGCGTCATTTGCGATCGAATTGGCTATGGCAAGCTGGTGATCGCCGCCTTCAGCCTGCACGTTTTGTCCGCCCTGATTACTTTCGCGGCCGCGCCCGGCCAGGCGCAAATGACAGCCTACCGGTTCCTTTACTGGGGCACGTTTATCTTCGCGGTGGCCAATGGCACGCTCGAAGCCGTGGCCAATCCTCTGGTGGCAACGTTGTTCCCGAACAATCGCACCCATTATCTAAACATCCTTCACGCGAGCTGGCCGGCGGGCCTCATTGGCGGCGGCGTTATCGGCTGGGTGTTGGGAGAAGGCGCGAAGTGGCCGTGGAAGGCGCAGCTCGGTTTGTTCCTCGTACCCACCGCTTTCTATGGTCTCCTGTTCCTAGGCCAGCACATGCCGAAATCAGAGGCGTCACAAAAGGGCCTCAGCCTCGGTGAGATGTTCAAGGACGTCGGTGTGCTAGGCGGGGCCATTATCTGCTTCTTGCTGGGCTTGTTCTTCAGCAATGCGCTCGGTTTGTCGCAAGCGGCAGCCTACTCGCTCGCGGGAGGATTAATGCTCATCCTCATCATGCTCACTCATACTCATGGTGATCGCGGTCAATCTCTGATCCCGTTCGGAGCACTCCTGCTGTTCGCCCTCTTTATAGCCCACGGTCTGATCGGCTCGGTCGAACTGGGCACCGACGGCTGGATCCAGAACATCACTGGCAACATCCTCACACCTGCACAGGGCAAGATACTGTTCGTGTTTACTTCGGCCCTTATGTTCAGCCTCCGATTCTGCGCCAATTTCATTGAGAAGAAAATCGGGCTTTCGCCGGTCGGGATTTTGCTGACGTGCTCCATCGTTGCGTGCATCGGGCTAAACCTGGTGAGCGGCATTGCTACCTTCGCTGGCGCGTTATTGGCGCTGGCCGTTTATGCCATCGGAAAGACCTTCTTTTGGCCCACAATGCTCGCAGTTGCCAGCGATCGGTTCCCGCGCACGGGCGCCGTGGCTATCAGCATTATGGGCGGCATCGGCATGATGTCTGCCGGATTGATCGGCTCGACGGGCCTGGGTTATGCCAAGGACCGTTTCGCGGGTGCGGAACTGCAAAACGCCAACCCCACTGCATTTGAGACGTATAAAGCGAGCAGTCCCAGCAAATTCTTGTTCCTGAGCGAAGTCCACGGTTTGGATGGGAAAAAGCTGGGAGAGGTTCAGCAGAACCTAGCCAAAGCGCGCGAGGAAACTGAAAAAAGCGGAGTGAAGGATTCGACCGCTGCGGCCGCCAAATTGACGCCGGCAGAACGCGCCGTCCAGGAGTCCAGCATCAAGGGAGACCGGAAAACGCTGGTGGCGGATTCGTTCATCCCGGCAACGATGGCGGTAATCTATCTGATTATGCTGCTGTACTTCAAAGCAATTGGCGGCTACAAGCCAGTCCATATTGTGCCAGTCGCCGAGCAGCAGGCCTCAGAAGGCAAAATGGCCGCCTCTTAAGCCTGAATTTCCGCGGGCTCGAGGCGGCGATCCCACTTCCGCGAGGCGCGCTCAGGCAAGGCGCTATCCGCTTTGGCGTAGTAGGTTTCC
This sequence comes from uncultured Verrucomicrobiota bacterium, assembly GCA_964446585.1. Taxonomy (GTDB): domain Bacteria; phylum Verrucomicrobiota; class Verrucomicrobiia; order Limisphaerales; family UBA8199; genus CAYUPI01. The sequence continues at coordinate 23,451 of CAYUPI010000037.1, forward strand.
TCGCCAAACATTTCGTCAGCGGCTTGTTGAAGCTCAGTTGACGGTGCGACAAAAAACCTCTCGTGCGCCTCAACGAAGATGACTTCACCCGTGGGCCGGACGAAGCACAGATACAGCGGGCACCTGCCAGGATTAGCGGAAACAAGTTGCCGGAGGGACTCCAATTGTTCGGGTTTCAAGTGTGCGGTGTGGAGGCGGAGATGGACTTGTTTGGTAAAACGGCGCGGCGCATCTTCGAGCGAAAGGATTTCCTGTGGAAAAATCTTGGGGCGTTCGTCCGCGTTGTTGACTTCGCCGACGACCAAAATAGCGCGGCCAGGCGTTAGCAACTCTCGATATCTCTCGAAGTTCTCGTTCATGCACAGCACCTGGACCGAGCCCTCCAAATCCTCGAGCGTCACCATCGCATAGGGCCTGCCGTTCTTCTTGGAGACGCCATTCTGCACCGTGGCGATCAGACCGCCAATGCGAGCCATGCTGCGATTGGCCATCTGCGTGAGGTCCGAGGTGTTGGCGAGTGTGTACTTCTGCAAAATAGGCGCGTACGGCGTTAGTGGATGGCCGGTCACATAGAAGCCGAGCAATTCTTTTTCATGCGCCAGCAATTCGTGCTGCGGCCACTCCGGCAAGCTGATAGAAAAATCATCTGAGCGCGAAGCGTTGTCCTCCAACGTGCCAAACAACGAGCTCTGGCCACGCTGCCGATCCGCAATCACACTAGCCGCCCGCGCCAGCGCATGCTCGGTTTGCGCCAACATGGTCGCGCGCGTCTGACCCAGGCTGTCGCAGGCCCCACACTTGATCAGCGCCTCGAGCGCCTTGCGGTTCACCGATCGGCTGTCCACCCGCTCGCACAAGTCCGCCAGCGAGCTGAACCGCCCGCACTCAGCCCGCGCCCGCAAAATGGACTCGACTGCCACTTCACCAACGCCTTTGATGGCCGCCAGCCCGAAGCGGATGACCAGGCCAGGGCTCCCATTACGCCTTCTTTCTGAAACTCTTGTCTTCTCAAGCGGGTCCGTCGCGGCGCTGGATCTGCCCTGAGCCGGCGCAAACTGCACCTGGCTTTCGTTTACATCGGGCGGCAGCACCTCGATGCCCATCGCGCGAGCTTCGTTGATATATTGGCCGAGCTTCGCGGTGTCCGCCATGTCGTTGGTCATCATGGCGCAGAGGAACTCCACCGGGTAATTCGCCTTGAGATACGCCGTCTGATAGGCCACGACCGCGTAAGCCGCCGCGTGAGATTTATTAAACCCGTAGCCGGCAAATTTTTCCAATAAGTCAAAAATTTGGTTGGCTTTTGCCGCCGGGATTTTGTTCAGCCGGGCGCAGCCCTTGACGAAAACGTCGCGTTGCTTGGCCATTTCGTCAGGCTTCTTCTTGCCCATGGCCCGGCGGAGGAGGTCCGCTGCGCCAAGGGTGTAACCGGCGAGCACTTGCGCCGCCTGCATGACCTGTTCCTGATACACCATTATGCCGTAGGTCTCCCGGCAGATCGGCTCCAGCAGCGGATGCTCGTATTCGATGCGCACTTCGCCATTTCGGCGGCGGATGAATTCAGGAATCAGCTCCATCGGCCCGGGCCGATACAGAGCAATCAGTGCCGTAATGTGCTCGAGCGAGCTGATTTGGAATTTCCGGCACAAGTCGCGCATGCCGCCGGATTCCAGTTGGAAGATGCCCAGAGTGTTGGCCTTGTTGAGCAACTCATAGGTGGGGGCGTCGTCCAGCGGAAGGTTTTCAATGGGCACATCGATGCCGCGCGTCCTTTTGACCATCTCGCCTGTGTTCCTGATTACGGTGAGTGTCTTCAGACCCAGGAAATCCATTTTCAAGAGTCCCAGATCCCCGACCGGACCCATCGCATACTGAGTCACGATTGCGCCGTGTTCGTCCTGCTTGAGCGGCAGCAGGTTTACCAGCGGTTGATCGCCAATGACGACCCCGGCGGCATGGACTGATGCGTTGCGCGTGAGGTCTTCGAGAATGAACGCCGTATCGAAAAGCTCCCGTGTGACTTCTTCGGTTTCGTAAGCCTGCTTTAGCTCAGGCGATTGTTTGAGCGCCTTCTCCAGCGTCATCTTCAAATCGAACGGGATCATCTTCGCTAGCCGGTCGCAATCGCCATAGCTCAGGCCCATGACCCGTCCCACGTCACGCACGACCGACTTGGCCCCCATCGTGCCGAAGGTGATGATTTGCGCGACGGCATCACGGCCATACTTCTGGCGCACGTACTCGATGACGTCGGCCCTGCGGTCGTCGGCGAAATCGATATCAATGTCGGGTGGATTGACGCGTTCGGGATTCAGGAACCGCTCAAACAGCAGCCCATAGCGGATGGGATCGACATTCGAAATCTCCAAGAGATAAGTCACAAGCGACCCTGCCGCCGACCCACGCGCGACACAGGCAATCTCCTTCTGATGACCGAATCGGACGAAATCTCCGACGATCAGGAAGTAACTGAGAAAACCGGTATCCTCGATGACCCTCAGCTCGAGTTGGAGGCGATCAATCACACCTTTGACCGCCGAAGCAACCGCTGGATCGGAAAGGTCGTAAGGTCCGTGTTCCGTGTTTTCTCCTCGACCCTCGACCTTCGCCCCTTCCGTCTCAGGACTTTGGACTTCGTAGGTCGGAAGACGTTTTGGGTCGTCAACACGATCCACGATGAACTGGTCCCCCTCAGTCCGTGCGTGAATTCCATAGCGGACGCGCAATCCCTCGGCGAGCAAATGGCGCAAATATCCTTCGCGCGTGAAATGCTCCGGCGGATGGAAGACCGGGTAATGTAACTTGCCGAATTCGATCTCCAGATTGCATTGCTCGGCCAACTCCATCGTGTTCTGCACCGCTTCCGGGACCTCGGAAAAACCTGCTTTCATCTCCTCTGCAGAGCGCAGGTAAAACTGCTCCTTCGGATAATTCCGGCTCATCCGTTTTGGATCGCTCAGCAGCGTCTGCGTGCCGATGCACACCAGGCAGTCGTGAGCGTGCGAATGATTCTTCTCGACGTAATGCACGTCATTCGTCGCCACGAGTTTCAGGCCGAATTCCCTCGCCCACGGTATCAGGTGCCGATTGACCTTTGCCTGCTCGGGAATTCCGTGGTTTTGAAGTTCGAGGTAAAAATTCTCCGCACCCAATGTTTGCTTGAACCAATCAATGGATTCGCGCGCCTTGCCCAACTGCTCCTTTTGTATCCACTCGGGGATTTCGCTCGCCAGGCAGCCCGAAAGCGCGATTAACCCTTCCTTGTGCGCAGCGAGCAGCTCTTTGTCGATGCGCGGCTTGTAATAATAGCCCTCCACGTGCGCGGCGGTGGCGAGTTTGATCAGGTTCTGGTAACCCCTCTCGTCCTTGGCCAGAAGCACCAGGTGGTGATAGACATCCCGACCGCCGCTCGAGGTCTTCTTTTCCAGCCTGCTGCCCGGCGCGACATAAACTTCGCATCCGATAATCGGTTTGATGCCTTTCTCGGCCGCTGCCTTGTAGAAATCGATAGCGCCGCACAGCACCCCGTGATCCGTGATCGCCAGCGCCGGGAACTTCAACTCGCGCGCCCTGTCCATCAACCGATCCAGCCGGCAGGCCCCATCGAGCAGCGAGTACTCGGTGTGCAAGTGAAGATGAACGAAAGCCGCGTGCGCCATCGAGACAATTTACCTGCCAGGGGCCAAACCGCGCAAGCGGTACAGCCGGGAAGTTATTCACGAATGCTCCTGCTCGCGGCGAAGAAAGCGCCCAGCCACTTCAGGCAGTGGCTAAATTGTCCTCCAAAATCCTGGAGCGTTCTCCGTCCGGCGCGCTCTTCGGCGCCGGGGGCTCGTCCCAGACTCGAATTGGCTCGTAAAATGTGTTTCGCTGCACCGGCACGCGGCCGGCCTCGCGAATCGCCTTGATCATTTCTGCCTCAGTCTGCAATTGCGGCGACCGGGCGCCCGCCATGTGAAAAATGTGTTCTTCGAGGATTGTCCCGTGCAGATCGTCCGCTCCATAGCTCAGGGCCACCTGCGCAAGCTTAAGTCCCATTCCGACCCAATAGGCGGTGACGTGTTCGAAGTTGTCCAAATAGATCCGGCTGACGGCGATTGTCCGGAGCGCATCGAAACCGGTGGGCGGATGGTGCACCGGAATATCGTTGTTCTCCGGCTGGTACGGGAGCGGCACGAAGCCGACGAACCCGTGGGTCTCGTCTTGCAGCTCGCGTAAGCGCCTCAAATGGTCCGCGCGATCGGCCAGTGATTCGACATGGCCATAGAGCATCGTGCAGGTGCTGCGTCCTCCCATCCGATGCCAGGTGCGGTGCACGTCCAAATACTCCTCGGCGGATTCTTTGCCTCGCGCGATCGTCGAGCGAACCTCTTTCTGAAAAATCTCCGCGCCGCCGCCGGTGAGCGAGTCCAGGCCCGCCGCTTTAAGTTCGCTCAAAGTCTCAGCCACCGTTTTTTTCCCGAGCCATGCCAGGTGCAGGATTTCGATGGCGGTAAAACATTTCAATTGCAGGCGCGAATCCAATGCGCGCAACGCTTTGAGCATGTCCGTGTAATAGCCAAACGGTAACGAGGGATGCAGACCGCCCACAATGTGCAGTTCGGTAATTCCCAGATGGAGCGCCTCGCGGGCCTTTTGGACGATTTCCTCGACAGTGAACTGGAAGCCATCGGCATCGCGTTTCTTCCTGGCAAACGCGCAGAATTGGCAGCTCAGGATGCAGTAATTCGAATAGTTGACGTAGCGATTGATGATGTAACTGGCCTGATTGCCAGCCCCCGCCGGCCGAGACTGTCGAGCGAGATCTGCAATCGCGCCAACGGCATTCAGATCCTTGCTCTCGAACAGGCGCAGCGCGTCAGTCTCAGAAATGCGTTGCCGGGCGGCGACCTTCTCGTACAGGTCGCGCAAACCGCTGCGCTGCGCGAAAAAATGCACGGGAAAGCTTCACCGAAAACGCCTCTTTTGGCAATCTCTGCCTGAAATTCACTGCAGCCTGAACCCGCCTTGAAACGCGACTTCAATCAGCGTCACAAGCAGGAAAACGGCGCTTACAACCGCGTTCAGCCGAAAAAAAGCCACGTTGATCCAGTCCAAACTTCGCCGACGCGCAATCCAATGCTCCATCACGAGGCAGCCGACGATCAAAAGCCAACCGATGGCGTATGCGATTCGAAAACGGCAGAGCAATCCGAAGATGAGCAGCAGCCCGCACATCACCATGTGTGCAAGAAAGGCCGCCTGCAGCGCATTCTTCGGCCCCCAGGCGACCACGAGCGAGCGCAGCTCTTGGGCGCGATCGAATTCATAGTCCTGAAGCGCGTAAATGATATCGAAGCCCACCAGCCACAGCACGACCGCACATGCCAGTGTCAGCATCTGGAGGAGTTCCAAGCCGGAGAGGTTGCCGCCTTTCACGGCCAGCCAGGCGCCAACGGGCGCCAGGGCCAACGCCAGGCCGAGGAACACATGAGTATAATCGGTGAAGCGTTTGGTCAATGAATAAAAGCAGATCACCGCAAGCGCTGCCGGAGACAGATAAAAGCACAGCCGATTGAGAAAAAAACTTGCGACGATCAGCGCCGCGCCGGCGGTCCCGCACAGGATCACAGCGCCCGCGAGGCCAATCTGGCCGGTCGGCAGGTGACGGCCGGCGGTGCGCGGGTTTAGCGCGTCGAATTGTCGATCTACGATGCGGTTGAAGGCCATCGCGCAGGTGCGCGCACAGACCATCGCGATCAGGATCAGTCCGAAGACGCGCCAGCCGGGCCAGCCGCGGTTTTCTCTCGCCGCCACCGCCGTGGCCGCCAGCGCGAAAGGCAGAGCAAACACGGTGTGCGAAAACCGGACGAAACCAGCCCACTTTCGCAAGTGCAAAAACATTGAACGTTGAACTAAAGACGACACAGCCCGTGAGTCTATGATTTGGCACGACGGTTTTTCTCAGCCGTCTGAAGGCTGGCTTTGAAAATACGAATTAATTCCTGACCCTCATGCAGTACAAACGCAAGCCGGGCATCAGCCCGCCATCGCTTGCTCTCGATCAATTTCGCCCATCGACCCGCTTCGCGAAGCTCCTTCAAGCACACCTTCATCTTGTGGACGAAATCATCCTGTGATTCGGACGTTTGCGCCTCACCATGGTTGCCGTAAGGGGACGTACCGGCGCGTAGAAGTTGACCGCCAATATGGTTTGCAGCCTTTCTATCAGGCAGCTTTTCAGAAACATCGATAACCGCTGAGGCATATTCCAGGAGCCTCTCCTCGAGGTCATACTTACGCGACGTGGGTGTAGCTGTCGTTTGTTCCTGCTGGCTTTTCTTTGCGTGTCCCGAATCTTTGTTCTCAAGGTTCATGGTTGACTGATCAGTGTTCGATATTCAGCGTTCAATGTTCAATTCTTTTTCTTGGTCATTCCCGCTCCTCGCCCCAGCGCGGCATCAGCTTCTGCGGCAGACCCAAATGATCCAGCACCCGGGCCACCACCGTATCGACGACTTGTTCGATGGTCTGCGGGCGCGTATAAAACGAAGGGTTCGCCGGCAGGATCGTCGCGCCGGCCAACAGCAGCAGTTCGAAATTCCTGACGTGGACCAGATTCAGCGGCGTTTCGCGGGGCACCAGAATCAGTTTCTTTTTTTCTTTCAAGACGACGTCAGCAGCGCGCAGTAGTACGTCCTCGCTCGAACCATGCGCGATCCGGCCCAGCGTTCCCATCGTGCAAGGGATTACGACCATGGCGTCCGGGGGATTGGAACCGCTGGCGAAGGGCGTGTTCATGCTCTTGAGTTGGCACGCCCTGGCGCCAGCAGGCAGCCGCAGACCGCCAGGAAGTTCCTCGTTGAGGACCGCTTGGGCGTAAGCGCTGAGCACGACATGGATCTCGTGGACGGAGGAATCGAGATTGTCCAGCAACCGCTGCGCATAGAGCGCGCCGCTGGCGCCGGTGATGGCGACGAGTATTCTCAAGCAAATGAATCGACAGGCCGAAAGACGCGCAGAATATGAGGATGCGCACGGCTCTGAGCAAGTGCACGTTTGGCCCAGCCATCAGGTGACGATGACACGGAGCCAAGTTTCACTTTGTGATGAGGCTTGAATGGAAGCAGCGCTTCCACACAATGTCGGTGTGTTGAACCGATTTGCGTTCCTGGGCGTATCGACAGCAGTGGCGCTTGCTTTGGCTGGTTGCGCCAGTGGGCCGTCCCTGGCAGCGCGGCACATGCCGGATTGGCAGAGTGAGGAAATAGCCTCAGCCCCTGCGACGCCGCCTAAACCGTCCGTCGCTCAGCTTTCGACCAACGCCGTGGTTGTCACACCTCCCGCCGAACAATTCTCCGGGACATGGGTGCCTGTGGGTCGTTGGTGCAGGAGCGTAGGGATGCCCGAGCCTGCCTGCCTGACCTCGACTCCCCTTCCTACCTACGCCCTGAGTACAACGAACGGCACGTTTATTTTCCGCGCCGGCAGTCAAGTGGCTCATTGGGCAGGGATAGAACTGCGCCTGGGCTTTGCTCCGCAATGGATCGATCGCAAACCTTATCTGCATACGCTGGACCTGAAAAAAACAGTGCAGCCTTTGATGGTCAGCACTCCGTTCACGTGGTCGAATTCGAATCCCGTCCTCGTTCTAGATCCGGGCCACGGCGGCGAGGATGCCGGCGCCAGGAGCACCTTGGGCCGGGACTGGGAAAAACAATTCACCCTCGATTGGGCGCGCCGCGTTCAAAGTCTGCTGGCCACCAACGGCTGGCAGGTTTTTCTGACACGCGAAAACGATCACGAGCTCGGCCTGTCAAACCGCGTCGCTTTCGCGCGGCAACATGGAGCCGACCTGTTCCTGAGTTTGCATTTTAATTCGGCCGGGGCGGATTCCGCTCAGGCTGGTTTGGAAACTTATTGTCTGACACCAGCCGGTCTGCCTTCGAGCATTACGCGAGGCTATCAGGATGATCCTTCCCTAGCATTTCCGAACAATGCATTTGACGCACAAAATCTGCAGCTCGCGTTCCAATTGCATCGGACATTGCTCAAGGTCAACGGCCATCTCGACCGCGGCGTACGTCGGGCCAGGTTTCTGGGCGTGCTCCGTTCCCAGGAACGCCCTGCAATCCTGATCGAGGGCGGCTATCTCTCCAACCGGCGCGAAGCCCGACTTATTGCCGATCCTGCCTATCGCCAAAAACTGGCGGAAGCCGTTGTGCGCGGACTTGGTATTCCGCTCTAAAATTCGACCGGTGAGTACAAAGGCAGGAGTCAAAAACAGAAAGGCGCCCTGCCGGGCGCCTTTCGTCGAACACTGATGCTATGCAGTGTTTATGGGAACTGAATGCGGTTGACTCCCTGGGGCTTGTTGTCCCCGATCGCGCTGAACGTGCTTCCCGAAGTCGTGTTCCCGCCGGGGTCGCCCGTGTTCTTCAGCGCGTCCTGTAGCCTGTTCTTGGAGAAACCCTGCACGCTGCCGTCCGCCAGACCGACGTTCCCCTGCTTCGAGTGCATGCTGTCCGTCCAGCCGACGGTAGTGCTGAGAGTCGCAGTAGAAAAGTTCGTGCCCAAGGACACGTAATAGTTTTGAGGCGCGAAGGTCGTGGTCGGCGGATTACCGTTTCCGAGGTTGTGGTCTCCCGTCAGGAACATGCCGGGGTAGGTGTCCTGCGCGTCCACACCGACGAAATAACTGACGTTCAGATCATTGGTATAGGGAATCGCGTTCGCAGTCCCAGACGGAATCGTCCCGGCGAATGTGCTGGCTGCCTGGCGTGACTCATACTCGGAGGGGCAATACAGCACTTTGGGCGTGCTCAACTCGTTGGACATGGACTGGAACATCCCGAAAACTCCGATGCTTTCGTCGTAAACGCCGGTCTTGCCCAGCTTATGCTTGCCGATATGCTCCTGAGCGCCGCCCTGGGCAACCGAGACACGCATCGGGTAAACATCCCCGTTATCCAGCGCCCAAGTCTTAAACGCCAGCCCAACTTGTTTGAGATTGTTGGTGCAGTTGATGCGTTGTGCACGGGCTTTGGCGCGGGCCAGCGCCGGCAGCAACATGGCCGCCAAGATCGCGATGATGGCGATCACGACTAACAGTTCGATCAGGGTAAACGCCCTGGTCTCTTTCCGGAGGTTCTTCATAAGCATTCGCTCGTTTAGTTCGGTTTGGTTTGGTTGACGCTTGAGAGCCTCGGGCAGAGCCCTTAGCCCGCACGCGAGCTTCTTGGTTCCTAAGCAAGGTCGATGCCAGCACGCTTTTCCGCAGAAAATCGAAGGAAAACGCAGCTACGCCAATTCTACGCCGTAAATTCTCGCGCATTTTGCGTGAAATTCACGCATTGGAGCTTTGTCCTACACCATCCATTACGATACTCCGATCGCCCGGCTCTCGAGTAGCTTTGCCGCTCCCCAACGCAACATCCGCTCAGTCGCTTCCCAGCCCAGACAAGGATCCGTTATCGAAACCCCATAGCGCAGGTCGGCCAGCCGTTTGGGGAATGGTTGATTTCCTTCCAACAGGTAACTCTCCAACATCACGCCGATGAGCGAGCGCGTGCCGGCAGTCCGCTGCTCAATAACGCTGCGCCACACCTCTTCCTGTCGTGCGTGCTGTTTGCCGGAATTCGCATGGCTGCAATCCACCATCAACACGGCAGGAAGCCCGGCCTGGGCCAGGCAGTTCTCCGCTTCCCGGATGCTTGCGGCGTCGTAATTCGACCGCGTCCTGCCGCCGCGCAGCACGATATGGCCCACAGGATTGCCGGTCGTCCGTATGATACTGGTGATACCCTCCTGATCTATTCCCAGGAAACTGTGCGGCACACGCGCGGACTGCATCGCATCGACGGCGATCTGCAGGCTGCCATCGGTCCCATTCTTGAACCCGACAGGCATGGATAAGCCGCTGGCCATCTCACGGTGAGTCTGCGACTCCGTTGTGCGCGCTCCAATGGCCGCCCACGTGATGAGGTCAGCCGTGTATTGTGGGATAATTGGATCGAGAAACTCGGTCGCCGTCGGCAAGCCCATTGCGGTCAGTTCCAGCAGTAATCGCCGGGCTTTTTTGACGCCGGCGTCGATATCATAACTCCCGTCGAGGTGTGGATCGTTGATCAGTCCTTTCCAGCCAATCGTGGTCCGCGGTTTCTCGAAATAGACGCGCATGACAAGCTCCATCTCCTCAGCAAGCTCTTCGCGCAATTTCACAAGCTTTCCGCCGTACTCAAGTGCCCCATTGACATCGTGGATCGAGCAGGGGCCGGCCACCACCAGGAGCCGGGGATCCTGATGTTCCAAAATCCGCGCGACTCTCTCGCGGCTCGTCACAACTGTTCGGTTAGAGGCCTCGGACGCCGGCAATAGCTCTTTGAGCGCCCTCGGGGTGAGCAGCCGAACGGTTTCTTTGACGTGCAGGTTCTGCGTTGGAAGCATCAGTTTGATTCTAGCTGACTTTGAGCGCCACTCCAAGCATGAACCGCAGCTCGACGACTGCTGCATGACAAATCGATTTGCGGCCTGCGCGCTTCTTCAGTAGCACTGACATTGCTTTGATTTGCGTTAATGGCTGTTCTATAGTGGAGGCCTTAAGATGGACTGGCCTCAGGTACGATGAATATCATTCAGCTCACGCCTGGCGCGGGCGCCATGTATTGTGGCAATTGCTTTCGGGACAACAACCTCGTGGCGGCGCTCCGTCAATTGGGCCATCACGTGACGCTGATTCCCCTTTACCTGCCATTGACACTCGACCAGGAGGATCAAAGCGCCGGCGTGCCGGTATTCTTCAGCGGCATCAATGTTTACCTGGAACAGAAATCCCAGCTCTTTCGCCACGCCCCCGCTTGGCTGCGCCATCTCCTTTCCGCGCGCCCATTGCTGCGTTGGGCGGCGGGGAAAGCCGCCAAAACGCAGGCTGCGGAGCTTGGGGAGTTGACCCTGTCCATGCTCCGTGGCGAATCGGGAAATCAAGCTCGGGAGCTGGACGACCTCGTCAACTGGCTGCGAAATACCCAGCCACCCGCCGACGTCATCTGCCTTTCAAATGCTTTGCTGCTCGGACAGGCCCGGCGGCTCAAATCCGACCTCCGCGCCCCAGCCGTGTGCACTTTACAAGGTGAAGACTCTTTTCTGGATGCCTTGCCTTCGACCCATCGCGCCGCTTGCTGGCAGACTTTGGCCGAGCGCGCCGCGGAGGTGGATGCATTCATTTCGCCCAGTAAGTATTTTGCAAATGTGATGTCCGAGCGCCTCGGTTTGCCTTCAGCTCGCGTCCATGTCGTGCCAAACGGAATCGATCTGGCCGGATATACCGCCCCGGTGCCAGTCCCAGGGCGATCGAAGGATGTTTCACCCCACCCACCACCCGTTCTGGGTTATTTCGCCCGGATGTGCCGCGAAAAAGGCCTGGATACTTTAGTCGAAGCGTTCATCCTTTTGCGCCAGCGGGACGGCATGAACGAACTCAAGTTGCGAATCGGCGGCAGTTGCGGGCCGGCCGATGAGCCGTTCGTGAAATCGCTGCGCCTGCGGCTACAGCAGGAGGCTTTGCTGCACGAGGTCGAATTTTATCCAAACCTCGATCGAGAAGCAAAACTCGCGTTCTTGCGCGGTCTTTCAGTCTTCTCGGTACCGGCCCGCTACAGCGAAGCATTTGGCCTGTACGTGATCGAAGCCCTCGCTGCGGGTGTGCCAGTCGTTCAACCGAACGTCGCTGCCTTCCCCGAAATGATCGAGGCAACCGGCGGCGGAGTGCTGTGCCGGCCCGATGATCCTAATGCTCTGGCGGATGCGATTGAAGGCTTGGTCCGGGACCCGGAGAAGTCGGACGCTTTAGGAAAGGCAGGTGCCCGGGCCGTATTCGAACAATTCAACTCGCAGTCCATGGCGCGCGCCTGCTTACGTGTCTTTGATTACGTGCGTTCCGCTCGCCCACACTCCCCATCTTTCGCTATGCCTCAATCCGGACGGGAAGAGTCAGTTCAGAGCCTGCCCACTTCCTGAATGGCCTACGAATTCAAATTGGTGCGCCGCGTAGATTTTTGCGAAACCGACATGGCTGGGATTGTCCACTATTCCAATTTCTTCCGGTACATGGAAGCGGCCGAGCACGCGTTTTTCCGATCGCTCGGCCTCTCAGTGGTGACACGACAGGTCGATCCACCGCTGGGCTGGCCGAGGGTCCATACTGAGTGTGAATACCGCCAGCCGCTGCGCTTCGAGGATGAAGTGGAAATCCACCTCCTGGTGAGTGAAAAAAAAGCCAAGTCTCTCAGCTATGTCTTCAGATTCGTGAAGCTCAACGCCTCGCCACCGGTTGAAGTCGCGCATGGTTCCCTAACCGTCGTGTGTGTCTTACATCAAAATGGTAAAATGCGGGCGGCCACCATCCCCAGATCCATCGCGGACAAATTCGACGTGGCGCCACGGGCGCTCCTGAACCCGGGGAAGCGAATCATGGGAGTGAGAATGCGCAAAGGGTGAATCGGAATTCCCCAAGACGAAGGTGAACCTCCTCGCGCAATCCATCTTTCCACACCACATTAAACCTTTTGTTTGATGCGCCCCGCGCGGCGCGCTACACTCTTTCATCGCGACTATGAACTGGCTTGTTTTTGCACTGATGACGGTAGTGACGTGGGGTGTCTATGGCGTGTTTCTGCACACTGGACAAATGGGAATGAAAGATGCCGCCAATGGCCGCTACAAAGCTTTTCTGTTCGTGGGAATCGCCTACTTCCTCACCGCGGTGCTGGCGCCGCTGATGATCCTCCTGGCCCGCGGCGCGGACTGGAACTATCCCAAAGGTGGGATGGTATGGTCGCTGGTTGCGGGCATTGCCGGCGCTCTCGGCGCATTCTGCGTGCTGCTGGCGTTCGGCGCCAAAGGCACGCCAGCAGTGGTGATGTCGATTGTATTTGCCGGCGCTCCTGTCGTGAATGCGCTTTATTCCCTGGTGCAACACCCGCCACTGGGCGGTTTGGCCTCCATCAAACCGCAATTTTTCCTCGGCATAGTGTTGGCCGCATTGGGCGGTACGCTGGTCACTTATTTTAAGCCGAATCCCGCGCCGGCAAAACCGCAAGCCGAACAGTCCGCAACAGCAACGACCGCTGCCTCAAGCAAGTGACCGAGTAGCAGTAGAGCCATCGTGCGCACCGGACCGCATTTCCTTGACGCCCGCTCCGCGCAATGCTCTAAATAGGAGCGGAAACTGATGCCAGCCGTTGAGCGGCCACTGGCTGGGCGAAGCGATATTCAAACGTTATGGCTGAATTCAAATTTCCCTGTCCCGCTTGCTACCAGAACATCATCTGTGATGAACTCTGGTGTGGCCAGCAGATCAAGTGCCCCTCGTGCAATGTCGATTTGGTTGTGCCGCAAAAAGAGGCCGTCGCCGCGAGCTCCTCTCTTGTGCCCGAAGTGCCCGCTGGCCCGGCCAAGCTCTCCATTGGCCGGCCACAGCCAGGGCTAACGGGCGCGGCGCATCCCGCGCAGAAATTCATTCCCAGCCTCGGGCAAACCAAGGTTGCTGCGCCGAAGAAGAATCACCTGCTCACGATCGCCAAGATCGCCGCGGTGGTTATTGTGCTCGGAGTGGGTGGATACTTTGGCTACGGCTGGCTCAGCAAGTATCAGGAAAAGGCGAACGAAAAGCGGCGAGCCGCGGAGAAAAATGCCGATGGCGGAGAGGTGGGCCATATCGCCGATCTTTACAATGTGCTCGACGCGACGGACCCGAACAAGATGGGACGGTCGGGAGGATCTGGCTCCGGCCCGAGAGCAAGCCGCATCGCCCGCTCAGCAACGGTGGCGGTGCCCGCCGATGGAAGCACGCCTGCCCCGGATGTCACAGACAAGCAGTTGCCAGTCATCGCTCCTGTCTGGACACTCGATGTCGCCAGCGCGACGATTCCCGAAGGGCAACTCAACGGGAAAGTAGCCGGCACTAATTTTACCGCCGACAGCGCGCGCATCGACCGCGTCGGCACCGCCCAGGTGCTTGCATTGCGACAAGGCACGGGTCCTTCGCCCGATCGCGAGCTGTTGGTCTATCTGCACCTCAACCCTGGCGAGACGCTGGCAGGACATAATTGGACTGTGTCCCAGGAGATGAGGCCACCGGCCGCGCCACAGGTATTGAAGCGTTGGAAAACCGACCCCAAGTTCGCGCCACAACAAAAATTCTTTAGCACTGGTTACGCGATGAAACTCGAGCTCGGCCAGACCAATGAAAGCGGACTACCAGGAAAGATTTTCCTCGCTCTGCCCGATCCTGAGCAGAGCGTGGTTGCTGGTCTTTTCAGGCTTCCGCCTGTGCCGGCCGACGCGACCGTGCAAGCCAGTGCTCAGCCGGTCATCAACCAGGCCCCCGCACCGGCGGCAACCGCTCCGGCCTCCCCCAATCGAGCCGCGTTTGACAAACGTTACGGCACCAAGCGTTGAGTTCACCGAAGCACTGGCGCGCTGGCTTCATGCTTTGCCGTCGCCAGCGTCAGCTCGCCCGCGGATTTGCGCCATAGCCCAAACGGCATGCTCCGCGATCAGCGGCTCGGGATCAGCCGCCGCCTTTTGCAGCGCCCCCAAGGCGCGTTCGTCGCCGACATTTCCGAGCGCGACACACACGTTGCGAAGCAGGCCGCGGCGTTTCACGCGCAGAATTGGCGTGCCGCTGAATTTCTGCCGAAAAGCGTTTTCATCCAGCTTTAATAACTCCACCAGGTCCGGCGCCTCCAGGTCGGGCCGCGAGTGGTCTTTCATCAATTTTCCTTCCTGGGCGAACCGGTTCCACGGGCAAACCGCAAGGCAATCGTCGCAGCCGAAAACCCGATTGCCCAGAGCAGAACGCAATTCCGCCGGGATCGGCCCTTTGAGCTCAATCGTCAGGTAAGAAATGCAGCGGCGCGCATCGAGCACGAATGGCGCGGAAATGGCGGCGGTCGGACAGGCAGCGAGGCAACGCGCGCACGTACCGCACCGGTTGGTTTCCGGCGCATCCGGTTCGAGGCTCAGCGTGCTAAGGATTTCGCCCAGGAAAAACCAGTTGCCCAATTTTCGCCCGATCAAATTCGTGTGTTTCCCGACAAATCCCAGCCCGGAGCGCTGGGCCAGGTCACGCTCCAGCAGTGGCCCGGTATCCACATACCACAGCGAGCGAATACCTTGTCCGCCCAATAGGTTCACGAAGTTCGTGAGCGATTTCAAGCGCGCTCCAATCACTTTGTGGTAGTCCGCGGAGCGCGCGTAGCGGGCTATCACGCCGACATAGTTGAACGTATTGCCTTGCCGAGCGGGCACAGGTGTACCGTTGCTTACGGATTCTGAGCCCGGGCCACCATCGCTCTTCGCCCCTCGCCTCTCTTGCCTCGTCTCTCTCTCCTCGACCCCGCCATAGCTCACGGCCAACGTGATAATGGTCCTCACTCCCGGCAAAACCTGCCGGGGGTCCACGCGCTTGTTCGCATTGCGCTCCAGGTATCCCATCTCGCCGTGCAAACCGGCGGCCAACCAGCCCTCAAGTCGTGGGCCGGACTCTGGCGGTTCTGCAGAAGTGAATCGACAATCGTCAAATCCGAGTTCCCGTGCTCGCTGCCGGATGGCTTCTTTCATCGAGCAACGGCTTGCACCAGACGAAACTGATGAATCACTTGACCGGCGACTTCGCGCAGTGGCCGCAGTTCAGTGTTCACTAACACGTCGGCCTGCCGGTAGTAGGGTCCGCGCTCGGTCAACAACTGCCTGATTTTTTCTATTGGCTGAGGCTCGTTCAGTAGGGGCCGATGGCTCTGATGGCGCACTCTCTCAAGAATCTTCTCCGGCGAGGCCCACAAACAAACTACCAGCGCGTGGCGTTTCAGGCTTGTCAGATTGGCTTCATTGGCAGGGAGGCCACCACCTGTCGCAATCACTGTCTTCTTTCGCCGCTCCAATTCTTCCACGAGACCCCGTTCCATTTCCCTGAACGCCGGCTCGCCTTCGTCCTGGAAAATCTGGCGAACGGTTTTGCCAGCCCTGCTCTCGATGACGTGATCGGTGTCCAGGAAAGTGAAGTGCAGCGCGTCCGCCACCAGACGGCCCACGGAAGATTTGCCCGTCCCCATAAACCCGATTAGCGCAAGATTCTCGATTTGCCGGGTGGCGAGCATGACAATGACATAGCCGATTTTGCGCCTCTTCGCACGAAGATTCTCCGGTGGTCCGTCGTAAGCTTTTTGCTGAGGTCGTCATCAAAATTCTCTCCAGGGAGCCCGCTTTATGGTGGCCGGTCACAAGTTTTTGTAGTAAGAGAAACCAACGGAACTGAGTATGACCGGGGGCTTCAGAATCGTCATCACGCTTGTGGCCTGGACGTTTGCCACGCTCGCCCTGCTCGTTGTCGGTTATCTCGGCTGGAAAGAAATCCAGTCACGCCTCCGCCGTCGGAGGCATCATCGCCATCGGGAGCATTAATCCTTTTGTAACGACCGCAGCGTCGCCAGGTTCTGGACGTCTTCGTGGAGATCTTCCGACTTGGGCGTCTCCAAACAGCCGGGGTGATTTCTGAAGCGCGCATCGTTGACGACGTGCCGAAACCCCTCCTTTCCGATTTCACCCAGGCCGATGTGCGCATGCCGATCCACCCGCGAGCCGAGCCCTGTTTTTGAGTCGTTCAAATGAAATGCCAGGATTTGTTTCAATCCGATGAGTCGCTCGATTTCGCGAATCGGTTTACGCCAGCCCTTCGGTGCTCGGAGGTCGTATCCCGCCGCGAACAAATGGGCGGTATCGAGACAAACCCCGAGGCGTTCAGGTTTTTTCACGCGATCGTAAATCGCCGCGAGATGCTCCATCTTGTAGCCCAGACAGGTCCCCTGCCCCGCCGTGTTTTCCAGCGCAATCCGGACCGGTGATCGCCTTGTCGCAGCAAAGGCCTCGTCGAGACCGGCGACGATCTGTTTGAGACCAACCGTTTCGCCGGCGCCCAGGTGCGCGCCCGGATGCAGGACCAGAAACGGCAGCCCAAGCTCGGTGGCGAACTGGATCTCCTGGACCAACGATTTGATCGAACGCTCGCGGTTGGATGACGCCGGTGCGCCCAGGTTGATCAGGTAGCCCGTATGGCCGAAAACGCATGAGAAAGCGTTGGTCGTCCGCTCGTTTCTGTACAAGGCCAGGGCCTGAGGCGAAGGCGGCTTGCCGAACCACTGCATGTTGTTTTTGACGAAAAGCTGGACGACCTCGCAGTGAATGGTCCGGCCCCGCTCGAGCGCCCTCCACGCCCCGCCGCTGGTGGACATGTGGGCGCCGAACTTCATAGCGACGGTTGCCCTGAATCAGGAAGCCGTTTCACATGCCGCCCGCTGAGGCGGTCACGCGCGCTTTGCCGAACGGCCCCAGAAGTGCTGAAGCGCCCGCATCCATCAGCTCCAGGTCTGTCTTGGTCATGAAGAATTGAAAACCCTGTTTTTGATACTTCTTAATGGCCTGCGGGGACAGTGCTGGCCGGCCAACGAACTTTCCGTGCTTTTTCGCCGCCGCGACGATTTTGGCCACCGCCTGGTCGAGCTTTGGTTCATCCTGACGCCCGCGCAACCCCAGGGAGAAGGAGAGGTCGCTGGTGCCGATGAAAATCACATCCAGCCCCGGCGTAGCCGCGATCTCATCGATCTGCGCCAGCGCGGACGTGTCCTCCACCACCGTAACCACCAACACGTTGTCGTCGGCGAAATCGTAATAGTTTTCCGTCTCCGGCCAGCAGACCTTGGCCAGGTCGGCGCCAGATCCGCGCAAACCGACCGGCGGATACCGGCAGGACGCGACCGCCTGCCTGGCCAATTGAGCTGTTCGCGTGAAAGGAAAGATCACGCCCAGCACGCCCGCATCGAGAACGCGTTTCGCCATCCAAAGCTCGTTCACGGGCGGCCGCGCAAAGGGGAGCGCAGGCAGCCCGCGCATGGCCAGCACAATATTGCGCACTGTCTCCAGCGCGATCGGCGAGTGCTCCATCTCCATCCAGATGAAATCAAACCCCAGCCTGGCGGCATGCGCCGCCACTTCAACATTGTTTACCGTAATGACGACCCCGATGACGGATTTGCCTTGTTTGAGCTGTGTCTTGACAGGGTTTTTCCATTTGGAGGAGCGGGGACTTGTGGATTTCGAGCGCATAGTTGGTAGAGAGATAGTGAACCGCTGCGACGGTTTTCAGGGAGTCTCACAACCGCGTCCAAATTCCTCAAGAACTTTGTGGAGAAGCACGAACACTAAGTTCGAAGGCCGAAATCCGAAGTCTGAAGCCCGAAAGGATTCCGAAACTCGAGAGGCTATTTCAGAACTGCGCGGCTCTCCAAAATCCAAATGACGAATGACGAAAAACGGTG
Organism: uncultured Verrucomicrobiota bacterium; assembly: GCA_964446585.1. GTDB lineage: Bacteria > Verrucomicrobiota > Verrucomicrobiia > Limisphaerales > UBA8199 > CAYUPI01. Next base: position 41,801 of record CAYUPI010000037.1, read on the forward strand.
CTATCGGAGCATTTTTAGGATTTGGTTTTTGCGTTTTTTTTCGTCATTTGTCATTCGTCATTCGTCATTTGAGAACACTGCACTCGAGCAACTAACTCTAGCTCAGCGGCCGGACCCGGCTGGCCCTTTGATGAGCCAGGCTTCCGAAACCTGGCAGCCGCGGCCGTTGCCACCCAGGCCAGGTTCGCCAAACCAACTCAGGGTCACGTCGCCGCTTTCGATCGCTGCAGGCGGAAGGTCGAACTCGAGCGGCTTAATAGGATAGGGCCGGGTCAAATACGGGTGAATCTCAATGCGGTCATTGGCCACGAGGCGAATTTTCTTGCTGCGGGTGTCGCCACCATAAACGACACGCAACTTGTAGCCTGCTTTTGGATCCAGGCCTGTGTATCGCATCTGCAAAGGTGTGTCGTAGAGTGTCTCGGCATGATCCATCCAGGAAACGCGGCGCGTTCCCTGGGTCGCCTCGTCTTCCACGTCCATCAACGGGTCTTGTTCGAATCCGACTCGGGGTGATGCCATCGCGCCCGGGTCCTCCAGGAATCCAAGGCCGCGAACGAGGTGTGGCTGCTGCTGCACATTCCCAAGGTCATCATAGAAGCCGCCCGGACCTGAGTCGGTCCAGTGCACGATCTCCTGCAACGCTTTCACTCGCTCCGGCTCGGAGTTCAGGCCGCGAATTCTCGCGAACTGCGCTTTCAGCCAACGGCGGTTATTGAGCGGATACTCCAACGTGTCCAGGCTGGCGCCCCGATCCACACCAATGGCTCGATATTTCTTCACGCTCAACTGCATGCCGATGCTTTGAAACAGAGCTTCGGCCAGCTCATGAACTCGGATCCGCAACCCTTCCGCGACGCGGTCCGAAAACGGCTGTTCCAGGATCTTCTCAGCGGCGGCCATGCCGGTCTCGGCGCGTTTGGCTCCGGCCATTTCGAGGGCGGCCATGGCCTGCGCTTCATGGCCCTGCTCGTGAATCAGGCGGCGGTGCACGTACGCGTCATAGTACGCTCGGAATAGAGCCTGTTGGAAACGCCAATTCTTCAGGTCGGCCGGCGAAGCCGCCTTCTCCATGTCTTGAAAATCCGCTAAAGTTACCTCGACATTTTTGTTGGTCAGGAGTGCTCCCTGCCAATTCCGTTCCAGCGCCAGCAAACCGTGAGCGAAGCTGTCAGAGAATTTGTCGCTAATGTAATAGCGGCTGTAATCGCGCAAAATGTCCTCAACCTTGCTGTCAGGATCCCAGCCGAGACCGCTCCACACGGCTTTGTTCACATCGTCGTTGCACCCCTCGGAATAAGTCAAAAAGCCAATCGTGCCCGGTTGCGTTATGCGGAAGATTACCGCCTCGCCCTCAGGTCGCGGATTGATGCACTCGCGCGCTTCGGTCACGGCGTAAGCCACGTCCCAATCAGGCACCGGAAACTGACACTGCCGCGAATGCGTGATGTCCGGGTAATGGCGGATCGGATATTGCCTTGGAACAAGCGCTCGCAATTTCGGCAGACTGACGCGCACCTGCGGCCCATAGACCACGCCGCCCAGCCAGGCCGGATGCTGCTTCTCCAGTATCTGCACGAATTCATCCAGCCAGGTCCGGTTGAAACTTTGGGGCGAAACCCACATCTGGGCCTTGGGATGAAATCGATGAAGGTTTTCGGTTTGTTTCTCCAGAAGCGCCATTAAATATTTTGGCTGTGTATGACCCGGATCGCCGCCCGGCACGAACACCACATCCACTCGCGGCAGCTTCCGAAAGACGTCGCCCCATTCTTGCAACGCAAATTCGACCGTCTTCGGATCGGAATAATCGCGGTCCATCGCCGGATACCAAATCCAGACATCCAGGCCGTAGGAATCAGCCACACGCGACATTCCTGTCATCATCTCCATTTGCGGTCGCGGGAAATGGGGACTGCTGGAGGCGTCGTCCGAGCGGGGTGGGATCAGCTCGATCGCATTGCAGCCGAAAACGGCGAGGTCGCGAAAATATTGCTCCCACACGGGGAGGTCCCAGGCATCATAAGAATTGCATTTTGGCCGGTAGCCCAACTGGTGACCGCGCAGCGGGTACTTCGGCGAGGTCGCAATGTCTGCATCTACGTTAAGCGTGATGCTCCCGGGCCGCATATGCAGCTCGCGCAGCAGGCGGCCAACACCGAACAAGACTCCGCGCGCATCGTTTCCGATGACCAAGACCGACGGTTGGGGCGCGTCGCGCCGGACGCAGAGGCGATAACCCTCGGCTCCGGTTGCTTGAGTGTTGCGCAACTCCCTGACGTCGGGACCGCCAAAAGCGTCAAGCAGCGACTTAGGTCCAACCGCGATGACTGGCGTCGCCCGTGATGCCGCGGCGGGCCACTCGGTGAGCTCCGGCCAGCGGATGCGCGTTCGTTTCTCGACTTCCTCCACCAGCATCTTCACCGCCTGCTTTTCGGGGCCGGTGAGACTCCCCGGCGCCACAACGACACCGTTGGTGAGGTCGATCGGGCCCGCGGCACTAACTCTTAGCGGTAAGACGGCAAGGCCGAGAACTAACCCGACTAATCTAGCGTCTCTCAGAAATTTCTGGTGGGTCTTCCCTTCCATATCCCGTTGCATAGATTTGCCCTTAGAGTTTTTCCGGATTGGCAAGTAGTTGAGCTATCCGCGTCAGCAACCGGCCTGCCCCACCACCATCGATCACCCGGTGATCGAAACTCACTGTCAGGTTGGCCTCCATGACTGGAACGAACGCAGCTTTAGTTTCGTCCCAACTCGGCACGCGCCGGGCCGCGCCCATCCCCAGAACCAGCGTCTGCTCCGGCAGCGGGATTGGCGTCGCCCAGGTCAGGCCGAAGGTGCCGAAGTTGGTCACGGTTGCGATTGAACTGCCGGTGGCATCGGACGGCAACTTCCGCTGTTGGGCCAGCTCAAGCAGCTCGTTGTAGCGCGGAACCAGCTCCAGCAGCGGGCGCTTATCCGCGTTCCGAATTACCGGCACCAGCACTCCCTGCATAGCTTCGACGGCAACGCCGATATCAATGGACGAAGGATGAACAATCTTGTTGCCAATCAGCCGTCCCGCGGGAGCACTGTTCTCGGCCAGAGCCAAGGCTAAAGCGCGCAACGCGTACAACGCCGGGCCGGGCTTTTGCGCCGCAGCTTTGCGGTGCTTGAAGAGTGGATCCAGACAAACCGCCATCCCTACCGTCGCCAGCGGGCGCGTCCAACTTCGGCGCATGGCGTCTGCCACGGCTACACGCATGCTCGAAGCCGGGCTTTGCTCCTGCTGGTCCAACTGTGCGACAAACTTTTCGAAATCCTGGATCGTCACGCGGCCACCCGCTCCGCTGCCGGCAAGGCTGGCGAGGTCGGCGGCATGCAACCCCAGCTCCGCCATTCGCGCTTTCAACCGGGGCGACATATAGCTCGCGCCAGCAGCGTTTGCCGGCACCGGTAAGCCGCGGACCGTCGGATGGACAGAGTGATGCGCTCCGTCTCTATGGTCATGATTGTGGGTCTCCGCGTGAGCGGTCGTCCGTTCCTCGTCGCTGTGGGGCACTGGCGCAGAGATGCCCAGACGCTCGGCATCCTCGACACTTGCTTCCAGGTAGCCCAGCGTTGCGCCGACGGGGTAACTCTGGCCGACTTTGACGAGCAGTTTCTCGACTCGCCCCGGGCAAGGCGCGGTCACATTCATCGTCGCCTTGTTGGTTTCGACCTCGATGATGTCCTGGTCTGCATAGGCCTGGTCGCCGACCTGGACGAGAAGGTTAACGACTGTGGCTTCGGCAATGGACTCACCGAGTTGCGGCATGATGATGGGAATCGAGGGCATGGGAAAAAATCAGAACGGAGTAATGTGGCGGTGCAGTGTTGGAGTGGTGGAGCGATCAATGGTCATAGTCTCAGCAGGTTGCGGGCTGCGGCGGCAATAGTGCGCGCCGTGGGCCGGTGTGCGGCCCACAGGCCCGGATGATATGGCACCGGTGTGTCTTTCGCATTGAGACGCTGCGGCGGCGCGTCGAGCAGCCCGAAGCCTTCGCTGGCAACACGCGCAATCACTTCCGCCGTGACTCCGCCCCATGGCCAGGCTTCGCCCACGCACAGCAGGCGGCCCGTGCGCGCCACTGAAGCCATGACGGTATCGGTATCCAAAGGTTTGACCGAGCGAAGATCGACGATTTCGATTTCGCTGCCCTCGGTCGCCAGTTCGGCCGCCACCGCCAGCGCCTCGTGCAGCATGGCGCTGTAAGCCACAAGCGTCAGGTCGCGTCCGGCTCGGGCGATCCGGGCCTTGCCCACCGGCATCGCCTCGCTCGGCAGCGTCTCCGCTTTCAAATGGTAGTACAGGTATTTGTGCTCGCAGAAAATCGTCGGGTCATCGAAGGCGATCGCCTCCAGCAGCATGCTGTAAGCGTCCTCCACGGTGGCCGGCGTCATCACCACCAGTCCGGGATAATGCGAATAGATGGCCTCCATACTTTGGCTGTGGAACGGGCCGCTTCCGGAGGTGCCGCCACACGGCAGCCGAATCGTGATCGGGCACGGCACTTTCGTCCGCCAATGCAATGTCGCCGCCTGGTTGACGATCTGGTTGAAGGCGACGGTGGAAAAATCCGCAAACTGCAGCTCGATAATTGGTCGCATGCCCTGGATCGCGGCGCCAACGGCCAAGCCAACCATTGCGTCCTCGGAAATTGGCGAATCGAGGACGCGGCCCGGGAATTCCTTCGCCAGGTTTTTCGTCGCTTTGAACGCGCCGCCAAATGCGCCGATGTCCTGCCCATAAATGAAAACCCGCGGATCATCGGCCAGGGCGCGAGCCTGGGCTTCGCGGATCGCCTCAAGATACGTGATGCTCACTGCTCAAATCGATCGCTCAGGTGCTTCGAAGCAAGCGCGCACCACTCTTCGCGGTACGCATCCGGCCCGGGCTCGCGCTGGACCTGGGCCACGGCCTCTTCCACGTTTTGAATTGCGGCCTTTCGCCACTCGGCAAGCGTTTGCGCGTCGGCCCAACCGTGTTCTGTCAGACGGGCTTCGGCAACCCGCAAGCAGTCCCTGCCAACTGGCGACGACTTCACCGCGGGATCAACGTAACTGGCGTCATCATGCTCACCATGGCCGCTCAATCGCAGCAGCGTCGCGACCACCATCTGCGGACCGCGGCTCTTGCGCGCCTTGTCGATGGCTTCTCCAACCACTTCCAAGCAGGCGCCGAGATTCGTCCCATCGACCGAATGCGCTTCGATTCCGTAGCCAACGGCCTTGTCAAGAAGCGAAGAACAGGCGAATTGGAGCTGATTGGGAGTCGAGTAGGCATACTGATTGTCCGCAATGACCAGCACCAGCGGCAATTTGTGCACTGCGGCCTGGTTCACCCCTTCATGGAATGCGCCGGTGGAAGTTCCCCCATCGCCGATCGAGGCAACACCCACCGTGTCGTTGATTCCTCGAAACCGATGCGCCATTAACCCGCCGTTCACTACAGAGATCATCGCGCCCAGGTGGCTTATCATCGCCAGCAGCCCCTCTTTGGGCCGGCCTCGATGAATGTTACCATCTCGAGCGCGCATTGGGCCGAGGGGAGAGCCCAAGTAAGTCCGAACCGCGTCGAGCACCGGCTCGCCGAACGCCAAACGCCCGGCAGCATCGCGAATCAACGGCGCGAAAATGTCTCCTTTGCGCAAGGCCAGACCAATCGAAACGCTCAACGCCTCCTGGCCGCGCCCGAGGAAGACCCCGCCGTGGATTTTGCCCATGCGATAGAGACTGGCGAATTTGTCATCCAAAATGCGCGCCAGCAGCATCAAGCGGTAAGCCCGTAAGTACGTGTCCCGAAAAGCAGAAACCTCATCAACCGCACCGTGATTCAGCACAGTCTCAACCATGCAAAATAATCTAACCCGCTGATAAGGCCCGCTGCAACCGTTTCTTTCACCACAGAAACGTGGCGACGCTCTCGCTGCCAAGCCTGACCTCGGTGGCCGCACCCTGCCAAGTCAGCCGAAGCGCGATTGGCTTCTTCCCGGCATTGACTGCGATGAGCACCAGCCCACCATCCGGGTTGCGAAAGGCAACGGTGTTGAACGTTATGATTCCTTCGCTGCTCTGTATCCGAAGGGCGCCGCGCTGCACGAATTTCATGAAGTGGCCGTACAAGAAGAACTCGAAATTCTCGGACGCCATCAGCGTCTGTGAATGGAGTGCAATAATCGCTCGACTTGCGGGAAACGGTCCGTTATTCGGCTTGCCGTTTTCGTCTAGCATTGTCACCCAAGCGTTGTAGCTCGAGGCCCAGTTGCGCAATCGTCGAATCAACTCAAGCCCGCCCTCAATTTCGAAGACTGAGCCTTCGGTGAAATACAGCGGCATCTGCGGAAACTCAGCATGGAAGCTGGACATCGCGGAGGGTTCTCCGGCGTACCCATGGAACGCCACTCCGCCGATGAACGCCGCCGCCTTGCGGTCGTTCAGAATCATTCGCGGGTAATCGAGTCCAGGGTCGTCACCGCTGGGCTTAAGGTTGTAATTGTGATCGTAGCACCAAATCTGAGTCTTGAGCCCATTCCGGCGGAAGGCCGGGCCCAGATGTTCGCGGATGAAGTCGCGCTCCGACTCGCCGGCCCATCGGCACGAAGGGTAATGCCATTTCGGATCTTTTGCTTTGGAGCGATCCACACCGGGCTCGTTTTGGACGGTTACGGCATGGATCGGAATACCCTCAGCCTCGTAGGCCTTGATGAACTTTACAAAATAATCGGCATAAACCGGAAAGAATCGCCGCTGAAGCTGCCCTCCGCTCATGTCGCCCGTGGTCTTCATCCAGCCGGGCGCGCTCCAAGGCGAGGCGAAGAAGAGCAGGTCCGGGTTCTTCTGCCGCGCCAGTTTGAGGATCGGAAGGATATAGGCTCGGTCCTTATCGATTGAAAACCGTTCCAGATGCAGGTCGAGTTCGCCCGGAGGCAAATCGTCGTAAGAATACCAGGGATCGCCGGTGAAATCTGGTGTCCCAATGCAAATCCGCATCAGGTTCATTCCTATCCCCTTCACCGGATCAGCCAACCATACGACCAATCGCTCGCGCTCGGCCGGCGTCAAACGCGACAGGTTCCAGCACGTTGACGGCTCCAACGATGAGCCCATGCCCAGCATCGTTTGGAAGGAGACCTTCGAATCCACCTCTACAAGCTCGACGTCGCCGGTGCTGGTCGCCTGACTCCAGTGGAGGTTCGGCTGCTCGGAAAGCCGCAGCTTGCCATCAACCGAACTCACCCACCAGCGGATAGTAGAGTGAGGATCGCCTGCCTGCAGCTTTTGAGCAGCGGCCAGCCCAACCAGCACTGCGCTAACTAGTGAAATGGAACGGCATGGCATGGAACAAGGACTTTGGACCTTGGACTTTGGACAGACTACGCCTTCCAAATCTTGCCGGTATATTTCTCGTGAAACGCTGCCATTGCGTTGCGCGTATCAACAATGCACTCAGCCCATTCCGCCAACTCGCCGTAATTGACCGCCTTGTGCGCTGTGGAAATCAAGACAACATCGAAGCTCCGCACCGTCTCACGGTCCCAGACAACCGATTTGGTGCCCGCCCAATGCGGATGTTCGCGCGTGAGTCTAAGGACGGGCACGTGCGGGTCATAATACGCCACTTCTGCCCCCTGCCCTTTCAATAAGTCCATTAATCGGTAGCTGGGCGACTCCCGGTCGTCCTCGACGTTGGCTTTGTAGGCCAGACCCAGCACCAGCACGCGGCTGCCCCGGATCGGACGTCGGCGCGCGTTGAGGGCTTCTGTGACCCGCTCAATAACGTATGCCGGCATCGCGGTGTTAATTTCTCCCGCCAATTCGATGAATCGCGTGTGCTGGCCGTACTCGCGCGCTTTCCAGGTCAGATAAAACGGATCGATCGGGATGCAGTGACCCCCCAAACCCGGCCCCGGATAAAATGGCATGAAACCGAACGGCTTTGATTTGGCCGCGTCGATCACCTCCCAGATATCAATGCCCATGGCGGAATAGACGCGTTTCAATTCGTTCACCAGCGCAATGTTTACGCTCCGAAAGATGTTTTCGAGCAGCTTGGTCGCCTCCGCAGCGCGGCAGGACGAAACCGGAACGACGGTTTGAATCGCGCGGCCATAGAGTGCCTTGGCCCGCTCCAGACAGGTGCGCGTGTAACCCCCAACGACTTTAGGTATGGTCGCTACTTTGCTCTCCGGGTTGCCGGGATCTTCTCGTTCTGGAGAAAAGGCCAGATGAAAATCTGTCCCTGCCTTTAGCCCGGACCCGCTTTCCAGTACCGCCCGCAGGTCTTCTTCGGTGGTGCCCGGATACGTCGTCGATTCCAGAACCACCAGTGTCCCGCGTGCCAAATGTGGCGCAATGGATTCACCGGTTTTCACGATGAAAGAGATGTCCGGCTCGCGGTTCTTGTTAAGAGGCGTCGGCACGCAAATGATAATCGCTTCGACCTCCCTGGCGCGAGAAACGTCGGTCGAGGCGGACAGCGTTCCTTTGCCGACCAACTGCCGGATCGCTTCGCCGCCAATGTGCTGAATGTAGCTCCTGCCGGCGTTTATTGCTTCGACCTTGGCCGGGTCGGTGTCCAGGCCAAGCACCGTCACACCGCTGCGCCCAAACTGCAGGCACAGCGGCAGCCCGACATATCCTAAACCGATCACGGCGATTTTCATCGTGTCGCGCGACCCAAATGCGCCCGCAGAATGCACCAAACCTTCATATTGGAAAGCCTCAAATCCGTTCGCCGGTCGGGCTGCTCACAAGCTCTGCCGCGCTTCAGCCCCCAGGAATTCATGCCGTGTCGCTTCAATCTTTGCGATCAATTCTGCCCGCATCCGCAACAGGCGCTTCGAGGCAAGCGGAGCGCGCAGCAGCACTATCGTGTTTCGGAGAGCCACGCCGAATCGGCGCACTTCGCGCGCGTAATAATGCGCCAGAAGACTTGCGGGAGGCAACGACAGCGCATACCAAAGGCTTGCTGGCCAGCCGAACAGCCTGTGGAAAATCAAAATGAAAATTCCGTAGCACATTCCGAACGCGACGATGCCGGACTCTATGGCCGCTGTTGCCGTCTGCGCCTTTTGCCGCCCAGGTTGGGTGAAACGGCCAACCGCCCACTTAACCAGCGCGTACGGAATTGCCCGGTGCAACCAACCATACAACGCAAGCGGTGCACCAAAGAGCCCGACGAGCGCCCAGAAAACACTCCGGCAGGCGAATCGGGCCTTGTCCGGGAATAACGCCATATGTTCATCCGATATCCGCAGCCGCCTCAGCCACCGCTCATAATGATCCAGCTTCACCGCGAACGCGGCCGCGTTTTCCGGCTCCGACTCGAAAACGTGCTCGATTGCCTCTACGATCCGCTGCGACACGAGAAGTTCTTCGGCGCGCGGCGACACCGGTTCCTGCACGACTTTGTGCCCCACAAGCAACCGGTCCAGGTAAAGCCGTTTCACGCCCTCAACGACGCGCTGATGTTCCAGGCGAGGCAAGTGCAGGATCAGCCCCTGAATGCTTCGCTCGATTTGCGAGGTCAGCCGGGTAATGCAATCCTTCCGCCGCTCAGCGTAGCCATCCAAAAATGCCGCCGCCCGAATCGCTTCGCCAAAATGTACCAGGGCATCACTGCGATAATTCTCCTTGGCTGAGAACGTCAGGCCCACGGGCACAATCTGCAGCCCTAGCTTGCCGCCGTGCCGGTATTCCAGCTCCAGCGCCATCCGAGCCGCTCCCGATTTGATCTCTTTCAATTGCGAATCGTCGTAGGTTATGCCCTCGGGGAAAATGCCGACCGCCTCGCCGCGCTCCAGCACGCGAAAGCAGGCTTCAAAGGTGTCTGCGACCGTGCGCATCGCCTTGGGATCATCCTTCACTCGATTGATGGGGATCACGCCGCACTGCTGCAGCAGCCATTGCACCGGTTTGATTCGAAAAAGCTGCACCGTGGCGACAAAATTGACCTTGCGCGGCACCGAGGCCCCAATCACAAACGAATCCGTCAACGAATTCGGGTGGTTGGAGGTAAACAGCACCGGCCCGCTCACCGGCACTCGCTCCGCGTGAAACCGTTCAATCCTGCGGAAATAAAACCCAAGCGCCACCACGAGCAGCCACCGCACCGCGCTGTATATGCCTAAATGTGTAGGAGACGACGTAAGGAGTCTCTGATCAGTTGGCTCTTGAAATGGTTGGCAGTCCCTTCCCATGGTTAGAGACTCCTTACGTCGTCTCCTGCAATATTTAGAGAAGATTTCCTCGCCTGCCTTGTAACCGCTTCACCGTAGCCAGACAAATCGCTTCCGCTGCCGCTGGCTTGCCCAGTGCTTTGGCTGCCTTTGCCATTTGTGCCAGTTTCTTCGACGCCAGCAAGTGGCCAAGCCGGTACGGCAGATCCTCGACCCGATTTACTTTCACTGCCGCACCTCGTTCAAGCAGGAAATCGCTGTTTGCCGCTTCCTGTCCCGGAATCGGGTTCAAGATGAACAACGGCCGGCCCATCGCCAGCGCCTCCGAAGACGTCAGGCCGCCGGGCTTCGTAATGACCAGGTCCGACACCGACATCAGCTCATGCATTTTGTCGCTGAATCCAAGAACGTGCGTCGGATGCCGTCGATCCTCCGCCGCCAGCTCGCGGCGCATTTGTTCGTTTCGACCCGCCACCACCAACACTTGGAATTCCTTGTCCACGCGGTCTAATTGCGCGACCATGGCCCCCACCGGCCCCATGCCAAAACCTCCGCTTAAGACCAGCAGCACAGGCTGATCATCCCGCAGCCCCAGCTTCTTTCTGACGACGCGGCGCTCAACCTTCTGTGAAAACTTCGCCGCGATCGGAATGCCGGTCGCGACGACGTTGTCCGGTGCTGCGCCACGCGCAACCAGTCGCGCTTTCGTCTCCTCCGCCGCGACACAGTAAAGGTTCACGCTCTCATCCATCCAAAGGGCATGCGCTTCAAAATCAGTCACGATACTTGCCACAAGCGGCCCGACGGGCGCGACCTCGGCAACGTCCAACCACCGGGGCGCACCCCGCGAACGCCGGCGCGCTTCGGCCGAAAGCCGCCGCAGACTGCGTCGCTTCAACTGCCCCAGCACCTCGAGCGGCAAATAATGTGTGCAGAGTGCGGCCTCCGGTCTGAATTCCGTTACACATCGAACAAACTTCCGTCGCGACTGACTGGGAAACACCCGTTTGAGGCGATTCAATCGTCGCGCCAGCTTCACGTTGTCAGTTTTCTTGAACATCATGCCCCAGAGCTCCGGCGCATGCTCGACCAGTTTCAGGTAGCCGTCCGCATGAATCTTGCGATGCAGCGGTGAAAAGAACTCCACCAGATCGACTTTCCTGACAACGTCGTTCGGCCGCAGCGCACGCCAGGCCTCCTCCAGCGCGGCCGCTGCCGCCAGATGTCCCGCCCCTGCCGTCGCAGTTGTAATTAGTATGCGCATGGCTCGCCTATCATGCTGCTCTCACCTTGGATTCGTTCGCCTCTCCCATCTCAGACTGTTGATCCCTGTCGTGTGCGCCTTCATTTTGGCCCGAGAATGCTCGTATTTCATTGCCTTTGAGAAGCCAAATGTTTTGCAAGCCGCAAGCCATTCAAAGTTCAGTGTTCGATATTCGATGTTCGATGTTTCCTCGCCGTGCCCTCCACGAATCCTTGCCAAGAGCCCGCCAAACTCGTTCGATAGTCACTCGGCGCCACGACTTTCACATGCTGCCATATTACTCGTTCACATTCATCCTGGTCCTGGCTTGCGCCGTGTTTTTCTATCGAGCAGGCGCATTCGAAGCCTCCTCGGGGCTGGCCTGGGCCGCGCTGTCTCTCCTCATCTCGGTTGCCGTATGGCAATGGCTCCATGGCGGTTTCATCGCTGTCCTGCTCAGCCAGATCGGTCTTTTCGTCGCAATCACACTCTACCGATCGCGCAAGAAGCCATGAACCTCAACAAGCAGAGCCGGGCTGACACTGACGCTGCTATCGAAACTGACTCCAGGCCTTTGTTGCAGTGGTTGCTGCAAAAGTTTCCCGACACACCGAAGAGCCGCGCCAAACAATGGATCCTGTCCGGTCGAGTAAGCGTCGCCGGCGTGATCATTCGCCAGCCCCAGTGGAGAATCCCTGACCCGGGCAACACGTTGGAACTGCGCGAGCGTCATGCGACGACTCTGGACTGCGGTGCCGGTTGGCAGATCCATCCCCGAGTCTCGCTGTTCTACCTCGATTCTGCCATCGCGATCGTAAACAAAGGTCCCGGACTCATCTCTGTACCAGCGCCCAATTGTGACCTCTCCGCTCTCAGTATCCTCGCCGACTTCCTGGCTGGCAAACTCAAGCCCAGGGATCGTGCCGTCGCCGGGCGGACACTGCTGCCTGCCTATCGCCGACTGCAACCCCTACCGGTCCATCGGCTCGACCAATATACGAGCGGTGTGTTCTGCCTGGCCACGAATCCCGCTGCGCGCCGACACCTGATCGAACAACTCAAAGCGCACTCGATGAGGCGAGAGTACGTGGCTTTCGTGGAAGGCCGTCCGCACGCGCCCAAAGGCACCTGGCGGCATTGGCTAAAATTGAGCCGGGACGAACTGCGCCAGCACGTCCTTCCAGACCGGCCGTCTAAAGCCAGCGGCGCCGATGCTCAGGAAGCCATCACGCATTATGAAGTCATTGCCGAATATCCGCTCGCTGGCGGCAATGGTTTTGTCACCAAACTACAACTACGGTTGGAAACCGGGCTCAAGCACCAAATTCGCGCCCAGGCCGCCCACGCGGGGCTCCCTTTGATCGGTGACCGAACTTATCACCCCGGGTATCGCCGGCATGGACGCGCGCGAACGCCCATTGATTTTCCACGACAAGCTTTGCACGCCGCACTCCTTAATCTCGAACACCCCGACCAGCCCGGCACCCGCATGAGCTGGTCTGCTGAACTGCCCGAGGACCTGCGCGAATTGGAACGCGCATTGCGCGCCGCTCGCTAGCAAGCCGTAGAAAAAGTAGCCGCCGATCCTGCAAAGCGGGAGAGGCGGAAGCGGCACTCGGATTTCTCCGGAGATCCGCCTCCTTACTGCGGCGGCTACGGCGGCATCCGACCCGCTTTCACTGACGAATTACACAAGTCAAGGCCCAAAGTTGCTAATCCGGTCGAGTGATCTAAATTAGAGCTTGCCGAGCGGGGATCAGGGCTCGGCCAAACGAAAAACAAAACAAACGAAAGGATCCAATATGCAATCGACTATGGCTCGAATTCATCCTCCCGCCCGGGCGAGGGCTTACTTTGAAGATAAGCTGGCTTTTACGACCGGCCCGGTGGAGCTGGAGCGGTGGATTAAAGCCGGCGAAGACAATCTCGTCGTCGTGGACGTTCGCGCGGCGGAGGACTACGCCAAGGGTCACATTCCCGGGGCCATTAATCTCCCCAAGGATAAATGGGACAACCCGCAGGGACTGAGGAAAGACAAGACAAATGTTGTCTATTGCTACACGCAGCAGTGCCACTTGGCCGCCAACGCCTGCGTGCGGTTCGCTAGCCGTGACTTCCCGGTCATGGAACTGGAAGGTGGCTTCGAAACGTGGAAAGAACACGAGCTGGACATCGACGAAGAATCGGCCAGCCGTTTCAAGACCAGCAACGAGCGCTTTGCCACCAGGCATTGAAGCGTTAGCCTCCAAGCATCCATTCCAGGCTCAAGAGAACCAGGCGTTCTCTCGAGCTCTGGAACTTCAGGATTCGAAATCAGATTTCGACTTAATTCGACCGATTTCCGCGCCGCAGCGACAATCAGCCCACGCTGCGGCTGGTAATTTCCGTACTCCGCCTCGAAGGGAGTGCCGAGGTGCGCCACCCAGATCACGTCACATTTTGGAGATTCGTGGGGTGCCACACCGCGTAGGGAGCAAAGATCATTCATCCCCTTCGCCCAGCTCTCTTTCAGGGCAACCCGAAGCATCGGACGCTGCCAGTGTACTGCTTCGGGAAAAAGCACTCATACTCGCTGGGGGAAAACAGTGTGTTGCCACCGCCAACGTAAACGCGGCCGCGCGACAGGGACGGCCCGGCCCACACCGGACCGAGGACGATCTCCTTGAGCAAGGCGCCGGTGGCGGCGTCGAGGGCCACCAGTTTGCCGCTGCCAACGGCGGTGAAGTACACAACGCCGTTGCCCACTGCGATGCCTGAACCGACGACGTCACCAACGTCGCGGTACATTGGTTTGCCGGGCGTGCCGCCCATTTCCGGGATCTTCGGACGTTCGTGGCGCCAGCGTTCCGAAGTTAGATCGAGCGAGGTAGCCGTCACCCGTCCGCCCGTTGGCACTTGTCTGCGCGCGAACGGGCTGTCCTGGGTGCCCGACCGAAGGGAGTCGATGCCGTTGCTGAAGATAGTGCGCCCATCGGTCGCGCAACCGGTCTGCAATCCGCCCATGGGGCTGGGAAGCGCCAGCACGCGCTGGTCGTGGGCCGCGGGTGGGTCGGTAGGCGGCCCCGTGTACACCGGCGTGTGTTTGACGAGCTTGCCGTCGCCGGCCCTCAACACATAGAAGCCGCCGTTCTTACAGCCGGCACCGACGACTTTGGTCGCCTTGCCGTCCACTTCGATGGTGAAAATCTTCGGAGTGTCGCCGATCGACTGGTCTTTGTAGAGGCCGGTCTTGGGGTCGTAGGCGCGCATCGAGCCAACCCACAGGTCGCCGGGACTGATTTGCGTGCTCCACTTGCGCTTGCCGGTCGTGGCGTCAATGGCCGCGATCGCGCAGGAATCTTCCGTATGGAGCGCCGGATTGTCGGGCGTCGGCTTCTGCGGGGCGGTGTTCACGTCTGTGCCAAAGTACAGTGTGTTGGAATCGGGATCGTACGAAGGTGTGCACCAAACACTGCTCGTCGCTGGGCCATACTCAAACTTATGCCTCCCCCACGAGCTTTCGACTACGATCGGAGGATCAAGTTTCTCCGGCTTCCGTCCGACGTTATATTTCCAGATCAGCTTGCCGGTCCTCGGATCGAGCGCTACGAGGAAACCGCGACCTGTGCTGCCCGCGTACGAGACGCTCCCCGCGAACATTTGTTCCAAGGTTCCACCAGCGAACACGACCTTGTCTCCCGCCATAATTGGTGAGGCCATAAAGAGGTTGTTCCAATGGGCGTCGGGAAACGTCGGCGCGCGGGCATCGACTTTCCAACGTTCAGCCCCCGTCGCGGCATCGAGGCAATACATCCATCCGCCGACGTCAGCGAAGTAAACCGCCCCCTCGGCGACTAATGCCGAAGAAAAAATACCCGCTCGCGATGCCGCGTCCCGGAGTTTCTGAGTGACAGGTGCGCCGTCCGTCGCCGGCAGCATGGACTTCCGAGTAGGATTGCGGTAAACCCAGCGGAGCGTGCCGTCGGGCGCGAGCTTGTAGAAGGCTGGCTCGGTGGCGGTGCCGAAATAGACCTCTCCGGCAACTACCGAGGGTGTGGCATGGACGACGCCGACGGTTTGGGTCGAGCCGGTAGCGGGGAAGCGCCACTTTTCGACGAGCTGGCCGACGTTGGCGGGGCTCAGCGTTTTCTCGGCGGGATTATACCGCCAACCGGAAATGTCGTGGTTGTAGCTCGACCAGTCGGCGGGGGAGACGGTTTGCGCGGCCGATTCCGATCGCGACGCTATGAGCGCTGTGGAAAGGGCGAAGAGGGTGCCGAGATGAAGAACGTCTCTCTTCATCAGTCCGATCCGTCCCATCCGTCCTATTCGAACCTTCAAGGCTCCCCAAGACGCGCCTCTTTAACTGGCTGGCTTTCGGTGGCAGCATTCGGCACGATATAGGTGACCCAACCAATCATCATCTCTTCCCAGGTTTGATCTCCCCATGTGACCGTTTTGGTCGGATCGGGGTTGGCGCGGTTATCCGCGGAGTTGTCAAAGTGGGCCAGGCAATCGATCGTTGTTCCCGCGGGGGCCTTTATGGGCTCGTTGAAGCGATAGCTGCCCTGCCAGTTGAAATCGTAGCTTGGCACCGACAGCAGAATCTCGCTCTTGCCGTCCGGATAAGTGGCGCGGTAGAGAAAATCCTTTCCCCGCAGGTGCATGTGCGGCATCAGGCCCAACAACGTAACGTCGCGCTCGAAGGTAAAACTTGATTCGACCTCGTGATTAGCTTCGCCGGGGGGAATCTCAAATGAAAAGTTAAGGATTGGCCTGGTATGGGCGACTTTTTGGGGCGGCATCTCCCCTTTATAGTAAATGAACCCAATTTGCGAACGATCTGTTTCCACTTTGCCTGTCGGTGTGTAATGCATCTGAAACACCA
>CAYUPI010000038.1:0-55459 GCA_964446585.1 uncultured Verrucomicrobiota bacterium
TGCCGTTCGCCTTGGTCGAATCCAGCCCGGCCAACAGATGGCGGCCTGTCGGATTCTGCTCCGACCACCATTTCAACAATGCAGGAAAACTTTGCTCTCGAGAATCAATCGCCCAGTAAAGCTGCGGCGCCAGATAATCGACCCAGGCATTCGCCAGCCACTTGCGCGAATCGGCGTAAAGTTTCGCGAAAGCGTCAAACCCCTTAATTTGAGGAGGGCTTCCCGGCCGCCAAATGCCGAATGGGCTGATGCCAAACTTCACCCAGGGCTTGGCCGCCTTGATGGATTCGTAAACCCGGTGGATGAAGACGTTGACGTTTTCACGGCGCCAATCCTCGCGACTGAGCCGACCGCCGAGAGCGTATCGCCTCCACGTGGGTCCGTCGGGAAAGTCAGGGTCTCCGCTCGACCCATTTGTTTCAGGGTAAGGGTAAAAGTAATCATCAAAGTGAACGCCATCAATATCGTAGCGGCGCACAACGTCCATAACTACCGCCAGCGAGTAGTCCTGGACCTCCTTCTCGCCTGGGTCGAGCCAGATCTGCCTTCCGTACAGCCGCACCCACTGCGGGTGCGTTTTGACGACATGGTTCGTTGCCAGAGGCGATTTGGCAGTGGAATGACTGGCGCGATAGGGATTGAACCAGGCGTGCAATTCCAGCCCGCGGCGATGGGCCTGCTCAATCGCGAACGCCAATGGATCATAAAACGGCCGCGGCGCTTTTCCCATGGTTCCAGTAAGCGACTCCGACCACGGTTCGATTGTCGAGGCGTAGAGGGCGTCACATGCAGGCCGAACCTGGAAAATGATCACATTCAGCTTCAGTTGAACTGCGCGGTCCAGCAGCGAGAGCAACTCGGATTTCTGCTGTGCAGTGTTCAAGCCCGGCCGGGACGGCCAGTCAATATTGCCCACCGTCGCGACCCACGCGCCGCGGAATTCGCGCTGAGGCTTGAGGGGGACTAGCTGAGAAGTTTCGTAGGTTGCAGCGTGAGAGGTGATCAGAGCGGCAATCCCGCCAAGCACTGCAGTTGGAATGCTCTGGGCCGGGCCGCCCACTGTCCGCGGAATCATTCAGATGCCTAGGTTCGACAACGTGTTGCTGATCGCGTTGACGATCCGCACGAGACGGGGATGGGACTCTTCGAAGCCTTTGACCGAGGAAGTAAAGCCCCGCAACGACAGTTTCAAGAGATCTGCATTCTGCTCTGAACGGGTGGCTTCGTGAGCGGAAACGTCGGCGAATCCCGCTATGCTTTGCGCCTGTTCGCTGTGGGTTTCGGACAGGTTCGCGACTTCGGCTTTAAGAGTGCCCAACAGCTCCAGCAACTCGCGCCGCCGTTCATCCTTAACAGACTCCGCAGCCTGAATTCTGGCTTCGATTTTCCCGATGGTATCCTCGATCATTGCGCCCAGACTCACAATAGCTGCGTACCGCTTTTCAGCAAGGAAATCTGACTGTACGCAACCGGCGCAACCGTCTTAGGCCAAGAGCGGCCTTACGGATTCCCAAATGCGCTTTTCGACAGCCTGCGTGCTGCCCGATCCGTCTATGAGTCGCACCCGTTCCTTTTCAGCGGCCGCGATGGCCTGATAGCCGCGCGCGACTCTCTCGAAAAAGCTTCGGTCGGCTTCTTCGATCCGGTCCCGCATGAAAGGAAGCGTCGATTGTCGGGCCGACAGTCTCTCTTTGCTCACCTGGTGAGGCACCACCACGAGCAATGTTAGATCCGGCCGGGTCTCGCCGACTGCGAAGTCAATGAACGCTTTGACCCTGTTCAAATCGAGTTGCCGACCATAACCCTGGTAAGCGGTCGTGGAGTCGTAAAAGCGGTCACACAGAACAATTTCACCCGCAGCCAATGCTGGACGAATCACTTCCCGGACCAGTTGCGCTCGGCTGGCATTCATCAGGAGCAGCTCGGTTTCGGCTTGCATGGCCTGGTTCTGAGCGCTGTGCTTGAGAGTGTGGCGGATCTCCTCCCCGATGGGCGTGCCGCCCGGTTCGCGCAACGTCCGCACGAGCCTGCCCTGCGAACTCAACCTCTGGGCCAGGAGCGAAACTTGGGTCGATTTGCCGCTGCCCTCATTGCCTTCGAAGGTGATAAAGAGGCCCTTCATGATGCGTCACTCGTGATGCGTAATGCGTAATGCGTGACTCGTAGTCCGGTCGAATGTGGATTACTGACGACGAAATTTCGCTCCGTCGATCACATCCGCTTGACCTTTGCGCCTTTCGGCGTGTCTTCGATTAGCCAACCCTTGGCCTTCAGCTCGGCGCGGAGCACGTCAGCGCGCTTGAAGTCCCTCGCTTTCCGCGCGGCCTCACGGGCATCGAGTAGAGTCTGTATCTCAGCGGGCACAGTATATTCCAGCGCGGTTCCTATCCCCAGCACCGCATCAATTTTTTGCCAGGTCCCGAGCGCACCAGCGGCTCCGGCAGCGTTTAACGAGTTCTCCGCCAACCGGCGGTTTGTGTCGCGCACCCAGTCAAAGATCGCACCCCAGCCGCCTGAAATGTTCAAGTCCTCATCCAGCATGGAAGAAAAGCTCTCAACCAGGGAGTCACCTCCGTTGGCGCGGGCGTCGCCGGCCACTTCCCGCAATTTGCTGAGGCACTCATCGAGACGTTGGAGCGCAGCGCCTGCTGCCTGCAAACCTTCGAGCGTAAAATTAAAGGTTTCGCGGTAATGTGCCGTGAGCAGCAAATAACGGATCTCTCGTCCCGAATAGCCCTTCGCCAACAAGTCGCGTAGCGTGAAGAAATTTCCGAGCGACTTGCTCATTTTCTTTCCCTCGACCAGCAGATGGGCCCCATGCAGCCAGCATTTGACGAACCGTTGGCCAGGCGGCTGCACGCCGGCCCCCTCGCTTTGCGCAATCTCGTCCTCATGATGCGGGAACATCAAGTCCTCGCCTCCGAGATGGAGATCGAAACTGGTTCCGAGAAGTTTCATGCTCATGGCGCTGCATTCGATGTGCCATCCCGGCCGGCCCTCGCCCCAGGGGCTGGGCCAGAATACCTCGCCATCCTCCGGCGCGCGGGCCTTCCACAGAGCGAAATCCGCCACAGCTTCCTTTTCATATTCATCACTGCGCACTCGTTCACCCACGCGCATTTCATCGAAATTCAATTTCACCAGTTGGCCATACTGGCAGCCGCTGCTGCGGTACTTCTCGATGCTGAAATAGACTGAGCCGTCTGCCGCTCGGTAAGCCAGACTCCGCGCCATGAGTTTTTCGATCAGCGCGATGATGTCCGCCAGATGTTCCGTCGCCCGCGGAGTGTGGTGCGGCAGGCGGCAGTTCAGAGTCTTCAAATCGTCAAAAAACGCGCTCTCGAATTTGCCGGTGAACTCCCGCAAGGAGGTTTTGGTCTCCTGCACTCGTGTGATAATCTTGTCATCGATGTCGGTGACATTCATCACATGCCGGACCTGGTAGCCTTTGAATTCGAGGTAGCGGCGGACGAGGTCGCCGAAAATGAACGTGCGCCAATTGCCGATGTGCGCGTAGTCGTACACCGTCGGGCCGCAGCAGTAGAGGCCGACTTTCTGGCCGGCGGCGTCGAGCGGCACGAAATCCTGAACCGAGCGCGTTAGAGTGTTGAAAAGTTTCAAGGCTATCTTAGAACGCCGGGGCAGAGTATGGCTGGCCGGACGAAAGAAAAGCCGAAATTGCGGAGCAGAGGAATCGTCCAGCGTCGCTGGCGGGCGGCTCGCCGCTCTCGGGACGGACAAATCGCTGCCGACCCGCGCGAAGCGTTTTGGAGTGCGGGAGCCCCGTCCCGCTTTGGAAAGCGCCGCGTGTGCAGACGCACTCCGAGACACTGCCGCGTTTAGAGAACGCTTGCACCTGGCTCCAACGCGAGCTTCCTTTCCGCTGGCGACAATAATTTCCAAGTGCCGCTGGGCAGATCGCCCAACTGCAGCCGCCCGATCCGCACCCGAATCAGCCGCAGCGTCGGGTGGCCGATAGCGGCTGTTATGCGACGGACCTGGCGATTTTTTCCTTCGATAAGTTCCAGCCCCAGCCAGCAGGTCGGCACGGTCTTGCGATAGCGGATTGGCGGAGCGCGCGGTGGCAAGCTCGGCTGCGGATCAAGAATCCAGGCCCGGCAGGGCAGGGTAGGGTTCTCCTGAATTACAACTCCGCTTTCGAGTTTGCGCAGCGCGTCAGCGGAGGGAATCCATTCCACTTGTGCCCAGTACTCGCGCGGGTGGGCCTGGCGCGGGTGAAGAAGCCGTTGGCTCAGTTGCGGCTCGTCGCTCAGGAGCAACAAACCCTCGGAGTCTGCATCCAGCCGACCAAGCGGATAAACCCATTCGGGAAATCCAAACGCCGCCAAAGTGCCGTTTGGCGAACCGCCGGCCGTGAATTGCGAAACAACACCGTAGGGTTTGTTAAAGGCAAGAAGCATTCTTGATCGCCCTTTCGTCGCCTCCTTCAACTTGCCGCACAGCTTCCGACGCGTCACGTCGAATTCACCGACAATCCTTGAAAATCAGCACATTTCACTTGTATTATTCTCATTTTCTGGTCTAATAGGTAATGCCAGCCGTGATTAGACTGTGCCGTATAAACCTCCCTCGAACGGCCCTTCTCTTTTGCTTTTCCGCGCTTACTTGGTTCGACTCCGCGCGGGCGGCCGTCATCACGAGCATCGGCCAGAATTTTACTGGCAGCACCTTCGGCGTTGATTCGGTTGCGCTGCCCGCAGATGCCAATGGAACCGCCGGCCCACAGCATTTTGTAGAATTCATAAATGGCACATTTGCCGTGTACAACAAATCGAACGGCGCGGTCGTGAAACGCGTATCGGACACGAAATTCTGGTCGAATTCAGGCGTCTCCCTCTCGTCAAGTGACGGAGTGACCGATCCGCGCATCATTTACGATCCAACCGTTCAACGCTGGTTTGCTTCAATGGTGGACTTCGATGCCAATGCTCCATCCGACCCATCGCTCGAGTCGAACGATTTTCTATTTGCAGTTTCTGACAGTGCGGACCCGAGAGGAACGTGGCACGGATTTTTGTTTCAGGCCGACCCCGATACCGGCTACTTCGCCGATTTCCCAACTCTGGGCGTGGACAGCAACGCCGTTTACCTTTCCGGCGACTTCTACCACGGGGAGACGGATCCGATCGGCCCGGGCCTAGTTTCTTTCCCCAAAGCGGACTTGCTTGCACCCTCACCGACGATTGCGCACCGCACTTGGTTCGGAGTTATGGACTACGCCCAACGGGGCCAGGTGCTTCAACCGGCGATTTGTTTTGATGGCTCCAGTTCGGGCAAGATTTTGGCCACCAGCGATATTGGCAGCGACAGCAGCCCGCATTCGAACCTGGTCAGCTTTGCCGTCCTGAATTCGAGTAGCCATTCAGCTTCCTTAAGCCCGTCCACATTTATTCCGACTGCCTCCTGGGTTGTTCCCGACAGTCTATATCTTCCGGGACCGGCATTTGCTCCGATTCAGCCGGACGGCTCCGACACTTTGGTGGCAAACGAAGCGCGGTTCAGCGCCAGAATCTATGCCGTGGGCGGGATCCTCTACGCCGTCCATAACACCGAGCTGAACAATCATGTCGCAATCCAATGGTACCGCGTGCGGGCCGCGGACAACGTTCTCCTCGAATCAGGAACCATTGCCGACCCGGGCATGGACCTGTACTTTCCTTCGATCGCAGCGAACTCTTACGGTGTCGTCGTCATCGGCTTCAATGGTTCCAGCATCGGTACCTACATTACCTGCTACGCCATCGTGGGCCGAACCATCAACGGCGTCACGACCTTCGGAGATCCGCTCGTACTGCAAGCCAGCACGCTCTCCTACCATGATTTCTACGAACAATTGGGGCTCACCGCGTATAGCCGCTGGGGTGATTACAGCACTATTTCCGTCGATCCGGCCAATCCGAACCGGTTTTGGAGCATTCAAATGTACGCGACCGACTCACAGGATTTTGGCAGTGTTTGGGCCACGCAGATTACCGAGCTGATTACTACGCCTCAGCCACTCCTCGCGATAAACCGGGGAGGAACCAATGTCGTTCTCTCCTGGCCCAGTAGCTTCGCCGGATTTCAGCTTCAGTCGTCAACCAACCTCTTGTCGCCGAGCGCTTGGTTAACCGTGACTCAATCATCCGTCACCAATGCAGGCCAGATCTCTGTCTTAGTGCCGATTTCCGGAGGGAAGAAATTCTTTCGCTTGCATCAGATGTAGGCGCGACTGCCGTGAAACCTAATCGTCGCAATGCCCTCTTACTTCGGCCGGCTCGAATGATCCTGCAGCCAGGCCACGTCCTGATTTCTTGGGCTCGGGAACCCGTCGTTGATCATGCCACCTACAACCAATGGCGGCATCGTCCGGTGGTCCCGCCAGCGATGGATTTCGGAGTGCCCATCAGCGAAGGAGAAACCGCAGGCCAGATTATGGTAAAGGCCCGGCAGATCATAAAAGCCAAATTGCGTTGTCTGATTAGGATACCCGTTCATGTCCGTCGCGAAGTTGCCGATGTCGATGCTGTCTTCGCGCATGTCAAGGAAGACGAACATTTTGGTCGGGCCGGGATTTGCCAGGTCGGATTGTTTGAAATAGAGCCGGAACCGGTCGTCGATGTTTCTGCCGCCCCAGCCGCCCAGGTAAAAGTTCATCGACATGCTCCGCACCCGCGGTCGATTAACGCCGCCCACTGTGACAAACGACTTGTCAGAAGGGCATTTCCAAATGGTCAGATTTTTGCCGCAATAAGGCCACAGCGGGCTCTTCTTGATATCGACTTCGGGATCCCAGTTCGAGGGGTTGATCGTGCTAAAATTCATTTCTCCGGTCACCCATGTGGCCGCAAGGATCGCCGGATCTCCGCTTCCATCGTCGCTGGCCAGTGGAATGCGGTCGCGGCTGTCCTCCGAATACATTCGCCAAGCCAGGCATAATTGCCGGTGATTGCCCATGCACTGGATGCCCTGCGCCTTGCTCCTGCTCTTGGAAAGGGCGGGCAACAGCATCGACGCTAAAATGGCGATAATAGCGATGACCACGAGCAGTTCGATGAGGGTAAAGCCACCTGCGCGATGGCTCCGGAATCTGAGCTGCGGGGGGACGATTTGTCTAGGTTTGCGCATGGAAACTAATTTATAGCTATCAACCTCGACCAATCAATCGAAATCATACCCCATAAGTGCAATAAACCGTTACTTAACGTGGACGCTTTCGCGGTCGCCCAGCCGGTGAGTACTTCTCCATCTCCTCCTCGGGACGAGAAGGCTGGGAGGAGGAGGCAGTATCGCCCATTCTCCTGCCCTCTTAAACCGGCTTCCAGGGTGAGCGATAATCTCGCGCCATTAACTGGCTTGCGCCGCTGTCCCCAATTATCACTTCTTTCGTAGAATCCCATTTTAGTTTCCGCCTGACCAGCATCGCAATCAGCCCAAGGTGGCCTGGAATCGCCGAGTGATGGGCGGTTTCGACCGGCGTGATCGTCGGTTTGCGCGATTTAACGCAGTCCAGAAAATTGCGCTGATGGTTTTCAGAGCGATAAAGCTTGACCTTGTATTTCTCTTCAGGAATTTCGCGAAACCAATCCACGTTTGAGGCATCATATCCGCCACGGTCCACCCAGACCCAGCCTTCTGTGCCTATCCATTTCGTGCCACTGCGAATATCCCCATGGCCGCCTGCGATCGTCATCGTGACATCTTTCGGATACTTGCACGTAATCCGGTACTTGGTGCATGTGTTCCAGATCGCATCCCGAGGCGGGAATTCGCCTGTCCCCTCGACCTCCAGGGGTCCGCCATTGTTATCGCAATCGAGTCCCCAATGTGCGATATCGCAGTGGTGGCCGATCCAATCCAACAACTGGCCGCCGCCGATGTTGTAGTTCCAGCGCCAGTTCTTGTGCACACGCGCCTGAATGTATGGCTCCATTCGCGACGGGCCAATCCAGGTCTCGTAATCCAGTTCCGGCGGCGCCGGCGTCACTGCCGCGTTCCACCCAGGTGTGCCGGCGACGACCCTGGCCAGATTGTCCGGAGCTCCCGGCACGCTTGCCAGCTTCTCAAGGAGCGCCTTCGAGGTCCCCGCAAAATCGTGGTGCCCGCTGGGCAAACCAACTTCGAGTTGAGTCACTTTCCCTATTAGCCCATTCCGAATAATTTCGGCTGCCTTGCGAAACGGCGCTTGGGAGCGCTGCCAGGAACCCGTCTGCCAGATTCGGTGGTTTTTCTGCACCGCGCGCACAATTGCCTGCTGTTCGGCAATCGTACGCGCCAGCGGCTTCTCCCCATAAATGTCCTTTTTCTGTTTGGCGGCTTCTACGGCAATCAAAGCGTGCCAATGATCAGGCACAGCCAGCATCACCGCATCGATGTCTTTGCGCGCCATGAGCATGCGGTAATCTTTGTACGATTTGCAGTCCTCGTTGCCGTAGTGCTTGTTGATTCGACTCACCGCTTCCTGTAGGTGCTTTTGGTCCACATCACAGGCGGCAACAACATGGCAATCTTTTTCACGGAGGAAGGCCTCAGTATTGCTGGGTCCCTGCATTCCCCAACCTACGACACCCAGCGTGACGCGCTCCGACGGCGCCGCGCTCCCCGCCCGGCCCAGTGCGCTTGCTGGAATAACGGCCGGGGCTGCCAATGTGACTCCCGTGACGGCGAGAAAACGACGGCGACTGATCCCGGAATTCAAGGAAATCTCTTTCATAAAATCATGTGGCCATAAAACAAGACACAATTCGAGAATAAAATAAGGTTGCCTGCTCGTAAGGGGAAACAGAGGTTTTACCGAAGGGAGTAGGCTGGCGGCCGCCAAATGCCGTTCGGTCACAATCTTGTTTTCGAAAAGCAAGATCAAGGAGAGTGCGTGACGAGTGCCCTGACAGGTGCTAACCTCTTTGGTATGACAACGATGACCGAATCGATCAGGCCCGAGACGAAACCAGCCCTCAGCCAACTGGACCAGCTCAAACGCTTCACCACTGTCGTCGCCGATACGGGCGACTTCGCAACACTGAAGGAATACGCGCCACGCGACGCAACCACGAATCCTTCTCTCATCCTCAAAGCGGCCCAATTGCCTGCCTACCAGAGCCTGGTGGACAAGGCCATTGCGGACAATCAGCGCAGTGGCACGACTGGCGAGACCTTGCTGACCCGGATCATGGACGATTTGCTCGTGATATTTGGCGTCGAGATTCTGAAGGTCGTACCGGGCAGGGTCTCGACCGAGACGGATGCCGATTTGTCGTTCGACATACAGGGCTTAATCGAGAAAGCGCGGCGTTTTATTTCCCTTTATCAAAACCAGAACATCGGCCGTGAGCATATCCTGATCAAGATTGCCTCGACGTGGGAGGGTATTCGGGCCGCCGAAGTTCTTCAGCGCGACGGTATCAACTGCAACATGACATTGTTGTTTTCCTTGCCGCAGGCCGTTGCCTGCGCCGAAGCCGGGGCTCGACTAATTTCGCCGTTCGTGGGACGCATCCTCGATTGGTACAAGGCAAAAGCCGGCAAGGATTTTGCACCGGCGGAGGACCCCGGCGTTCTGTCCGTCCAGGAGATTTATGCCTACTACAAGAAGTTCGGCCATGAAACGGAAGTCATGGGAGCAAGTTTCCGCAGCAAAGGCGAGATTCTCGAGTTGGCCGGGTGCGACCTTCTTACGATCAGCCCGCAGTTCTTGAAAGACTTGAAGGAGAGCACTGAGACGATTGAGCGCAAGCTTGATCCGTCCACAGCCCGCGGTAGCAAACTCGAGAAAATGGAACTCGACGAAAAGAAATTCCGCTGGCAGTTAAACGAGAACGCCATGGCGACGGAAAAGCTGGCCGAGGGTATTCGCCTCTTCAACGCAGATGCGGTGAAACTTGAGAACTACATCGCTGCCAGGTTGTAATTCCCCGCCGAGCTGTCCACCCTTGATACGCAGCCAACACCCGGCTGACTCGCAGGGTAGGGGATAGAACAATCCCACTCTGCGAACTGCAAATTGCAAAGGCGCGCCCTGGAGACCTTGCAAGATGCACGACCATACCGGCCATACGAGTTAGAGCAATTCTTCAATATTGCTCCTAACGGTTTGGCGTTTACCCACTTGCGCGCCAGCTCCTTCGTTTGGCCCAGCCTAAGCTTCGCCAAAATGGATCAAACGAAAGGACTACTGTGAAAACGACTGGCAGATGGTTTCTGATCGGGTTGGCATTCGGCCTGGCATCCAGCGTGATAAGCGCGCGAGCCGGCCTTGAGGTCTCCGGGTCTATCAGCATTCAGGCTGAGGCTGACTTTCGCGCACCATTGGTGCCAATTGGGACGTGGGTTTCCGTAGGTGCCTACGGACAGTGCTGGCGCCCGGCAAGCGTTGCCGTGGAATGGCGGCCTTATTGTTCCGGACACTGGGTGTGGACCGATTGCGGCTGGTACTGGGAGACTGACGAACCCTGGGCGTGGGCCTGCTACCACTATGGTTGTTGGGTGTACGACCCGACGTACTTCTGGATTTGGGTGCCAGGAGTTCAATGGGCGCCCGCCTGGGTTTCCTGGCGCGTCGGCGGCGGCTACATCGGCTGGGCTCCGCTCGCGCCACCAGGCATCAGGGTAACCGTCTCCGGCCCGCAATTCGTGTTTGTTGAAAGTGGCAGGTTCACCGAACCGATTCAGCCATCGAAGGTTGTCGTGAACAACACGACGATCATCAATCAGACCAGAGTCATCAACAATTTAAGGCAGGAAACCAGAACCGTGGCTGGCTCGACGCCGCAAAAGGTGTTTGTCAATGAAGGGCCGGGAGTTGAGACCGTTCAGAAAGCGACGGGCAAACACTTGGCGGCCAGGCCGGTTCGTGAACTGGTGCGAAACGCACCTGTCCCCTCGCCACGGCCAGCGACGACAGTCGATTCTAAGAAACCGGCTCCCACTGCCCCGATGGAGAGGCCGGACGCGCCGCGGAGCCACGACCTCAAGCCGCGTGAGGGCCAGGCGCACGGCCTATCCGCTCCGCGCCACGAACAGGCGAAACCGGAGCGACCTAAGGAGCATCTTGCACCGCCTGCGAACGGACACCCAGGTGTCCCGCCACAGCCAGGCAAGCCTCCCAAACCACCGAAAGAGCCCGGAGAAGGCAAGGGCTATGGCTCCGAGAGCGATCCGAAAGCAAATGGACATGAAAGCCAAGGCCACGGGAAAGACAAATTATGACCAGCTCAGGCGGACGCGCGAGCCAGTGCTGGGGCAACGAGGCACGTCGCGCGTTCCGCCCACGAAATTTAAGACAGCTCACCCAACCAAAACCAAACCAACGAACAACATGAAAACCAAAACCGACAGCACAATCAGTTTCAAGGCGATGAAACTAGGCCCCATTCAATGGTTCGAGGATCATCCATTTGCGGTCGAGATCAAGGAGGCCTTCGGAATTGCAAACAGATGTCATCCAACGAAGGCGAAAAACAAAAAGCCAAGGAGTCGCCACGGCAGCCGCGCTCACCTGCCGTGGAACCGGGAGGTTGCGGTCCAGCCGCAATCCCCCGGTCAATTTCTGCAAAACACAACAATGGAGTCAAACACATGAAACTAAGCCATCAAATCACAACAGTCGCGGCTCTGGTCACTT
Organism: uncultured Verrucomicrobiota bacterium; assembly: GCA_964446585.1. Taxonomy (GTDB): domain Bacteria; phylum Verrucomicrobiota; class Verrucomicrobiia; order Limisphaerales; family UBA8199; genus CAYUPI01. The sequence continues at coordinate 11,621 of CAYUPI010000038.1, forward strand.
TGGCAGGTTGCAGCTCAAGCGACCAAAGCAGCAGCGAAAAACAATCGGGCAATCCTGCCCCGGCCCAGGAGGCCCGTGAACAACCGAAAGATACAGCGCTGGCAACTGCCCCACCAAAGGATATCACGCCAGCGCCGCCCCTTGCGGCCAATCCCTCGCCGCCCCCTGACCTGAGCGCACCGGCACCCGCCGCGCCCGCGCCTACTCCACCCGCGACTGTTGCGCCGCCTGTCGTACCCGCAGCAGAGGCCAAACCAGCGGCTCCTTTGGCAAACGCACTGTCGGAGACCAAGGACGAATTCATGACGTCCATGGACAAGAAACTGGCGGACCTGGACGCGAAAATGGCTGAATTGGCCCAGAAGTCTGAAGGCTATAAAGACGCTGCCAAGGTCGAGGCAGATAAGGCTCTCGTCACACTTCGCGAACAACGTGACAAAGCAAAACAGAAATGCGACGAAGCCAGGACCACGACCGCTGACTCCTGGAAGGACCTCAAAGCCGGTGTTGAACTGGCCATTAATGAGCTGGAAGCGGCCTACGAAAACGCCAAGTCAAAATTCAACTGAAGCGCCGAGGACAGGGACAGGCCTTGTGCCTGTCTCTGGCCTTCGGTTGCGACAACGGGCTAACACCGTCGAGAGAAAGGAATGTATGAAAACGACCACGAAACCAAATCGCGCTCATTTTGCCATCACACATCGGATGCTCACCTTGGGACTCAGCATGACGCTGCTGTTTCAGTGCGGGTGCGCTGCCCTGTTAGTGGGCGGGGGCGCCGCTGTCGGCGCCGGCGGTTACGCCTACGTAAGAGGAGAGCTCAAATCCACACAGGGCGCTTCCTTCGATCGCATGTGGAACGCCACCCAGGCGGCCATGAAGGATTTGGGCTATGTTGCGTCCGAGGAGACAAAGGATATATTCAAGGGACAGTTGATCGCGCGGACGGCGGAAAACAAGAAAATCAGTCTTCACCTGAAACGACTGTCGGATAATTCCACCGAGATGAGAATTCGGGTCGGGATTTTTGGCGATGAAGCGCTTTCGAGGCTGATTCTGGAGAAGACCGAGAAGGAGCTATCCTGAGTGCGTGGGCCCGATTCATTCATCAAGCTGGCCGATCCAACGCGCCACAAAGTTTCTCGCGCGAAGGTTGATGATCAGTTAAATTGGCTGCGATGCAGCCAAAAAGTCCAAGTCGGCACATGGATGTACTGATCATCGATGACGCAGAGAATATTCGCCGCACCACTGCGGTCGTGCTGGAAGCGATGGGCCACAAGACCGCCGCGGCTGCGGAGGGAGCCACGGCGCTCAAGCTGATGGAAAGCGAGGATTTCGACCTCGCATTCCTCGACCTAAAATTGGAGAGTGAGTCGGGACTCGATTTGCTGCCCGAACTGCTCAAAGTGAACCCAAGTTTGGAGGTTGTGGTCTTCACCGCCTACGCGTCCATCGAAACGGCGGTCGAGGCGATGCGGCGAGGAGCGGTGGACTACATTCCCAAGCCGTTCACGCCCGAGCAGATCCGCCGCGTTCTGCTCCGCATCACCAAATCCCGCAAGCTCGAGGAGCGCGTCGCCGAACTGGAGTCTAGGTTATCGTCGGATGCGCCGGCAACGGATCTGGTGACGAGCGAGCCTGCAATGCAGCAGGCATTCGAACTGGCGCTCAAGGCCGCCGCCACGCCGGCCACCCTCTTGCTTCTCGGGGAGAGCGGCACCGGGAAGACGGTGCTCGCACGAGCAATCCATGCCAATAGCCTGCAAAAAGACAACGCCTTCGTCACTGTTAATTGTCCCAGTTTGTCCCGTGAACTGCTCGAGAGCGAACTCTTCGGCCACGTCAAAGGATCCTTCACCGGGGCGGTGAGCGATGCTTCGGGCAAAGTGGCGGTGGCTGACGGCGGCACACTGTTCCTCGATGAGATCGGCGAGCTCCCCCTCGAGATTCAACCCAAACTCCTGCGGCTGCTGCAGGAAAAGGAGTATGAGCGCGTCGGAGAGGCCAAAACGCGTCACGCCAACGTGCGCGTGATTTCCGCCACCAACCGGGACCTGGAAAAGGCAGTGCAGGAAGGCCGGTTTCGTGAAGATTTGTTTTACCGGCTGAATGTGATCTCTGTCCATGTTCCGCCCCTGCGCAAACGGTTGGCGGATTTGGAAACCATCGCTGAGAGTTACCTGCAGTTCTTTGCACGAGCTTGCGGCAAGCGGGTAAAGGGTTTCTCGAAGGAGACGCTGAGAGGGCTTCGGCAATATTCCTGGCCGGGCAACCTCAGAGAACTGCGCAACGTCGTGGAGCGAGCAGTGATCCTGGTCGGTGGCGATCAGATCCAATTGAGCGACCTGCCGGAGAAGCTCAGCCAATCCGCAAGCTGCGCCAGAATAGAGCCAGCTGAAGTCGGCGCCATGACGACACTCGAGGCGCTGGAGAAAGAACACATCGCCCGGGTTATCCAGCAGTCCGCCACTATGGAGCAAGCCGCCGAGGTGCTCGGCATCGACCCCGCCACGCTCTATCGCAAACGGAAGAAAATGGCCGCCGAGCCAGCCCCGGCTGAGTCAGCAGCCACCCAGGCCGCGGCCTGATTGCCCCGTCCAGACGACCGCTTGCGTCCTATGCTGCGCACGCGACTCTTTCTGAATCTGCTTCCCTTTGTGGTGACGCTTGGGGCTATCGGTGTATATGCCATTGTGCTTTTCTCGCGTCTCGCCAACAGCGTGGATGCGACCGTGGCGAGAAACTACCGCAATGTTTTGGCCGCCCAGGCGATGACCGCGGCCCTGGCAGGAATGGAACGTGAAGCCTGGGCAGTAGCTGGGAACCAATCCGAGGCGAGCGCGGCGTTCGCGCGGCACCAGCAACGCTTTGAGGCAAATCTGGCTATTCAATTGGAAGGCGCGCCAATGCCGCGCGAGGCGGAGAGCCGGCAGTTGGCCACTAATTATCAGGCGTATAAGGCGGCAATGGTGAAAATGGGTGCTTCCTCAACGCCGGAAAATCAACGCCGAGTGTATGAGCAGGAACTCGTGCCGGCCGCTTTGCGGCTGAATGTACTGTTGGAGAAAATCCGAAAACTGAACCACCTCGCGATCCTCGCCACCAGTGCCAAGATTCAGAAGGTAAATCTCGAGGCCAGCCGCTTGATGGAGATCGGCATTGCCGTGGCCTTGCTCGTTTCCGGTTACGCCAGCTATCGTCTCAGCCGGTCGATTTTGCGCCCCATTCAATCTTTGACCAAAGCCACGCGCGAATTGGCCGAAGGCAATTGGGGCCAGCCGGTGCCGGTCACATCTCGGGATGAGGTTGGTGAGCTCGCCCGGGCCTTCAACCGCATGGCCGCAAAACTCCAGGAATACCGCCAAAGCACGACTGCAGAAATCGTGCATCTTCACCGGGCGATGGAAACAACCCTCTCCTCGTTCCCCGATCCCATATTCGTGCTGGATCGAGCGGGTGCCATCGAGTTGAAAAACCCGGCGGCCGCGGATCTGGCGACGAACCTGCGCCTGAACAGCGAGCTGCCCGGCCGATTGAAAGGTCTCGCCGACAAAACTCTTGAAACTGGGGAGAATTTCCTTCCTCAGAGCTTCAAAGAAGTTGTCTCCTACCGAGTCAACGGGGCGGATAAGTTCTTTCTGCCGCGCGTCCTGGCTATGCGTGACAAAGAGGACTCAATGTTTGGCGTCGCGGTCGTGCTATACGACGTCACACGCTTCCGTCTGCTTGACGCAGCCAAGACCAATCTGGCGGCCACGGTCAGTCATGAGCTGAAAACTCCCTTAACCAGCCTTCGGATGACGCTGCACATTCTTCTCGAGAAGACGCTCGGCCCCCTCGCGCCCAAACAGGATGAATTGCTCCAGGCCGCACGCGACGACACCGAGCGGTTGCTCCGGATCCTGAACGACCTCTTGGATCTCGCTCGTCTCGACGAAGGGAACGCCGAATTGCGCACCGAACCCGTCGCGCCTGCCGACTTGCTGCAACGAGTGCTCGAGGATTTGTCGGACCTGGCTTGCGCCAAGGGTCTAAGCCTGAAGTGCTCGCCGGACCCAGACTTGCCTCCGGTCGCCGTGGATCGACAACGCATTGGGCTCGTGCTGAACAACCTTGTCATCAATGCGATCAAACATTCCCCGCTGGCGAGCGAGATAATCTTGCGCGCGGCCGCCACTGGTGACGGCAGCGTCCGGTTCAGCGTCGCCGACCTGGGGCCAGGTATTCCAGAGGAATATCAGACCCGGATTTTTGATCGATTTTTCCGCGTGCCAGGCCAGACACGCAGCGGAGCGGGTCTAGGCTTGTCGATCGCTCGCGAAATCACCGTGGCGCATGGAGGACGAATCGGGGTGAAGAGTTCGCCCGGCCACGGCAGCACGTTTTATGTGGTTCTGAGAGCCGGCGAACCCGCCGCGTAGCACCGAGCCGCGTGGCCAGCATGGGTTTTGCCAGAGGTTCAAGGCTCAGGTTTCCTCGCCCTCGATCGGATTTTCCCAATCCGGATAAACCTCCGGCTTCAGTTCTCCTCGGCGTATCATTTCCTGCAAGTCGCGAATGATCGTGCGACGGGCAACACCAAACTCGCGCGCCAGGGCAGATATGTTTGGGCGCCCCTTCGCTCTCGTCAACCGCTCGCGGATCCGGTTTTGCCGGGCCAAGCGATCGGTCGAACGGCTGAACAGATCCAGCGCGTCGATGCGGTGCGAGCGTTCGAGCGCCTCAAATTGCCGCACCGCTTCGCGCTCGCCGCACTCGGTCAGCGCGGTTTCGACCGTGCGCTTGAGCGTGCGCACGTCCACGGGTTTAGTCAGGCAATAATGCGCACGGCGCGGACCCTGGAGCGCCTTCAGTTGCTGATGCACCTCCAAAGCACCCGACACAATAATAATCGGCACATGCGGCAACAATTCCTTTAACTGAGGGAGGAACGTCAGCCCGAGTTCGCCTTCGGCGAGGACGTGGTCGAGAATCAGCACGTCTGGCTGGTGCCCCGGGATTTGCTCCAATGCCTGTGTCCCGCTCCTGGCGCGGATCAATTGATGCTTGTCCAACGCCTCCTCATAGATCTCGTATTGGAGGTCGTCGTCTTCAACAATGAGGATGGTGGCGGGGTTCATTCGTCATTTGGATTTTACAGTTGTCCCTCGCACTGGAAGCATGAGTGTAAAGGTGCTTCCTCGATCGACAATGGATTCGACGGCCAGGCCGGCTTCCAGCTTCTTCGCCAGTTCATAGACCATCGATAAGCCCAGGCCCGTGCCGCGGCGATCCGAACGCGCCTTCGTCGTGAAAAACGGATCAAAAATAAGCGGCATATTCTCCGATGGGATGCCGCAACCGAAATCCTGGATGCTGATGGCAGCATAGGCCGTGGCTTGAGCCGGCGGCAGCACCAAGCCGCTCTCCAGTTTTTCCAGACGTTTGGTCTCGAGAATGATCCGTTTTTGACGATCCATGGACTCAGCGGCGTTGAAAATGAAGTTGAGCAGGATTTGCTGAACGAGATCCTTGGCGCAGGCCACATCCGGCAGCGCTCGGTCGGGCAGGAACTTGACCTGGACCTCGCGCAGGAAGCGGTCGCCCAGCAGCTTGATCGTGTCCTCAACTACCAGATTCAAATCGCAAGCCGTCAGTTGCTGATCAGAATCCCGGCTGAAACCAAGCATCGCCTTGACGATCCCCGCGCCCTGTTCGACGACCGTTTTGATGCGATCCAGTCGCGTGCGAAGCTTCTGCGAGTTGTCGAGGTTCTCTTCCATGATTTGAGCCGAGCCCTTAATGATGGAGAGGATATTATTGAAATCGTGGGCGATGCCGGCTGCAAGCGTACCCAAGGCGTTCATTTTCTGACTGTGGAGCAACTGACGACTGGCCAGTTCCAGCTCCTGTGTCCGCTGCGCCACTTTTTTCTCCACCTCGGCATAACTGCGCGCCAATTGGCGATGGCGATTGAACGCCAAACCAGCGAAAAACAGCGCCACCGCAGCTCCCGCCAACGAGATGACCACTAGCCGCGTTTCCTGGTACCACGGCAGGACGACGGCTAACACAAGCTGCGCCGGCTTCGACTCTCGATTGCCGTTCCGGTCCATCGACCGGACCTGGAGGTAATGTTTGCCCGCCGCCAGGTCGCTGAACGTGACTGGGCTGGCAGCCTGGAACGCGGACCAATCATGATCATCGAGCCGATGGGAGTAGAGCAAGCGCTCGCGCGGTGTTTGCTTCCACTTGTCCTGACCACTGAAAAGCAGCGTGATAGTGCCGCCTGCGAGGATTTTCGTGTCGATCTCGGGCAGTCGTCTTAATTGCGTCTCCGGCGGCTCGCGATCAGCTTCGGGGTCGTAGTGGCTCAAACCGTGTGCCGTGCCTGCCAACAGGCGACCGCGCTGGTCTTCGCAAAGCGCGCGGATACTCGAACTCGGCAGGCCCTCTTCGAGGCCATTCTCTATCCAGGCACCCTCGTAATACCGATGCAACCCGCCTTGCGACGCTACCCATACACTCCCGTCACGATGAGCCCTGAGCAGGCACGTAATCTGGTCAAACCCACGGCGCACTTCGGACCAGTCTCGGCCGTCGAACTGCCAGATTTTATCAGAGGTGGCGCACCACATTTTGCCATCAGCCAACTCGGCGAAGGCAACGGGCGCCTCCGGACCGGTCTTGTCCGCGGCGTTGAAGAATCTCCATTTTTTCTCGTGATACCAGGCTGTGCCGTGCCCGGTTCCCAACCAGAAGTCCCCATTCGGCTCCTCGAAAAGAGCGGACCAGTCCTTGCCGATGGCTGCACCCGGCGCAGGGCAGGGCAGTGGTGCGAATTCGCTGCCGTCAAAGCCCTCCAGCACGCTCCCGCTGGCGGCACCGTCCGCCCAACCTTGCAGTCCCACCTTGCCATCCTTTAATTGTCCGAGCACTTTGCGCTGCCTCCCATCTGTTCGGGCTTGAATTGTGCGGAATCGACCGCTGGCGGGATGAAACTCAAGCAGTTGCTCCTCGCCGCCCAACAGCAGGTTGCCGTTCTTCAACGGGAACAGCCTGAGCGAAGCTGGCTGGTTCTGCGCAGACGTATTAGCGAGCGAATATTCTCGATGGCGGCCCTGTTCGACCACGTGCAGACCTCCAGAGGACACGAACCAAACATTGTCCTGGGAATCAACGGCCAGACACTGGATCGGTGAGGCCATCCTGGTGCGCCAGTTCGGGCTTCTCCAAATCAGTGGCGTGAAGCGATACAAGCCGTCGGATGTGGCCAGCCAGAATGCGCCGCCTGGCTCGACCGCCGCGTCGAAATATTGGCGCGCGGAGAGGTCCTCGTCTTCAACCAGGTCGGGCGAGTCGCCCTCGGAATGATATAGCGAGTTAATGGTCGAGGCCCACCACCTTCCATCCGCACTCCGCCAGGCGTGCCGAATTCTCCGGCCGCCCGAGCTCCAGGCGCCCCAGCTCTGACCGTCAAAATAGGCCATGACTCTTTCGTAGTTTGTTGCGGACTCGGCCACTGCCACAATGCCCCCCGCCAAATCCTCATGCGGCTCCTGCAGGTTCTGTATCTGGAGATGCGCTGAAGGCAGATGCTCTTGCCAGAGCGTATCTGGCTTCAAGTTGCGCAGCGGACCTGGCAGCTTTGCCAAACCGCGCGCACCAGTAATCCAGAGGCCGCCGTCTCGGGCCGCGGCCATGCTCGTGAATTTTTCAAGCCGCGTTTGCTCGGCCCTGCGCATCAAGATTGCCTGCGGGTTGCCTGTAATCGAGAAATCAAATTCCAACAACCGGTCAGGCATCAGGCACAGCACCAGTCCCTGCCGAACCGGACTGAGCGCCAGGGGACTGCTCGGGCTCGAACCTCCGGAAGTGCCGGGTATTTCCGCAATCGGATGCGTCTCCCACGATCCTTCTTTGTATTCCTCAATCGCTCCCCGCGCGAAGGTCCAGAGTTGTCCGCCCGGACTCTCGTAAACCCGAACGGTGCCTTCCGGAGCTGGCACCATCGTAACCGTGTAACCATCCAGTTTGCTGGCGGCGGTAGAACTCAAATGTCGCGCCACGACTTTGCCCTGGGCGGAAACGGTCACCGAAACGCAAGCCGACTCCGCCAGGCCGTCCGCCAGTTTGAAGACGCGCCAATTGGGGGCCCGCTGGCCGAAGCTCGGCCTCGCCAGTGTTGCCAACGCGGCGCCGAGCAAGGCCATCATTGCGGTGCGCGTCATTGGCTGGGTGCAAATTCTTCTCTGCGTGTCGGATTATCTGCCCCACCGATCAGCTCTGCAACCAAAAGACGAACTGTGCCTGCAAACGCACACTTCACAAACCGACGCCGTTACGCGATAAAATGCGGTGGATACGTATGCTCCGATGTCGGCAACATCCCGTTTCGGAAAACTGCTCCCACTCTGCGGATCGGCAAAGTGGGAGCTTGCCCGCGCTCCTTTGGTGCTCTCGAGGCTCGCGCTCTCCTGGCCAATCCTCCGCGTTTACTCTGATCGAAATCCTCGTCGTGCTGGCCATCATCGCGATACTCGCCGCTTTGCTGCTGCCCGCGCTTTCCTCGGCCAGGGCCAAGGGCAGACAGGTTGCGTGCGTCAATAATCTCAAACAATTGGGCCTCGGCATTCAAATGTATGCCGCCGATAATGAGAGCCGACTGCCGGAAAACACACCCGCCGGGCGAGGCAACAATCCTTGGGTTCGAGGCAACATGAAGGAGCCCGTGGAAGCCACCAACCTAGTTTTTCTTCGCCAAAGCAAACTCTTTCCTTACGCGAGCCACGTCGCGACTTACCGCTGCCCGGCGGACTTCTCCCAGGCAGGTGGCTCCCCGCGTGTCCGCAGCTATTCCATGAATGGCTGGATGGGCAGCCGCGTGATGGAGACTGATTCCCGGCCCGCCGGATACCGAACGTTTGTGAGCGAAAGCGAACTGGCCGCGGCCAGGCCCGCTAATCTTTGGGTCCTGCTCGATGAACACGAGGCCAGCATCGATGACGGCTGGTTTCTAGTGACGATGGACGACAGCCGGCCATTTGCCAGTTACCCCGCCGCTCGGCATCAGCATGGCTACGCCCTGAACTTCGCCGATGGCCACATCGACGCCAAGAAGCTGCGCGACCCCAATAGCGATTCGCTCGGCCAGAACAATCCACAAATCAGCCAGAAGAATTCCGATTGGCTCCAACTCAAGCAGATGACCACGATCCGATAAACGCCACCGTGGCAGCCACTCTCATTCTGAACGTCGATGGAGGGAGACGAGGTAACGAGTCTCAAAATTCAGTCCGGAAAACCTGAGGTCACAGGCTCGTTACCTCGTCTCCTACGACTAAAACGAGAGCTACGACCTCGCGGTGATCGCGTCCCCAACCCGAACTTTGCCTGAGCGCACGACTTCGGCAACAACTCCCTGGCGATTGTTTTTCATCAATTCACGCAGGCCCTGGCATACCGCATCCATTTTAGCGCACGGTTCGCGCGAAGCGTAGAAAAGGAGCACGGCCTCACCCACCTCAACTTCGCGCCCGACCAATGCAATCAGGTTGACTCCCGACGTCTCGATATTCGAGCGCACCGCCCCAGGCGAAATGGACTGCAACCGCAGGGCCGTCGCGTGTTCCTCGATTTGTTCGCGCCCAATAAGGGTTACCTGGCGGCGACTGGGCTGGCCGGTGTCGCGGTTGACACGCCCGAAATAGCGGGGTTCCCCGATAATGCCTTTCGCCTGGATGAGTTCGATCTCATCCACCGCTTCCAGCGGCGCTGCCGGTTCGTTTGGATGCAGATGGAGCGAAGCCACGCGCCCGGAAAGGGCAGGAGAGGTGCTGTCATTCATCCGGTGCATAATAGGTCGATCTGCGCCAATGGACAAAACGAAAAACTGATTTGTATGTTCCTATTCGTCCTAATCGTCCCATCAGAGTTTCAATCCACCTTGCCCAGCCCTCTCTCGCACCTATAATGCGTCGGTGCTCGACATCAAACTGCTCCGCGAACAGCCCGATTTTGTGCGCCGGCGCCTTGCTAGCCGCGGGGCAGGGGACGAGGCCCAGGTGGAGGAGCTGCGGCGGCTCGACGAACAACGGCGCAAGCTCCTGACCGAGGTCGAGGCCCTTAAGGCGCAGCGCAACCGGGCGGCAAAGGAAATCGGCGCGCTCATGGGGCAAAAGAAAGCGGAGGAGGCTGAGACCAGAAAACGGGAAGCACGTGAATTGGGAGACCGTATCAGCTCGCTGGATCAGCAGGCGGCGGAAGCAGAGGCGGCGCGGCAGCAACTAATGCTTCGGTTGCCGAACTTGCCACACGAGTCTGTCCCGGTCGGCAAATCCGCTGAGGAGAACGCCGTTGTTCGCGTTCACGGCAAGAAACCGACTTTCGCTTTCAAACCCAAATCGCACGTTGAAGTTTGCGAGAAACTGAAGCTGATCGACTTCGAACGCGCTGCCAAGCTTTCGGGCAGCGGGTTCGTGCTCTACACTAATTGGGGCGCGAAGCTGGAACGAGCTTTGATTCAGTTCATGCTGGAGCTACACACGCGCGAGCACGGCTATACCGAGGTGTCCCCACCATTCATGGTCGGGCCGCAATGCCTGGAAGGCGTCGGGCAGTTCCCCAAATTTGCCGATCAATATTACGGCGTCCAGGAAGGTCTGGATGCGAGCACGCTGGGCAAGCTCTACTTAATTCCAACCGCTGAAACACCGGTGGCAAACATCCATCGCGAGGAAATCCTCCCCGAACGCCAGCTTCCGATTTATTACTGCGCTTACACGCCCTGTTTTCGCGGGGAAGCCGGGGCTGCCGGCGTCGGCACGCGCGGGATGATTCGCGTCCACCAATTCGACAAGGTCGAATTGATCAAAATCGTAAAGCCCGAGCAGGGCTACCAAGAGCAAGACAAAATGCTGGCCAATGCCGAGCGCGTCCTCCAATTGCTGGGACTGCACTATCGGGTCGTGCTTCTGTGCACCGGCGACATGAGTTTCGCCAGCGCCAAGACCTATGATATTGAAGTCTGGGCGCCGGGGCAGGGGAGTTATCTCGAAGTCTCCAGCGTTTCCAATTGCGAAGAATTCCAGGCGCGCCGGATGAATCTTCGATTCAAGACCGACGGTGGAGAGAATCACTTCCCCCACGTCCTGAACGGGAGCGGCACTGCGCTGGCACGACTGTTCGTTGCTCTGGTTGAGACCTGCCAGCAGGTCGATGGCAGCCTGACGGTGCCGCCGGCGCTGCTACCCTATCTGAAGACCGAGCGCATTACAGGGAGTCAAACCACGACGGGATGAAAATTCTGCTCGCCAGCAGCGAGGTCCATCCCTACTCAAAAACCGGTGGTCTGGCCGATATGGTCGGCGCGCTGGCGAAGACCCTGGCGCGCCTTGGGCACCAGGTCGCTTTGGTAACGCCCTTGTATGGCGGCACGCTCGAGCGCTTTCCGGATATTAAGCAAAACGGCACGGAATTGGATCTGCCTTTGGGACCGAGGCACGTATCCGGCAGGATCTGGTCGCTCGAAAGTTCAGCCGGCCATACAATTTACTTTGTGGACGCGCCGGATTTCTATGCCCGGGCCGGTCTCTACCAGGTGAACGGAGTTGATTACCCTGACAACGCCGAACGTTTTATCTTTTTCTCGAAAGCGGTCGCTCGACTGGCGCTCCACTTACCCTGGAAGCCGCAAGTTGTGCATCTCCATGATTGGCAGACCGGCTTCGCAGCACTGTTCCTCCAACATCAGGCCAACAGGGCAGGGGAGAGCAATCGCCCACGAACCTGCCTGACCATCCACAACCTCGCATACCAGGGCCTGTTCCCTTCTGGTCAGTTTCCCCTAACCAATCTGCCGTGGAGCTATTTTACTGCCGAGGGAATCGAGTTTTACGGACATATGAATTGTCTGAAAGCTGGGCTCGCATTTGCGGACGTGCTGACCACCGTCAGCCCCAGGTATGCCCGCGAAATCACCACTCCCGAATTCGGCTGCGGCCTGGACGGTCTGCTGCGCCATCGACAACACCTGCTCACTGGCATTCTCAACGGAGTCGATTACGACGAATGGAACACAATTAACAATCCTTATATTGCACAGCCATATTCCGCGGACAACCTTTCCGGAAAGGCCGTTAATAAAGCGAAGTTGCAAGAAGAAACCGGTTTGCCCGTCCACGCAGATACCCCGCTCTTTGGCAGTATCGGCCGCCTGGTGGACCAGAAAGGCGTGGACATCATGCTCGGCGCATTGGATGAAATGCTTAACGCGAGGATGCAGGTCATCCTCCTCGGGACAGGCACGCCGGCTTTCGAAAAGGCTTTGCAAAACCTTGCCAGCCGATATCCATCCCAGGTTTTTGTCCAAATTGGTTTCGACGAAGGCTTTTCCCATCGAATCGAAGCCGGCTGCGATTTTTTCCTCATGCCATCGCGCTTCGAACCGTGCGGCCTAAACCAGATGTACGGCCTTCGCTACGGAACGATACCGATTGTCCGCGCAACCGGAGGCCTCGAAGATACCGTGATCGACGTGCGTGAAAATGCTGAAAAAGCAAACGGAATCAAATTCCACGAATATTCCGTGGGCGCCTTGGGAAAAGCCATCCGCAAAGCACTGGCTCTGTATGGCGAGCCGGAATTGTTTAGTCGTTTCCGCACCAATGCGATGACCGCAGATTTCTCCTGGGAGCGCACGGCCGCCGAATACGTGAAAGCCTACGACAGGGCAAGGGAGTCCTGAGAGTCCCCAATTACTGCGATTCACAGAAAAACCAATGAAAAAGTCAATACAGGCTAAGACTGGAGGTGATATGTATTAAATATAACATACATTGTGCGACAAGTAGTCCGCTGCGGGTCTTAGGCCGAAATACTGGTGCTCAGCGCTTGATTAGGAGCTTCAGAACCTCGGCCGCGGCCGAGATGCCGGTCCCCCAGGCGTCGTAGTCCTTTTGGGCCAAACCGCCTCCACTGTCCCATGTTGCCGCTGCCCGGGCGGCTTTCAGTTCGCGGCGCTCCTGCTCCAGTCGCGCTACCTCTCGAGCTCGGGCCTGGTCCAAACCACCGGCCCGGATGAATTCAACGATCCGGCGCAATTCATCTCTGTCAAACCAAGTGCCATGCTGAATACAAACGTCAACGACTACGTGCGAACAATGGGCAAAATTTACGCGGTTCATCAATTTTCCGCATATCGGGCAAGGCACATAGCTGACATTTTCGAGATTTCCCGACTCGGGTGATGCAATCTGCGTTGCCAAGCCGAGAACGGCGGCCTGTTTTTCCCGGTCCGAGCAGATTTGTTGCAAACTGGTTGCATCCGCCCAAATCCCTTCGCATTTTGGGCATTCTCTCAAGTTCGTATTTCCAATAACGACCGCCTCAAGTTCATGGCGACAGCGGGGACACAGTTGCCGGGTGTCAGATGCAATCTCACTCCGCTGCGCCGGCGCCCCACAGTGCGAACAGAACTTTGCGCCGACGAACATCATCCCGAAACACGAAGGGCAGGCGACCGTGGCCAGACGCGCCCCGCAATGTTCGCACCGGGTCGCTTCGCTCGAAGCCGGGGCGCCGCACATTGGACAATTGAGCGATTCCGCCTGCATCAGGCGAGAAGCTTGGGGATTCTCGGAGCAACCTTCAAGGATCAAAGCGCCGGCCTCCTCCCCTGCCCTGGCGCCCGGTTACACACACCGATGGAATTTGTACTTCACAGACCTGCTTAATCACCCGATGATAAGCGCAGAGTGAAACGTGATTTATGGGGTTGATCGACTATCTCAAAACGCAGTTTCTGGAGATTATCCAGTGGGAAGACGACTCGCGCGACATCATTTCATTCCGCTATCCAGACCTGGACAAGGAAATCAAACGCGGCGCGCAACTCATCGTGCGCGAGTCTCAGGCCGCCCAGCTCGTTTACCTGGGACAGTTCGGCGACACGTTTGGCCCCGGCAAGCATACGCTCACGACCGACAACATCCCCATTCTCTCCACGCTGCGCGGTTGGAAGTACGGATTGGAATCGCCCTTCAAGGCCGACGTTTACTTCATCAACACGCGCCTGTTCACAGGCAACAAATGGGGCACCACCAATCCGGTAATGAACCGCGACCCCGAGCTTGGCATCGTTCGAGTTCGGGCCTACGGCACTTACGACTTCCACGTCGTCGAGCCCAAAGTGTTTCTGAGGGAAGTTGCTGGTACAGACGCCCATTTCATGCTCGACGATTTCACTAGTGCGATGCGGTCACGGATCGTCAGTGTATTCAGCGATGCCATCGCCTCTGCTCATGTGCCCGTGTTGGATGTCGCATCACGTTACCAGGAATTGGGCGAGGCGCTGCTTCCGCTGATCAACCCGGCAATGTCTTCAAAGTACGGCCTGGAAATTCCCAGCTTCATCGTCGAAAACGTCTCGCTTCCTGATGAAGTTTCGCGCGCGATTGACAGCCGCACCAGCATGTCGGCTCTCGGCAATCTGAACGACTACGTGAAATTTCAGATGGCACAAGGGATGGGAAAGACCGACGGTGCCGGCACTGCCAGCGCGGGAGCACAGCTTGGCGTTGGCCTGGCGATGGGCCAGCAAATGGCGCAGGCGCTGGGAGCGAATCAGGTTGCATCTGGTGCGGGCGCTGCGCTTTCCGAGCTGCTGACCCCGGAGGAGACCGCAAAAATCCTCAAGGTCGGCGAGAACGAGGTCTTAGCCGCCCTCGCCGATGGTTCTCTAAAGGGGAAAAAGATCGGCACGACCTGGCGCATCACGCACGCGGCCCTGGATGAGTTTCTGAAAGGCTGACCCGGGCTACCTTCGGTAACCGCCGCCGAAGCGGTCGGTAATCGGCCAGTACACGAAGAAGGAGCGCCCGATGACGTTTGTGGACGGGAAATCGCCCCAGGCGCGGGAATCGAGGCTGTTCATGGTGTTATCCCCCATCACCATGTAGTGCTCGGGCGCCACGGTATAGACGGCACGCTCGTCAGTAAAGTTTGGCGCCAGCAACGTTCCCAACTCTGGGTAGAAGTGGCGTTTGACCTTCTCGTTGACGTGTCCTGAATAATGGACCTCCGTTGGTGAGCGACTCTCCATGGGCGGCTTTCGTGGGTCAAACGCGTAAACGTTTTGGAAATGAGGCGTGGTTGCGTCCAGCCGATGGCCATCAATAATCAAATGCCTGTCATCGCCGATTTGGACGTGTTCATTCCCAAGAGCGACGAGGCGCTTGATGTAGAATTGGTCCTGGCGCAGACCATCGATGCCTTTGGTCGCAAACACGATGATCTCCCCGCGGGTTGGCGGAGCGAAATTATAAGTGAGGCGATCCACAAACAAATGGTCGCCGGCGACGACACGCAAATTGACGATGTCCTCCCCGCGGTGAAACACCTGGCGATACTGAAATCCGGCGCGTTGTTCAAGCGGCTGCTCTCCGTAATCGGGCGGAAACCACAGGACGTAGGTTTCATCCCCTACAACTAAAGTTTGCCAGAGATTGAAAATGAGAAATCGGACAGGAGGGTTGACGGCCCTCAGCTCGCCATCCGTAGTCGCCACCTTGTGCACGTAGGATGCACCGCCAAACCACTCCCGAATAGCAGTCAACCCGGTCGGCCGTTTGAAATCCGACTTCTGCAAAAGGTTCTCCGACGTCACTCCAAAAAGCGTCGGCTGCATCGAGCCGGTCGGGATCTTGAATGGCTGCAGAAAAAATGTGCGGATCCCCATAGCGACGGCTAATGCCACTAGTAAAACTTCGATGTTCTCGCGCCAGGCGGCATTCGGATAGGGCTTGAGCCACTTGTTCGCGACGGCTTCCAAATTCGCCATGGGCTTGGCGAGCGCCTCACGGCCCGCGTTTCCCGCCACCCCGTTCCGCACTTCCGCCACCGCCTGCTCCACTGCCTGGATAGCTTGCTGCGAAAGCAGGTCTCGCTGATGGTTGAGAATTTTCTTAACGTGTTTGCGCATGGCCGTGGCGTGGCGTACCGTTTTCGACGTGAGCCATCGGAAAATCGGCGATCCTCTTTCGGGCACTTGTTGTCCCTCGACGCTCGACGCCGGACGCTCAACGTTTTTAGTCTTCACGCTTTGAGCACCTCGATGAAGGCCTCCTGCGGGATGTTAACCGAGCCGAAGGATTTCATCCGCTTTTTGCCTTCCTTTTGTTTCTCGAGCAATTTCCGTTTGCGTGTGATGTCGCCGCCGTAGCACTTGGCTGTGACGTCCTTGCGCAGCGCGCTCACGGATTCGCGCGCGATGATCTTGCCACCGATCGCGGCCTGGATGGCGACTGCATACTGCTGGCGCGGGATGACTTCTTTGAGCTTGGCTGCCAGCGCGCGTCCCCTGCCCTCCGCTTTGTCCCGGTGCACGATGCAGGAAAAGGCATCCACCGATTCGCCATTTACCAGCATATCGAGTTTGACCATGTCCGATGGCTGGTAGCCCGCATTTTCGTAATCCATCGAGCCATAGCCGCGTGTGATGCTCTTGATCCGGTCATGAAAATCAATCAAAATTTCATTCAACGGCAGAAGGCTCGTCAGCATTACCCGGCGCGAGTCCAGCGTTTCGGTGTGATCCACATTGCCTCTCTTTTCGGAAATCAGCGCCATCATATCCCCGATGTTTTCGTTCGGACAGATGACGAAAGCTTTAACCATGGGCTCCTCGATCTTCTCGATGTATGTCGGCTCGGACAAATAGGCCGGGTTATCTACCTGCTTGACGGACCGGTCGGTCAAGGTGACGCGATAGATTACGCTCGGATACGTCGCGATGATGTCCATGCCGTATTCGCGCCGCAGCCGCTCCTGCACAATTTCCAGGTGCAGCAGCCCGAGAAAGCCGCACCGGAAGCCAAACCCCAGCGCCACCGATGTTTCCGACTGGTACACAAACGCTGAATCATTCAATTGAAGCTTGGCCAGGTTGGCCTTTAGATGCTCGTAATCCGCCGTGTTGATCGGATAAATCCCGCTGAAAACCATCGGATGAATCTCCTGGAAACCCGGCAACGGCGGTGATGGATGGCGCGTGTCGGTGATCGTGTCGCCCATCTTCACTTCCTGGGGGCTCTTGATATTGGCTGTGAAGTAGCCGGTTTCACCCGCTTCGAGTTTCTCACGCACATAGGGCTTGGGATTGAAGCTCCCGACCTCCTTTACCTCGACGTTCTTTCCCGAGTGCAGAAGCTTGACCGCCAGGCCGGCTCGGAGTTCGCCATTGAAGACGCGCACGTGCGTCACAACGCCTTTGTAAGTATCGAAATACGAGTCGAAGCCCAGCGCCTGCAATGACGGTGCGCCGGTCGGTCTCGGCGGGGGAATCCGCTCGACGATTGCCTCGAGAATTTCATCAATTCCCAGGCCTTCTTTGGCGCTGGCCAGCAATGCCGAATCGCCCGGTATCGCCAGGATGTCCTCCAATTGTTGCCGCGTCTGGGGAACATCGGCGTGCGGCAGATCGATTTTATTGATGACCGGAATGATTGTCAGGTTTTGTCTCATCGCAAGGTGCACGTTGGCCACCGTTTGCGCTTCGACTCCCTGCGCGGCGTCGATCACCAGTAACGCCCCTTCGCATGCGCTTAAGCTGCGGGACACTTCGTAAGAGAAATCCACGTGCCCGGGTGTGTCGATCAGGTTCAGTTCGTACATCTCTCCGTTCCGGGCGCGATAAGCCATTGTGACCGGATGCGCTTTAATGGTGATGCCGCGCTCCTTTTCGAGATCCATTGAATCGAGCAATTGGTCCTCCATTTCGCGGGTGGTGATCGTGCCGGTCCGATGCAGCAATCGGTCGGAAAGTGTTGTCTTCCCATGGTCGATATGGGCGATGATGCTGAAATTCCTGATATGCGCTGCGTCCATTTAGTTCAAATTGCCATGCCAAACGGCGCCGCACGAGTGAGAAGTGACATGAGGATCAGCCCGCCCCCGTGGCCCGTCTATGGCGCCGCAAACAATACCTGGCTTTGCGCGGAAGAAAAGTAGATTTGCCGAAACGCGGCCTATGCAGCCGCTGGCATGAGCGGAAAATTCGACTTGCGCGGGTCGGTGGCGGCAATCACAACGCTGACCGATTTCTGATTGAAACCTTTGAAGCCACCATGGCGCTGCAGGTTTTCCAGGTGGCTGCCCAGGGCCCCTTCCTTGACGAAACGATCGCATTGCTCGCGTGTGATAAGACCGCCGGACAGGAGGCGCTCGGCCCGGTCCGGCCTCACCGGCCATCGCTCCCCCTGGGTGAAGGCCTGTCGCAGGAAATCGAAATCTGAAAAAGGCGCCATCATTTCAACGCTGTGTGCCTTCAACTGCTCGCACAGCAAAGCGAAATCAAATCGCGCTTCGAGATGGTGCATCCCGGCTTCGAGCAGACTCTCACCGTGCAAACCGACCCACAGGCCGACGGTGCCGAGGCGCTTTGATGGCGAGAGCCGCGTGGTGGAAAAATCGACTTGGGTTTCTTCAGGCATCAGATCGACATCGGCAAAGACCACGATGCCCGCCACTGGTTGTTCGCAGATCTGCGCGCCCCAGCCGGCCTCCGCTCCAGCGTAATACCGTTCGCGCTTCTGGAAGCCCAGTTTCAGGAGGAAATCAACGACGTCCACAAAATGCTCGCGTGAACAGCGGAGCGTATGATGGTCGTGGTTGCCCCAACCCAGGCCGAGCTGGTCCTGGCGAAATTTCTGAACACGCGCGGCATGGTTGCGGCTTTCCCAATACTCACGTTCCGCTTCAAAGAATAATTGGCAGGCAACGTCGTGTCCGACCAGGTTCAGGACCCGCTCCAATGTTTGCTCGGCCACCTTGAATCCTTCGGCATCATTCACGCAAAATCGGGGACGCGTCCGCCATAGTTCACGGGCCTTAATAATGGCAGCAAGCTCACCGGATTTGAGTGGTCGGGAAACGAACCCCCGATACGCTCGACGTTCGACGGCCTCCAATTTCGACTGGTTTTCCTCAGCTACCGTGATGCGGCGATATTGCGAATAGGGCTCGCCTTCTGGCTCGCCTGACAGATTCCGCCTCGCGATAAATTCGGCGATGGATTCCGGACGCAGCGCGAGAGCCGGAGGACTGGGCCACTTGCTGCGGCCTATCAGGACCCGTGGCAAAGTCGCACGGGGATGCTCATACACGGCTTGGCCATCGGACGTTTCCCTCTGGTCATCACGAACAAATCCCGCCTGACGCAACTCGGGTTCATCATCCGGGGGCAGCGCCAGATGGTCCACCCATTCGAAAAAATCCGTGCCCGTCTCGTCACGCATTCGCTGGGCCAACCGTCCTGCGAACTCATTCCGTTCCAGGAAAGCCTCGATTCGGGAGCGCAGCAAATCCTCGGCTTCACGCGCCAATGGCCAATCGAACCGAGGCGAATTCTCGTTGGCAGACTCAGGGCGGCCAACCATTGCTCTGGCTTCCGCGTTCAATGCAGCTTTTGTTGAAGGGAACATGCGTGTATCTTCGCGGCATTCTTCCGCAATAATTCTGCAGAGTCAACGTTGCGAGGTACCGGCGGCTGTACCCCGAGTCGCAGTGGCAATCGCTCCGGCTTTCGGATTTGAGAATTCAGACTCCTGATTTCGAACCTCAGTCGTCAGACTTTGTACCTCGGACTCTGAACTTCCGGCTTGGCCCTTCGGATTTACTTTGGTGTCGCCGAGGCGTTCGCCAGCCGGCTGAGATCCGAGTTGCCGGCTTGTTCGGTCAGATTGTGGTTGAGCTTTCCGGTCGCCGGATCGTCATAATGCCAGATCTCGGAGTGGTAGTCGGCAAAGTTCAGCGCGAAGCTGTAGTCGTGACGATGCGCGGAGTTGGCGGGAAAATCGATCCACATTGTGGCCGTCGGATCCGGAACAAAAAAGCCATCGTTTATGCTTCGCTCGTCCTCATCGAGCAGCACCCACATCGAGGATGGCCGCGGGATATCGTGATCCTTGGCATAGAATAAGACAAACTTCCCGGCATCCGCCGGGATAGGGCCGAGGTGCGGGTCGCGAGCGCCCATGAACGAATTCATGGAATAACTGCGCACGCTCGCCAGCACACGTTTCTCCAACGGCACACCGTTGTCCGCCGGACAATGGTAAATCTGCGTGCTTCGGTTATAGGCAAAGAGTTTTCCTTGTTCCAACAGATCCGTGTTGGTCGCCTCGATTGGATTACGCATGTCGCCCTGAATCCAGGCGTTGGGATTGTTGACAGGATAAGATTCGACCAGCCGGCCATTGTTATCGGTGTAATACAGGATCCAGGCCAGCCCGAGCTGGCGCAGGTTGGAGAGGCACTGCGTCCGCTGCGCCTTGATCTTGGCTTTGTTCAACACCGGCAACAACAACGCGGCCAGCAACGCGATTGTGAAGACAACCGCCAGCAGTTCGAGCAAAGTGAAGCCTCGGCGTCGTATCGAATGACACGAAATAGCCATGATTTGCCGGGTTTGCAAATTTTGACTAACTATTCAGACAAAGCATAAGCCCCAAAAGCACCCTTGACAAGCCCTATTCAGTGAAAGCGGATCGCGGCTCGGCTTCGTCCTAGCCGCATCTCCACCCCGCCCATTAATTCTGCTTCGACGCAAGGACGTCGTGCAAGGCTGTCACCAGGCTTTCTGTCGTATAAGGCTTCGCAAGGAACGCGTCGATGCCAAGCCCCTTCAACTCGTTCGAGTCCCCGCCCGAGCCCCGTCCACTGGCGGCAATCACCTTCACGCGCGGCTTCATTTTTGTTAGCGTGCGAACCAGTGTGACGCCGTCCATGACTGGCATGGAAACATCCGTCAGCACGACTCCAATCTGGCCTCGCCACTTGCTGAAAAGCGCCAGCGCTTCGGTCCCGTCAAGCGCCGTCAGCACCTTGTACCCATTTCGCTCGAGGATTTCCCGAGTCATCTCCCGAATCGGTTGCTCGTCATCCACGACTAAAACCAGCTCGCCACGGCCGCCTGGCGGCGGGCCTTCCTTCTGAATTTCCGCCGCAGCCGGCGATTGTGGGGTGGCCGGCAGGTACACGGCGAAGGTGCTCCCGCGGCCAACCTCGCTGCAGACCTTCACAAAACCACCGTGGCCTTTCGCAATTGCCAGGACCGTCGAGAGGCCCAAACCCGTGCCCCTGCCCGACTCTTTGGTCGTAAAAAACGGGTCGAAAATCTTTTCCAATATATCTGGCGCGATCCCGGAGCCGGTGTCCGCCACTTTGAACAGAACATAGGGGCCCGGCCTGGCTTCGAGGTTCTGGCTGGCGAATCGCTCATCTAATACGATGTTCTCGGCAGACAGACTGAGCGTGCCGCCGCCCGACATGGCGTCGCGCGCATTGAGACACAAATTGAGCAGCACCTGATGAAATTGGGTCGTATCTGCCATTACGGTCCAGAGGTCACCGGAGGCCTGGGAGTCTAGCGTGATGTTTTTCGGAAAGGTTTCCTTCGCCATTTTGACCATCTCGCTCACCAGGTGCCGCGGCTGCACGGCGATTCTCTCACCCGCCGCACCGCGGCCAAACGCCAGCAATTGTTTGATGATGTCCGCCCCGCGCTGCGCGTTGATGCGGATCATGTCCAGTATCCTCGGGACGTCTTTTTCTTCTACGCCTCCCTGCCGCATCAAAGCGGAAGCCATCAAAATCGGCGCTAGAATATTGTTCAGATCATGGGCGATGCCGGCGGACAACATTCCCAGGCTCTCCATCCTCTGCGCTCTGAGAAACTGCGTTTCCAGTTGCTTCTTTTCGGTGATGTCGGTGTTGATTGCCAGCAGCGCCTTGGGCTCACCCTGGGCGTCTCGCACAAGGCTCCAGCGGCTGCTCATAATCGCCTCGCGCCCATCTTTGGCAACGAGGCGGAGTTCACCGGCCCATTCGCCTTTCTCGCGCACCTGCTTTTGGGCCGCCACGAACTGCTCGCGGTCTTTATAAACCAGGTCCGCCACATTGCGTCCGATGACTTCCTCCGCCGTCCAGCCCGATAGCCGCTCGGCCGCCTTGTTCCAAAATTGAATGCGACCATCCAGGTCGCGGACGATAATCGCGTCCTGGGCCAGGTCCAGCAGGCTGGCCTGCTGGCGGCTGCGCTCTTCGGCTTGTTTGAGTTCGGTGATGTCATTGAAAAATGTCAGGAGGCATTTTTCGCCGTTGAGCTCCACCAGCTCCATCGAGTAGAGCAAATCGCCAGTCTCTCCGGATTTCTTGCGCAGCCGGCCCTCCAGGTTCTTCAAGGACTTCTCCGACAGCAGCCGTGCCAGAACTTCCTCACGCCGCTTCGGACTGGGCCAGAGCTCCATTTCCGCCGAAGTGCGGCCCACGACCTCGGCGCGCTCGTAGCCGAGCATTTTGAGGAATGCATCGTTGACCTCGAGGAAGCGCCCATCAGAGAGCCTGGAGATGCTGATGCCGACGGCATGTGCGCGAAAGGCCTTCGAGAAAAGTTCCTCCGACTGTTGCAGGGCCTCTTCCGCTCGCTTGCGCGCAGTAATGTCCCATGACACGCCCTGAATGCCGATAAGTTCGCCCCGGTAATCGCGCAACGGCACTTTCAGCACGTGGACGTGCTTCCGCTCCCCTTGCGAAGTCTGGTGCTGCTCGATGTCCTCCCAAACCTTTCCGGTGGACATAACCCTTTGATCGTCCCGGCGGTACTTTTCGGCCAGCTCCGGCGGGAAAAAATCGGCGTCCGTCTTGCCGAGAATCTGGAGAAGTGGCTTCCCCATCGACAGGCAAAAAAGATTGTTCCCAAAAGTAAACCGGCCTTGCCTGTCCTTGCGGAAAATGTGCACTGGCAACGTCTCCACCAGGGAGTGATAAAGCGCCTCGGACTCTTTCAAGGCCTCTTCGGCTTGCTTCCTTTCCGTCACATCGCGCCCCGTCGCCACAAAATGGGTGATTTTCCCCGCGCCGTCGGCCACGGGCGTGATGGTTTGTTCCTGGTGATAGATTTCCCCATTTTTCCTTCGATTAATGAACTCCGCGCGAAATACCTCACCCGAGCGGATTTTCTTCCACAACCGCTCGTAAAATGCCCGATCGTGCGCGCCCGACTTGAGGATGCGGAGCGTCTTGCCAATGGCTTCTTGTTTCGTAAAGCCCGTCGTCCGTTCGAAGGCCGGGTTGACGTATTCAACTACGCCGTCCAAGTCCGTGATCGCGATGCAACTCACCGTGTGGGCCACCGCTGTCGATAATTTCTTCAGTTCGATTTCCGCCTGCTTCTGTTTGCGGAGCGCTTCAGCCACGCGCAGCTGCCGCTCTACTGCTGGAATGAATCGCGCGAGATTGGCGCTCAGCATGCAGTCTTGTGCCCCAGCCTTAATGCCCGCCGCAGCGGCCTCCTCGCTCGTGCCGCTTGAAATGCAAATCAGCGGCGCCTCAATCCCTCGCTCCCGGCACAACGCCAGTACATCCGCCAGCTTGAGTTCAGCCAGCCGGTCGCTGCTGACGATAAGTTCCCAATCCCCTGCGTCCAGGGCGGTTTTGAGGCCTTCGACAG
Organism: uncultured Verrucomicrobiota bacterium; assembly: GCA_964446585.1. Classification (GTDB taxonomy): domain Bacteria; phylum Verrucomicrobiota; class Verrucomicrobiia; order Limisphaerales; family UBA8199; genus CAYUPI01. The sequence goes on from CAYUPI010000038.1 coordinate 35,109, forward strand.
TATTCTCTCGCCGTGATTTCACGTCGAAACCCGCGCCCTCCAATTCCCTCACCAGCCGCGCGGCATCTTCCGTGGAATTCTCAACGAGTAAGACCCTTAACGGCTTCTTCATGCTGCTATCTCCATCTCCTGCTAAAAAGTGGCTTTATAGCGCAAAGGATTACGCTCCCCTCCCCCCGCTGACAACATTTTTCAATCGCGCGCTCCTCCCCTCCTCCTCTTCCTCATACTCATAATCTTACTCTTACTTTTACTCGCCTCCTCCTCGAAGATTTTGGCGCGCACCGTGCCGCTCTATCACGTCGCGTTCTCTCCGTACCGCTACGGGGTTCAAAGTACGTATTCATCGTTTTTGACAACTGCGGCCACCCACGCGCTAATAACGGGGACGCGGCCCAAGGCGTTCAGGACAGCAAGGTCTCCGCAGCGTCATGTTCTCATGTCCTGAGACGGCGTGCTGCAAAGAAAGACTAAGCTATGATTAGCAAAGCGAGATTTTGCAGAAGGCAGTTAGCATCCTTAGGATCGGTTGTGGGCGTCGTCGCGCTATGGGCCAACGTGCTGCTCACACCAGCAACTCAAGGACAGAACTGTTTCACCGGCGACTTGGGCGTCAGTCCCGGGATACCCGACGAGAAACTCGTTCATGTGGGCGACAGCGTCCACTTTTACATACACCTCAACGCGGACGATTCAGCATGCAAGATGGACGGTGGCACGAACTGGGTCATTCTTCCCGACGGCACGGTGCATCAAATCCTTGGCCCTTATGCCAAGCCGGCCTGCGGCGTGGGTTCCGCCCTGACCGTGGATTGTCCCGGGGGTGCGGGCTGCGACGGAGATGTGCCGGTTCACACCGGCCCGAGTGGTTTCCTGAGGTTCGAATATGGCCCGATCAAACCGGCCGACGTTGGCCGGGCCCTCCCTATTTTCATCACGCCTCGTGGCTCGGAATTCACCTCGCAGTCGGGGCTCCCATTGGCCGGCCAAATTTGGATAGGAGCGATCTCTGATACGCGGACAACCGACTGCAATGATTCGACTATTCACGATCAGGCCACGGCCCAGGGTGCGACGCATATCACGATCGTTCATCCGCGAGTCTCGGTCACAAAACAGTGTGTTTCCAACTGCGCGCCAGCGAGTGCGAATACACCGATTGGCTTTGCCGGCCAGGTCTGCAACACCGGTGATATTGCATTGACGAACATTTCGGTCTCCGACGGTTCTGACGGCGCCATCGTTACATTTTCGAACCAGACCTCGCTCGGAAATCCGTTTCCGGTTGCTGGTGGAGGACGACTAACGACGAATGACTGTATCAGTTACTCAGGTGTTTTTGCTGCCGACGGCAATCCATGTGGGCCGTTTCCCACCGCTGTGATTGCGTGTGGGACCGATCAATCCAGCATTCCACTGAGCGTCTGCGCCACAAACGGCGCGGTGACAATTCTGGGCACGCGCCGAGAAGGCAAGGACTTTACGTTCTCGTTCGCGGCTGCAGGACAAAACCAAACTTACACGGTTCAGTTCACGGACTCACTGGCACCGGCCAACTGGCAAACTGCGACAAATTTACCGGCGGACTGTACCGTGGTGACAATCCGCAATGGCATCACAAACGCGCAGAGATTCTATCGCGTTCTCCCGCAATAGTCGGCGGGCCCGGCCTATTTCGCGTTCCGCTAGCTGTCGAGGGGTCTGCTTTTCTGCAGAGGGAGGAGCACGGCGGGCGACTCGACCGCGCCAGCTCGCTGCGCTCACAGGCAGCTTCGGCGGGCAACAGAGGCAACTGAGAGATGAGCAAGAGAGGGTTGACCGCAGAGAACTCAAAGAACACAGAGAAACTACTGAGGGGCGAGATGAATAATTTCTCGTTAGCCGTTGATTGGTGAGGCATCCGGCTCCGGCCTGACGTCGTGACGGAGGTTTTTGAAGAGGAAAACCCAGTAAACCGGCGCAACGAGGGTGAAGAGACCGAGTGAAAGAAGAACATATCCGATGACGATGAGAGGGCTGCGTCGGAGCCGTTCGGTAACCCCTGCCCGAAGCACTTCGCCTTGGGAAAAAATGTTAACGTAGGGAAGATAATTGGAGTACGGCCCCACTGTCGCGCCGCACTCGGGACAAAACCAGCCATTGTGCTCCTGCGGCGTTAAACAATGGTGGCACAGAGGAACCGCTTCGTCCTCGTTGAGGGTTTTGTCAATCTCGTCCCCCCAAGGGTCGGGAGTGCGGGGTGCCTCCATGAGCCAAAGAACTACGCGGTAAATGGCGAGGCCGCAAATTCCGAGGATTACCAGCGCCGCAACCATGATTTCATTGCTTGGTCGCATGTCGCTGAGCTTCTGTCCGAGAGGGCAGGATGTAAAGGTGAATTTCGGCTGAATCAGCAGCTAATCCGACAAGGAGAGGTACCAGGCCACATGATTGTCGGCTGTCAGTTGGAACGTGTAGAATCGCGTCTCGTCGCCGCTCACCAATTTGTAGGAGCAGAAACGAGTGACCCCAGGCAAGGGGTTTGGGCCGTAAACGGTCGGTTTTTCGGTGGTGACGTAGGTGAAGGACTTCAGGTTGCTGAGCCGCTCAGGGAGATCGGCGCCGAGCCACTTATATTTGGCGTAATCCTGTCGGAACTCCGGCATGATCAGGGCAGAATCTCTCCTCTCCGCCAAGTCGAAGAGGCATTGTTTCAGCCGCTGCGTCATATCCGGGTCCGGATCGCGCAGCGGCTTGATGGAGCTGAGTGTAAGGCCGGGAATGTAGAGCCCTCCGATATGCAATGCCACGTCTCCCGCGTTGCCGGGGCCATTCATCAACACGATGACGGTCAACCGGTCGCTTAGAAAGCGCGTGATCTGCGTCGAAGCACCGGGGCGGCCACCCCCGTGGCCCACCCAACGATGGCCACGCAGTTCGCCGACGTCCCAGCCGAAGCCGTAGGGCTGTGTTTTGCCATTGTTCAACTTCACTGGCGTCCACATTTCCGCGAGCATGGAGGCGGAAAGAATTCTGTCGTCGTACAGCGCAGCATCCCACTTCGCCAGGTCCATGGCCGTGGAAATCAAGCCGCCGTCACCATTGTTCCAGAGGGTTGGATTAAGGAAACGCACATTCACCAGTCTATTGCTCTCCCATTCATACAATGCTGCGCGATTCGTGATGACATCACTGAGACTGTCGCAGCGCGTGGCTGTCATGCCCAGAGGTCCAAAAACCCGGTCCCCAAGAAAGGAATCATAGGATCTCTGCGAGACCTTTTGGATGATCATCGCGAGCAGAACGTAGTTGCTGTTAGAGTACCGAAATTCCTCCCCTGGTAGAAAATCCAGTGGCAGGTCAGTCATTAGATGGATGAGGCGCTCGCGAGTGAAGTCCTCTCGCCATGCGCTCTCCGGCACCCGGTCAAGATAGTCCTTGATGCCGGAGGTCATGGTCAGGAGATGGCGCACTGTGATGTTGCTCCACGAGGAGGGCAGAGCACTAAGGTAGTTGGTGATGCTATCAGAGAGACGAACCGTTCCGTCCTGGACCAAGAGCATGATGGCTGTAGCCGTGAACTGCTTGGTGTCAGAGGCGAGCTGGTACGCGGTTCGCGGGGTGGCGGGTGCGTTCAGTTCTACACTGGCCAACCCATAACCTCTGGATTTGATGACTTTGCCGTTGTGCAGAACCGCGAGCGAGAGGCCGGGCACTTGTTGTTTCTTGAGGTGATGCGTGATGTAGGTATCAATCTGATCCGCGTTAAGATGGCTACCAGCGAAAACCAGGGCGACAATGATGAAGCCGGCGAGCAGGAAAACCCTCCAAGGCATAATTGCCGGGACAGACATTCCGGAAATTGCTGAGGTGGAGGAGTTCATTTAGATGATAGACACCGCCACTCCTGAATTTGTTTATTTGTCGCCCATTTTCACCCGCTAAAATTCTTGTCGGATTTCCGCAACCAGCGGCACTTTATCAGTAGTTGAAATGACCGACAGCCAGACATTGCTGGCCGAATACGTCAGAACCGGCTCCGAAGCGGCTTTCCGCGACCTGGTTCAGCGCTATATCGGACTGGTCTATTCTGCAGCGCTCCGTCTGGTCCATGGCGATACCCACCTCGCGGAAGACGTGACCCAGTTGGTCTTCATCGATCTGGCCCGAAAAGCTCGCGGCCTGTCGAGCGAGGTGATGCTAGGCGGATGGCTACACCAGCGCACTTATAACGTCGCTGCTCCAATCCTGCGGGCCAACCGTCGCCGGCACGCCCGCGAAAAAGAGGCCGCTCAAATGAACGCCCTGCACACTGATTCCGATACCCACCTGGCGCAGGTTTCACCCATTCTTGATGAAGCGATCACCCGTCTCGGAAGAGACGATCGCAAAGCCATTATTCTACGGTTCTTCGAGCAGCGTGATTATCGCTCCATCGGTGAAGCTCTGGGCACTAGCGATGATGCTGCACAAAAACGCGTGACCAGGGCGGTGGCGAAGCTGCGCGCGCAACTCATAAGCCGTGGCGTCGCCCTTTCAGCCGGCGCGATTGCTGCCGCACTCACAAGCCAGGCGCTCACCGCCGCACCTGCAGGACTGGCGGCGAACGTCGCTCGAACCGCCCTCGCAGGCGCGGCCACGGGAACTGGAGGCACGCTCGCCCTTTTGAAATATATGGCTGCAACGAAACTCAAAACTGCCATTATCGGCGCTGCAATCACTGCCGGTGTTCTCATCGTGCTTTTCTTTCGACAGGACCAAAAGAATTCAGCCGAGCAAAGCAATTCACCTCAATTACCCATTTCCGAAAGCGCATCGTCTCCAGTTTTCCGCCGCTTCGGCGACCGGGTGCGCGGCGGTTTATCCCGGAGCGAATCGGATGCCGCACCCCCGGCCACTGCCCAGGAAATCGTCGCCGGCAAGATTGCCCGGTTCGGCAAGTCGCGCCGGGAATTGACTAACGCTCTTGCCCGACGACACGGAGTTGAAGTGCCCGACGCCGTAAGGCTCTTTTTCGATGCCGTGGAAGCCGGGAATTGGGACGAGATCGATGCGCGGTTCAAGGTGATCAACGGCGGCGACTCCAGCGCCGGACATGCCACCGGGCGGCCTCCGGGCGTCGAGCATCTTTGGCCCGCGATAATTGACGCGTACGGCGCTGCCGAACAAGCTCATCTTTGGCCGGCTCAACAACTACTCGATTACGGCAAGTCCATCCTCGATTCGTTACGTCCCGGGATGGTTTATGTGGGTGGAACGGATGACGGACGATGGATCCCGGAATTGCTCAACAATACCAGCGACGGTGAGCGCCACATTGTCGTCACGCAGAATGGTCTCGCTGACGGTGGTTATCGCGATTATCTCACCGAACTTTACGGCGATCGAATAGTGACACTGACCGACGAGGATGCCGACCGCATATTTCAGGAATACATCACTGACGCCCAGAAACGTATGAAGCACGACGAGCAATTCCCGGACGAACCCAAACAAGTCCGTCTCGGTGAGAAACTCAGGATGCAGGACGGCCACGTGCAGGTTAGCGGCATAGTTGGCGTAATGGCCATCAATGAAAAACTTCTCCAGGTGCTCCTGGAGAAAAACCCCGGCCTTTCATTTGGTATGCAGGAATCCTTTCCGATGAAAGGCACTTATGGCGATGCCATTCCGCTTGGGCCACTGATGGAACTTCGCGCGCAGAACGATCCAAATGCGTTTACCGACGAACGTGCCGCACAGTCCCTTGATTACTGGCGAACAACAGCGCAAAATGTGCTCGCCGATCCCGAAGCTGCCGGCTCAACTTCTGCGCTAAGAGCGTATTCACACATGGCCAACTCCGCGGCGAACCTTCTTGCCGCGCACAACTATACTGCCGAAGCCGAAGAGGCCTATCGCCTTTCCAGTCAGTTGTGTCCCTACAGTCCGGAAGCGGTCGGTGGTCTCGCGTCAATCCTTGCTCGTTCTGGCCGTGCCGCGGAAGCCAGGCAGATGCTTGACGATTTTGCCAGTAAATATCCATTCCAGCGTTCCGACATTGAAATGTTTCGCGAGAGTATCCTGTGGACAGCAAGTCCGCCCGCGAAATCGTCGAATTAAATCTTCTCCACCATTGTAAGCGACATATTCGCATCCTCGTTTGTATCAATTGTTTTTCGCCGTTTGCAGGCGTTTCAGCAAGTCGAGGCACTGCTGGTTCTGAGGCGTGATTTTCAACGCGTTTTCCACGACGGGGATGAGCCATTTCGCGTAGTCTGAAGCGTTGGGGCTGGAGGAAGCGAGTTGGATGGCAATTTCATAGGTTTGCCCGGCTTCGCTCGTGAGGTGGCGGTCAAGAAAAAGGGCAGCCTGCTCGGACGCCGCCTTCACGTAAGCCATCCGCACCTCAGAAGAATTGGCCGCTTCAGCGTCCGACAGCAACTGTTGGGAAATCGTGCGCCAGTAACCGACGGACTGGGCGGCGCGCTCCGTTGTCAACTCATCTCGCGTGCCTTGGACCCGCAACTCGAGAAGCGGCCCAAGCGGCGCCGCATTCGAATAAATGGAAGTGAACGCAACCGATTGTTCGATAGCAAAGGAAATGTCGGGGTTCTTGTCCATGAGCTTCTGAAAAAGCGCTTCGTTTATCGCCATCACGGCAGCTGGGCCGCCAACTGAAATCTTATTGTTCTCCCCGATGTGGAACTCCTCGCCGGGACGCATCTGTTTCGGCTCATCTGGAAACTGCTGGTCGTGCTGAAACCGCTTTTGCGCATCGGCAATGTATTCCTGAAGCGCGCGCTCACTATCGTCGTGTCCGAGGGTTGTCAGGCGATTATCGTAAACGAAGTTCAGATAATCGAGATACGAGTCATCTGCCAGTGCGTTCTGGGTCAGCACAACGTGGTGTTCACCTTCGCTGGTTTCGTTGAGGAATGTCGGAATGAAGCAGCCCGGGTCCGTTCCGCCGACGTAAACCATCCCAGGCCGCAAGGAACCGAGCACCGCCTGGCCGTAATCCAGAAGTTTTTGCGCCGGCCAGTTGTGCGCTTCCCTCGCCGCCCCCCAGGTTTCCTGAATGGGACGCCAAATTTGATGAAGCTCCGGTGATCGAGGCTGATTGAGCTGGTCCTTGCTGAGCAGCAGCGCTTCGTGCGCCGCGTTAATCTCCTCCCAGTTTCCGCCCTCGACTGCGTCGAAGAAGCGCTCAACCTCGTCGGGTACTGCACTTTTGAAGCGTTCGGCCAGTGCATGTGTGAGTTTGCGGTGGTTTGCTCCGAACTGGCGCAGCTTGCCCGCGACTAATTCCTCTGCCGTGAGGTTCTTCGAGCCTGCCGATTTCGATCGGCGTGAAGCCTCCGAAGTTCGAACAGATCCGACTCCCTTACCCTCCACGGTCGTGTCCAGTCTCTTCGTTTCGCTGCGATCTGCCCCGACTGCCGGTCCTTTCCTGGTTGAATTGCTCAAAAGCCATAGCATTATTACGAGAACACAACCGCCGATGAGCAGCCAGAACCACCCCGAACGCATCCGGGAGCTCTCGTGCAGGAGGTGAGGTTTCACGGCTTCAAGCAGACAGTATTGGCCAGAGGACGTTGTCACGGTTTTGTAAAATCAGAGTTCTCATCCGAATCGTGTGAGCGACACGGCAATCAGGAACCAACGCCGAGCGTCCTGTCCGCTTTTCGCATTTCGCGGCTGTATGACGGGGGAAGAACGATGGAAGAAATTTCGACTTTCGTTTTCTCAAGTTGACATACATAGCAATGCAACGTATAATTGGGCAATCGAATGGCCATGCTCTCGAAAGAACTTGTAGCTGCATCCGCAGAACCGCTGATCCTTACCTTGCTGTCAGGCGGGGAGAATTACGGTTACGCGATTATTCTGGAAGTTAAGGCCCGCTCCAAAGACCGCATCCTGTGGACTGACGGGATGCTGTACCCCGTATTACACCGAATGGAAGACGAGGGATGGATAAGCTCGCGGTGGGTGGAAGCTGAAAATGGACGCAAGCGAAAATACTATGCGATTAAAAAGCACGGCAAGCGGGCGTTGAAGCAGCAACGTGAGCAATGGCTGACGGTTCACTCAGTTTTGGCCGGCCTATGGAAGGAACGTTATGTTTAACCTCGAGCAGTCAATCGCGGAATGGCGGCGGAAGATGGTTGCAGGTGGGATTAAAACGCCTGACGTCCTGAACGAATTGGAGAGCCATTTGCGCGATGAGGTGGACCAGCACGTGCGGTCAGGGCTGAGCGTCCAAAAGGGTTTCGAGATTGCCATCCAAAGGATGGGCAAGACAGAGTCGCTCCGGTCGGAATTTCAAAAGGCAGAAGCGATGAAGCGCGTACGGTTGCGGACGCAACTATTTTGTTTGCTTGGCGTCGCGGTGAGCTTCCTAATCGCCACCGGCAGCTTCGGTTATTTCGTCATCCTCCCCATGGCGACGCGGGCGAGCGCACAGTACGCTGCGTGGATCGGATTTTCCAATCCCCAGGCCAACGCCAGCTTCGCATGGAGGCTCGTGATCGGAGTGTGTGTGGGCTTGGCAATGCCGGTGGGTGTGCTGGTCCTCGTTAAGGCTGGAATCCTGAATCACAAAAAACTCGTCAGGCTCCGACCTTGCATCATCGTGGTGAATCTCATCCTCGGTGCAGTGCTGACCACACCCGAATTAGTGACTCAGGTTATCATATTTGTCCCGCTCCAACTCCTCTATGAAGCCAGCGTCTTGCTTGCCCGAATTCGGGAGCGGCGCGAGCAGAAGAGCGCTTGATTCGGAGCACACGCGAGGGATTCCGCCGTTGCAACTCTCAGGCATCCGGCTCCCCTCCTTCCGGCCCGTAAAAGGCAACCCATACCGCAAAGTCGGCGGAAAAATCCTCGAAGCGATGCTTACAGCCAGCGCCCACAAACACAAATGAACCGGCCTCCACTGGATGTCGCCTGTCTCCATCAAAGAAAACGCCCTTTCCGCGAATGACAAAATACACCTCGTCGCGGGTATGTGGCTTTTGAGGGTCATGATCTTTAGGCGTGTAAAGCTCAACGACGAGCGATCCATGCGAAAACACCGGAATTGCGAGGTTGCCAGGCGGCGGGGGACCTTTCGCCAAGGCATCGGCCAAACTCACAGATGCGATGTTGGACGTCTTCATTCCGATAGGATGCCTGAAAACCCAAGCTCGGCGACGAGGCTGAGCAAAGCCAAAGCCACCGCGACTGACCCGTTCATGTCATTTTCTCTCGCCCGTGATTGTCGTTCCTTCCTGCGAAAGGTTCAAGTGTGTCGCCTAGGACTTTTCGGTTCGGTCGAAGGTAACTTCACTGCTCCGGAAGAATCTCCAGCGTGAGGGAATAGTCCGCATAGCCAATAGCTCGCCAGAAGGCCACCGCCTCTTTGTTCGTTACGAGGACATCGACAGTCAGTCGCTTGATCTTGTGCCAAATTTCCGAACGAAGAATCTGGACGGCCTGGCGGCCAATTCCTCGCCGGCGAAGATGACGCACGACGAAGAGCTGCCGCAAGTAAATCTCCTCGGCTTGCTCGCGGAACAGAGCGTAGGCGACGACCTGCCCGGCGTCTTCAAAAACAATCGCCGTATATTCGCCAGCGAGCCACCCCCGCATTCGTTGCTCGAGTTCAGGAACAGTCATGCGGTTGCGATGTCCCTCGTCCCGAATCAACTGGTAGTTTAACTGCGCCAAAAGAGGACAATCATCCGCTGTCGCCTGCCGATATGTCATACGCGCCGGTCAGTGGTCATAGCCGGCATAAATCCACATCGACTCGGTTTTGCCCGCGCGCTCGAACCCACATTTGCGATAGAAATCCAAGGCGCGTCCATCGGCGACGAGCATGTGCTGGTGAAATCCCTCGTAACGCGCCATGAGTCGGCGCATGAGCTCCGTCCCGATGCCGAGACCCTGATACTGCGGCAGCACGAGCAAGTGAGAATAGTAAACAACGAGGTAACCGTCGGAGATGGCATTGCCCAGTCCGACAAGTTTGCCGCCATCCCAAGCAGTGACGAGTGAATGGGAAGCAAGGAGCGCCTTGTGCAACGACTCTGGCTTGTCCGCTGAGGACCACCCATTGGCTCGGTAAAGGGTCAAGACACTTGCAAGCGGCAGGTCGCGTGTTTCACTGTATTGGATGGCGTTCGGAGTCATGCGAGCGTGGCGCCGCCTGCCTATATGCTCATAATGCCCAACGAACGCCGCAAGACGCAAACTCATTTCGCGCGCTTCCAAACCTCGGTCCAAGGATTATCGATGCCGGTCTGCGTGAGGGTATCACCTTCGACCTTAATCGTGAGCTTGAAAGTCTGCTTGATGAGGTTGGTGGTGCCCTCGTTGGCTTATTCGACGGTCTCGAGGTATTCGTTTCCTCTGAGCGCTCTGAGCGCAAAAAAACTGGAAACGGGGCTTGCCAAGGCCGCCCCCTGAGACTAGGCTCTCGCTTCCTTTTTGGGAACACCGACGGGCGTGCGAGGTTCGAGTGAGACGGCAGCCCGGTGGACAGGAAGATTTTTTTATGGCAGTTAAGATTCGCATGAAGCGCGCGGGGGCGAAAAACGCCCCGGTATTCCGCATTGTCGTGGCCGATGGCCGAAGCCCGAGAGACGGCAAGTTTATCGAGGAAATCGGCACTTACCAACCTCTGAAAAAAGGCACCAATTACACTCTGGATCTGGAGCGGGCCAATTACTGGCTGAGCCATGGCGCCCAGCCCAGCGAGACCGTTGCCAGTTTCATTAAGAAAGCGTCCAAAGCCGCCGCTGCTACCGCTGCGGCCGCGCCGGCATAACCTAGCAATGAATTTATGCAGGCCTTTCTCGAATACGTCGTCAGGGGTCTGGTACAAAACCCGGAAGCGGTCAGCGTAACGCCGGTCGAACGCGAGGGGACGACGGTTTACGAACTGCGGTTGCATCCGCAGGACGTCGGGAAAGTCATCGGACGTCAGGGCATGACGATCAACGCGATCCGGTCGCTGCTATTGGCGGGTAGTGCCAAACAGGGGCTCCGCTGCACGTTGGAAATCGTCGAGGAAAACGCGCCGAGTTGAGCCGGGGCGGAGCGGTGGGAAACCACGATTTGACAGGGCGCGGCGCAGCAGCGGCCGAGGATAGAATCTTGAGGATAGCAGACGCGCTGCGCTCCATCAGGTTATGAAGATCGATGTGCTCACGCTGTTTCCCGCGATGTTTGCGGGTCCATTGGATGAGAGCATCATCAAGCGGGCGCGGGAATCGGGGCTGCTGGATCTGGCGCTCCACAATTTGCGCGATTATGCGCACGACCGGCATCGAACAGTGGATGACCGGCCCTTCGGGGGCGGTCCGGGGATGTTGCTGAAGCCGGAACCGATCTTTGAAGCTGTAGAACATTTGGCGAGCCCGGAGACGCGGATCATTTTGCTATCGCCGTCGGGCCGGAGTTTTACTCAGGCCATTGCTCATGAGCTGGCCCTGGCGCCGAGGCTGTTGTTAATCTCCGGCCACTACGAAGGGTTTGATGAGCGCGTGCGGCAGCATCTCGCGAATGACGAATTGTCGATCGGCGATTACGTCCTGACGAACGGCGCGCTGCCGGCCATGGTCGTGATCGACGCCGTAGCGCGTCTGTTGCCGGGCGTGCTAGGCCATGAACAAAGTGCGCAGGAAGAATCCTTCAGCCACAGTTTGCTGGAGTATCCGCAATATACGAGGCCGGCGGATTTTCGCGGGATGAAGGTGCCGGACGTGCTGTTATCGGGCAACCATGCCGAGATCGCACGCTGGCGGGCCGAGCAGGCACGGCTGCGCACCAGTGAGCGCCGGCCCGATTTGATGTGCTAAGAATAGAATGATGGAATAATGGACTGATGGATGAGTGGATTGATGGGAAACACCCAGTTTTTAAGGACTCTAAGAAATTGAAGTACTGAAGCGCGGGACACGAATTTTATGAACCAGGCAATACTAGATAAAATTGAATCGGAACAATTCCGAAAGGAAGCCGCGCAATTCAACGTCGGCGATACCGTGCGCGTGCACACCAAAGTGGTGGAAGGCGACAAAGAACGCATTCAGATTTTTACCGGAGTGGTGATTGGACGCCGCGGACATGGGTTGAACGAGACGTTCACCGTGCGCCGCATCAGCTATGGCGAAGGCGTCGAGCGCGTCTTTCCCGTGCACTCACCGCTGGTTGAGAAGATCGAAGTGGAACGCAAAGGTTCCGTCCGCCGGGCGAAGCTGACTTATCTTCGCCGCCGGCTGGGCAAGGGCGCCACACTGGTGAGAGAGAAGGAAGGACGGGGAGCGGCGGGCGCTGAAGATGCTGCTGAAGTAGCACAGTCTGGTTAGTGCGGTGCGAGGAGGAACTAATCCCGGCTGGCGAGCAGCACGCGGGCCGCATCGGCGAGTTGGACAACCTTCTCGGCGCGCGTTCGCAGGTTTCTGACTCTGACCTCCAGGCCGCCACCCGTGTTTCGTTCGAGCTTGACCAGGCACGTCGCTCCGAGTTCCTGGGCGCGTTTGAACTGGCGGTCGGTCTTGGCCGGCGTCAGGGAATAATCCACCGCGAGGCCGGCAGTTCGCAGATGCTGGATGAGGTGCAAGGACTCCGCGCGCAGCGTCTCCTCTTCAATGAGGCAAAAGGCATCGAGCGATGCCCGGAACGCGGGCAGTAGCTCCCGCGCCTTGAGCAGTTCCAACAGCACGACATCTCCCATGCCGAAGCCGAGCGCGGGAAGGTCCACTCGCCCACCGCTCAACATTTTCACCAGATTATCATAGCGGCCGCCGCCCGCGATGGCGCGAAATTCTCCTTTGTGATCGAACGCCTCAAATACAATCCCCGTGTAATACGCCAGCCCGCGAATTACTCCGTAATCAACTTTGACGAATTCCTCCAGCCCGCGGGCGGAGAGATTGTCGAGAATCAGTTGAATCTGTGCGGTTGGACTCGCTCCCTCGATCAGCGCGGTCACTTTCGCCAGTGACAAACCGAGCGTGGAGAGCTTTTGCTCGATGCTGGCCGGCTCCTCGCCGGCGAGTTTGTCAACTACCTGGTAAAACTCGTATTCGCGGGCAGGATCTCCCTGGTTCTTCAGGAAGAAATCATGCCAGGCGTTGCGGCTGCTCAGCCGGATGACAAAATCTTTCGGGGTCAGTCCGAAGGAACGAAGCACATCGATTAGCAGGGCGATTAGCTCTGCATCAGCTCCCGTCTCCGCTTCACCGACAATGTCGGCATTGAGCTGGAAATGTTCGCGCAGGCGGCCTTTTTGCTGCCGTTCATAGCGGAAAAGCTGCGGGACGGAGAACCATTTGGCCGGCTTTTTGTAGCTGCGCTCGTGGGCGGCGATCATCCGCGCCAGGGTCGGCGTCATTTCCGGCCGCAACGACACCTCGCGTTCGCCCTTGTCCGTGAAATTGTAGAGCTGGCCGACGATTTCCTGGCCGCTCTTGGCCGTGAACAATTCCAGCGGCTCGAGCGGAGGTCCATCGTACTCCCGAAAGCCGTAGCGCCGCGCTGTCGCTCGCCATTGTTCGAAGATATATTGGCGCGCGTCGGCGCTCCACATGTCCGGCCGCGGCAGCGGCTCAGGATAGAAATCGCGAAACCCAGGGAGTCGGTCCATAGCTTAGGCCAATCGATATGAAAAAAGCCCAAAGCCCAAAACCCAAATTCCAAAAAGAGCCGAGATCTCGAAGTTCAACTCGTGGCGGCGAAGAGATTCCGATTTTGGAATTTCTGAGTGTGTTGGAGCTTGGGATAATCGATTGGGGCCTTGCTTCAGGGAGGTGTTTGCTGTTTCTCCTTCTTTTTCGCGAGGATTATTTCCGGAGAAAGCTTGAGCACTTCCGTGCGCATTTCTTTGCCGGGCTTGAATTTGACCACGGTCCTTTGGGGAATCGGGACATCTGTCGCCGGCGCGTTCGGATTGCGGCCGATGCGGGCCTTTCGAACCTTTACTTCGAACACGCCAAAGTTGCGAAGCTCAACATTTTCGCCCTTGGCCAGCGCCTCGGCGATATAATCGAGTGTCTTCTGGACGACATCGAGGACCTGCTGCTGCGGGACGTGCGTGTCGTTACTGATCCGGATAACCAGGTCGCGCTTAGTAAGTGTCATAGGGTCATGGGGTTAACAGGCCATCTACTATCCCCGGTATAACTCCAGTGCCGGCAATGTCAAGCGGTGATAATTGGGGCGCGGCCTCAGGCTACACCATTGCGCACCCTCCGACTGCAGACGCGACCGGAGAGGGGACGGCACGTCCCCAAATCTTGCGCCTGTCAACGAACGGGGACGAGCCGTCCTCGCTGCGAGTTCGTAGATGCGCGCCCTCAATTCTCCGCCTTTGTTGCGCTATTCCTGTAAGGCAATACTCTTGAACCCTCCGGAAGCCCAAACATGGTCTTGCCCGTTGCTTCGGACCAGGATCAATGCCGCCGTCCGAGGCAGCGAATCCACCAGCGCCAGGCCTCGTTCCGCTCCAAGCACGCTGACTCCGGTGGCCAGCGCGTCGGTCGTCGTCGCACAAGGAGCGATGATCGTCACCTGAATCCTTTGGGTCAGTCCGAGGCCGGTCGCAGGATCCACGATGTGCGAGTAACGCGTACCGCCAATCTCGATAAATTGCTCGGCGTCTCCGGAAGTGGAAATGCCGGCATTGCGAAGCAGCACCCTTCCTGCTTTTCCGAGGGTGGGCGAGTTCAGACCGGTAATGGCGACTTTCCAGCCGCGCCGGCCCGGAGGCGGGTCGCCTACGGCGATGTCACCACTCGCCGCCACCAGCGCACGAGCGAGTCCCCTGCCCTTCAGCACCGCCAGCGCCTGATCGGCCGCATATCCCTTTGCGATCCCGCCCAGGTCCAGTCGCATATTCGGCACCAGCAACTCCGCCGTGTGGTGACGCCGATCCAGTCGCAGCTTTTTGTATCCGACCGAGGCGGCCGCAGCGGCCATTTCGACCGGCGTCGGCAAAGTCCTTTTCTTGCGCGCGAACCGCCACAAGCGCACAAACGGGCCCACGGTCACGTCAAAGGCCCCATCAGTAAGCGCGGAGAAATGCTGCGCTTGCTCCAGCACCGCAAACAAATCGGCGCTGACGCGCACCGGGTGGCCGACCGGAGCTTCGCACAGCCGCATTAATTCGCTGTCGGCCTGGTAATCGCTCATGATGTCGTCCAGAGCAGCGACCCGGGCGAACGCGGCCCGAGCGGCGCTCCGGGCAGCGGCCTCTGTCGCAGCGTAGAGAGTGATCTGGAACAGAGTCCCCATATGGGGGCTGCTGAATTCGAACCGCTGAAGGTTTTGAGCGGGAGATGGCGGCGCAGAATGGCACGCGACGAGCAGGTGCAGCGCGAGGCAGGACCACGCGGCATGCCACGCTGAAGGCCGAAGGTCGAAGATCGAAGGACGAATCCAATCCGAAATCCGAAATCTGAAATCCCAAATCCGAAGTTGACTAGCTGAGAGCCGCAGGTGCATCCCCTGGCATGGGTGGCGGCACTTTAACCAAGTCATTCAACTTTCATTAGCCATCACCACAAGCGCGGCCGAGAGCGCCACGATCGGCGTGAACGGCTGGTCATCCCTGAACGCTCAGGCCTTGGCCAGCGGCACCATCGGCGGGTCCTTGAAGATGCTGTGACGGCTGGGCATCGGCGGCTCCAAGGTCCGGAATTGGCCAAACTTCATGGCTGAGCAATTGCTGTATAGATCCTCTGGCCCGTACGTGAACTTCGAGTCGCGCATCGCGTCCCACTCGACCTCAGCCCCGCTATAAGCGGCTTCCCGGCCCATGATAGCCGTGAGCGTACTGTCGGCGACCTGGGCCGCTTCGTTCAGCGGCTTGTCCTCAAGGATAGCCAGGATGAGATCCCGATGTTCGAGCACGTAGCCGTTGTCCTCTTTGATTCCGGTCGGCCTCCATACGGAGCCGTTGGTCGGCTTGAGGTAATTTCGGCCATCATGCAAATCGACCGTGCCGGCGGTGCCATGCGCGTGCTCGCTGACCGATCCCCACGACCGCTTGACCTGCCCACAATAGGCATGAAGCTTCACACCACTGCGGTATTCATATTCGACGGCGAAATTGTCCCAGATTTCTCCCGATTGACCTTCCAATTGCTGGCGCGCTCCCATACCCCAGCATTTGACTGGATGATCCTTCATCAGCCAATTGGCTACATCGAGATCATGCACGTGTTGCTCGCAGATGTGATCACCACAGAGCCAAATGTAGTGGTACCAATTGCGAATCTGCCGCTCCAAATCCGTTGCGCCGTGATCGCCGCGATGCCAAATCGGGCCGGTGTTGACCCAGTAGGCGCGGAGCGAGCACAGATCGCCAATCGCGCCATCGTGAACGCGTTTGACCGTTTCGATGTAACTTGGCCGGTGGCGTCGTTGCGTGCCGGCGGCGACCTTGAGGTTTTTCTTTTTGGATTCTTCGGCCGCGGCATAAACCATTCGGATGGTCGGTCCATCCACGGCAACGGGCTTTTCCATGAAAACATTTTTGCCGGCCTCAATGCAGGCCTTGAAATGCGGCGCGCGAAAACCTGGCGGCGTCGCCAGAATGGCATAGTTGACACCGGGAACCGCCAGCGCTTTTTGATAAGCGTCAAATCCGCTGAAACACATATTAGCCGGCACTCCGAAGTTGTCTTTGCCGCTTGCCGCTTTCTCCTGGAACATATCCGCCACCGCGACAATCTTGCCGTCTGCCGCGGTCATTTTGACGGCTTCGGTAAAATCCCGGCCTGCCCCGCTGCCACGTCCGCCCACTCCGATAATGACGGCGCGAATCGGTTGTTTGGTCTGCCCATGGAGAACGGCAGGAAAGTTCGCCACGGCGGCCGCTGAAGCGGCGGCGATCGAGGAGCGCTTCAGGAACTGACGGCGTGTGACGTCCGACGAGGAGCTGGTGAGATGATTTTGCATAGGCCCTTTCAAAGTTGTTCAAACTAAAGTCAGGCCCGCAGTCTGCGCTGAGAGCGGCGCGCGAAGCAATCCCAAAAGCGAGTCCCGTACCTGGCGGAGGGCGCCCGTCCCCGGGCGCAGCAATTCAGTCGAGGCGCGAGTGTTGAGGTTTACAACCGGGGGCGATCCTTTCTGTGTTGCTGCGCCCGAGGACGGGCGCCCCCCGCGGTTCGTCAACGCGGCGGTCGCGGCGGCAAATTCGACGGCGGGATATTAATGGAATCGCCCGGTTTCAGGCGGCTCAAGTCCACGTTCGGATTGGCCGCCCGGAGAGCGGCGACGGGCACGCCATAGATCAGCGAAACCACCGACGCGTTATCTCCCGGTCGCACCACATACATCTTTTTCGGTGGCTGCGCGGGGACGTCGGTCGGCTCCGGCGGCAATTCCTGCCCCGTTGCGACTGCATTTGCCTTAAGTTGTTCCAGCTCGACCTTTTTCAGTTCGATGCCTTTCTGTTCCGGCGTCAGCGTCGGGTCGAGTCGAATGCGGTCTTGCTCGGAGGCTGAGGCCAGGTTGAGCTGGTAGATCACGCGGGCCGAGTCGGGCGAGCCGGACTCCTGGGCAGTCGCCACTGCGGCGCGGTAAAGGGGATCATGGAGGAGCATGTATTCCTCGTAACGTTTTGGTTCCAGGGCAAGTTTGATCGCGTTGTCTCGCTGATCTTCCAGGTTCTTTCTTTGCGCCACGCTGTTGGCATCTGTCGCGCCCCCTAGAAGTTGAATTTGTTCGTCAAGCAAATCAGTGGCGCGAAACATCGCGCGGAATTCGTCGGGCGTGGCCGCGAAGTACTTGAGCTGGCCCAACTCATTGCGGAAATTGGTCGCGTTGTCGGAGTAACGCAACAGGTATTCCTCCAGCTCCGGAGGGGCGAGCACGCTCTGAAGTTCTGTGCGGGTCTGCTGGCGGATCTTGGCCAGCTCGGCGGGATCAGGATTCTTTCCCTCGCGCTTCTGGGCTTCAATGTACGCTTGGAGCCGGTCCTGCGAGCGGATATTGATTTCCTCGACTGCCTGTTTCGTCTCGGCGGGCAATGGACCCAGCACTGGTCCATCCAGCACAATGCCTGGACGCGATGGCCGCGGCAGGTTGACCAGGTCGCCTCCCTCCCAATTGGTCCCGAGCAATCGACCGAGTAAGACGCGGCGTTCTTGCTCCAGCGCCTGCGTCTTTTCCGTCGCCACCCGGACTACGTTGCTGTCCGGCTCGCTGCGCCACCATTGCTGGCCAGACGTAACAATCTCCAGCGCCCGCCGGCGACTAAAGAGCGCGTTGACATCCGCGACAATTATGTCGCGGATGGTTTGTTCCGGACAACCGATATCCCGCAAATTCGCGATATAGGTTGGGTAATCGGAGGACTCGAGATCGCGCCAGGAGAATAATTGGCGCCGGAACACGACGTTAGTTGTGGACGGACCAGAATACGGTCTTACTGTGGTCAGCGAGGACCGAGACCGTTCTTGAGCGAAATGCCGCGCGGTGAGGACCAACGCGGCGGCCAATGCGAGATTGACCCCGATTGAAACCAAAGCCAAAACGCGCCAGCGCATATACTTAGTTGCCTAAAATCCTGCCATAACCCGAAGGGGATCGCAAGCTGCCCTGAACATCCGAATTCCGAAGGCCGAAATCCCGTAAGGCGGGACGAAGCATGAAAAAAGTCCGAATTCCCGAATTGCAAATTCACGAAGATAACGGTCTCCGATTCAGATGCCCAACAAACCACTCAGAGGCCATCCCCGCCACTTGTTCAAGCGTTCCCGGTTCTTCAAATAAATGCGTCGCGCCCGGAATGACCCGTAGCTCTTTTCGACATCGCAATCGATTGCAAGCTTCCTCGTTCAGTGCCAGCACCTGTGCGTCATACGCGCCCACAAGCAGAAGAGTGGCAGCCTTGACAGCCTCCAGCGCTTTTCCCGCCAGGTCCGGACGGCCACCTCGCGACACCACCGCGCTGATGACCTCGCCCAACTCAGAGGCGCCAACAAGCGCTGCGGCCGCGCCTGTGCTGGCACCGAAATACCCAAGGCTCAGGTTGCGGGCCGCTTGCTGCTCCTGGACCCAGCGGGTTGCTCCTACCAGGCGTCGCGCGAGAAATGGAATGTCAAACCTCAAATGCCGCGTATAAGCATCCGCTTCTTCCTCCTCGGCGGTCAACAGGTCGAATAGCATCGTCCCGACGCACGCCTGATGCAGGACTCGGGCAACGAATCGATTCCGGGGACTGTGCCGGCCGCTGCCACTCCCATGAGCGAACAACACAAGAGCCTGAGATTCTTCAGGGATGTTCAACTCCGCGCCCAGGCTGGCGTCATCCAGTCGTAGAGTGACTTCTGTGCCTGGCATGGAGTGCATTTTCATAGACCATAGAATCCAAACCCCAAAATCCAAACTCCAAAATCCTGCATTGATCAGAGACT
The DNA here is from genome assembly GCA_964446585.1 of uncultured Verrucomicrobiota bacterium. GTDB lineage: Bacteria > Verrucomicrobiota > Verrucomicrobiia > Limisphaerales > UBA8199 > CAYUPI01. The sequence continues at coordinate 54,482 of CAYUPI010000038.1, forward strand.
CACGTCGTCTCTTAGGCTTGGTACTTCGCACGATTTTCAGTGCCGATTCGCACTAGACGTGGCATCGTCGCGCCATTGTGGGACTAAACAAATCCAACCGCATCTAAACTAATGAAACCCAGACCAACCAAGTCTTCAACCGCCGAACCCGCCCTTTCGGCGCGACGGGCGCTGACCCATTCTGAGTTGCTCCAGTTGAAGCGTTGCAACACGCCCGCCATTTACAACGGCTGGGAGCAGATCACCCGGCGCAACGCCGCTGCCGACGCGTTCAACCCCGAAGAAACTCGTGATTTCATGCCGCAAATGGGTTCGATGGTCGGCTACGCGGTCACCCTTGTTATTCAGCCTGGTAATCTGGCACATCGCAAAGCCAATCCACGCGGCTGGGCCGAATACCGTCAATACGTCGCGTCCGTGCCTGGTCCAAAAATCGTCGTTGTTCAAGACCTCGACAAACCGCGCGTGTTCGGGTCCTTTTGGGGTGAAGTCAACAGTAACACGCATCGTGCCCTGGGTTGCGTCGGCACTATCACCGACGGCGCAATTCGGGACTTGGACGAGATGAATAATGCCGGCTTCAAGGCGCTGGCGAGACGACTCTGCGTCGGTCATGCGCACGCTCACCCGGTTCGATGGAACTGCCCGGTCGAGGTTTTCGGCCGGACTGTGCAGCCCGGGCAATTGATTCATGCCGACAAACACGGCTTTCTGGCGATCCCTCCGGAAGATGAGCAGAGGCTGCTTGCCGCCGCTCGGTTCATGGATGCTAACGAGTGCGACACAGTCATCTCTGCTGCCCGCAGCGCCTCAGGCAAAACCACCGAGAAAATCCTGACTGACCTCAACGCTGCCTCCGACCTCTTCGCCAAGGCTGCCCGGGAGGAGTTCAAGCGCCGGGGCGAGTGGTGAACGGCCCTGGCTGGTAGCGTCAAGAGTTCTGTGTAAAAGCTGAGAGCGGGTGACGGGACCAATGGT
>CAYUPI010000039.1:0-54801 GCA_964446585.1 uncultured Verrucomicrobiota bacterium
TGTTCTGGCAGGCGTCGGTGACGACGATCGTGAAAGTCCGGTTCGACAAGCAGGCAGTGCCTCCATCCACGTGCGTCACGTTGGTCGAGAGCAATGCGCAATTGTCAGTTGCGCGAACCAGCGCCAGGACCTCAGCGTCACCTGGAATGCTGGCCGGATTGCAGCCGAGCGGGGTGGTGCCTTGCGGCGCGCTTATGCCCGGTGGCGTCGTATCGGCCGTCCAGGTGTAGGTCAGAGTGTTGGTCGCCTTGTTCTGGCAGGCGTCGGTGACCACGATCGTGAAAGTCCGGTTCGACAAGCAGGCAGTGCCTCCATCCACGTGCGTCACGTTGGTCGAGAGCAATGCGCAATTGTCAGTTGCGCGAACCAGCGCCAGGACCTCAGCGTCACCTGGAATGCTGGCCGGATTGCAGCCGAGCGGGGTGGTGCCTTGCGGCGCGCTTATGCCCGGTGGCGTCGTATCGGCCGTCCAGGTGTAGGTCAGAGTGTTGGTCGCCTTGTTCTGGCAGGCGTCGGTGACGACGATCGTGAAAGTCCGGTTCGACAAGCAGGCGGTGCCTCCATCCACGTGCGTCACGTTGGTCGAGAGCAAAGCGCAATTATCGCTCGCCCGTACGAGCGCCAGGACGTCTGAATCGGCCGGGAGGCTGGTCGGGTTGCAGCCTAGAGGGGTGGAGCCTTGCGGAGCGCTGATGCCTGGCGGTGTCGTGTCCACCGTCCACGTATATGCCACAGTGTTCGTGGCCGAGTTGTTACAAGCATCCGAGACAACCACTGTGAACGTTCTAGTAAGCGTACAGCCATTAGGGGAGTCCGAATGTGAAACATTGGTGATGACAACCTGACAGTCATCGGTCGCTTGAACTTGCGCGGCCACACTGGCATCGGTCGGCAGGTTGGTTGGGTTGCAACCCAGGTTTCCGCCCGGCGGGAGGGCGGTAATAGTCGGAGGCGTCGTGTCATTGACGAGAAAACTTTGACTGCAGGTGCTGGAGCATCCATTCGTATTAGAGAACAATACCGTGAGGGTGAAGTTAGAATTGCAAATAGAGCCAGCAGTGACGCTGACGGATTGGCCATTGGTAGCCCCGGCGATTGTGCCATTGCCGCTGATGGACCAGGCATAACTGCTCATGCCCGCAGGTGCGGTGTACACGTTGCCGATTGCGGAGGGGCAAATGTTTGTCGGACCCGTAATCGAGCACCCGGGGTTGGGATTGACAGTCAGAACTATATCGCTCTGTTCAAAATGATCCGCGCACTGGCCAGAGTCCGTTACGGTGAGGCGCAGCGTGACATTGGTTGAGGCACCGTAAACGGTTACCGTGGGCGTCAGGGAATTTGTATTGCTGATCTCGGCGTAACCGGAGACGACTGTCCAGTTCGTCGAAGTCAATGAATACGTGCCGGCTTGCGCCGAGCCGGCCAGGGTGAATGTGTTTGTAAAGTTCGGCGCCGTACCCTGGTTACAGATAGTTTGATTTGTTCCTGCAAACGCCGCCGGTCCGATCACGATCGGGACCCGGAGCTGAATCGGGTTCATGAAGTCCACAATTGTCGCGCTAGGTGATTGGGATTCCTTGGTCTTGATCAAAATGCTTTTGACACCGAGCGTCAGGCACGTATTAAAAGTGCCCACTACCGCAGTAAGGTCCACGGCCGCTTCGGCAAACGTGTTGACGTCGTACATGTTCGTGCCAAAAGCGGTGTAAGGCACATAGGCAGTGTTAGTGTTGACTGCAGCGTAGTAGCTGCCCACAGGCAAGTTCGCCGTGACATCAACATAATCAAAGCCGCAGGGCTGCGTATTCGTTGCCTGCCACTGCGAAACGAAGAAACCCGCGCTGGAGCCGCCTTTGGTAAACGAGACGGTGATAACGAAGTCATTAGTCGTCCGGCCACAATTGGGGCCTTGGGTCGAAAAACTGCCGCCCGTGGCTGCGCCGTTGGTGGTAACATCCAGTTCGTTTTGCAGAAATTCAAAATCAATGTAAGCGTCCCCATTGTTATTTAGGCGATCCCCGGCAACCATGATCCAGGTGTGACCGTTTGTGGCAGTGGTCACATGGACCAGGCCGTTGTTGATGTCCACTTTATTGCCGACCTGGCCGAGGACCCAAACCCAATTTGTCGGGTTGTCATCGAATTTTGCGCCGCTCGTAAAACCATTGTCCATGTTCGTGTTGAACCCATCGTAAAAATGAAAGGTTTTAGTCGGATCGATAGGCGAGCCATCCGGGTTAAGCACACCGCAGCCAGTTCCCGGGAACGAGTTTGTTTGGAGCCAGTCGCCCGAGTTCGTGAAGTAGCTTGGGATATTGGCGAAGAGGTCGCCGTCGATGCCGAACCCGCCGCAGGGAGGGTTGACAGGCGCCACTCCTATCGGCGCACTGTCCAGAAACGTCGTCAAGGCGGTCAGGCCGGAAGTCTGCCCTTCAGCACTGGCCAGAAATCCCTGGCCGAGGAAGCTTTGCTGCACCTGGAACTGTCTGTTGGAAATCGTCCCATCCGCGCGGGCAATGGCCGAGACACTCCCTTCCCAGAAAATGGGATCCACGCTGGTCTCGTAAATGTCGATGTTGACGATTTCTCCCGGATGCCAACCGGATCCCGAAAATGTCACAATTTCGCCGGGCGAATAGTCCGGCTTGTCGGTGACCAGGGTAGCGGCGGTTGCCGTAGTCGCTGCCGCCACGAGCGCAAGTAGCAAGGAGATCGGTAAGCGCTTGAGGCATCGAAGTAACAAGGCGCCGAGTTGTTGAGAGGCGGCCGCATCGGAGCGGGTGCGTTCGGGTTTCGAATGCGCAGTTAGCTTCTCCAATTCTGGCGCATGGAAAAAGTGATTGAGTGGAACTCCTGAGTCCGGGTTCATGTCCGTGGTACTCCTTGCGGATCGTTTATATACCTTGCTTTGCGTACTTCTCGGAACTCAGCAGTATTGAGCAGAATCTTGGCGAATCTGTCAAGGCGCGAGGGCCGAAACTATTACGGATACTGATTTCCGATAAAGTACGGATCTGGTTGGGTTCCAGCGGCGGACATTCCCTCGGTTCCAGCCTGGACAAGCTTCGATAGCGGGGTCCCAAACTGCAGCAGGCAAGCTTGGTTCAGAGCGCTGCCCAATCGATGGGCCTGGCTAAGTCTATGCGCGGCAGTTCTTCGGTGATCGTTTCTGGATACTTCTGGGCGGCAGCAGTATTGAAGACAAGAATTCGATCACTTTGCCTGATCATGCCGCGCTTCAAGAGTACCTCCAAAGCGCCGTAACAAACGGCAGCTTCGGGGCAGAGGGAGATGCCCTCTTGCGAACATACCAGGTGCATCCACTTTGGGATGTCAGCTTCCGGAGTTGCCACCGCGACACCGCCGCTCTCGCGCACAGCGTCGAGAATCATAAAATCCCCGACCGCGGTGGGCACCCGAATGCCGCTGGCAATTGTAACGGGGTTTTCAACTTTTTGAGCAAACCGTTCTCCCTTCTCGAACGCCCTGGCAATCGGTGGACAACCGTCGCTTTGGCAGGCAATCATGCGCGGTTTCCTCGGCGATTTGAGCCAGCCGAGTTGCCGCAACTCAGCGAAGGCTTTCCACATCCCGATCAAGCCGGTCCCACCGCCGGTCGGATAGAGGATAACATCAGGTAGTTCCCAATCGAATTGCTCAGCCAGCTCGAGACCCATCGTTTTCTTTCCTTCGATTCGGTAAGGTTCCTTGAGCGTCGAAACGTCGAACCAATCCTTGTGCTTTTTGCCTTCGGCAACGATCCGCCCGCAGTCGTTAATCAGGCCGTTGACCAGATACGTCCTCGCGCCGGCAAGAAAACACTCCTTCATGTTAATGGCTGGAGTGTCGTCGGGCATGAAAATGTAGGCCTCCATCCCCGCGCGCGCAGCATAAGCGGCAAGGGCGCCACCCGCGTTGCCAGCGGTCGGGGCTGCTAGTTTTTTGAGCCCAAATTCGTTCGCCATCGAAACTGCCAAGGCCATGCCGCGGGATTTGAAGCTGCCAGTGGGTAAACGGCTTTCGTCCTTGAGATAAAGGTGCGCCACGCCCAGGTGAGCCGCAAGCCGGCGCGTTTCCACAATTGGCGTCACCGTTTCGGTTAGAGAGATGATCTTGCCTGGATCGCTGATCGGCAGCATCTCGAGGTAGCGCCAGAGGGTCGGCGGCCGGCCTTGGATGGCCTCCTTGGGGAAATGCTTCTTTAGACGAACGAGATCGTAGCGGACCCAGAGAGGGCGGGCGCAGGCAGTGCAGAGGCCATGGACCTGGCCGGCGCTGTAACGTTGGCCGCAATTGGCGCATTCCAGATGCGTGACGAAATTCATCGCGGCAATTCAATCGGGCGCACCCCTGAAGTCAAGTGTTGCAAAAGCGTGTCGCTGATGAAACTGTTCATCGGCAGGGCAGCCATGGCTCGATTAGCAAATGAAAACCTACCCGGTTTATCTGAACGGCGAACTGACGGTGACGGACACCAGCTACGAGGTGACGAATCCTGCCAAAGGCGAAGTTGTTGCCCGCATGTCGTCGGTTGATCGTTCAGTTGTTGCGCAGGCGATCCAAGACGCACAGACGGCGTTCGTCGGCTGGCGTCAGCTTGCGGGGAAAGGCCGCGGTGAGCTGCTCTTTCAAGTGGCTAATGAGGTTTACCGGCGCCGAGAGGAGATTGCGCGCTTTATCACTCTTGAAAACGGCAAGCCCCTCACCCAGAGCCAGGGCGAAGTGGCAATGGCTGTGGACCATTTACGCTGGTTCGCGGAGGAAGCCCGGCGCGCCTACGGGCGAATTATTCCGCACCAGGTCAAAGAAAAGCGGCATCTCGTGCTCAAAGCGCCCGTCGGCGTCGTCGGCGCGATCAGCCCCTGGAATTTTCCACTGGCGCTGGCTGTGAGAAAAGTAGCCCCGGCGCTGGCAGCGGGCTGCACGGTAGTATTGAAACCCGCCAGCCGGACCCCGCTTTGCGCCGTGGCATTCGCGGAGTGCGCCGACGTCGCCGGCTTGCCAAATGGCGTCTTTCAATTAGTCACCGGCTCGGCGGCCGAGATTGGTCGGGAATTCCTGGAGAATCCGCTCTGCCGAAAAATCACGTTCACCGGTTCGACTGAGGTCGGAAAAACCTTGATTGAAGGGGCGGCTCAGCAGGTGAAGCCGCTGGCTCTTGAGCTGGGCGGCCATGCCCCAGTGATTGTTTTCGAGGATGCGGATTTGAACAAGGCGGTTGCTGGCACCATGACCGCCAAGTTCCGCAACAGCGGCCAGTCCTGCATCGCGGCGAACCGGATCTACGTGCATCGCAGTCTTTACGAACCGTTCCTGAAGTCGTTAGTGGAGCAGACCAAGGAGCTGAAGGTCGGCGACGGCCTGGACCCCGAATCACAGATTGGTCCGCTCATCGATGAGGAGGCGGTGGGGAGAGCGCTCGAACATGTCGAGGATGCAGTACGCGGGGGCGCCCGTGTGTTGTGCGGTGGAAACCGGGTCGAGCGGACCGGTTTCTTTTTCGAGCCGACTGTATTAAAGGACGCGCCCAAGGGCAGTTTGTGCATGCAGGAGGAGACCTTTGCTCCAGTGGCGCCCGTGTGCGCCTTCGATGACGAGGCTGAAGCTATCGAGCAGGCGAACAAATCCCCATACGGCTTGAGCGCCTACGCCTTCACACGCGACCTGGGCCGCGTCTTTCGCCTGGCTGAAACGTTGGAAGCTGGAATGATTGCCATCAACGACGGCGTACCCACCGCGACCCAGGCTCCTTTTGGCGGCCTGAAACAGAGCGGCTGGGGCCGCGAACTCGGCAGCGAAGGCCTCGAAGCGTTCCTGGAAACCAAGCACATCTCGATTGGAACCTAGCCATGATATTTTGGACTCGCGTGAACGCGTGGTGGACGGTCGGCGATCGGATCGGTATAGTGCATGCATGGTCGAGCAAATTTACCCTCCAACAAGTGCGCACGACTCTGTAACTGACAGGAGCTGCGAAGAGGACGATTTGCCGCGAACCATGAAGCGCACTTCGGAACGCCCAATCCCTCCAGCGTTCACGCTCATCGAACTCCTGGTAGTTATTGCGATCATCGCGATCCTCGCAGCCATGTTGCTGCCGGCCCTGGCCAGGGCCAAAGACAAGGCCGTGCGCGCGCAGTGTGAAAACAACGTCAAGCAGATCGCGCTGGCCATGCACCTCTACGTCAATGACTCACGGGATTTTCTGCCCGAACCAAACTGGAACTCGCCCTGGGTCAGACGCGGGTGGCTCTATGATGCCTCGAAAGGCTCGCCTCCAAACTTGCTGGCGGCGCCCTACAACGCCGACCCGGTGCAAGCCTACCAAACCGGTTTGCTTTGGGAATATACCAGGTCGATGGGCGTCTATCGTTGTCCGCTGGATCGGACGAACGCGCCAAACTGGAAACAGCGCTCGCAAAAGTTGTCCACCTATCTTATGAACGGTGCGGCCTGCGGCTATGGACTCATCACACCCAACTCGTATAAAGCGCCGCAGTTCCGGCAGGACTCGATCATCTTTTGGCAGGCCCTGGAAACCAATCCGGCAGATTGGAATGACGGTTCCAGCGACCCGAGCGAAGGCATTACCAAACTCCATTCGCTTGGCACGACAATGGGGGTCGTCGATGGCCACGTCGAGTACATCAAGACGCTGCTTTGGTACAAAGAATTGAACAATCCATCCAAGAACCGTTTTTGGTGCAGTCCCGGAAGCGCCAACGGACACTAATTCAGATAATCACAATTCATGGGAATCAAATTCGCGACTGAATTAATTGGCTTGGGCCTGTGGCTCGCTGCCGGAATACTGGCGGGGTGTAGTTCCAAGCGGGACGCAGGTTCAGAGCTCCAAAAGGCGGCAGTGGTAATGGCGCATCCAGAGCTGGTTCAGGAAGCGCCCCCACCCGCAGCCGAGCCAGCTACGCAAACTCGCTCTGCTCCGGCGGCTCAGATGACCCCGGCGCAGTCGCAGGGGCAGGACATGAACCAGGCGATCGCGGCTTACAAAGCCGGCGAACTGGAAGACGCGGTGGCGCGACTCCAGAATCTCCGTAGGAGCCCAGTGATGTCGGCGGAAAAGCGCATGGCGTTAAACGACGCCATGGCGGCGGTAATGACTGAGATTTACGCGCTCGCGGAGAAAGGGGACGCCCGCGCCGTCCAAGCCAAGAAGCTGTACGAACAGATGCAGACTCAGCGACGCTGAGCCATCGCCGACAGGCCAATAACTCTACCGCGATTCTTCGTCACTGCCGCCGCCTCTGCAATCTACTCCTTCGGCAACTCCTTGATGCGGACGTTGCGGAAGCTGACCGTGCCGTGGTCGCCCTGGAGCAGGATAGGTCCCGGCTCATCCATATTGTTGTCAATTTGACCGCCGGTCGGTTGGTTGCACTCGACATTGTCGTGGATTTTCACGCCGTTGAGAACCACAGTGATGTGGTGGCCGATGATCGTTACTTCGGCCGTCTGCCATTCGCCGCCTGGCTTCGTAACAAATTTGTCCGGCGCCTTGAAGTTATAGATAGCGCCGTTGCCTCCCTTGGTGAGCTGGCCGCTCTTGTGGTCGCCGAGAATCTGTATTTCCTGGCGGCCGCGCAAGTAGAAGCCGCTGTTCGAGCCGTCCGGCGTCATGTACTCGTAGCGGGCCGTGAAGTTCCAAAACTTCTGCTCGGTCATTAAGTCGGTGCCGTGAGGCCCACCTTTCTCGACGGTATTTTTGAGAATCCCGCCCCGCTCAACCGTCCAGGAGTTTTGGCCGCTGGGATTACGCAGTTTCCAGCCGGCGAGATCCTTGCCGTTGAACAGGGACCGGAAGCCTGCGTCGTCGGTCTGCGCTCCAAGAGTAAACACGCCAGAGGCAGCGAGTGCCGCCAGAGTTAGGATTCGAAGGTTTGGTTTCATAAGTTGGAGGACAACGCTAGGATCCAAGCGCGCGCTTGCCAAGGAGGAAATGATGATTCTACCTACGGCGCGTCGGGTCTAATGCGGATTGTAACAACGCGCGTTTTTCCTATACTAGCCTCAGCATAAGGAATTAACGAAGGTCAACCACATAGCAATTTGCATAGGAGTGTCTGAGTTGGAGGGCCGCTCCAGGATTGGGGAGGAGTCATTCACAGGCAAACCCGAATAGTGCGCGCTGTTCTTGTCATAAATTTTTGTTCCAGAGTTGCGGCAGATCGCATCATCTCTTGCTGTGTGTCGGCGCTCGAGTCAGTGCTGAAACTCGCGATTGTGTCTGGTCTGTTCGTCGCGACCACTGCGTTTGCATCGGTGACGATTACATCTGCTACCGGCGGGAGCAATCTATCGGCCGACCAAGCGGGCAACGCTGTCTCGCCCGCCTGGACGGCACTGGGGCCCATCGTCGTTACGGAAGGAAACAGAAGGGATTTCAGCGCCGGTTCGGGATTGACTTTGGTGCTCAACGCGCCGGCGGGCTTCGAATTTAACACAGCGGCGCCGCCGAATATCACGTTCACGTCGGGACAGGACATTACTTCTGCCACGCTGACGATGAATAATTCGACTACGATCACGATAACGATTTCTGTCGGAGGCACCAGCGGAACGGATCAGTTAACGATTGGAAGCGCCAGCGGGCTCCAGGTGCGGCCGACCACCGGCGCTCCTCTAGCGAGTGGCCAAATCTTCCGGCCGCAGTCCGGGGGAGGCACCGCGGTTGTAAACGGGATCGTCAGCTCATCCAATGCGGACGGCTCGGGAGGTAGCAATTTCGGGTCATTGTCCGAAGTCGTCGGAGCCGCGGCAAAATTAGCCTTTACGACGCAGCCAGGCGCGGCAAGGACCGGCGCGCTCTTTGGGACACAACCAGTTGTGAAGTCGCAAGATCAGTTTGGGAACAATTCGGTTATGGGCCTGGCCACGAGCAACCTCGTCACCGTGGCGCTGACCTCCGGCACCGGCCCGTTGCTCGGCAACACCAGTCTGAACATCGGGACGGGCGTGGGAAACGGCACCGTGACTTATACGAACCTGGAAATTGACGTCGGCGGGACCAACAAACAATTGACGGCCAGTGCCTCGGGATTGAGCGCCGCTTTAAGCATCGTGTTCACTGTGAATAGTCCGCCCACGATTTCGATCATTCCGAACGTGACTACAAACGAAAACAAGGTCGCCACGAATTTCTTTACTATCAGCGATCTGGAAACGCCTGTCGATTCCCTGACTCTCAGCGCGAATTCCTCTAACACTAATGTGGTGTCGAACACGAGTATCGTGTTCAGCGGCACGGGAAACAATCGTGTGGTGACTCTGTTCCCTTCGACAAATGCGTTCGGATCCAGCACGATTACCATCTCGGTCAGCGACGGCACCTTATCCTCCAGCAATTCGTTCTTGCTCACGGTCAACTCGGTCAATACGCCGCCAACGCTGAATGCGCTGACCAATCGGACAATTCTTGAGGACGCGGGGCCACAGACTGTCAATCTGAGCGGGATAAGCCCTGGGCCGAGCAACGAGAGCACCCAAACCGTGTCGATCACCGCTACTTCAAGTAATCCGAGCCTGATCCCCAATCCGACGGTGAACTACACCAATCCGAGCTCGACGGGCACATTGTCGTTCGCGTCGCTGACGAACCAATTCGGGACGACCGCCATATCCGTGGTGGTAAAGGATAATGGCGGCACGGCCAACGGGGGCATAGATTCCGTAACCAATTCCTTTACGGTCACAGTGCAGGCGGTAAATGAACCGCCGACTTTGGATCCAATCAATGATGTCGTGGTCAATCCAAACGCAGGGTTGCAGACGATCCTTCTCACGGGAATCAGCCCTGGGCCGAGCAACGAGAGCACTCAGGTCGTGACGATTACCGCCAGCTCGAGTAATCCAAGCGTCGTATCCAATCTCACTGTTAGCTACACGAATCCCGGCACCTCCGGCACACTGACTTTTGCTCCCGTGACCAACGCCACCGGCATCGCTACAATTACGGTCACGGCCAAGGATAACGGCGGAACTGCCAATGGCGGGCAGGACACCATGAATCGCCAGTTTACTGTGACTGTGACCCCGGTCGCGGACTTGGCAATCAGCCAGGTCGCCATTCCCAATCCGGCGTTCTCAGGTGGAAATATCACGTTCAAACTGACGGTGACGAATCTCGGCCCAACTGCCGCCAGCGGAATACAGCTGACGAATATCTTGCCGGCAGGGATTGGCTCGGTTTCAGTTGCTCCAAGTCAGGGCAGTTACACCAACTATGGCAGCATGGTGGTTTGCAATCTGGGCACTCTGACCAATGGCGGCGCGGCCACCGTTAGCGTCATCGTGGAACCGTTGGCGCTCGGCAGCTACACGAACCTGGCCTCGGTGTCGAGCAGCGTGCCCGATCCGAATCCAGCCAACAATAGTTCGAGCGCGGTCGATACCGTGGTGCCATCTCAATTCACCATCAGCGGGACGGCACTGGTAAGCGAGAGTTGCACCAATGGCGGCATCGACCCCGCGGAGCGGGTGACTGTGAGTTTTGCCGTGCAGAATTCCAGCTCGTTCAGCACGACGAACATGGTCGCGACCCTCAAGGCCACCGGTGGCGTGACGGCGCCGAGCTCTCCGCAAACATATGGCGTGCTGACAGCCGGAGGGCCGGCAGTTTCGCGCAATTTCAGCTTTACGCCGGTGGGATACTGCGGCGGCACCTTCACGGCGACGCTCCAACTCCAGGACGGTCCGGTCAGCCTGGGGGTGGTGACGTATTCCTTCTTTTTTGGAGGACTGGTCAGTCAGCCAACCTCCTTTGCGAACACCAATTTTGTTTCGATTCCGTCTTCGGGAACAGCAACACCCTACCCTTCGGTCGTGACCGTGTCGGGCTTGGATACGAATCTGGTCGATCTGACGGTGACCCTCAACCGGGTGACGCACACGCAGCCGGGGGACCTCGAGATTTTGTTGGTCGGGCCCGGCGGACAGAAAACGTGGCTCATGTCAGACTGCGGCGGGACCAACGTCATCAATAATGTGACCTTGACGTTCGACGATGCTGCGGCGTCCAACTTACCCGGGCCTCAAGGACAGATCGTTTCCGGGACTTTCAAGCCGACCGATTATCCCCCGGATGACGTTTTGGCGGCGCCGGCGCCCGCAGGACCGTACGTAGCCGATTTGTCCGTGTTCAATGGAACGGATCCGAACGGGACCTGGCAGTTATTCGTTTACGACGACAGCACGATTTTTTCGGGCAGTATCGGGGGGGGTTGGACGTTGAATGTGGGCACGCTCCAGCCGGCTTGTTGCGTGGACAGAAACTCGATCGACGTGGCGCTGACGGATATTTCAGCCGCGCCAAGCCCAGTGGTGGCGGGGCAGAATGTGACTTTCACGATCACGGCAACCAACAGGGGCCCAGCCGCCGCGACCGGCACAATGATCACCAATCCTATTCCGGCTAACGCGACGTTTGTGTCCGCCACTTCATCGCAAGGGAGTTGCTCGATTATCGGCGGCGCAGCGGTTTGCTCGCTTGGAACTCTCACCAATGCGGCCGGCGCCAGCATGAGCGTGACTTTGCAAACGTCACAGCCGGGGACAATCGTGGACAGCGCAACCATTTCCGCAAACGAACCGGACCGTACGCTGTCGAACAATGTCGCCAGCGGCTCGGTTGTGGTTAGCGTCCCTGCAATCTCGATTGGTGATGCGACTGTGTCGGAGGGCAATGCAGGCACGACCACGAACGCAGTCTTCATGTTGCGGCTATCCTTGCCCGGTAATCAGACGATTAGCGTAGATTACGCCACTTTTGATATCACGGCAACGGCAGGCAGCGACTATCGGGCGACGAATGGCACCGTGGTGTTCAGTCCGGGTCAGACTAACAAGACCATTTCCGTCGTTGTCTTGGGCGACAACCTGAACGAGGCAGGGGAGTTCTTTGGCGTCGCGCTAACCAATCCTGTCAATGCCACTCTCAGAGACACTCCGGGGACTGGCACCATCCTCGACGATGATCCGCTGCCGACGCTCTCGATCAGCGACGCCTCGGTTGGCGAAGGCAACTCAGGGACGACCAATATGCTGTTCACGGTGACGCTTTCGCCCGTCAGTGGGCAGCAGGTTAGCTTTTATTTCGAAACCGCCGATGGCAGCGCGATCGCCGGGACCGACTACGTAGCAACGAATGGCACTCTGTTTCTGAACGCCGGCCAGACGAACCTTGTGGTCGCCGTCCCTGTTATCGGAAACACTCTCAACGAATCCAACAAGACTTTCTTCGTCAATCTCAGCGGAATCGTCAATGCGACGTTCGCTCGAAGCCAGGCCCTAGGGACGATAATTGACGATGATTTTCTTGCGACCGTCGCGCCGGTTGGCGCCACTTTGAGCGCGGAAAATTGCTCGCCGACCAATGGGGTAATCGATCCGAACGAAGCCGTCACGGTAAACTTCGCATTGCGCAACGTGAGCCAGGGAACGGCCAGCACGACGAACCTGACCGCCAGCCTGTTGCAGTTGGGCGGAATTATCTCGCCCGGCGCGGCGCAAGCGTACGGCGCGCTCACTCCGGGCGGAGCTCCTGTGAGTCGGCCGTTTACTTTCACTGCTAACGGAATTTGCGGCGATACACTCATGGCGGTGTTGCAACTGCAGGACGGGGCCAACAGTCTCGGCATGGTCACTAATTTTCTCCCGATGGGCAGAGCGGGTTTGGTCACCAACACCTTCGCCAACTCTACGGCACTGACAATCCCGGATAGCGGCCCTGCCAGCGACTATCCCTCTACTATCAACGTGACGGGTCTGTCCCCAAATGCGATTCGGGTGACAGCCACGTTGTCTGGCTTGAACCATACTTACCCGTCTGACCTGGAAATTCTGTTGGTGGGACCAGGCGGCCAAAATGTTCTGCTCATGTCGGATGCGGGCGACAGCCAGTCCATCAACAATGTCAGCCTCACTTTCGATGACAACTCAGCATCGTACCTGCCAGTCTCGTCTCAAATCTCTTCCGGCACCTACAAACCCACGGACTATCCGCCGGATGATCCCTTCCTCTCACCCGCGCCGCCTGGGCCATACGGCACCAATCTTGCCGTCTTCAACGGCACTAACCCGAACGGTCCTTGGAACTTGTACGTGTACGACGACTCAGTCGGCGACTCTGGGAGCGTGGCCGGCGGATGGAGTTTGCGAATCGCTTCGCCCGGGCCGGCAACCTGCTGCGGGGGAAACAGCCTGGCTGATTTGAACCCAGGCCTCACGAGCTCTGTCGCCGCCATCGGTATCGGCAGTAATATCACCTACACTATCAATGTAACCAATTTCGGCCCGAATCCCGCGTCAGACGTTACGCTCGTTGACACACTCCCTTCCATAGTCAGCTTCGTTTCCGTTACGAGCAGTATCGGCAGCACGGCCACCCAGGACGGTTTGGTCACTTGCTATCTCGGCACGATGACCAACGGCGCTCGAGCCAACATCAGTATCGTCGTAAGAACCACGACCGACGGTTCCGCGACCAACAGCGTCACGGTCTTCTCACGGGCCGCGGATCCGAACCCAGCCAATAATTCGCTAAACAATGTCACGACGGTGCTGCCGCCGCCACATTTGGCGGTCAATCCAACCCTGCTGGACTTCGGCCAGGTCGTCGTCGGCCGAAGCACTAACTTCAGTTTCCAGGTGCTCAATACAGGCGGCCTGCCGCTCTACGGCAGTTTAACCGCTTCTCCACCTTACGCCGTCGTTAGCGGCAGTTCCTATACCGTTCCTGGGTACAGCTCCACAAACGTCATTGTGTCGTTTGCGCCCACGTTTGTGGGCAACTCCAGCAATGCCGTGGTCTTCACCAGCAATGGCGGCAACTCGACCAACACAGTCATTGGCTATGGATTGCCGGCCGCAGAGCTTGTCGTCTCGCCATCCGTCCTCAGCTTTGGCTACGTGGCTGTGGGCTCTAATGCCCTCGCCAGTTTTGTCGTCACAAATGCAGGCGCCGGCATTGCGACCAATGTTGCCGTGTCGCTTGGTCCCGATGGCCCCTTTACCATCATTTCCGCGACCTCGTTTCGGCTAGATGGATTTGGCGCGACCAATGTCGTGCTCCGATTTACTCCGACGGGCGCCGCCAATTTCAGCAATACTGTTGTCTTCCTCAGCGACGCCGGCAACCGCACTAATACCGTTACTGGCCAGGGCGCGTTCGTCCCTGTCGCCGATTTTAGCGCCGGCCCGACCTTCGGCGCCTGGCCGATGAGCGTTACCTTCACAAACCTCGCTACCGGAACAATCACTAACCAACTCTGGGATTTCGGTGACGGGGCGACCAGCAACACCGCCAGCGCGACTCTCACCCATACCTACTCTACGGCCGCCACCAACTCAGTCAGTCTTACGACGACCGGCCCGGTCGGCACCAACACTCGCACGCGCGCCAACTACATAGTCGTTGTCAATCCGCCGCGGTTGGTCATCAGCCCAACGAATATCGACTTTGGCGGGATAGGCCTCGGCCGAACCAACGTCCAGACCTTCCAGCTGGTGAACGTAGGCGGCCTGGACGCTACCGGCAGTGTCGCGACAACACCACCGTTTTACCTCGGTACGAACGGGTTCATCGTTGCCCCCAGCCAAACCAGCCATATTGATGTGGCATTCATCCCGGATAGTCTCGGAAGCTTTAGCAACGCGGTGATCTTCACGGGCAACGGTGGCAACTTTACTAATCCGGTAACCGGTACGGGCATCACCCCTGCCCAACTCTCAGTATCGCCGCTCAGCTTCGACTTCGGCGCCGTGGTTGTCGGGTCTAACGTCCAGGCGACCTTCGTGGCAAGTAACCTGGGCCAGGAGGCTTTGGCGGGTGGGAGCGCCTCAGTGGATGGCGCGCCTTTTTCCATTCTCTCGGGCACGCCCTTCAATTTGGACGGATTTGGCTCGACCAATATTGTTGTGAACTTTGCTCCCAGTGGCGCTACTGCTTCCAGTGATTTTCTGGTCATTACAACCGGCAATGCGGGCAACAGCACCAATGCGGTAGGTGGAAGCGGGGCCTATATCCCACTCGCCAGCTTCAGCGCCAACCCGACAAAGGGGTATTGGCCGCTGGCCGTAACCTTCGCAGACAGTTCTGGCGGGACAATCACGAATCGTGTCTGGGACTTCGGAGATGGTACGACCAGCAACACTACGGCGACGGTCCTGACTCACACTTACAGCGGGCCGAGCACTAACAACGTCACTCTGACCGTCAGCGGGCCGGTGGGAGTAAGCACCGTGGTGAGCAATGGCTGCGTGGTCGTAACCAATTTGCCTCCCAAATTGGTGGTCAGTCCCTCCAGTTTGAATTTCGGTTCGGTGGTCTTGGGCCAAAGCCGAACTCAGGTGTTTGCGGCATTTAACTCCGGACAGTTGGCGCTCACGGGCAGTGTGACCGCGGCGTTGCCCTTCAGCGTTGTGAATCCCGGCGGAGGTGGGTTCAGTTTGGGGTTGAGCCAAACCGGGCTCGTTCAGGTGGCCTTTACTCCGACACAGGCAGGTAGCTTCAACTCCCAGGCGCTGTTCACCAGCAACGGGGGTAACTCCACAAACACGCTGACCGGCACCGGGCTGGCTCCGGCGCAACTGGCTGTCTCGCCGCCGAGCCTGAATTTCGGGATTGTGGCGATCGGCACGAACGCCCAGGCCAGCTTTGTCGTCACGAACCTGGGGGACCTCACCGCCAGCAACGCGGTTGCCAGTGTTGGCGCCGGGCCATTCAGCATTTTGGGCTCAAGCTCATTCAACGTGCCGGGCCACCGCTCGACCAACATAGTTATCCGATTCGCTCCTGGATCTGAGGCCGTCTTTACCAATAACGTGGTCTTCGTGTTCGCCGAAGGAGGCGGTTCGACGAACGGAGTAGCAGGTATCGGCATGATTCCTGTTGTGGCCAGTTTTTCCGGCAGTCCCGTTGGCGGGTTGGCGCCCCTGACGGTGACTTTCACAGATAGCTCAACGGGCACAATTACCAATCGGCTTTGGAACTTTGGGGATGGATCGAGCACGAATACTGCAGCCACGAGCCTTGCACATGTTTATCAAGTAGGTGGAAGCTTCGGGGTCAGTCTAACGGTAAGTGGGCCGGCGGGCCTGAACACGCAGACGCGCTCCGGCTACATCAACGCCACCAACGTTTCGCCCTCAGCGGACTTCGCTGGCAGTCCTGCGAGCGGCTCGGCGCCGCTTGGCGTGACCTTCACCGACATTTCGACGGGAACGGTCACGAACAGGTTGTGGGATTTTGGGGACGGCTCGTCCAGCAACACAACATCCGCGCAAGTGTTGCACGTTTATGCCGGACCAGGCACGTTCCGTGTGAAGTTGACAGTAACCGGCCCGCTCGGCTCCAACTTCAAACAACGCAACAATTATATCAGCGTCACCAACGCTCCCGCCAAACTGCTCGTCACTCCCTCCAGTCAGAATTTCGGTGGTGTGGCCACGGGAGCAAGCAGCGCACTGCCATTCCAGGTCATAAACCTTGGCAGCTTTAGCTTAACCGGCGCCGTCACGACGACGCTGCCGTTCAGCATCGCCAGTCCCGGCGGGCCGGGATTTACTCTGGCCGGAGGCCAAACTAGCTCGGTACTAGTTGCGTTCAGTCCACCCTCCACCTCGAGCTACAGCGCAAACGTCGTCTTCACCAGTGGTGGCGGCAACAGCACGAACACAGTCGCAGGTTCGGGCCTGACCCCACCGCGTTTGGTCGTCACCCCTTCCGGCCTTGACTTTGGCCTCACGCCGGTCGGCTCAAGCGCGCAAGCCAGCTTTAGTGCGACAAATCTGGGAGCTGCAACTCTTTCCAACTGCACAGCATCGCTTGGCGCCGGACCTTTCAGTATCGTTTCGAGCACTCCGTTTGATCTGCCGGGCTTTGGTTTTACGAACATCCTGGTTAGCTTCAGTCCCATGAACGTAGGCAGCTTTAGCAACGTCGTGATCTTCAATTCCAGCAACGGCGGAGTCAGCACAAATGTGCTCACAGGTTCGGGCTCGACCCCTCCGCAATTGAGGGTCGCACCCTCTGGTCTGAACTTCGGCCTCGCGATGGTCGGCGCCAATGTTCAGGGCAGCTTCGTCGCGACAAATCTGGGCAGCCTGGCTCTCTCCAACTGCATTGTACCGCTCAGTGGCGGGCCGTTTAGCATTATCTCGCCGACGCCGTTTGATCTGCCGGGCTTCGGTTCGACAAATGTTGTGTTCAACTTTAGTCCCACAAGCGAGGGCAGTTTTAGCAATGTCGTGATTTTCACCTCCAGCAACGGTGGCGCCAGCACGAACGGTCTCAGCGGCGCCGGGGCATCCCTGCCGGTGGCGGATTTCGTTGCCAGTCCAAGCAATGGGTATGCTCCCCTGACGGTCACCTTCAACGACAACTCCTCCGGCACGATAACGAATCGTTCTTGGGATTTCGGCGACAGTTCAACGACGAACACCACGGCGACTTCGTTCAATCACATTTTTTCCGCAGCAGCCACGAACGCCGTCGTGCTGACGGTGAGCGGGCCGTTGGGCAGCAGCACGATCACTAACTACATTACCAGCATCACCGCAAACCCACTGCTCATTACGAGTATTCAGATTGTGGACCCCGACGTCCTCGTCGGTTTTGCCTCAACCGTCGGTCAAACCTACCGGCTCGAATTCGCTGACGACCTGACGCTCTCTGCCTGGCAAACTGCGGCCGACAATGTGGCAGGCACCGGCGACGTCGTGTTTGCCACTCACCTGGGCGGGGCCAGCCAACCCTTGCGTTTCTACCGAGTCCGACTGTTGACGGGCAGTGATTGAGGACTGGCGGAGAGAGGGAGATTCGAACTCCCGGTGGGGTATAAGCCCACTCACGCTTTCCAGGCGTGCGCTTTAAACCACTCAGCCATCTCTCCGCTGTTCCATGTTAATCTGACGATGGCACACGAGCCTCGCAATATTTTTCCGTCTGCAAAAGCGAAACGCGGTCGGCGGGGGGTTCTAGGGCTAGATCACGAAAAATTCAAATTATGAACAAGCGGCGGCGCGCAACACTAGGCCCCACTAACGCCTCGTGGCCCGCACGCGGCAGGCCCAAGGTCATTTCGGCTTGGTTACACCAAGTTGTCTGAGGATGTCATTAAGGTCCAAGGTTTGCAGGTTGAAGGAATTGGCGTTGCCGGTGGGAATCATAATGATGCGCTTGCCCCGCAGATTTTCGGCTATGGCCATCTTCACCTGGATCAAGCCGCCTTCGTTCAGCATGGCTTCCCGCATTTTCTTGATGCCGGCGGCCTCGGCCGCGCCTTCCGCGATGGTAGCGGCGGCAAGGTTGGTCTGCTGTTGGAAATAGGCGTCCGCGCCAAGGACAGCCTCCTGGTACTTGCCGTTCGCTTGAGCGATGGCCTTATTCACCTCGCCCAAGGCGTCCTGCAGCAGCTTTTTATTCAGCTCCACCGTGGAATCCTTCTCCGAGACTAGGGTCTTGGTCTTGGTGTCGGCGATCTTTTTGTTGGTGATGATCATTTGATATTCCGCGTTGAAGCGATAGTCCATCAGAGCGACGTTTTCGACGATAATGCCGTACTCGCCCAGGATGGCCTGCAAGCCCTGCCTGGCATTCTCGGCGGCTTTGTTGCGGTTTTCCGCATGGTAAAACTCCTCGGTGCTGTATTCGCCAAGATAATCCCGCGGTTTGCTCCGGGCCACCGTGCGAAATACTTTCTCTTTGAGTTCGATCATGTCTTTCGCGACGAATTGCCTGATATAGGGAGCGCGCTGCGGGTCCACGCGGTAAGTAAAAATGACGTCGATCCGAATATCGTTGCCATCCTTGGTTTTGAACGGAATGTCATCGGCGCTACGCAAGCCGCTCTTGCCCGTGTCGGCGGTCATTTCGACGATCTGAAGCCGAGCGTCGAAGGTTTCCCACTCGTTGAAAACAGGCAGAAAGAAGTAGGTGGCGCCCGGCTGGTAAACCTTGCTTTCCACACCGCTCTTTCCGAACAAGGACCACTTGATGGTGCGGACGCCCACTTCGGTTGTGCCCGTGGAATGGATGGACTTGAAAGAGAGAACCAGGACTGCGAAGGCTGCCAGCCCCCATTTGATCCAGTTGACCAGGATTTTAGGGTTCATTGGGCGACGTTTTGGTTGGTTGAACCGATGGAAAACAGCTTCATAATGCTCTGCACGTCCAGGGGGTTAAATGCGTTGGCCCCACCCGCCGGAACAAGGATGTTGTCCAGATTGGTCAGATTGGCCGCCATTTTCATCCCGACAAGCATGTCCGAGCCAGCCCCGCGGTACGCCTCGTTCAGCATCTCCGCTCTAGTGGCCTCCGCTACTTTTCTGATCTTGTCCCCCTCGGCTTTTTTCGTCCGTTCGTAGAGTTCCATTTCCGAGGTGCGTTCAATCTGAAACGCCTTGCCCTTCTGGAGTGCCACGCCTTTGGCCGCCATACCCTCGTTGACCACTTTTGCCAGTTCAGCTTCTGCCGCCGCTTGGGCGGTGAGAGAAACGTTGAGCAGCTTGGTCTGCTTTTGCATGTTGTTCTCTTCCACTCGTGCGGCAACATCGGGGTGCAGGTGCGGATATCGGGCCAGAACGTGTTTCACCTTGAGACCCATGGGCCGAAGTTTTTCGTTCATCAAGTCGCGCGCTTCATCGAGCTTGGCGACGCGGATTTTGGCGTCGAAAAAGTCCTCGGGCTGGAGGGTGCCGAGGCGGACTTTGATGGCGTTCTCGGCAATCGGCAGAATGCCATTGTCCTCATAGAGCTTGCCCGCGCCAACCATGTTGACCAGCTTCACGGGGTCCTCGATGGAGTAAAGGATCGAAGCGTCCATTTTGACATAAAACCCGTCCGAAGTTTGTATGTAAGCCGCTTTAACCAGCCGGGTGAACCTCTCATCATTAGCGGAAATCGTTTCCGTCACCTTTTGCCTGGGATCGGCATCGTCCCGCATGGTCAGCACCTGGATCGTTCTAGGGAAGCGGAGAATTTTCTCCATGGTTGGGAACTGATGGTGGATGCCAGTTTGGTAAATCCTGTTCTGAGTCCCCATTGGACCGAACAATCCGAACGGGGAGTATAGGACCTGTTTGACGCCGAATTCTCCCGGCCCGATGTATGTCGTGCAGGTCAGGTAGAATGCCCACAGCACGGACAAGCCCCCCACCACCATCAGGCTGATCCGGTTGCCGCGCAGCAGATCGAACAGACCGAATCGACTGGCGGCCGGTTTGCTTTTGTTACTCTCCCAGGATTCGTCGAGTTTAGGCATAAGGTTGTTGTCGCTTTTTGTCCCCCTTCAAGTTGTTGAGGACGTAATTTTCGCGGTCGTTCAAGATGAACGTCTTGTGCGCCAGAAGGAACAGCGCGTTAAACCGTTGCTGGCGGGCTTCAGGCGAGTAAGCGCCGTTGACGTGCAGTTCCAGGAAGCCATGGAACCGTTTGTTCCCCAGCTTCTGCAAGTCGTCGGGCGTGGTCGGGTCGGCCTTCCGGACGGCGTAGTAATCGTTCCAGAATTCGTTAGGGGAGGCGTAGCCCGCCAGCAGCAATTGCAGTTCCGCCGTGAGCAGCTCGCCCCCAATATAGGTGCGAAAGATCTCGTAACGCTTGGCCACTTCGTGCTGCGTGTCGATCTCGCGGATGCTATTGAGCAAGTTTCTGCGCGCGCGCTTCAAGGCCGATGACTCGCGGAAATTGACCAGGTAGTACAAGGCATAACCGAGCAGCCCATCCACCGCCACGGCAGGCAGCAGCATCGGCGGCCGCAGGACACGTCCGCCACTAAAGACCAACTCAAGGCTCAAGCAGACGCTGATAGCCCACAGGCAATATTGGGGCCAGGAACGTTTTTCAATCCGCTCGAGCACTTTCGAGCGGATGGCGCAGTAGCGATCGTAGAGGGGAAGGACCTCCTTTTGGATCACGGTCCGCAGGTGTTCGTAGTAAGCTGGCTCGGTCCAGAGCGTTGTCATCTCATCCTGTTTCACCAACGTCGCAAAGTAACCGTCGATGAACTCTTGCCGGTTCGCGACCAGGCTGGCCTCCAGCTTGCCGAACAAGTCCATGCAGACGTCGAGCAGGGTTCGTTGAGCGATGCCCTCCGTTGCCGGATTGGCCGCCAGATCCAGCACGGTCGGCGATCCTGGCGCCGCGACCGGCGTTTGGCGCGTCGCTCCGTCCGCAACGGCCGCTGCGGGCCGGGTCACGGTTCGCTTTTCTGAGGCATGTGATTGCACGACAATTTGTTATCGAGAGGAGATTGCTTTCTAACGCGTCGCTCCTTCCTTACCCCTGAGCGCAGGAGGGAGAATTGCTCCGCGTTCCTTCATGCCAACAATTAACCGTCATAACTAAGAAAACTACAATTACAAATTTGTTCCTCCTTTCCAAATGTGCGGAGCGGTGGACAAGTTACTTTTCGAGCAACGGCGGCACTTGCCGCAGCGGGATCCCGCGCCGCACGAAACTGGGCACAGGTGTGGTGGCTCTCCTTGGATTTCGTCATTCCTTATTCGTCAGCGGCGCTTCCTATTGTCCGTCGCATGATGCAACTCGCCGGTGAACGCCGCGCCGCTACTTTAAAGCCAGCCTTTCGGAAGGTGGAAACCAGGCCACGGTAATAAGAGACATCAGGATATCCCTTCTTCGGTTGGCTCGGGTAACCCTCAAGCAGCCGGGCGCCGCGCTCAGCGGCATACTCCGCAGCGGCCTCGAGCATCGCAAGCATCAAGCCTTGCCGCCGATAGGGACGTGCGACGAAGAAACAGGTGACCGCCCAGGCTGGCTGCGAATCGATCGGCTTGTGGGTTCGTGAGCTGGCCAGCCGTGGATAATGCTCGCGCGGTGCCAAGGCGCACCACCCGGCTGGCTCGCCGTCAGCATAGGCCAGCAGGCCGGTCGATTCGCCCGCCTTTACCAGGTCCCGCAGCGCCAGTTTGTTTTTCTCACCCTTCTGCGCGACCCACTGCGCGCGCGGCAATCGAAAGTACATGCACCAACAACCCCCACACGCGCCACGTCCACCGAACAGTTTCTCCAGATCAGGCCATCGACTCGGAGTAAGCGGATGGATTTTCAGCTCGGTGATGGGTCTTGCAGCTCTGCTCATTTTCATAGGCAAATTGGTGTTGCGCTGTTTTCCAAGCTTATTCCGTTGCCTTGCCACGTTGCTTGGCGCGGCCTACGCTCCGACCTGTTTCGCATATAGACCGATGAATCGTTCTCATCCCATCCAACTTGGCGCCATTGGCTCCCGCAATGTGCTCGAAGCCCATGTGCCGCAATTTGAACGGCTTCGGGAGCGGCGACTTGAATAATGCGTCCCTGGTTTCTTTGGACTTTGTTGGCCGTTTTTTGTTGGGGCATTTGGGCTGTGGTTGGGAAACTCATCGGCGAGTCGCTGTCGCCTGCCATGACGCAGGCATTCTCAACGCTTGGGCTGGTTCCGGTCATTTTGGCGCTGGGACTATCGCGCCGGCTTCAGGCCGAGGGCGACCGACGCCGCGGAGCGCTGTTTGCTCTTTGCGCCGGCGCGTTGACCTCCTTGGGCAACATCACCTATTACAGTGTATTGAGTGGTGGCGCCAAGGCAGCAGTAGTAGTTCCATTGACAGCGTTGTATCCTCTCGTGACCATTTTGTTGGCCGTAATGTTGCTCAAGGAACGCCTGAATTTCATTCAGTCAGCCGGGATCGTGCTTGCGTTGTGCGCCATATATCTTCTCAACGTTCAACAGGAAAAGGGCTTGTTGTCGACGTCGCTGGTCCTGGCATTCATCCCCATCGCGCTTTGGGGAGTCGCGGGCCTTTTTCAAAAGCTTGCCACCAACCACATCTCAGGCGAACTCTCGACCTTGTGGTTTCTTGCGGCCTTTGTGCCCGTAGCCGCGTGGATCCTTGTCGAAGGTCCGATTCCGGGTGGGATCGCATTGAAAACCTGGGCTCTGGCAATTGCGTTGGGCTTCACGCTTGCGCTGGGAAGTCTGGCCCTGTTGGTGGCATTATCGAGAGAAGGCAAGGCATCCATCATTGTGCCACTGACTGGGCTTTATCCCGTGGTGAGCATCCCCTTCGCTATTCTACTTCTGAATGAGCGGATTGGTGGTCGCGAAGTGTTTGGCATTTTGCTCGCCTTGATTTCGGCGGTTGCACTCGCCTGGGAGTCTCGGCCAGCTTCAGCTGAACTCAGCTTTGAATGCCTTGCAAATCCCCCTCCACGCCAGAGCCACTCCAATCGGGAAAGCGGCGGATGATTCATTAATCCACGACATTTCCACTTCCCAAACCAACGATGTTCAGGCATGTTTCCAAGCCTTAACCCTCGCGCGTCGAATTATATGAGAATGTATAGGTCGTTCCGAGCGTTTTGGCTTGGTCTAGTTGCCGGGTCGTCCGTTGCCAGCTTACTGGTGGCCATCAGTTCGGGCGCCGCCGCACCTGCGGCGCCGGTCGTCAAAGGGGTCGAATGGCAGCCTTTGTCGGCTCAGGTCGCGCGTCTCTTTGAAGCATTGGATTACCTTGGCTCTCCGGTGAACAAGGAGATCCAGGATAGCTTCCAAAGGCTCCGGGAGGGCGCGGGAGGCGAAGCGGCCGCCGAGGAGATTCAGAAGCTGCTCGACCCGCTCTGCCTGCTGTTGGTGGAGATCAATCCTGAATCGCGGGTGAAAGTCGCTGCGGGCGCTGCGGCTCCCGAGTTGGTCGAGCATGGCTGGCGTCAGTTCCTGGTCAAGGTCCAGAATGACGCTGGAGTGACGGCGGCACTCAAGGCCGAATGCCCCAACGCTCAAAAGCTTGCCGGCTCATCGCAGTCGAACATCGAGGATCGTTGGCTCGACCTGGTGATGTTCGAGCAGCAACCGCTCACGCCGAAATTGGGCGGACTGAAACTCGAATATCGCATCATTGAACTTTACAGCCGTGACGCGGGCAAACGGGAAGCAAAGATCGCGTTCAATGTGGGACAGGGAACGCAGGATCTTGGCTTTCGCAACGAGGTTGCGGTCCTGTTTACCTGCCGGGGCGCGCAACCCATCACTCTTCGGGTCCGGGACGAAAATGGCGAGCCAACAATGGGAGCGTTCGTCATCCGGGACCACAGCAGCCGCGTTTACCCGTCGCCCAACAAGCGGCTGGCGCCGGATTTTGCCTTTCAGTCCCAGGTCTATCGTTTGGATGGTGAAACGATCAGGCTACCCGACGGCACCTATAACGTCGAATTTTCGCGAGGACCGGAATCTGTAGTCGAGAAGCGCACGGTGACGGTGAAAGGAGAGCCGCAATCCGTTTCGTTTCAAGTAAAACGCTGGATCGACCCTTCACGCCTAGGCTGGTGGTCCGGGGACCACCACATTCACGCAGCCGGCTGCGCGCATTACGTCAAGCCGACCGAAGGCGTGCTGCCGCTGGACATGATGCGCCATTGTTTAGGCGAGGACTTGAAGGTCGGTTGCAACCTGACGTGGGGCCCATGCTTCGATTATCAAAAGCAATTCTTTTGCGGGCACGTGGACAATGTCTCCCAATACCCGTACTTGCTGCGCTACGACGTGGAAGTCTCCGGGTTCGGCTCGCATGAATCCGGGCATCTCTGCCTGTTGCGGCTCAAGGAGCAGATTTATCCCGGGGGCGATTCCAAAAGCCATTGGCCGAAGCTCTGCCTGAACACGCTCCGCTGGGCGAAAAAGCAAGGCGCGGTTGCCGGTCCGGCGCATTCCGGTTGGGGCCTCACCGTAGCAGGCAAAGAGCTCCCGAACTACAACGTGCCACCGTTCGATGGAATCGGCGCCAATGAATACATCGTGGACGTCACGCATCAGGTGCCCGGTCCGGATGGCAAACCCGTGCCGGCGGTGGATTTTATGTCGCTGGTGGACACGCCTTACACATGGGAGATGAACATGTGGTATCAAACTCTTAACGTCGGTTTCCGCACTCGAGGCAGCGGCGAAACGGATTTCCCGTGCATCTTCGGCGAGCGCGTCGGACTTGGCCGCTCATATGTCAAACTGACAGGAAAGCTGGATTTCGACGCCTGGTGCGAAGGCATTCGGCAGGGGCGCAATTACGTGTCGGATGGCCACAGCCACTTGCTCGAATTCAAAGCGAACGAAACCGCTCTAGGGGAGAATGGGAGCGAGCTTCGCATCGCCCAGCCCGGGACAGTTCGCGTCACTGCGAAAGTGGCCGCGCTATTGGACGAAACGCCGAACCCAAGGATTCGCCACTTGCCGCCGGGCGACAAGCCCTATTGGAGTCTCGAGCGCGCTCGCATTGGCGACACGCGCGAGGTGCCGGTCGAAGTCATTGTGAATGGCTTCCCCGTGGCCACCACAAATATGGTGGCGGACGGACAGCTGCGCGATGTTGCGTTCGACGTGAACGTCGAGCGCAGCAGTTGGGTGGCGCTGCGCATCCTGGCCTCGTCGCATACCAATCCGATTTGGGTGTTGGTCGGCGGCAAACCCCTCTCCCCCAGCCGCCGCAGCGTCGAGTGGTGCCAGAAAGGAGTCGAGAAATGCTGGTCACAGAAGAAAAAGTTCATTAAGGGCGATGAAACGGAACAGGCTGTCCTGGCTTACGATCACGCGCGCGAAGTTTATCGTGACCTGCTCAGTAAAGCAGAAGTGGACTGAAGTTTGGAATGACAGGCACATTTTGGGTCATTTATGAATTCGGAGACAAACAACACCCTGGTGAACGTAGATGGCATCGAGAAAGTTTTCCACCGCGGGTCGGAGGACATCCACGTCCTGGCGGACCTGCATTTGAAAGTGGGGAAAGGCGAGTTTCTTGCGCTGATGGGACCTTCCGGCTCCGGCAAGAGCACGCTGTTGAACCTCATCGGAGGTTTGGATCGGCCCACCAAAGGCACAGTGAGCATTGACAGCGAGCGCGTGGACGAACTGTCGGATCGCAAGTTGGCCGCATGGCGAGCGCGGCACATCGGTTTTGTTTTTCAGCTTTACAATTTGCTGCCGGTGCTGACGGCCGAACGCAACGTCGAATTGCCGTTGCTTCTCACTCACCTGGGCCGCGCCGAGCGCAAAAGCCACGTGGCCACTGCGCTGGGTGTCGTGGGTCTCTCGCATCGCGCCGGACATTTTCCCCGAACGCTCTCTGGTGGCGAACAACAACGCGTCGGCATCGCCCGCGCCATTGTCACCGACCCGACTCTGCTGCTCTGCGACGAACCCACGGGCGATCTCGACCGCAAATCCGGTGACGAAATCCTCGACCTGCTCCAGGCCCTCAATCGGGAGCATGGCAAGACAATCATTATGGTTACCCACGACCCGCATGCGTCCGCGCGCGCCTCGCGGACGGTTTACCTCAACAAGGGCCAGCTCAGTGATCAACCGATGAAATGAAATACGCGCATCTCATCTGGAGCAACCTCAAGCGCAAGAAGCTGCGCACGACGCTCACACTGCTCTCCATCGTCGTGGCCTTCATTCTCTTTGCCGTCTTGTCCTCGATCAACCAGGCCTTGACCGGCGGCGTTACTATCGCGGGCTCGAAGCGCCTCATCGTTCAGCACAAGGTCTCGATCATCCAGACGCTGCCCTACAGCTACAAAGCACGCATGCAGCGGATTCCGGGCGTTGACCTCGTCATCCACCAAACCTGGTTTGGCGGAAAATTCGAGCGCGAACCGAAATATTTCTTCATGCAGAATCCGGTCGAGCCGGAAGATTTTCTCGAGATGTATTCGCCCGAGATCTCTTTGCCAGCGGAGCAAAAAAAGAAATGGCTGGAAACCCAGACGGGGGCAATCATCGGCCGCACCACGGCCGAAAGATTACACTGGAAAATCGGAGACCACGTTCCCATCACCACCCCCCTTTGGAGGAAAAAGGATGGCAGCATGATTTGGGAGTTCGACATCGTCGGCATCTTTGACGGAAAAAAGAAAAGCGCCGACACAATGTCGCTGTTTTTCCGCTATGATTATTTCGACGAGGCTCACGGTGGCGACCCGGGGCGCGTTCATTGGTACACAATTCGCGTAAAAGACCCCTCGCAGGCTGGCACTGTTGCCAAAGCGGTCGATGAGGAGTTTCAGAATTCCGATTACGAGACCAAGACCGCGCCTGAAGCCGCTTTCGCGCAAGCCTGGGCCAAACAAATTGGCAACATCGCGCTGATGTGCGCGGCGATTCTCGGCGCCGTCTTTTTTACCATCCTGCTCGTGACCGGCAACACCATGTCCCAGGCCGTCCGCGAGCGGACCGGAGAAATTGGCGTGCTCAAGGCGCTGGGCTTCACTGGCGGGCAGGTGCTGGTGCTGGTGCTGGCCGAGTCATGCCTCGTTGCCGTGCTGGGCGGCCTGATCGGTTTGGGTCTCGCGATGCTCCTGGTTCCTGTGATTGGCACCGCCCTGGCTACGATGTTGCCTATGTTCTACTTCCCGGCGCATGATCTGGTTTTAGCCATCGGCATTTGCATCGGGCTGGGAGTGCTCACCGGAATTTTCCCTGCCTTGGTAGCTATGCGGCTAAGAGTGGCGGATGCACTGAGAAGAATGTGATCCGAAGCTGGAATAATGGAAGACTGGAATAGTGGAATAATGGGAAATGGAATGATGGCATGATGACTACGCGCAAAAATATCAACCGCGGGTACATGAAGCTGATCGTTTGGCAAGACGCGGCGGAACTGTACAGGCTGACTTGTAAGATATTCCGGAAGTTTCAATATGAGCTGCGGAGGGTTGCCTCGAACCAGGTCGCTTCCGTGGACTCCGTGCACCGCAATATCGCCGAGGGCTACTGCCGCCGAAGCATAAACGAATACCTCCAGTCCTTAAATATCGCCCTCGGCTCTCTGGGCGAATCCGTTTCCGGCAGTCACGTGTACCGTCATGCCGAGCAAATTTCGGAGGGTGAGTTTGAAGTGTGTGATTCTTTAGCGTACAAACTCGAGAATGGTATGAAAAGGCTCATCGAAAGCCTTCAGTACAAGCGTCAGAATGATGACTGGGAGGATAGCTTCATCCTAAAGGAATCAAATTCCGCTTACGGCAACCAACAACCTCAGGAAACCAGATATCCGCCAAGATCGGAATAGTCGAACATTGGAATCATCGTTCCATCATTCCATTTTTCCAGTATTCCCGCATTCCACCATTCCATCATTCCATTCTTCCATGCTTAATTGGCTCTCCCAAATCCTGTCGGTCACGAAATTCGGCGTCCTGAGCATTCCCCAACGCGTCGGTTCGGTCGCCGCTGCGCTTTTCGGGATTGCGGGCGTCGTCGGAGTTTTGGTGAGCGTGCTCTCGATGGCCGTAGGGTTCAGGAAGACCATGCTGTCTTCCGCCTCGCCGAATTCCGCAATCGTGCTCCGCACCGGCGCTGACGACGAAATGTCCAGCGGCTTTGGCCAGGATGAAACCCGGCTCATCGCGGACGCGCCTGGATTGGCACGCACTTCCGAGGGTTCGCTGGCGTCCGCCGAATTGTTCGTCGTCATCAATCTTCCCAAACGCTCGAGCGGCACCGACGCCAACGTTCCTCTCCGTGGCGTCGAGCAAGCTGCGTTCCGGGTGCGCGACAATCTGAAAATCGTCCAGGGACGCGCCTTTGAAAGAGGCAAGACCGAGGTAGTCGTCGGCGTCGGAGCGGCGCAGGAATTTGCCGGACTCGAAGTGGGAAACAAGTTCAAAGTCGGCCGAAATGAATGGACGGTTGTCGGCCTGTTTTCCGCCGGCGGCGCCTCCTCCGAATCCGAGATCTGGACCGATGCCACCGTGTTGCAGGAGGCGTATCATCGCGGGAACAGTTACCAATCCGTCTATGCCAAGCTCGCCTCGCCCGCCGCCTTCCATCAGTTCCAGCAATCTTTAACCAACGACCCGCGGCTCAGTGTCAAGGTGCTGCGCCAGTCGGACTATTACTCAGAGCAATCCACGATGGTCACAACCCTGATCACGACCCTGGGCGTGCTGATCGCTTCGCTGATGGCTATCGGCGCCATCTTCGGCGCGCTCAACACGATGTACAACTCGGTCGCGGCGCGCACACGGGAGATTGCCACCTTGCGCGCTTTGGGATTCGGCAGCGGGGCAGTTGTTGTCTCGGTCCTGCTCGAGTCTTTGACGATCGCCCTCGTCGGCGGCGCGCTAGGAGCCGCCATCGCTTACCTGGCGTTTAATGGCTTCCACACCGGGACCATGAATTTTCAAACCTTCAGCCAGGTTACGTTTTCGTTTCTTGTAACTCCGCAACTACTCATCCAGGGAATCGTCTGGGCAACCGTGATCGGCCTGCTCGGCGGTCTTTTTCCTGCTCTCCGCGCCGCCCGGCTCCCCATCGCCGCCGCCCTGCGCGAGCTGTGAGCTCGGACCATTATGAGAACTTTCCAAATCGCTGCAATTCCTCGAGGAACACGATGTCGGGCTGATCTTGAGGACGACCGGCGGCGCGCTTGGCGGCAAGGAGATCAAGGCCAGAAAGACATTTGACTGGCGTTCCGTCCTCTGAATTGCGAACAGTCAAACGCTTTTCAGCCTCGTCGAAACGTGGCACTCCGGGCAAGCCAAGGTGGAACTGCAGAACACCCCACCGCGTCTGGTAGGTCTGAATGAAGTTCTCACCCCGCGCACCCAGCGGCACGATTGGCAGGTCCAGTTCCTCCTCCAGGATCTCATTGAGACGCTTGAGGTTCTCCTCGTCCCGCGGGGGGATGAAGAAGTCCCAATCCATCGAAAATCGAGGCATTCCGTAAAGCCGCATCGCCTGCCCGCCCACCAGCAGGTAACGGACGCCGGCAGCGTTAAGCGCGGCGAGCAAGTCTCTCATTTGACGGCCGAACCTCGCGCCAGTTGGCGCAGTACGGACGTCTTCCACGCGTTCAGTTCCGCATGGTTGGTGAACCGCCGGCTCTTGAAGCCGGGCAGCTTAACCACTTTCCCGGCGGGGACCACGACAGGATTGATAGCCCACAGCCGGTATTTTGCGCCGTACTCGTCCGTAACTTTCATACCGGGAAGAACGTTAACTCAATCCAGCGGCGATGACAACTGCCGGTATCTGTGCGCATCCCGCTTCGTAATTTTGCTCTCAGCTCTTTCCCCAGGCTTTCGACCGTCCTCCATCCAGACCCGCCACATTCGCGACTCAGACTCCACCTATCGCCTGAGGGCTAGGCCTGACTATGGTCTGACACTTTCCTCGTTCCAAAACAACCCATTTCGCGGACCCCTGCAGAGAGCATCATTTCTTGGCGTTTGGTTGCGCGCCACCACCCCACTCCTGGCTCAGGT
This sequence comes from uncultured Verrucomicrobiota bacterium, assembly GCA_964446585.1. Lineage (GTDB taxonomy): Bacteria > Verrucomicrobiota > Verrucomicrobiia > Limisphaerales > UBA8199 > CAYUPI01. Next base: position 30,269 of record CAYUPI010000039.1, read on the forward strand.
TGGTTGTAATGGCGAGACAGAAGTTCTCGCCGGCAGCAATGGCTACCACGTTCGACAGACCCGCCGGCACCGCCATCTGCATAGCGAATGGATGGCCCCAGGACACGACTGTGCCATCTTTCTTGAGAGCCAGGCTGAACTCCCCTCCTGCGGAGATTGCAATAACGTGGCGAAGGGTCTGGGCAGCGATCCTTACCGTTCCAGTCGATTCATGTGGGAAGCCCTCGGTGGGGGCGCCGGTAGCCTGACCGTAGTTATTGGCGCCCCACCCTACGACGGTGCCATCCGCCTTCAGTGCAAGGCTGTGTCCACCCCCCGCAGAGATGGCAGTAATGTTGCTCAAACCTCGGGGAACTGTGGAAATGTATTCGGCCGACAAGACGGGCCAGTCCATCACAGTACCGTCCGTTCTAAGCGCGAGATTCCGCCCAGACTCCCCGCCGGTAGCGACAGCGACGACGTTGCTTAATCCGGCAGGGGCGGGATTGCTCCGACCCCAGACGGCTACTGTGCCATCTCCCTTTAATGCCAGCGCGTGCTCATCTTTAGCGGCGACGGCGACCACCCTCTTCAGCGGCGGCGCGTCCATGGCCTCGCCCGACCGGTTCTCGCCCCAGCATATTGTCGTCCCATCGCGCCTAAGCGCGAGGCTGAAAGTTCGGCCGGCGGCGGCAGCAACGATGTCGCTGAGCGGTCTGCCCCCAATCAGAACTGGGCCGTTGGTGGAGCCCGACTCCCGCGAGCGGAATCCAGTTACCTGGCCTGAGGCGTTCAACCCCCACCCAACCATCGTGCCATCCTGCCGCCGCGCCAGAGCGTGGAACGTGCCGGCGGCGATGGCCTGGGCGTTGGTGAGCGGTAACCCGGCAATGCTGACCTTTCCCGTGACGAATTGCCGGTCCGGGAACTCTACTCCTGTGGCACCCCCGCTGAAATTCATTCCCCACTGAACGACTTGCCCGGGCGGGCAAGCGGCAAGCGCTGTCGAACTCACGGCCAGTAGCAAAAGGAACCCGCTCCGTTTTTGAGGAATTTTCATAAGGCGCCATTTACTGTGCTGTTCCACGATCTTCGTTCGTCCGGCGCGTAACCCAGTGGCCGAACTTAGTTATATTCACGGTGCCGTCGCCGTCTGCGGGGTCAGACCGGAGAAATTTCCCGGACTCAGAAGCAAAGACCGCGCCTCGGTTCCGGAGATAGAAATCGCAACAGTGGTTTCAGGTATCACGTCCGTAGAATTAGATTTAGGAATTGATGGACATGCCCGTCGTGTCAACGATTGTAAGCCTCGTACGGTTGCGAAAGTAATTTTTTAAAATCACTGATTGCGGGCCATTTTCGCCCGGAGAAAATCTCGGAACTGAATCGTTTCGGAAAGATTATCGACTTCGTTGCAGTGTTCCCAATCGATCCAGACGTATTCCACTCCGATATGTCCCTGGTATTTTGCTTTTCGCATTGCGCGCAGGACTCGGGCGTAATCGATCGTGTTGTCTTTGAATGAGGCTTGCAGCCGGCCCCGGCAAGCGCCGCGCGCGTGGAAGTGGGATGCATAGCGTACGAGCGGTTCGACGTCGCGATCCGGCACTCCACACCGGGTGAAATGGGTATAATCCAGCGTCAGCGTCAGGCCGGGAACGCAGCACACCAGCCGCAGCGCCGCTTTAGGAGTCGGAACGATGGAACCAACGTGCGCCTCGACGCTGAACGTAAGGTGTCGGTGCCGTGCTTGTTCGACCCTCCAGGACAGTTCTTCACAGCAACGCTGCCAGGAGTCGGCTGGTTTCTCGTTTTCAAAATATACCCCAGGTAGCGTCGTCACATGCTGAGCTCCCGCGGAAGCGGCGAAATCGAGGCTGTCCAGAAACCAACGGCGGGCGCGCCTGCGCCGTGATGCGGATGGATGATTGATCGCGTATGGAATAAAGCTTGGGGCCATTTGCAAAAAGACATCTGCGCAGCGCAAACCCAGGCCGCGCAGCTTCCGCCCGAGTCGAGCACCTGATCTGGACGAGTTCTTAAATTCCTTGGACGGCCAGAGGTGTGATCGGCCCTCGAACAGTCCGATGTCCACTCCGTCGAATTCCAGGAGGCGAATCAATTCCAATGCGCCATCATGCGGCAGCATTGGAAAGGTGAAATCGGCGCAGGCGAGTTTGAGCTTCATATTCGCTGTCCGCTCGCCAGGACCGTTTCAAAGTGCGGCGGCTGTTCCTCGCGGGCGACGACGCTGACCTCAACCGCCCTGAAGCCGGCGGCTTCCAGCCAGCGCTGCAGATCGCTTTCCGGAAAACCGAGCCAGCGGTCGCCATACAATTCGCGCGCCCGCTCGAAGCGATGCTTGAGCAGGTCAAGAATCATTATTTGTCCGTGCGGACGCAGAATTCTGTGCGCGCTGGCAATTGCTTTTGCCGGTTCCTCCGCATGGTGCAGCGCCTGGCTCAGGATCACCAGGTCCACGCTTTCAGCCTCAACGGGCGGGTTCTGCAAGTCGCCCAGCCGAAACTCCAGGTTCTTCAGGTTGTTCTTCCTGGCCTTGGCCGCGCCAAAAGCCACGATTTTCTCCGAGTTGTCCACCGCGATGACTTTCCTGCAACGGCGCGCCAGCAGTTCGCTCAACAAACCTTCGCCCGCGCCGAGATCGGCCACGACCAACGTCGGCATGATCCGCAATAGCAGGTGCCCAAATGCCTGCCAGGAGCGTCCCGGCCCGTAAACCCGATCGAACCGCCCCGCGACTTGATTGAAAAATACCTGGGCTTGCTCTTGCCGACGATTCAGGATCCGCTTCAAATTGATCTGATCGCTGGCGTGGTCGGACAATTCCTTCGAGCCGCAGATTGCCAATTGGGTGACCTGGCTTGAGGTGTCGTTATCGGCCTGGGTAAGCCGGTAGAACGTCCGCTTGCCCTCGCGGCGCGATTGCACCAACCCGGAGTCCTGCAACAAACCCAGATGCGTCGAGATGCGCGACTGCCCCATTCGAGTGATCTCCTGCAGTTCGTTGACCGAAAGCTCGTCTTTCTCCAACAATGCCACGATGCGCAGGCGCGTTGGATCGGCCAGGGCACGGAGGAATTTGAGGGTCGATGACATGTGCCTTAAGAATCCGCAAATATTTTGTTGACTCTGGAGACCAACGATATATCATCTTATCCTGATACGTCAATATGATAGTTTGCTGACCGCCGAGCCGCTTAACGCCATGAGCAAAAATTACATCTTTTCTTCCGAGTCCGTCGGCGAAGGCCATCCGGACAAAGTGTGCGATACGATCTCCGATGCGGTCTTGGATGCCTGCCTGAGGCAAGACCCGTACAGCCGTGTCGCATGCGAGACATACGCAAAATGCAATCTGGTGGTGGTGGGCGGGGAAATCACGACCAAGGCTAAGCTCGATTTCAACGAGATTGCCCGTCAGGCAATTCGTGATATCGGCTACACGCATGACGATGACGTCTTCCATGCCGACCGAGTGCTCATTTTGAACGCGGTCACCACGCAGAGCCCGGACATTGCTCAGGGCGTGGACGCGCGCGGCGCAGAAGGCAAGGAGACGGCCGAGCAGGGCGCCGGCGACCAAGGTTTGATGTTTGGGTATGCCACCAATGAAACGCCTGAGTTGATGCCCGCGCCCATCATGTATGCTCACGAACTGGGCCGCGCGTTGACCAAAATTCGGAAGGCGGGAAAAGTTAAGTGGCTGCGCCCCGACGCCAAGAGCCAGGTTTCCGTTCGTTACGTCAACGACCAACCGGTCGCGATTACCAACGTGGTGATATCCACCCAACACAGCGCCGATGTTTCTCACGACGAGATCAAGGATTTCTGCATCGAAGAGGTGATCAAAAAGACGCTGCCGACCCATCTGCTCACGAAGGAAACCAAGTACCTGATCAATCCGACGGGCCGATTTGTCGTCGGAGGTCCGCAAGGGGACACGGGTTTAACGGGTCGCAAGATCATTGTGGATAGCTATGGCGGAATGGGACGGCATGGCGGCGGGGCTTTTTCCGGCAAGGATCCTTCGAAGGTGGACCGCAGCGCGGCGTATATGGGCCGCTACGTCGCCAAAAATATCGTCGCTGCCGGCCTGGCGTCGAGCGCGGAGATCCAGTTCGCCTATGCAATCGGCCATCCTGAACCCGTCTCGGTTTGCGTCAACACATTCGGCACCGGCGTGGTCAGCGACGAACAGATCGAACGCGCGGTCTGCTCCGTTTTCGATTTCAAGCCCGCGGCGATCATCAAGCAGCTAGACCTGCTTCGCCCGATTTATTCCAAGACCACCAATTACGGACACTTTGGCAAGAGCGATCCGGATATCACTTGGGAAAAAGCAGACAAGGTTGCCGCGCTCAAGAATGCGGTCGGCAAACCCGCCGCCGCCGCGGCGCCCGCGACGCTCAAGAAAGCCGCCACGATTGTGGCGAACCGGTCGTCCAGCCGCGCCGCTGTTCGCCGGCAAATCGCGGCCTGAGCGAGGACCAATTATCAATTACCAGTTTCTGATTATGCCTACACTGACGAAAACCAACGGAAAGAAGACAGCGCCGGCCAATGGCAGGACACGCACTGCAAATGATTACAAGGTCCGGGACATTTCCCTGGCCGAATGGGGTCGGAAGGAAATTTCCGTCGCCGAGCAGGAAATGCCCGGATTGATGTCTGTGCGAGAAAAATATGGCCCGCAGAAGCCCTTCCAGGGCGTGCGCGTGTCCGGCTCACTGCACATGACTATCGAAACGGCAGTGCTGATCGAGACATTGGTTGAACTGGGCGCTTCCGTAAGGTGGGCAAGCTGCAACATCTTCAGCACCCAGGACCACGCCGCGGCGGCCATCGCCAAGGGGGGCATCAGCGTGTTCGCTTTCAAAGGCGAGTCGCTCGATGAGTACTGGGATTTTACGCTCGCTGCGCTGACGCATCCCGGGAACAAAGGCCCGCAACTGTTGGTGGACGATGGTGGCGACGCGACGCTACTGTTGCACAAAGGCTACGAAATGGAGCACGGCAGCAACTGGGTCCATACCCCGAGCGCAAGTCACGAAGAGGAGGTCATCAAGAATCTGATCAAGCGCTGCGCCAAAGAGCGTCCCGGCTGGTTCACCCAGGCGGTGAGGGAGTGGAAAGGCGTGAGCGAAGAAACCACGACCGGCGTGCATCGGCTCTATCAAATGCTCGAAGCCGGCAAGCTGCTCGTTCCCGCAATTAATGTGAACGACTCCGTCACCAAGTCCAAGTTCGACAATCTCTACGGTTGCCGCGAGTCACTTGCCGACGGCCTCAAGCGCGCACTTGGCGTCATGATCGCGGGCAAAACCGCTGTCGTCTGCGGTTATGGCGACGTCGGCAAGGGCAGCGCGCACAGTTTGCGCGGGTTTGGCGCGCGCGTCATCATCACCGAAATCGATCCCATCAATGCGCTGCAAGCGGCGATGGAGGGCTTCGAGGTGACGACCATCGAAGAAACGCTCGGTGAAGCCGACATCTACGTCAGTTGCACTGGTAACTGTGACGTCATCACCTTGGAGCACATCCTGAAAATGAAAGACCAGGCCATTGTCTGCAATATCGGCCACTTCGATAATGAGATTCAGGTGGATCGACTCAACAATGCCAAGGGCGTCTCCCGCGTGAACATCAAACCGCAGGTCGATCGCTACGACTTGCCCGGCGACAAGAGCGTCTATCTGCTCGCCGAGGGTCGGTTGGTAAACCTCGGTTGCGCCGAAGGCCACCCGAGCTTCGTGATGTCCAATTCCTTTACCAACCAAGTGCTGGCGCAATTAGATCTTTGGGCCAACCGCGAGAAGTACAAACCCGCTGTCTATCGCCTGCCCAAGAAACTCGACGAAGAAGTCGCCCGGCTGCATCTCGAAAAGATTGGCGTAAAACTGACGAAGCTGACGAAAAAGCAGGCGGATTACATTGGCGTGCCACTGGAGGGCCCGTATAAGCCGGACCACTATCGGTACTGACCGAGCAACAATTCTGACCTTTACGCGCGGGCGGTGAGGTGTAACGTCGCGTCTGATGACTATGCTCACTAACATGCGTGTCCGTTCATTCATTCGAAAGTCGCTTTGCCTCCTGTGTCTTCTTTGCCTCGCGCATGGCGCCGCCGGCGCCGAATTGCCTGTCGTGGCGCCTGAAAGTGCGGGCATGTCCTCCGCCAAATTGGGCAAGGTGGACGGCATCATCAATGACTTGCTACAACAAAAGAAACTCGCGGGTGCGACCGTGATGATTGCACGGCATGGAAAAGTCGTTTATTCCAAGACATTCGGGAAACTGGACCTGGAGGCTGACAAACCAATGCGCGAGGATGCGATTTTCCGCATCTATTCCATGAGCAAGGCGATCACGACCGCAGGCGCGCTGGTGCTCTACGACGATGGCAAGCTTGGACTCGACGACCCGGTCTCCAAATACGTGCCCGATTTCAAAGGGATAAAAGTGTGGAATTCGGACGGAAACGTCGCCCCCAAGCACGAACCGACGATCCGCGATTTGATGCGGCACACGGCCGGCCTGACCTATGGCATCTTCGGAGACTCAGCGGTGGACAGGCTTTATCGAGAAGCGAACGTCCTGGACCGGAGTGAAGACCTCAAGGAAATGTGTAGCAAGGTGGGGAAACTCCCGTTGCAATACGACCCGGGAACCAAATGGATCTATAGCGTCGCAGTGGATGTGCTCGGCCGTGTAATCGAAGTCGCCTCTGGCATGAGCTTCGACGCCTTTCTGGAGAAACGCCTTTTTGCTCCTTTGGACATGAAGGACACCGGATTCTACGTGCCGGCCACCAAGTCGGAGCGTTTTGCAGCAATCTACCGCTCCGATGGCAACGGCACCTTAACCCCATCCGAGAAGCAGGCTTCCAGCCCTTATCTCACCAAACCCAAACTCCTGTCGGGCGGCGGCGGCATGGTTTCAACGACACGCGATTACATGCGATTCCTGCAGATGATTGCGCAGGGCGGCGAGCTCAATGGTGTGCGCGTCCTCAAGCCTGAAACTGTCCCGTTAATGACTCACAACCAGTTGCCCGCCGAGCTTATCCCCATTTCCATGAGTATTGGCAAGCGTTCGGGCGTGGGCTTTGGTCTTGGCTTTTCTGTCCGCGTCCAGTCTGCAGAGCAGGAGTCATCGGCTCGCATCGGCGAATACGGCTGGGGCGGCCTGGCAAGCACGCATTACTGGAGTTCGCCCAAGGATGATTTAGTCGTTGTGACCATGGAGCAAACGCTCCCGTTTTCGATGCTGCTCGAATCCTCTGTCAAAGGTCCTATCTACGATGCGATTGCTAATTGAAACCAGTTTGGCAGTCACCAACGGAGTGAAATGCGCCTAGCGACCGTCGCTCGGAATCGAAATCGACAAGTAACTGGAGCTCATTTATACTTGGGCTATGAGTTTCGCAAAGGTCTTGGAAGAGCTACCAGCACTGACGGTTTCGCAGCGTCAAATTCTCATTCGCCGGGCCTTGGAGTTGGAGGACCCACCCTTGAGTCCCGAAGAAGATTCGCTCGTGGAGTCCCGCCTGGCCGCGCATCGTGAGAGCCCCTCTTCGTCTTTATCCCTCGACGAATTCAAGAAGCGACTTCGCCGTCGGTCTGGCAAATGAGTTGGCGCGTCGTCGTCCGCCCGGAAATCGAGCAGGACCTTTAGTCGGCGGCGGATTGGTACGACTCTCGCGATGAGGGCCTCGGGAACAGATTCATTGACGAGGTACTGCAGGTTTTCGACGCCCTCGCCATAAACCCGTTGCTCCGGAGCCGAAAACACCCGCGTAAGAATATTCGCTGGCGATACCCGGAACATTTTCCTTACCGCGTCATCTACGAGGTGGTGGAACGCGAACAAATTGTCATTATTGCCGCAGTGATTCACGGTGCGCGCCATGACCGCCATTGGAAACGCCGCGTATGACTCGAACAACGTTCTTCCGCATCGTCCCATTTTCTCATCGTCGAACCTCGTGCAATCCTATTCGCGCCTTTCACGTCTTGTGCACGCTCAGTTCACAAACGACGTCTCGTTCGCCTGCAGCAACGCGTGGGCGTATTCCTCCCAAATCTTCAGCGGTTCGCGGCGGCGGAGTCCCGAGCCGGCGCCTTTTCGCAACTGTTGCCTGGCGGCGAACTTTGGCCCTGGCTTCTTGAGTTCGCCGGAATCGTTTGAGACCGGCTGAACAGAGTCCTCTGCCAGCCCAGTCTTCAGTGAAGTCTGCTCGCGGTTGACGAACTCCAGGCCGAGTTGCAGTTCGTCCGCGCGCGGTTGCCGCTGCCAGATGCGGTTGTATAGGAAGTGGATGCGGGCCGCATCCTCTCCGCAGGACTGAAATTCAGGCAGAGCCACCAGCTTTTTCGCTGTCTCGATCACCAGCGAGCTGTTCATGAGGAAGAGGGCTTGTTGCGGAACAGTCGTTTCGTGTCGGCGGCCGCTGGGCAGGTCCGGGTTGGCAAAGTCAAAATTGATCAGCTCATCAGGCACATCGGACCGATCGATATAGCCATAGATTGCGCGGCGCGTCGAAGACGGTTCGGTTTCCAAATCCACCGGGCGGCCGTACATGTTGGTGTTGAGCGAGCCACCGATGGCCAAGAGCGAATCGCGCAAAGCCTCGAATTCGAGACGCCGGACGCTGGCGTGCCAGAGCAGCCGGTTGTTGGGATCAATCTGGGCGTAGCGCGAGTTTCCGGCGCAGTCTTCCTGATAAACGCTCGAAAGCATAATGAGGCGGTGCATTTTCTTGACGCTCCAGCCTTCTTCCACGAAGCGGCTAGCAAGGTAATCCAACAGCTCCGGGTGACTGGGCGGCTCGGACATCGTGCCGAAATCGTCCGGTGTGGGAACGAAACCTTCGCCAAAGTGATGCATCCAGATCCGATTGATCATTACGCGCGGGGTAATGGAGGTTTTCGGGCTTACGATAGCGTGAGCCAGCTCGAGCCGGCCGCTGCCGTTCGTGAACGGCCGGCGGTCGGCGCCAGCCAGGACCTCGAGGAACTGGCGCGGAACGATGGCACCTCTGTTGCCGGCGTCGCCCCGGATGAAGACGGGTGAATTGTGCGGACGAAGCATGTCTTCGAGGACCATGGCTCGGACGGGCGCCGCCGGGTGCGACATTTCCAGCCGAGTGGTCTCGACCTGGTTTTCACGGCTTTCGCGCTGCGTCTGCCGCAAGGCTTCCCGGTTGCGCGTTCGGCGAATCTCGCGGAACTTGGCCTCGATAGCCTGCTTTTCCCGCTCAAGGTCCATCCGCTTCTTGTAGTAATCGGTGTATTCCGGGCTGCTGACGACTTTGGAAATGACCGGCTCGATCGACGGCTCGACACAGCTCGCGAACACGCCGTGCAGCGAGTAGTAATCTTTGGTCGGGATCGGATCGAACTTGTGGTCGTGGCAGCGCGCGCAAGTGACTGTCAAACCTAGGAACCCCTTCGTCACCACGTCGATCCTGTCGTTGATGATATCGTTTGGCATCCCCATGAATCGCTCGCCGATGGTGAGGAAACCGAGCGCCTCAAGATTGGTCGGGTTCTGGCGCGTCGCCGGCAATTTATCAGCGGCGATCTGCTCGATGATGAAGACGTTATACGGTTTGTCCTCGTTGAAGCTGCGGATGACGTAGTCGCGATACGTCCACGCGAACGGATAATGTACGTCTTCGCGCTGCCTCCGGACCTGTCCTTTCGTGTCGCTATAACGGGCGACATCTAGCCAATGCCGGCCCCAACGTTCTCCATAGCGGGGTGATGCGAGCAGACGATCGACCACTTTCGCAAAGGCATCCGGTGATTCGTCCTTGAGAAAATCTTCAACCTCCTGCGGTGTCGGCGGCAACCCGATTAAGTCAAGCGTCGCCCGGCGACTCAGGGTTCGTTTATCGGCCGGGGCGTTGGGCTTGAGCTGCCTTTCCTCTAGTTTGGCCAGTATGAAATTGTCGATCGGGGTCTTGGGCCAGGAGGCATCCTTAACTTCCGGCGCTGACAGTTTGGAAAGCGGTTGCCAGGCCCAGTGGGCGCGTCCCTCCTGGGCCCGTGCCTTGTAATCGGGCGCAGCGATGCGAGGGTCGGGCGCGCCCATTTTCACCCAGGTTGTCAAGTCGGCGATTTCTCCATCCGAAAGCTTCTTTCCCTTGGGCGGCATTTGCAGGTCCGGGTCTGTGTAACGGACGGCCTTGATGAGCCGGCTTTGCTCCGGGTCGCCAGGCACAATGGCCGGGCCGGACTCGCCGCCTTTGAGCAGGCCCTGGCGCGAGTCGAGCAGCAGGCCGCCTTTGACTTTTTCGGCCTGGCTACTGTGGCATTTGTAGCAGTTGTTGACGAGGAGCGGACGGATCTTGTTTTCGAAGAATTGGGTTTCGGAGGGAGTGAGATCGGCCGCCAGGCCGGAGACACTTGATGCCAGAAATGTCGCGACGAAGATCAGCCAACGAAGATTCAAGATCCAAGGTCCAAGATCCAGAGAAACACCAAATCTCAAACCCCAAACCGAGCGCTCCGACATGCCGCCAGGTTCGGGCTTGGTGCTTGGAGCTTCTCTGGAGCTTGGATGTTGGAGCTTGGAGCTTTTCGTCATGCCATCACCCCTTTCACCACCGTTCCCGACACATCGGTCAGCCGAAAATCGCGGCCATTGTACCGATAGGTCAGTTTTTCGTGATCGAAACCCAGCAAAGCCAAGATGGTAGCATGCAAGTCGTGGATATGGACTTTGTTTTCAACCGCCGCCGCGCCGAACTCGTCGGTGGCGCCATAGACCAGGCCGCGGCGGACACCAGCTCCTGCCAGGATGGTCGTGAATGCTTTGGCATTGTGATCGCGCCCCGGATTGTCGTTGCCGTTGCGATCGCGAACCGGTTTGCGGCCGAATTCTCCTCCCCAAACGATAAGCGTGCTGTCAAAAAGATCGCGCTGCTTCAGGTCGGTGATAAGCGCCGCCAGCGGTTGGTCGATCTCTTTGGCCCGCTCCGGCAGGCGGTCCTCGATGTCCTGGTGATGATCCCAGCCCCCGGCCCAGACTTGCACGAAGCGGACACCTCGTTCGAGCAGGCGCCGTGTAATTAACATCTGATTGCCCTGAGTCGTGCGTCCGTAGAGTGCGCGAATTTCCTCAGGTTCCTTGTTCAGATTGAAAGCGTCCGTGGCCTCGGTCTGCATTTTGAAAGCCATCTCGAACGCCTGGAGCCGCGCCTCAAGCTGCGCCTCCTTCTGCAGGTTCTGACTGTGCAACTCGTTTAGTTTATGGACGAGGTCCAACTGCCGTCGTTGCTCGGCGAGCGGCGTGTACTCGTTGTGGATATTCTTAATGAGCTGGTTGACGCTGACGATTTTGGTATTGATGCTAACACCCTGATAGAGGCCTGGAAGGAATGAGGATTGCCAATTCGAGCTGCCGCCGGGCGGCGTGCCTCCGGGCCGCAGGGAAATGTAACCCGGCATGTTTTGGTTTTCGGTGCCCAGGCCATACAGCACCCAGGAACCAATGCTCGGCCGGGCCAGCCGCGTCGAGCCGGTGTTCATGAAGACAGTCGCAACCTCGTGCGCCGGGATGTCGGTGTACATTGAGCGGATAACAGTCAGGTCATCGACCATCTCGCCGAGCTTGGGAAAGACCTCACTGACTTCGATTCCTGAGTTGCCCTTTTTTGCGAACTTGAACGGGGAAGCCATCGCGACGCCATCGGAGCCGGGAATTGATTTTCCGTCATAGTCCGTCAACGCAGGTTTGGGATCCCACGTATCGACGTGCGAGGGCGCGCCCTGGGCGAAAATGTGGACGACACGCTTCGCCTTGGCCGGGAAATGCGGCGAGCGCGGCAGCAAGTTGGCTATGGCCTCGGCGCGGGCTGTGGGGCCGAACATCTCCTCGCCCAGGAGCGCCGCAAGGCTGAGCGCTCCAAAACCCATCCCTGCGCGTTGCAGAAACTGGCGGCGAGTGACGAACAAATCCTCCAATCGCGCCGAGTGTTCCCGGATGTACTTGTTCGCGGTGCTCATACTTGTATCAATATCACGACAGACGCTGACTTGCAGCTTCGGGTTTCGCACATTTTGCAGGTTCGAAGCCAGGAAATGAATAAAACGAAACATTTGAAGGGCCAATGCCAGTCCTGTGGCGGCCACATCGAATTTCCGGCAGAAGCCGCCGGCATGAACGTCGAATGCCCGCACTGCGGCAAGCCGACTGACCTGCTGCTGGTCGCGCCGCCCGACGAGCCGATTGTGCCGAGGCGCACGATCGTTTGGACCGCAGCGACGATCGTGCTTCTGCTCCTCGGTTTGGCGGCAGCATTAGTGGCGTTGAAGCGCGCAGAAAGAAAGGCGGCGGCAAGGCACCAGGCCGTACAAGCCAGTCCACCCGGAAGCGAGGTCAATGCGCAAACCACGCCGGCTTCAGGACAACCTGATATCGTCAACGAGACGGGGTTCAGTGCTTCAGAGATCACCTTCCAAAAAGTTCCCGGCAGCGGGCTTGTGTATGCTGTGGGCACGTTAACCAATACCTCCGCTCGACAGCGTTTCGGAGTCAAAGTGAACCTGGACCTATTCAATGCTAACGGACAAAAAGTCGGCGAGGCGACGGATTACCAGCCGTTGATGGAGCCGAAGCGGGAGTGGCATTTCAAAGCCTTGGTGGTCGAGTCAAAAGCCGCGCGGGCGAAGATTGCGTCGGTGAAGGAGGAGCGGTAGTCGGCCGAGCCGCCTGTTGAGGCGGCGCGGAAGGGTGGGGCATTGCGGAGTGCGGAGTGCGGAATGTTACATGTTCCAGCGGGCATATTTCTTGAGGACAGCTTTTACTTCGAGGAGGAGGTCGGATTGGAGGAAGGCTTCGTACGTGCCGCCGCTCGGCCAGGAACGGAGGAGGCCGCCTGCGAAGCTCCAAGATCCAAGAACCAAGATCCAGAGAAGATCCAAGCTCCAACATCCAAAGGAGAAGACGCGGTCGTCATAGGAGGAATCTTTGATATTTCATCAGCACCGCGCGGACTTCGAGCAAGAGATCAGACTGAAGAAAAGACTCATATGTGCCACTGGATGGCCACGAGCGAATTAGTCCGGTCTTGTCGCGGTTGCGAAACCAGTAGGCGACTTGTTCGACGGCGGCTTGTTCGAGGCCGTCGGGGAGAGGCGTTTGGCCAGCGCCGGGGGTGGTGCCGGGGAGGACGTAGCCGGCGGTGAGCGTCACTCGGCAGGTGGAGAGGGGCGAGGGGCGAGGGGCGAGGGGCGAGAGGAGGGAGATGATGCAGGCGCGTCGGATGAGGTATTGGACGCCGGTTTGTTCGAGCCAGCCGTCGGTTTCGTTGGTTTTGAGTTCGAATTTGGTGACGGATTCGATTGGGTAACAGGGCGGCAGGATTTCGGTGTCGGCGGGGTCGAACTCGTGAGTGAAGCCGACGGTGCGGGTCAGGCTGCGGTTGCATTCACCGTCGAAGCGGTCGGAGACGGCTTTGATGGCGTTGGTGAGGAGATCGTCATAATCGGTGACGGTGAGGGCAAGGCGGGCTTCGACGGTGGAGAGTTGGGTGAGCATTGGAGCAATGGATTGGTGGATTAGTGGCGGGGAACGGCGGGACGGAAATTAACAGGAGGTAACGGAGAGAGCGGAGGGGGAGAGCATGAGAGAAAGCTGAAAAACTGAATGGGAATTTTTTGCGGTGGGGAGTGAGGTAGTGGAGGGCGGAGATGAGGAAGAATTGGACCAAACTGAGGCGAGGCGAACGGTCGTGTCTAGTCACGGCTTGCTTGTTTGGCGAAGTCTGAATCTTGTTCTTGTTCGAGATGGCTGGGCGCCAGCCACAGGACCAGCGCCGCCAGACCGACCGGCCAGAGCCATTCGAATGTGGTGACGTAATGGTTCAGCACGTCGGAGAAAAATACGCCACGCCCGCGCGGGACCCCTAAGTACAGTGACCAGAGTTGCAAACCCGTCCATGCAAGAAGGACAGCTGGAAGGAGTGCGAGCAACGGCCGTCGACGAACGAACGTTGCGTATGGAATGTCTTTTCCGCGCCGCGTCCGCTGAGCAAAAAGAAGCAGAGGGATTACAGGGCCTAATGCAACCAGCAATTGGGCGCTGACGATCAGACCCGGGTTGTAAAGCCTGTTGATGAGCAGCCTATTGATGAGCAGCGCTCTCAGGCCCAGGCCGCTCGCTGGCTGCCAGAGACCAAGCATCAATGCGCCAACAGCCATCCAGCACACTCGCTCACGCCACACTGCTACCGGGCGTCCCCATCCGGAATCGCAGCCTTGCACCTTCGGCATCGGAGACCGATCGAACAGAAAAAGTGCAATCGACAATAAGGCCATGGGCCACGCAAGAGCAGCCAGGAGCGAGGGGGGGTATAACGGCTCGATGGCCAATGCCATTATAAGGATCGCGACCACAAGCAAAGCCAGGCCCGTCAGTGCGAGTCGCCGGCGGCTTTGGAGAAAATAATCGAGACGTACTGTTAGTTTGTGAAGCCTCCCAGAGGCCAGGAGGGCGGCGATGGCCAGCACGGGCAGGTTTGTTCCAACCGGTACAGCAGCGCCGATTGAAAGATCAAATGGCAACAAAACCCCGAACGTTTGAAGGAACCACGTGATCGCGGAGTAACTGATAAACTGCCAAATCGAGAAAGCGAAGCCAGCCGCGACCATCCATAACAACCGATCATGCCAGACAACCCAGGGATTTTCGCGGGCAAACTCTCGAGCCAAATCGGCGGGTGAGCCCACCTGGCGCAGCGCTTCCTGAAATGCTTCATCGTCTTTCAAGCCCTGCTTCTGCAGATCGGCAACGCGCTCGCACAGATCGCTTTCCAGCTCCCGCGCAGCCTCGAGAGAAATGCAGGACCTACTGGCACAATCCTCACGCCAGGCGCGAAGAGCCTTTTCTAGATCGAAACGATTTTGATTTTCCATAATTTGCACAAGGCGTTGTGAACGGAGAGCCATTGTTGCCGTTCCGCCTTCAGAGAGCGACGCCCGTTCGAACTGAGCCGGTAATACTTGCGCTCTCGCCCAGTGTCCGATTGCTTCCATTCGGAGAGCACCAAGCCCTCGCGCTCGAGTCGATGGAGCACCGGATACAGCATGCCGTCGCTCCACTCCAGGCTGCCCTGAGAGAACTCGCGGACTTTCCGGGTTAGTTCATAACCGTAGCTTTCGCCCCTGGCGAGAAGCGACAGGATCAAAGGCCTGGCAGAAGCGGCGACAAGGTCTTTACTAATCATAGAAGCACTATACATAGAAGTGCTATATATGTCAACGGGCGGTTGTTTTCAGTATTGGGGTGAAGCCGACGGTGCGGGGCAACCTGCGGTTGCATTCACGGTCGAAGCGGGCGGAGACGGCTTTGATGGCGCTGGTGAGGAGGGCGTCGTAGTCGGTGACGGTTATTCCTAAACGGGTTTTAACTGTGCTGAGCTGGGTTAGCATATTTTCGAAAAGCTGAAAAACTGAAAGGCTGAAATGCTGAAAGGGGGCCAATCCGCCTTCGTCAGACTTCGGCGGGACGAAGACGGGTTTTGAGGGTGCTGAGGCGCGCTGTATTCCGCGAACTGGTTCCGGCTGCTGCTATTTGTTTGACTGGCTGACTGACCAATTTGGTCATTTGGTTTTCAAACCGGCGACAATTTGCATCGCCGCATCTTCACTGACACCGGAGATCTTGTCCATGCGGTCCTTAAGCAAGCCCTCCTTCCAATGGCTAAGGTCGGGGGACGCTGGTGGCGTCGAGCGAAAGAGCGTCTTATCGGGCTCCGCCCTGAATTTGCCAATGGCGGTGCGCGCCTTCTGGCGTGGGTGCGACTCCCAGAAGTCCGCCACTTTCCTGGCGCCTGCCTCGGTGTAGAGCCACGTGACATCGAATTTGTTCATGTCCCGCTGCCACTGAGTCACGCTTTCCGGGACGACGTCCTCAGGCAGAATGCGGCGTACGGGGAGGGGCGGCGGCAGGCGCTTGAGCTCGATCTCTGCCAGGCAGACACTGCCCCGCTTGAGTCTGAGCGTGTAGTCGCCGGCGTTGGTTCGCTCCGTGTCCAAGTTGCAGAAGAAGCATCCGTCTGCTCCGAAGGTCCAGCTGCCTCCAAGGCCGACCGGGGCGCCCGAGCAGTCCGCGAGTTCCGCGTGCATTACGTCAGGATTAGGAGCTGCTTCGCAAGGGTAGTGCAGGATGAAAACGCATCCGTTGCTACCGGAGAGAGATCTGGCATCGCCTGAGAGCTCGCGCGCAGGTTTAACGTTTAGATGGCATCGATCCCGGAGAAAGCCTCTTACGCGACCTTCAAGTGGATTTCCGAGGTAGAACCTATCTTCGCTACTCCTCAAAACGCTGACCGAGAGCACATGAAAATTAGAATCAAGCACCCTCACCCGCAGGGAAGGGCGGCAGAACCAAACGGCGGCCGCGACTGCCACGCACAGACAGCACACGCCAAGGAGAAGCGTTCTCAGGAAGGGGGTTTTGTGGTGTGCGGTCATGCCGAAGAGAAGCAGGAATGAGGGATGTTGGTAAGAGAGAACTGAGTTAACGGAGGGGGGAATGCCAGGGGCTAGTGTTTGGTAGACTCGGTGTGATAAACCGATGGGGCGAGCGAGTGTACGAGGCGGACGGTGCGGGGCCAGATGAATGCGAGCAGGGCGACGGCACAGGCGAGTTCAATTAGGTAGAGGTTGCGTTTTGATATCTTGTTCATGCGGACTCGGATGGGGCGCTGGGTGGTGTCTTTGGTTAACGACCACGATCAGAGACCCGGCGCCGATGGATGTCAATTGTCAACCGGAGCGTCATCGCCTGGTTCTCTGCATTCGTTTTGTTGTTCACTCATTTTGTTTCCTGCACTGAAAGCCTCTCGCCCCGTGCCCATTCGCCGAGAAGGATCTCATACTTTGGCGGCAAGGCGTGGCCAGCCCCGCGCATGACCACGGAAGTAAGATCGAGATGAAACTCTCCCGCCGCGCTTTCAAGAGCATGCGCAAGGTATTCATTGGCTTCGCGCACACCGGGATGCTCATCCTCCGGTGCGTCGCCTCGCAAGACCAGAAAGCGACGACGCTTCATTGCCGGCTTTTGAAGGATGTTGGCGTTGAGTGGACCAAAGCCACCCTCGATCAGGAAAAACGATTCGAAATGCTGAAGGATGAATTCATCCTGCCCGGCCAGAAGCACGGCCGTAGTGTTCGCTCCGTTGGAAAATCCGCCGAGAGTGCTGCGTTTGGACGTGATGTTCGGGACAGCATCGAGCAGCTTTTGCAACATAGTGCGATAGGCCCCGCTCACCGTCGCAAAGTCTTCTGGCGAGATGGCCAGACCACGGAAAGCCTCATTCGTGCTGTAGCTGCGCTTGAACTGCGGCAGGTTTACACAGACAAAGTGGCGCGCCCCCACCAACCCACGGGCGCTCGGCTGCGCATCGCCGCGGCCGCCTCCGCCACCGGTCAGGAATATAAAGAGTGGAAACTCGCCATCACGCGAGTAGTTCTCGGGCAACTGCGCTGTAAGGCGGGCCGGTCGCTTCTCGCCGCTGGACATCGTCATGAGGGTGTCCGGCAGATTTGGGAAGTCGAAGCTCAGCACGGCATTGGCTTCGAGCTTTGCGTCTCCGGCATGGGCAAAGGAGACGAACGCAAAGAGCAGTCCGAGACTAGATGAGCGAAATAGGTTATTCATGATGAGAACCTGGAGCCGCCCAACGCACAGCGCAGCCGCTCCGGGCCAACGGCGTCCGAATGCAACCGAGACGGTCTCCCGGCGTTGGCTGCCGCGCAAGGTTCGGCCTTCATAGTTTCCAGCTCCAGTTGGACTTGTAGATCGTAAGGTTGTGGGCCTGCCAGTGGCTTTTCTCCCACATCAGTCGTCTTGGGTTCCCGCCATACTTCGTATCATCTGATAGCACACCAAAAACGGGCTCAGTGATGAACGCTGAATAGCCGAGCTCCGATATCCCTGAGAGTTTCGCTGCGTAATTTGCAGCGCGACCGACCCAAACAA
Source organism: uncultured Verrucomicrobiota bacterium (assembly GCA_964446585.1). Taxonomy (GTDB): domain Bacteria; phylum Verrucomicrobiota; class Verrucomicrobiia; order Limisphaerales; family UBA8199; genus CAYUPI01. Next base: position 48,260 of record CAYUPI010000039.1, read on the forward strand.
GATCGTTGGAGTTTCGAATCCCCGTTCGGGCCACGAACAGGGCACTTGTATCTATCCCAACAGAATGCTGAAGCTGGAAAGCCGAGCTCGGGTACGCAAGTTTCAGTGCTGAGTTCACCTCGGTCACAACCCGGTTAAGTTGAAGTGCAGACTTTGCTGCTGCTGAGTTCTTGCGGTCTCCGATGAAGACCGCCATGACACGGTCTCCATCGAAAGCCGTAATCACACCAGTGTTGTTCCGGATGACGTGACATGCCGCTACCAAATAGGTTTTGTACACTTCCGCAGCAAACCAATCCTTGTAGCCGTTGACGAGGCCAGTTGAATCCGCCATGTCTGCATAAAGCACCGTACCATCCAGTTGCACCGCGTCATTGCCGAGTCTCACATCCTCGGGTTCCGGTACCTTTGTGCCCATACGCGTCTGCCACTTCGTTGCGAAGATGGATTTGATCTCTGTGATTATCTCCTGTGCAGTCTTCATTATTGTGGTGCTCCGTTATCTCGATCCGAGTTGCTTAATCCTCCGCCACAGGAGCTGCGCCACCGGGCGGAGTCGCCGGCCTCTGGAAATTGGGCCTCCGCGCGCGTATGGCGAATGAGTCACGCCAAGGAGGTCAGTTGGCAACTTTAGATCAGCGCCCCTCGGAATGGCGATAAAGGTTCGTTCCCGGCCGATGGCGCCCATGAACAGACCGAGCTCGAAGACGACATTGTCTCGGGGTGCCGACTTTCTCCGCCCTTTGCTCGAAGTCATGTCGTCAGGTGTAAGAAACAGGACGGCAAAGTCGCAGTCCTGCGACGCATGAACAAGGTCTTCAATCGTCGTCTGGGACAGTTGGAAAACGCCTTGCGTCCATAGTCGGCACGTCAAATCGTGTCGAGCAAGGCAACGGCTAATGTGAGTGGCCTCGGCGATGGCTTTACTGGAGGACCCGATGAACACCGTTGGAACCACATTCGGCTCGCGGATGAATTTCGTGCGTTCGCGCAAGCGTGAGCCGATTTCCACGGCCAAACGCCGCCACAATCCGGGATACCTGGCGGCGATTCGGGTTATTGTGGTTTCCGGGAGTTTCAGAGTAACGGTGCGTTCTCTCGCCACCAGCGTGGCACTTCTCCTGGCTGTCGGATCAAGAAGCGCCATCTCCCCTACATGAGCTCCGCTGCTTCGGACCGCGATCTCGCGTTTGTTAATGACCACACTCACTGAGCCGCTGACGATCATGTACATGTCGTTGTCAGCGTCTCCCTGGGTGACGATGGCCCTGCCTGATCGATACTCATGCAACGTGCCCGCCGCGATAAGCCGGCGCGCCAATGCTGCGTCCCCGGCGACAGACTGTTGAGCGCACACGGCTGTCAACAGGTTGGCCCTCCCTGCCGAGCCAGCGAAGCGCGGTACTATGCTGGGGCTACTCTTTGCCGGCATTGTTTCCTTCTCTTGGCCAAACGCTCGACATGCCGGCAGACTCAAGCGCAGCTTGAGGCTGTCCGCTCGATGGAGGTGCTAGCCGCCGGCCGCCCCCAAGCAACGGCCTCCGTGGCTTTGAGCCCTTGTTCACCAAAGTATTTGGCGAACTCCCGACGCGGGATGGCATGGCCGCCCTCAAATCTGGCCGGAATGCACCTGTACCCTCCGGAAATCGGCTTCTTGAGTTCCGAGTAGGGCATGTATGCGATGTGCTCAGGAGCAACACCACGCTCGGTAGCCGCGAAGTACGCCAGGACCAAGACCATTTCTGAATGAACAGCGGTTAGCGAGCCTTTGTACCCGTAACTTGACTTATCGCCCTTCTCCTGCGTTGGATACAGGCCCTTCACCTGAACAGGACGAAGAATGATGCTGCCTCCGACTTCCTTTGTGATGACGAAGTCGAAGCCGACATCACGCTTAGGGAAATAGACGGACCATCCAGCGTCACCAAAGACGCCGGCGCAGTACAGCTCAGCGAAGTAATCTCGTGTTTCGGGGCTGGGCATAGCTTGAGGCGGCTAACGAACCAACTCACTCGCGCCCCGCGAGTGAGCCACAACATGAAACCACAACGTCATCGCGGCGTCCAGTGCATGTGCCGGGTTCGGCGTGGAAGGAGGGTGTGCGAGCCAGGGGGCAAACTACCAGGGGGACCATAACTCTGGGTGGGGCTGGTGGTCGTAATTCCACATGGGCGCGGTGTTGGTGGGATTGAACAGAGCAAAGGGACTGAGCGCGAGAGCTCGCCTGGGTGGAGATTTGGCTGGGGCGACTCGCCGGATGCTCCGTCTATTTGGTATCGTTCGAACTTTTCGCCAAGCAGGATCTCCCTGATGTGATAATCCATAAGATTGTGGCTATCTTAGTCGGCGCCGCGCCTGGGGGCAATTGCGCGATTGGCGGGGGCGTTGGAGATTTTGGATTTGAGATTTTGGATTTCAAAGGGGGCCCGGCGGGGGATGGGGCCGGGCGCAGCTCTGGCGCTCCTAGCACCGCCGCGTTCATGTCAGGGGGCGGTGGACCGTCGGGCCGATGGGGCTTGCTGGATTGAGATCTCAAGACAGTTCAGTAATCCGGCTGTGTTTTTCGGCGGGCTAGCGAGGAGGCCCAGGAATTTTGAGAGGACTGGAAAGGCTGCCGCGAGGTCTAATATATCGCCGGAATACCCGTCGTCGGGCGTCGTGTGTAGTTTGAGACCTGCCAGCAATAGTGGACGCAGTTTCTTGCCCAGGTGGATTTTGTTCAGGTGTTGCGAGTTCCTGAGTCTGTATTTGATTTTGATCGTGTAATTCATGGTTCGGTTCCTTAAGCCGGTTCCGTGCCAAGCCCGTTTGTGATTGGAAATTTTGCTTTTGTGTCTGTGAAAAACATTTTTCAAATAAGGCCCTGCGAAGAATGCCGATGGAAGATGTGATCCAATCCACATACGGGATCCATTTGACAACTGTTGGTGATTGCAAAAAAGCGCTGTAGAGGCAGTTTTTGGAAAGCTGATACTGGTTTCTCTGCAATGGAACGTATGCTTTGCGAGCTCCGTGAGATGTTCGTGCGGGCGAAGGTGACGGAGCGGGATTTGAGATTTCAGATTTCAAAGCGGCCTGCCTCCTCTTGCTTTTGAGAGGAAGAGGTGGAGGCAGACGAAGAGGCAGATGCAGAGGCGGCGGAGAGAAGCCCTCACCCCAGCCCTCTCCCATCGGATGGGAGAGGGAGGGGAGGCGGGGTGGGGCGTCGAGCACCTTGCTGAAGCAAGGTGTTAATGAGAGCGGGAGGCTCACGAAGCTGCGGTTATCAGAGCGGCGGTGGCGTCAACGGCGGCATAATCGAAGTCGATTTCTTCGATGAAGCGTACTGCGAGCTGGTCGTTGTCGAACCAGACGTGTTCGGAGGTGTCGATGCGGGGGCTGCCGTGCTCGCCCATCCACCAAAAGGAGAGGGCGCCGAAGACGGCACACAGGATGTTGGGTACTGGGGCTGCGGGCCAAAAGCGCTGATTTGCTGTGTGTTCCTGCTTGCCCGAGCGATCCGTAGTACTACGAGAGAAAGTCCGTGTGACTCCGAATATGCAACCCGGCAAGACACTGGTATATGTAGCAGCCAGATTTAATCGCGGTTAAGGAGGTTGCAGTTAAAGTTGTGAAAGAGATGACCCGTGGTGGAGATTTACGCCCTTGCCCAGGCTTTGTGGCGGTCCCAAAAAGCACTTCATTCGAGACAATCACCCGACTGGCGCGCGGTCTGCGCACCCGGCACGCCGGGCGCGCCGTGGAACCGTGCGGGTTAAGCGGATTGCGCCCGTCCTCGGGCGCAGCGACTTTCGACTTTCCAGTTGCCTACTCAGGTTCCGGCGGTCTGACCGAAACGGAGCCTGCTGCGCCCGAGGACGGGCGCACTCCGTTAAACAATTACTTGGAATGTGACAGCAGACCGAGCCTGCCGGCGATGGCCAAGCTGGGGCTTCTGCTCTTTGTTCTGGCGTGGGGCGCACTCTCGGCCCGGGCGGCCAGCGCGGTCCTTCAGGGCCTGTCCGCTGGCACCACCAACTGGGTGGCGGGGAATCTTGCCGGGTGGAAGGAACTGGATCTAATCCCCTGCCGCGTTGACTTCACCAGCGGACCGGCCACAAACCAGACCGTCGTCCTCCAGTTTGATCACACCAAAACCTCCGGCAGCACGATACTCCCTGGTATCCAAAGCCTGTTTTCCTTTAGCAACTCGCCCAATATCATCATCACTTCGGGCCCCACACTTTCCGCCCCCGCTGGGGTAGATACCTGGTATTTTACGCTGGTCCTGAACTATATCGATGCCAACGAAGGCGTTGTCACCTTCTTCGCCCGATTGTCGGCTGGCGCGCACAACTTCACGGGCAGTTCGCTGGCGCTCAAAGGGTCGCTCAATGGCTCGCCCTCGCCTGGTGTGCTGCAAATCGCCAAGCCTGGCGCCGCGCCGGGCAATCCGGACTTGGCAATCACCAAGCTGGGTCCTGCGGCGGTCAATCCGGGTTCGACATTCTCCTACACGTTGATCTACACGAACCAGGCAGGCAGCGCAGCCACAGGCGTGCAACTGACCGATGTGCTGCCAGGGGTATTGACGCTCAACAACTGCTCGGGCGGCTGCTACACGCTAGGCAGCACTGTGACCTGGGACCTGGGGAACATTGCGCGAGGCGCAGGCGGCTCGTTTGTCTATGAAGTGCTGGCCACGAACTTCGCCGTTAATGGGACGACATTCATGAACTCAGCCGCCATCCTCAGCGCTGAGAATGACATGAATTACAACAACAATTATGCCTCGGTTACCACGACGATAACCAACGGCTGCCTTCCACCTTCAATCTCGAGCAATCCGGTGGGCAGCACGAACTGCACAGGCGTCCCGGTCACTTTTTCGGCCCTCAGCGGCGGCACCGTCCCCCACTACCAGTGGCGTAAAAACGGCCTGGGCATCCCAGGCGCCTCCGCCAATACCTATAGCATCGCATCTCCCACTATTGACGACAGCGGCTCGTTTGATGTGATAGTGACCAATTTGTGCGGCGCAGTAACCTCCTCGCCAGCGTCGTTGTTGGTGTTGCCGCTGACCAGCCTTGCGGGACCAACAAACCGGATCGCCTGCCCCGGGGACAACGTGACCTTCAGCACTACCGTCTCCGGCACCGGGCCATTCAGCTTCCAATGGTTCAAGGACGGCATCCCGCTGGCCGACCAAACCAACAGTTCAATTGCACTGTCGAACGTCACGGCATCCAGCGGCGGCGCGTACTCAGTGCAGGTGGTGGGCAGTTGCAACAGCGTCACCAACTCCGCCAATCTGACGGTCAATGTGGCCACTACGGCCGACGCGTTGGTGTCGCAGACCAACTGTCCGGGTGACACCGTCAGTTTCAGCACCCTGGCTCATGGCACCGGTCCATTCAGTTTTCAATGGTTCAAGGATGGGGCACCGCTGGGCGGCCAAACCGCCAGCTCATTGACGCTCTCCAGCATCACCGCCTCCAGCGCGGGCAGCTACGCGGTGCAAGTTACGGGGGCTTGCAACAACGTCACTAACTCTGCCATCCTGACGGTCAACGTCCCCACCACCGCCGATGCGCTGGTGTCGCTGACCAACTGCTCGGGCGACACAGTCAGCTTCAGCACCTCGCCCCACGGCACCGGCCCATTCAGTTTCCAATGGTTCAAGAATGGAGCGTCGCTGGGCGGCCAGACCGGCAGCTCATTGACGCTCTCCAGTATCACCGCGTCCAGCGCGGGCAGCTACTCGGTGCAAGTGAGGGGGGTTTGCAACAGCGTCACCAACTCTGCCAGCCTGACGGTCAACGTCCCCACCACTGCTGATGCGCTGGTGTCGCTGACCAACTGCTCGGGCGACACAGTCAGCTTCAGCACCTCGCCCCACGGCACCGGCCCATTCAGTTTCCAATGGTTCAAGGATGGGGCGCCGTTGGGCGGCCAGACCGGCAGTTCATTGACGCTCTCCGGCATCACCGCGTCCAGCGCGGGCAGCTACTCGGTGCAAGTGACGGGCGTTTGCAACAGCGTCACCAACTCTGCCAGCTTGACAGTCAACGTCACCACCACCGCCGATGCGTTGGTGTCGCTGACTAACTGCGTGGGCGACACCATCGGCTTCAGCACCTCGGCCCATGGCACCGGCCCATTCAGTTTCCAATGGTTCAAGGATGGGGCGTCGCTGGGCGGCCAGACCGGCAGCTCATTGACCCTTTCCAGCATCACCGCCTCCAGCGCGGGCAGCTACTCGGTGCAAGTAACGGGTGTTTGCAACAGCGTCACCAACTTCGCCAGCCTGACGGTCAACGTCCCCACCACGGCCGATGCGTTGGTCTCGCTGACCAACTGTCCCGGCGCCACGGTCAGCTTCAGCACCTCGGCCCACGGCACCGGCCCATTCAGTTTCCAATGGTTCAAGGATGGGGCGCCGCTGGGCGGCCAGACCGCCAGCTCATTGACGCTCTCCAGTATCACCGCGTCCAGCGCGGGCAGCTATTCGGTGCAAGTGACGGGCGCTTGCAACAGCGTCACCAACTCTGCCAGCTTGACGG
>CAYUPI010000040.1:0-53695 GCA_964446585.1 uncultured Verrucomicrobiota bacterium
TTAAACCCCGATACACCCGCTCTCTACGCTTTTACACAAGAACTCTTACGCCACCTCCCTTGCTCATGCCTGAAAATCACTTCCCATTTCCTCCAGCGTCCGCCATAATAACTCTTGATGGTCTAATGAGTCGTCTTGTCATAGAAGCGGGCAAAACCGAACGCCATTATTGGGCGGACATCTGGAAATATCGTGAGTTATTCTTCTTCTTGTCCTGGCGGGACATCCTGGTGCGGTACAAGCAAACCGTCATCGGCGTCCTCTGGGCGGTCCTGCGCCCGATTTTGACGACGGTAGTCTTTGTCTTTGTGTTCAGCCGGCTGGCGAAGATGCCCTCGGAAGGGGTGCCGTATCCCCTGCTCGTGTTTGCGGCGATGCTGCCGTGGCAATTTTTTGCCAGCGCGCTGACGGAGGCCAGCAACAGCCTCATCGGCAATGCCAATATGATTTCCAAGATTTATTTCCCACGGCTGGTGATGCCGGCCAGCGCCGTCATTGTAGCCCTGGTCGATTTCCTGATCTCGCTGGTTATCCTCTCCGTGATGATGACTGTTTACCACGTAGCGCCCTCCTGGCGGTTGCTTGCGATGCTTCCACTCACCGCTATCGCGTTCGTGGCGGCTTTCGGCACCGGCCTCTGGCTGGCGGCGTTGAATGTCGAATACCGCGATTTCCGCTACGTGGTGCCTTTCATTGTCCAGTTTGGCCTTTACGCCTCGCCAGTCGGCTTCAGCAGCTTGGTGGTCCCCGAAAAATGGCGGCTCCTCTACTCGATGAATCCCATGGTCGGCGTCATCGACGGCTTTCGGTGGTCGGTCACGGGTGTCTCTTCGTTTTTCTACTGGCCCGGATTTCTGGTGTCGCTGGGACTGGTCTTCCTGATTTCTGCGGGCGGCATTTGGTATTTCCGCAAGACGGAGCGGGCTTTCGCCGACGTCATTTGACGGGCTATGTCGGACATCGCAATCAAAGTCGAGGGCTTGGGCAAGAAATATCTGCTCCGTCATCAGCAGCAGGGGCGGAGCCGTTATAAATCCTTGCGGGACGTGCTGACCAACCAGGCCAGATCCCTGCTCCGGCTGGGACGACAGCATGGTCAGGCCAATGGCTCGCGCGAGGAATTCTGGGCGCTCAAGGATGTTTCCTTCGAGATCCAACAAGGCGAGGCGGTCGGCATTATTGGCCGGAACGGGGCCGGTAAATCCACCCTGCTCAAGCTGCTCAGCCGCATCACCGAGCCGACCACTGGCCGTTTCGAGGTGGAAGGTCGGGTAGCCAGTCTGCTCGAAGTCGGCACCGGCTTTCACCCGGAACTGACCGGACGCGAGAACATTTATCTCAATGGAGCCATCCTCGGCATGTCCGGCGCTGAAATCCGCAAGAAATTCGATGAAATCGTCGCCTTTGCCGAGGTCGAGAAATTTCTCGACACCCCCGTCAAACGCTTTTCCAGCGGCATGTATATGCGCCTGGCTTTTGCGGTGGCCGCTCACCTGGAACCGGAAATCCTGATAGTGGATGAGGTGCTCTCAGTAGGAGACGCCGAATTTCAAAAGAAGTGCCTGGGCCGAATGCAGAACGTGGCCCAGGACGAGGGGCGGACGGTGCTGTTTGTGAGCCATAATCTGCAGGCCATCCGGCAATTGTGTGAGCGGGTGGTGCTCCTCCGGCAAGGCCAGGTTGCCTTCGTAGGCGACCCTCATGTCGCTATCAATGGCTACTTGAGCCACAATGCCGAGGACCATTCCGCGATGCTCGATTTGACCTCCTTTCCGCGTGCGCGCCCGGCTGAAGGGGCGCGGCTGCTGAGTTTGCGCTTCCTGGATCAGCAAGGCCGTCTGTCCGCACGAATTGCCTGGCCCGGGACCCTGCTGGTGGAAGTCCGGTTCCGACTGGACCAACCGGCGAAGCACCTCGATATTCCGATGGCGGTGACCCACGCGGAAGGCTTGCGGGTTTTCTCGGAAGCTTATACGGACCAACATGGCAAATTGGACCTGGAGCCAGGCGAATATCTGCTCCGCTTCTCGGTGCCGCTGCGGTTCTTCAAGCTCGAGTCTTACTTCCTCACCATCGGCTTGTTCGATGATGGGCGGCATGCCGATTTCCTCGAGGGCCTACCGTTGCCGGAGATCATCAATGAATACGCCGATTCCCATACCGAGTCCCAGCGCTGGGGGGTGCTTCGTATTCCCGTGGAATGGACGCCTGTCCAACCGGTTACGCCCTCGCTGGCAACTGTCCTCGTCCCATGAGTCTTTTCCTGCGGCTCTATAAGTCGCTTCCCGTCATCAAACAACTGGCAGCGATCCAGGAGCAGCTTGCCGACTTGCAGCAGCAGTTCCGCATTATAGAAGCCGCCGCGGCAATCCAGGCAATGGCCACCATTAAGGACGCCGACCCGCGCTACCGTGACCCCAAACGGCTGCTGGTTCATGGCGCCCAATTCTGGTCGCAAAATTACGAGGACGGGATGATTGCCGAAATCTTCCGCAGGATTGGGCCGACTTCCAGGATTTTCCTGGAAATCGGGGTAGGAGACGGCTCCGAAAACATCACCACGGCCCTGTTGTCCGCCGGCTGGAGCGGTTACTGGATTGAGGGCAGCAAGGTGTGCTGTGATTCGATTGTCGCACGGTTGAAAAGCATGCCAGAGATCGCTTCGCGGCTGAAGGTACGGCAGGCGTTCGTTTCGGCGGAGAACATTCCGGGTCTGCTACGTGAATTGGGCGTGCCTGTGGAAATCGACCTGTTCTCTCTGGACATTGATTTGAACACTTACCATATCTGGGCCGCGCTCGAAGCGTTTCGACCGCGGGTCGTCGTGGTCGAATACAACGCTGCCTTCCCACCCGACCAGGCATGGATTCATCCTTACGAGCCGGATCTTGTCTGGGATGGAACTCAGGCCTTTGGCGCCAGTTTGAAAGCTTACGAGCTGCTCGGGCGCAAGTTCGGCTACAACCTCGTCGGTTGCGATGTGATGGGCGTAAACGCCTTCTTCGTGCGAAACGAACTGGTCGGCGATAAATTTGTCGATGTTTCCACTGCGGAAAACCATTATGAGCCGCCTCGGTATCGCCTCTCGCACCGACTAGCACACGCTCCAAAGTTTTATGGGGAGTCCTGTAAGACTGGCAAGGCTGACAATTAGCACATGAAGGAATTCCTAAAGCCATTCAAGCATGGCTTGCTGAGCTTGCTTGGTAGTGTTGGCTATTCCGTTCAAAGGCTTCCGCGCAAACCCAGAAAGACCTCGAAGGTGACCACTCTGATACTCGGCGGCAAGTCGATCAAGATCCACAGCGGAAACCCGTTGTGTTACGAGTACCAACAGCATCCGCAACTGAATGGACACATAGGCTGGATGGCGGCTCTGGTGGAAAAGCAGTTTCCTGATGCATGGGCGGTCGATGTTGGCGCCAATGTAGGCGACACGCTGGCCATCATCAAGAGCAAGGCGTCGATGCCTGTAATCTGCGTCGAAGGCGATCCCGTCTGCTATGAGTTGCTGCAGGAAAACGCCCGCCAGTTTGAGAGGGTCAAGCTGATCAAGGCATTCCTCTCTGACATGCCAGGCGAGTCGAAGGTTGAGCTCCAGAAGACCGGCTGGAACACGACGTTGACGGAGGCCAAAGGGGATGCCTCCGGACAAAAACTGCTCTTCCAAACTTTGGACCAGGTCGTGGAAGGGTTGAACAGTCACGCCACGATTAAGCTTCTGAAGGTAGATGCCGAGGGCTACGATATGCGTATCCTCCGGGGGGCGGCTAAGATCCTGGAGCGGGATAAACCGGTGATTAACTTTGAACTGAATCGGGAGAACATCGAACCCTTAGGTGACTCGGTAGGAGACTTTTTCGACTATCTCGTCAATTTGGGCTACATTGATTTTATTCTCAACGACCCCTATGGAGAGCTGGTGTGCAAACTCAATCAGAGCAATAAGGCAGTTTTGCTTGACCTATACCAGTTCTCCAATATTGGCCGGCCGATCTATTATTTTGACGGTTGGGCCTTCCCCAAATCAAACAAAGACCTCCTCGACAAACTGCTGGTTCATGAGCGGACTGACGCAAGGAAGTTCTAATTGGCAATGGTGACCGCTTTCCTGAGACGAGTCCATCGCCGACTGAAGAAAGCGCCCGGATTTCGATCGATTGACGGGGTAATAATTGCGGTTTGCTTTAGGGTGGTGGTGCCGTTCTGGCTGAAAATCTGCAAGTTCTTCCTTTGGCTTCGGCTCCTGGGAGTTGCCACAGTCGAGCAAAAGAAACTTGTGGTGGTGGCCCGGTATGGCGGCATCGGTGACATTGTCTGTACCTTCCCAGCCGTGGCCGAGTTGGTCCGGGAAAATCCCGCGAATCCGGTGGTTTATGTCGTCCGCAAGAGCCTGAAGGAGCTCGTGGAGAGGAGCGGGCTGCAGGTGAAGGTAGTGGCTGTAAGAAACCACTTGGAGCTGCCCTCCAAACCAAGCTGGGTATTCAAGCGGTCAACCTATCTGTCTTACCCCGGTGAGGATTGGGCTGCCGGGCACCTCCCGGGCCGGCTTACTGACGGCTTTGCGCGGTGCCTCGGGTTCTCCGGCGCGACGGGCAAGCCGAGCCTTCGCGTGGACCGGACCAGGGCCGACGAGCTCCGGGCCGAGCTTCTGGGACGGTTTGGCCAAGCGGAGCGCAAAGCTCGAGATGTGCGCGCTCCGGCTGACACCGGACCCGGCCTGAGTCCGGCTTTTCCCGAGCCGCTGGTGCTGCTGCACTCGGGGCCGACCTGGGCAGTCAAAGAGTGGCCGATTGAATCCTGGGCTGGGCTGGCCGCGAAGCTCAAATCCGAACTGAGTTGTGTCGTCCTTCAACTGGTCGCCGACAGGAACATAACCTTGAGGAATCCGGTCTGCCGCGTTATCCCCGGCGCCGAGGCGGTGGAGTGCAAGGACGACATCGACAAGCTGCTCCACCTGGTAGCGGCGGTGGATTTGCTGATCGGCATCGACAGCGGGCCGATTCACGTGGCCGGCGCGGTGGGCACGCTCTGTGTGGCGCTGTTCGGCCCCACCGACCCGAGCCTTATTCTCTCGAATCCAGAGCGGGCGGCGAGCGTGTTCCACCGGGTGGAATGCTCCTTTTGTCACCACCGGCACCCTCGCTTGCACTGGATGAGCGGGTGTCCGCACGACATCAAATGCATGAAAGGCCTGACAGTGGAGAGGGTTTTTTGCGCAGTCGCCGAAAGAGTGCCATTAGTGCATGAGTAAAGCGGTGATTTCGGTGCTGATACGGACGTTCAACTCCAGTAAGACGCTGGAAGCGGTGATGGCGGCGTTGCCGCTGGCCGAAGGGGACGAGTTCGTGGTGGTGGATTCGGGCTCGACCGACGAGACGGTGGCGATCGCGAGCCGGCGTGGCGCCCGGGTGCTGAGGCCTGAGAATCCATTCAATTACAGCAAGTCGTTGAACCTGGGCTTCGCCGCGGCCCGTAATCCCTGGGTGTTGGTCTTGAGTTCCCATTGCATACCCGCGTCGTCCGGCATGCTCGCTTTGTTGCGGCGGACGGCCTCGGAAGCGGCCGCTTCCGTCGCGGTGATTTATGGCCATGCCGATTTGTGCAAACCCACAGATGCGGCGGCCACGCCCGACTATATCGACCAGGCTCGTTGGGAACGGAGCCGGCCCCAAACCACCGGAAACCGCCTGGCCCTGTACCGGCGTGCCTGTTGGGAGGAGCATTCCTTCGCGGAACACCTGGTCACCGCCGAGGATCTGGACTGGTTCCTCTGGGCCTTGCGCCGCGGGTACAGCGCCATTCGGGTGCCGCAGGCTTGGGCGCTCTACCGGAACCAGGGCAGTCTGCGCCACATGTTCCGCAAGGGGTGGTTCGAAGCGGTTAATGGCGCGATGCTCGAAAGCGCTCAGCGGCCGGACGTCAGCCAAGCGGCGCACTTCAGGGATTTCCTCGTTTACGCCGGCTCATTGCTCAAGAAAGTCCTGCTCGCTCGCATTCCACCGGGGACTTTCCTACGCCAAATGGCCCATGCCCTCGGGTCCTACCTGGCCTCCGCCCTGTCGGCAAAACGCGGCTGAAGTATTAACGGGACAGCGCGAAGAGGCGATCGTCAAACAAACGAACTGATCGATACTGGTCGAGACCACCGCGCCGCCAAAGTGCCTGTAAGACACCGGCAAGTCGCTGCCACCTTCTGCAAGATTAGTCCGTAACTTTGTCAGGCTGATAATCACGCCCGTGTTTGTGCCAAAAGCAGGCCGACCGCCTCGAGCACGTTCTTGGCTTCGAAGAGCGGACGCACCGGGTGCTTGCCATCGGCCCCGGCCGACCCGGTGTGCACAAGGACGGATTTCAGTCCCGCCCTTCGGGCAGTTTCAACATCAGTCGTCGTGTCGCCGATGAGCCAGCACTCGCTCAACGCAAGGTTAAGGTCCCGAGCCGCCTCGAGCACCATTCCCACCTTGGGCTTGCGGCAATCGCAGTCGATTTTCAGCTCGAGGCGTCCGCCCGGGAACCCCTTTTCGGGAAGATGGGGGCAATAGTAAATGCGATCCAAGAAAGCGTGCTCGCGCCCCAAAAGTGTCTGCAATTTCCGGTGGCAGATCTCCACGTCGACTTCGGTACAGAGACCTTTGGCCACCACCGGCTGGTTGGTAATCAGCACGGTCCGAAACTCGTGACGATTGAGTTCCCGAATGCCTGATGCCGCGCCGGGCAGCAGCTCCAACTGCTCCGGTGAGGTCAGCCCGCCGACATCCCGGATGAGGGTGCCATCACGATCCAGAAAGACAGCGCGCTGCGGGATGCTCAACGTGCTGCGGCGCACCACTCCCGCCAAGAAATCTGCGCAAATTTTGTCATACCGTTCCGGCGTGCCGATGTCTTTGACATACTCCGGGCTGGAATACCCCAGCAGCCTGGCGCCGCGGCGGAGCATTGTGGGGAACAGGTCCTTGCCGAAATCCAGCGCTTTGGACACCCCGGCCCATGGGCCAAGGGCAGATTTGCGAACCACGTAGAGACCGGCGTTGACCAGATTCTGAAACCAGTGGTCGGCCGGATGAGGAAGGTCATGAAAGGCGCTGACCCAGCCGTTCGCATCCGTTTCAACCAGGTCCGAGTCGAACGGGTGGCCGTTCGGGTGGAGGAGCAGCGTGACGTCAGCCTGGCTCGCAAGGTGGGCCTGCCAGATGCGCTCCATGTCCACATTGACCAGGGTGTCTCCGTGGAGCACCAGGAAATTTTCTGCCAGCGATTCGAATCCCGCCAGCACCGCTGCCGCGGTGCCGAGCGGTTGCTCCAGCCGGATGTAAGAGATCTTGACGCCCCACTGACTGCCATTAACGAACTGGCTTTCGATGAGATCGGCGCGGTAACAAGCGAAGATCTTGATATCGGTGAAGCCATGCTTCCTAGCCAGCTCGATCTGGTGTTCCAGAAGCGCCCGTCCACCTATGGGCGTCAGCGGCTCAGGCAAGTCGCCCAGCCGCTCGCGCATGCGTTTGCCCATTCGGCCCGCCAAAATCAGAAGCTGCTTCACAGGTTCTTTCTAGTCGTCTGATCGGATGCGGGAGCGAAAATCGTCATGACAGAGGATCAAACGTGGGCTGAGAGGAGCAAGGGAAAAATCCTAACCTCGCAGGATTCGGTTCTCGATTAAGCCTGTCTGAGAGACTTTGGTTCCAGGATTCCTTCTTGTGTTCTCCAGGACGTTATCAGAATTTCTGCGGCGATCAACGATGCTGCTTAAGGATCCACATGAAACCCTTCCGTGTCGCAACGTACGACGCCCGGTATGGTCCAGGGCAGTTGTTTTGCTCGTCGTGCCTTGTGCCGTCTGGAGCTGTGCCGCAGTCGAAAAGCTTACCAATGAATGGTCGCTCGACATCCGCGCCTCGAGCGACACCTCTCCTGCGATCGCTCCTGACGGCACGATTTATTTCGGCACCTTTAATGGAAGACTCTGGGCCGTCGGGGCGAATGGCTCCCGCAAATGGATCTTCCGAGCCGGGCTCGAAATCAAGTCTTCGCCAGCGATCGACGCAGATGGCACGATTTATTTCGGCAGTCGCGACCGCAGGTGTTACGCGTTGCGACCGGACGGAAAGAAGAAATGGGAATTTTTGACGGGAGCCTGGGTGGACAGTTCGCCGGCGCTGGCCAATGACGGCGCGATTTGTTTTGGTTCGTGGGACAAGATGTTTTACTGCGTCGGCCCGGATGGAACCAGGCGCTGGCAATTCCCGACCTCCGGCCCGATCGTCTCCTCGCCTGCGATTGGCACAAACGGCACGATCTATTTCGGTTCGCACGACAACAAGTTTTACGCACTGGCATCAGATGGAAAGAAGAAGTGGGAATATGCGACCGGCGGCCCGATCATCTCTTCGCCGGCACTGAACCCAACTGAGGCCGTTTACTTTACGTCGGTGGATGGCTGCTGCTACGCTTTGAATTTCGATGGCAGGTTACGCTGGCGCTTGCGCACGGGCGGAGTGACCGAATCATCCCCCGTCATTGGCCCCGGGGGAATGCTGTACGTCGGAGTGAATCGACAGTTATGGGCTATCACTGCGGATGGGAACAAAAAGTGGGAGCAAACCGTTGACGGCACCATCGAAACCCCTCCGTTGGTTCTGTCAGATTCATCCATTTGTTTTATCAGTAGCTGGGGTCAACTGCTTAATATCAGCGCGGAGCGAGAACTCATTTGGGACTGCGGCGGAATAGGTCGCGGCTCTCTCGCGGTCGCGCCCTCAGGTGTTGTGTATGCGTTTGATTACATCCACCTGCTGGCGCTCCGGGGGCATGCCCCACTGGCCCATTCGCTCTGGCCCAAATTTCGTTCCAACCCGCAGAATACCGGGAATGTGAAAGACCTGCGGTCGTAGCTGCGATTGTGCCCGCGCCGGGACAGCCTCGCTTAGAACGCCTGCCTTTTCCAACTAGCGCCTACCCGCGAGACCTGCTCGGCTCGATGATGTGCGCCGGATTTCCCGCCGCCATGGAGTGGGGCGGAACATCCTTGGTCACCACCGCGCCGGCCCCGATGATGGCGCGGTCCCCAATGGTAACGCCCTTGAGCACAACGGCGCGCGCGCTGATGAAGACTCCGCGCCCAATTTTAACTGGCCGCGCCATCGTGCCACACAAACTGGAATCCATGGTCCATCCCCATTCGCCCTCGGGCAGATGAAAATCATTGTCGATGACCATGGCGCCAGAGCCGAAGATCGTTCCTTCTCCCACTTCGATGGATGCCCCGGCGCAAAGCACCGTCCCACTCAAGCCTACCTGGCGCCCCAAGACCAACTGCGAACCGGGCACCAGGGTGCGCAGCACGGACGGCTGAAAACACGCCAGCGTGTTGCACCGCACAGCGCTGGCGATCGACACGCCGTCCCCTAGAACCAGGTGAGAGTTCGGGGCTACACTGATCAAAGGACGCCCCAGGAAAGTGGACCTTCCTTCAAGTCGCACCCCTTTAAACCGCGCCTCGAGGCGCCAGAGGAATGATGGCCATTGGCGCACCCCCCCTAAAAGATAAGCAAAAGCGGTCGGGACGGTTCTTCGACTCATTTAAGGGTACTATCAAGCAGCCCCGCGACCTTCTCGCGGCCATGCAGCCCAACCAGATCTTCGAACATTAGTTCGAGATTGCCTGCAGATTCCTGCCAAATCAAATTAAAACATACCAGACGACGGCGACGCAGTTCGACAGTGCCGAGAGCGCGGAGGAATCCAACCCGA
This sequence comes from uncultured Verrucomicrobiota bacterium, assembly GCA_964446585.1. GTDB lineage: Bacteria > Verrucomicrobiota > Verrucomicrobiia > Limisphaerales > UBA8199 > CAYUPI01. Next base: position 9,754 of record CAYUPI010000040.1, read on the forward strand.
CGGTTGTCTGGGCCCCTCGGCACAGTCCGCGAGAGGACGGCTCCTGGTCCGATCACCCCAAAGGCGTCGTTCTGGCTTTACTCCTTCTGATGCTTGCGCCACTTTCTTAATCCACCGGGTGGCGGTTGTGAGCGCATGGTGTCTATGTTGAAGAGGCCTTTGACCGTGGTCTGGGTTTCGGATTTTCCAGTGGAATGGCTGCCCGACATTCCAGAACCCCTGCGAGCCTTGCCACGCCAGCATCCAGCCACGTGGCAAATCGTTTTGCTTAACGAATTCGAGCAGGATCCTTCGCTCCGCGTTCATGTAATCCTTCTACGCCGCCGCATCCCACACGATCTGACTTTCGAGCGAAATCGGACTGTATTTCATGTTTTGAAGGCATCTGCGTGGCTCCGGTTAGCCTCGCTGTTCTGGACCGATGCGCTGCTGATAAGGCGAGTGTGCAAACGTATCCAGGCCGACCTCGTCCATGCTTGGGGCAGTGAGAGAGGGGCGGCTTTGACCGGCACGCGATTGCCTTATCCCAGCCTCATGACCGTTCAAGGTCTGTACGCTTGGTACAAGCAGGTGGTGCCATTCGGTGCCTACGATCTTTTGCTGGAACGGCTCGAGCGGATGAGCCTCTCTCGCGCCCGGCTCGTGACGGCTGAGTCCAATTTCGCTATTCAATTTCTCAGGCAACGGTATCCCAAATTGGCCGTTCACCAGGCCGAACATGCTCCCAATCGCGCCTTCTTCCTGGCTCGCCGCCGGCCGCAGAGGGAACCGATCCACTTCGTGACGATCGGCGGACTCTCCGTCCGGAAGGGAACTGACCTGATTTTCCGGGCGTTGGATCGGCTAAGCACTGAGATGCCATTCAAGCTCACCGTGGTCAGCGGGCCCAATCCGCCCTATGTCGCATCGCTGCGCGAGTCGGTTTCTAGCGCCTTGTGGCAGCGTGTGGAATTTAAACACCATATCCTGCCCGACGAAGTCGCCAACGTGTTGGAAACCGCTACCATCATGCTGTTGCCCACGCGTGCCGATGTCAGCCCAAACGCCGTCAAAGAGGCGGTCGTCGAAGGTCTGCCGGTAGTGGCGAGCGATGTAGGTGGAATTCCGGATTACGTTCGTCCCGACCAAAACGGGTTTTTGTTCGCGTCCGGCGATCTGGACGCTTTCACAGGCTCGATTCGCCAGGCGGTGCACCACCCATTATTCAGCCGCGGCCAGGTCGAGCCTGCCTCGCTGGCCCGCAGCCGAGATTACCTCTCGCCGGAGCGCATGACGGCCAATTTCAAGACCGCTTACGAACTCGCGCTTAGACTGCATAACACTTGAGAAAAGAATTGCTGGCTGAGGCGAGGTTGTGTTCTAATCTCACAGCAAATTGGCGAATTCGATAAACATTCCAAGGACCCATTTAATCATGGGTTTGTGCCTGCCTCTGGCCGTATTGTTGGGATATTTTCTGGCCCAGCCGCTGGAAGCAGGCAGCATCGCCGTAGTGGTCCTGGTGATATCGCTACTCAGCGTGCCGCTGTTCATGAAATGGCACCATCCTTTGCTCATTTTGAGCTGGAACGCCTCAGCCAATCCCTTGTTCCTGCCGGGCAGACCGTCTCTATGGGCGCTAGTGGGCCTGACCAGCCTCTTTTTCGCCATCCTGGCCAGGTCGGTCAATCCTCACCGCCGCTTTGTTCAAGTGCCTTCCATCACCCTGCCACTGTTCTTCCTTGGGGCAGTGGTGATGACGACGGCTTTTCTGACGGGTGGAATCGGTACCCGTTTCCTGGGTTCGGATCGCTATGGTGGGAAAAGCTATTTTTATATCCTGGCCGCGATTGGCAGCTATTTCGCTTTTACCAGCCAGCGCATTCCCCTGCACCGAGCCGGGTTGTGCGTCGGCATGTTTTTCCTTGCTGGTCTTACGTCCCTGATTGGGAACCTGGCTTTTTCCGCTGGCCCGCCATTCAATTTCCTGAGCGCCTTTTTCGTGCCTGATCCCGACGTCGAAAGGATGGCTGCGAGCCTGAATGTCTCGCCGGAAATGCTTCGTCTGGGCGCTTTAGCTGCTGCCGGGACAGCGATCTACTCCTGGCTGCTGAGCCGCCATGGCCTGCGGGGCGTCTTGAATCTCAAACGGCCTTGGCGGCTTTTTCTCGTGCTACTCGCCCTAGTGGGCTGCTTGATCTCAGGGTTCCGGACTTCAGTGATTTTCTTCGCGCTGATCTTCGCCAGCGTTTTTTATTTTGAGGGTCTTCACCGGACGCGTTTAATGCCAATAATGGCGGTGGTCGCGCTGTTAGCCGGCTTGCTTCTGCTGTCTCAGGCGGAGAAACTTCCGTTTATGGCGCAGCGCGCCTTGAGTTTTGTGCCCGCCATTCGGGTCAATCCGGCCGCCATGCAAGTCGCTCGGGAATCGACGGAATGGCGCGTGGAGATGTGGAAAGAGGTTCTGCCCCAGGTGCCAAAATATCTGCTCAAAGGCAAGGGCTACGTCATCGAACCGAATGATTTGTTCATGGCCCAAGTATCCTCCTTCCATGGTTTTGGAATTCAAGCGGCCGGGGCGCTGGTGGCCGGCGACTATCACAACGGCCCACTTTCTGTGCTCATACCCTTTGGCCTTTTCGGCTTGATCGGGTTTGTTTGGCTCGTGGTGGCCAGTTTGCGGCTGCTCTATAGTTATTATCGCTTCGGCGATCCGGCCCTGCAGCGAATCAATACTTTCTTGCTCGCCGCTTTCGTTGCGAAAACCCTTGTTTTTATGGTTATATATGGAGGGTTTTCTTCAGAACTCTGTGGCTTCCTCGGGCTCGTCGGCCTGAGCGTCAGCCTAAACGGGGCGCCTCAAGCTTGCGTTGAGCCGGAAACCAGCCCAGAAGCCTTGACTTTCTTCTCGGAAAGGGTAAGTTAATGAAAGTTGATGCTGCATTAGATTCACTTAGTCCTTCGGTTTTTGTCTTCGCATGACCACTGCGGCCTTTCCGTTAATCCGTTCGCTTCTGATTTATAGCATTTGCGTACCGCTGGCGCTGGTATTGGGTTACCTGATCTCGACGCCGTACGATTTCACCAGTTTCACTGTTGTGGGTTTGGTTTTGTTCTTTTTGCTGATTCCACTTTTATTGCGCTGGCATCATATCTGGCTGATCGCCGCCTGGAACATGAGCGTGGTGCTCTTCTTTCTTCCGGGCCGGCCGCTGATTTGGCTGCCACTGGCCTGGATCAGCTTATTGATCTCGGTATTCCATTATATCTTGAACCGGAAGCACAAATTTTTGCATGTGCCGGAACTCACTAAACCTCTAATCCTCCTGGCGTTGATCACACTGATTACCGCCAAATTAACCGGCGGCTTTGGGGTCCACTCGTTGGGCAGTGACACCTTCGGTGGAAAGCGCTATTTGATGATCCTGACCGCGATCGCCGGCTATTTCGCCATCACCAGCCTGCGGATTCCGCCGCATCGGGTGCCGCTGTATGTAGCCCTCTATTTTCTCGGGACGATCACGATTGCCGTTGGGGAGCTGGCCGTTGTCGCCGCCCCAGCCTTTTATTTCATCTTCCTCATCTTCCCGGTCGGGGATGGCGGCCTCCAGGCCATCGCTGGCGATCCCACCGGCCGGCCAGGTTTTGGCGTACGCATCGGAGGTCTGGCGGCGGCAGGCAGCGCATTATATCTGCTGATGCTCTGCCGTTTCGGTATCCGGGAGCTGTTCTCATGGAGCCGAATTGGCCGGTTGTTGTTGTTCCTGTTTTTCTTTTTCGTAGCACTGTTGGGAGGCTTCCGCTCGACGCTCATCGTCTTTCTGCTGACTTTCTGCATTCTCTTTTATCTAGAGGGATTGGCCCGCAGCCCTTTGCTGCCGGCCTTTCTGCTCATGGCCATCCTGGCCGGCGCGGCAATTGTCCCCATGGCGGATCGCCTACCCTTGGCCGTCCAACGAACCTTGAGCTTCCTTCCCTTGCCGATAGATCCACTGATCAAGGCTGACACGCAGGCTTCAAACGAATGGCGCCTGCAGATGTGGCAACACGTTCTTCCCCAAGTGCCGGAGCATCTCATTCTCGGTAAAGGTTATTCCTTTAGCGCCAAAGACCTCGACATGACCCGAATCAGGAATCCAGTTCAATCCGGTACCGAAGGCGCAGAATTGGCCAGCGATTATCACAGCGGGCCGTTGTCCGTCATTGTGCCCTTTGGAATTCCCGGAGCCATCGCCTTCCTCTGGTTCTGGTGGGCCTGCCTGAAAGTGCTCCGCCAAAATTATCTCTTTGGCGACCCTGCATTTCGCCGCGTCAATACGTTCTTGCTGGCCTACTTCATCGCAAAAATGGCGTCCTTTACGGTCATTTTTGGCGGCTTGTATAGCGATTTGGCCAGTTTCACCGGCCTCGTGGCCCTGAGCGTGAGCATAAATGGCGGCATGGCCCGGAAAGCAATCGCGCCACGGCCTCAAATCGTGCTGAACCGCTTCAAGCTACAGCCACCCAGGCCCGTTGGCGCCTGAGATTGGAGTGAACGTTCACGTCTTCCTCGCCTCTGAGTAGAGTGAGCCGGATTTGTAAGACCGACCATCCGCCTCGGTGTCGAGGAGGTCGTCCACAAATCCCGGGATCTGGGAGTCGGACGCCGGCAGGAAGACGACCTGGTCGAAACCGCAACGGCGCAATAGCCCGGACAAACTGTGCCAGTCATACATCCACTTGTGCTTTTCACCTATGCGAGTGTCATCAATCAGCGCTGAGCGCACGCCCGGAGGCAGAAAGCGTTTCACCGAACCGACATACAGATAAACCAGCTTAGTGCGGAGCTTGTTCCAGGTCAGGGAGCGGAGGCGTCTGCTCAGCGTTCTAGAGGCTGATAAAGTCCAGGGGATGGTGTCGGTGCGGGACTGGACGTAGTCAATCATTTCCCGATCATTGGCCGCCATAAGCTTTTGTCGGAATGGACCCATCAAACCGGAGGGCTGGGCGCGCGTTAGTTGGTCCAGCATCTCCAGGATAATCCACTCGTAACGCCGACGCGCCGTATCTGAGGTCTGGACTTCATCGAGAATCCGCAGGTATTCCCGGCAGACGTTCTCCAAGTCCGGGACCACCGTCCGCAGAATTCCTCCAGGTTTCAGTAAACGATGACACTCCCGGAGCAGGACTTCGGCGGTCGCGGGGGCAAAATGCTCGAGGACGTGGCTGCTGTAAATCGCGTCGAAGTCACCATCCGCAAACGGCAAGCGGCGCAGCAAATTGACGCGTTGTACCTCGGGATGCTCCGAGTGAAAATCAATATTCACCCAGCCTTTGGCGAAGCGGTGGCCACATCCGAAGTTCAGTTTCTTCACTCTGGCAGCATGACGGGAGATCCGGCGATTGTCGAGCGGCGGACATATCTGTTCTGGAAACCGCGCCTGAAGCTGAAGGCCCCCACTGCTCTGGTAATGGTCAACTTGGTTTATGCTTTACTCCCAAAATGCTCCACTGCATTGTATCAAGTCCCGCTACTTCCCGAAGATTCAGTTGCGGAACTCATCCCCAGCCTCGATCGGGTGTAAGCAACGACATCCGCGACAATTTTTTCCAGGTTGTGCTTGGGCTGGAAACCGATGACCTTTCGGATCTTTGCCAAATCTGGAATTCGCCGGTGCATGTCCTCAAACCCGACGGCATAAGCCTGGTCGTAAGGGACGAGCGTAATCGGAGCTGCCGAGCCGGTCGCTTTTCGTACGACCTCCGCCAGTCGCAGGATCGTGATCTCCTCGTCGCTGCCAAGGTTGAAAATCTCCCCTGTCGCCGCCGGTGCCTCCATGAGCCGGAGAAGGGCTTTGGTTACGTCAGCGACGTGGCAAAAACAGCGCGACTGCGTGCCGTCCCCGTGGACGGTAATGGATTCGCCCATCAACGCCTGCTGGACGAACCGGGGAATGACCATTCCATAGGTGCCCGTTTGCCTCGGCCCAACGGTGTTGAATAAACGGACAATAATGACAGGAAGCGCGCGCGTCTGGTAGTGGGCCAAAGCCAAAAACTCATCTACGGCCTTGGAATAGGCATACGACCAGCGGCTCTTGGTGGTCGGTCCGTAGAGCAGGTCCTGATCCTCCCGGTAAGGAACCCTGTCAGATTTTCCGTACACCTCGCTGGTTGAGGCCAGCAGGACCCGCTTGCCCTTCTTGCTGGCGTGCTTGAGCACAACGTTGGTGCAGTCAATGTTCGTGGTGATAGTGCGGATGGGTTCCTCGACCACGATTCGGACCCCAACAACGGCCGCCAGGTGGAAAATCCCGTCGGCCTGGTCAATAAGTTCCGCGAGCAGGGGTTCGTTCAAAACCGAGTCGATTACATACTGGAAGCCCTTCGCGCCCTTCAGGTGCAAAATATTTTGGATGCCTCCCGTGGTTAGATCGTCAATCACCATGACCGAATGCCCAAGTCCAAGCAATAAATCGGCCAGGTGAGAGCCAACGAATCCGCAGCCGCCTGTAATCAAATATTTCATGGATCCGCTTGGAAATTAGGCATCCGGTGTGGAACAATCAATATAATCCCAGGAGCCTGCTGGCTCATTCTGAAGCGAACGGTGGTAATTTCATTAGAAACCAATCCCTGGGGCCAATCGCGGCTTTCAAGTCCAGGCTGACTTTGGCTTGGAATTCCGCGTGCATTGCCTGCGCCCACTGGTCCAAGGTCTGATGAAAGAGCAGTTGAAGGTTGTAGGGCTGAACCAATACGTATTCGATCCCCCGCCGCTGCAAAGTCAGCGCCGAGTCCGATGGCGTGACGTGTTCGATCTTGAGGTGGCCAAAAGGACGCCAGAGAGAGGCCTCAGGATCATCAAAAGTGATCACGCCGAGCACTTTAATGTCTACGGGCAGTATCTTGCGCGCAGGCGCGAATCCGTCCGCCCGCATGCCGTAAACCGAATAGACGCGTTCTGCGCGATCGAGCATCCAGCCGGATCCGCCATTTTGCTGGAGCATCTTGAGTAACCCCTGTGCGGGAAAAAGGGGACGCGCGGGGTCCACCACGAGCAGCACAGCCGCTAGCGCCGAGGCGGTGGTCGCGCCGACCCGCCACCAGCGTCGGTTCACCACGTACCGATGGCCAGGATGGATCAGAAAGGGCATCAACAGCAGCGGGTAATACGGTGTCAGCAACCGAGCGGCGCTCCCCGTGAGCGAGGCTTGCATGAAGGCGGCGAGCGCCACGGAGGTCGCACCAATTACCAACATCTGGTCACGTGTCATTTTCGGCATTTGCTCCCCGTTCCTGCGTGCGGCACGGATGGCTGTCACGATCGAGACAGCGAGCAAGACCGAGGCCCCAAAGCCCAATCCGGCCCCTTCCTCGATCTGCAACTCGTCTAGTCGAAAAATTTTATCCGGCGCCGCGAAATCGGGTTCCACCCACTTAGGTGCCCTGGTTGCGACATGCTCGTTCCAGCTCTTGGCGAAGGGCATGACCGGCGGGGTAAAGTTTTGTAAACTGATCAGCAGGGCATTTCCGACCACTCGAGACCACGGTTTGCCGGACGTAAAATGGACATTTTCGATTCGTGCGCCGGTCCAGTCGCCACAGTATTTCCAATTTAAAATGCCGGTTGGGATGAAAGATGCACCCACGGCGGCGCTGACAACCAGAAGAGTGGCAACCACTCTCGTCATACGCAGCCGCCAACAAGGCACGGCCAGCACTACCCAGACCGACAGCAACGGCAGCGTGTTCGCTTTGACTCCGGTGAAGAGCGCTGCGGCCAGAATCGACAGCCAAAGATCGGTGTGCCGTTCTCCCTCTCGCGCCCGCAGCGCAAAGAGCATAGCTGCCAGCACGAAAGGCGCGGGGAAAAGGTCATTCCCTATACTCCCCGCCTGGAGCACAAAGCAATAACCCGACGAGACCAGCCACATCCAATGCCAGGCCACGCGGCCGCGAACACCCAGCCTGTGAAACACGCTGAACACCAGTCCTGGCAGCAGCAGGAGGGAAACGATGTTGATCAGGAAGAGAAACCGGTCGGTTCTGACCAGAGCGAGCCATGGGGCCGAGAGCCATTCGAAGGCCGTTGCGCGTGTATTCAGCCGAGGGAATTCCGTATGGATCCAGTGCCAGCGCCCTTCCGCCAGCCAATGCAGCACGCGCGGCATGCGATAGGCAAGCGCATCATAGTTATTCGGCGCATAGAGCGCGCCGCCCACGAACGCCAGGATCGCCAGCACCAGGAATGCCAGGGGAAATGGCCGCCGAAAGCGCCGCTTTAGTTTGGTCATTTTGCTACCCAGCCCGGCAGCGGGAAATATTTTCCTCCGAAAAACAAAAGCGACGCCGAGGCCCAGCCCCGAAACTATCGCATAACCGGTCGCGTTAAGTTGGTGGCAAGCCGAGAGGAGCCACCCCGCGCAACTATAAAACGCGCAGAACAGAATCCAAGCCGTCACCAATGCAGGCGCACTTGGGAGGGAAGGAACTCGGCCAGGGCCTGAAGCGGCCAGGGTAGACCTATTGCGCGCAGCCATCGCTTCGATTCAATGACAGCAAAGCCAGGTTCATTCGCTGATAGGTCGAGTCCGTTGTCAGTTTGCTGACGTCTGCGCCAGCAGGTCAACTCGAAAGCCGGGCCTAGTTTTTTCGCAGCAGCCGGTGCCGCAACATCAAAAGGCTCAGACCCCCAAGAATCGCAAGCGCGAGTGGAGAGGGCTCCGGTGCGGCCTGCAGGATCGCGGCGAAATCCATCGGCAACGAGTTGGTTTTCAGGCTCCAGGCGGAACCGCTGAATTCCCAATAGTCGGTGTGCTCTCCGCCGACCGTGGGCGGCGAGAAAATGTCCACTCCCGCGCTGTCGGTCGCGCCCATGCCCGCGAATTGCACGCTCCACGTGACATTGGTGAGCAGTGTCCCACCTGGTCCGGGGCCCAGGAACAGGCCGCCGATGGGGAAATCTGTACCCGCTGTGAAAATGGCGATGCTTCGGGAGGTTGGACTGATCGAGAACGGGCCGCTGCTATAAAGTAAGGTTCCAGGCGTCTTATATCCATTGAATAGCGCGCCGTTGTTCAGGTAAAAGCGGACCGTGGCGGTGACCGGACTGGAGAAGGCGTTGAGGTTGGCGGTGTTGGTGCCCCAGAATTCGAACGCGAAATTCGTCAGAAAGCGGTCGGTACCCGCCAGGATGATTTCGTCGCCAACCTCCCTGGTGCCGGGGTCGAACCGGGTCAACAAATCATTTGTTGTATTGTTGTAAATAGTGGCGGCGTTTAGTCCGGCAACCGAGCCGAACCAGAGCGCTGTGATGCCACATACCATCCTTCTGAGTTGGTAATTCATCAAGTGCCCGCGTTGTTGATGATCTATTGAACTAACTCATACTATCCGAATTCTAGAGAGGAGCGACGAGCGGTCAAGGGACTTCTTAAAGACTTTGGGCGAGTTCGTCTTCTTTCTTTCTGCGTAGTGCCCGCAGCAAGAACGCTTATGGCCTAACGCTGCGTGGGATGTTACCCCGCCCTGGTCCTGGCAAAGGAGGGCCGGGGTTCAGTTGAGCATCGCACGGAGTTTCTCGGGCTGGTTTGTTGGCAGCTGGCAGGAGGTGCCGATGCAGAGATAAACCACCGGACCGTTTTTCGCTTTCAAGGTCCTGGCGAAGGGCTCGACGGCGCCAGTGTTGCCGAGAACGACCTTATTGGGCTGGAATACGGAGTGGATGTCGCGCAGAAGTTCGCGGGTTTTCGAGCTCGCCGGCTCGCCGGCGACGACGGCGCGGCGCGGTTCGTCGAGCCAGAAGTCCAGGGCCTGGAGCATGCAAGGAACGGCCTGGGGAACCTGCTGAAGACGGCCAGCGAAGAGTCGGAGGCTTTTTTCGGCCGCGTTGGTGAATTCCTTTCGGTCAGTAATTTTGCCCAGCTTGAGCAAGGACATGATGGCCACAGAGTTGCCCGAAGGCTCGGCGCCATCGTAATCCTCCTTTACGCGAAGGATGAGGTCGGAGGCCCCGGGCGGGCTTTGCCAAAAGCCGCCGTTGTCCGGGTCTTGAAACCGGGCGAGCATAGCTTCGGCCAGGGCGATGGCGAAATCGAGGTGGCGCGGTTCCAAGGTGGCTTCATAGAGTTCGATCACGCCGGAGAGTAAAAAGGCGTAGCCTTCGAGCAATTGCACATTGTCCCTCTGCCCGTCGCGCCACCGATGATAGAGCGTGCCGCAGCGCTCGGCGGCAGTGGCGCCGGTCCGAAGTCGAGCGGGTTCCCACAGTTTGGTCTGAATAAACGCGAGGTTTTTCTCGGCGGCAGCGCGGTATTTGTCCTCGCCGAGAACCACTGACGCGCGGGCCATAGCGCCCAGCATCTGGCCGTTCCACGAGGCAAGCACTTTATCATCCAAATGCGGCCTGACGCGTTTCGAGCGGGCGTCGAACATTTTCTTCTTGAGCTCCGCCAGCAACACTTTCTCTGGCGGCGAGAGCTTCGGATCCACGATGCTCAGGACATTCTGATGGAGCAGCGGACTCGGATGGCTGTGATCGATGAAGTTGCCCTTCTCCGTCAGGCCGAAATAGCGGACCGCGAGCTTGAGCGCATCACGAGTCAAGAGCTGGGAAAGTTCGTCGGGCGTCCAGCAGTAGAACTTGCCCTCGTGCCCCTCGCTATCGGCGTCTTCGGCAGAATAAAAGCCGCCTTGCGGATGAGTCATGTCGCGCACAACGTAGTCGAGGATATCACGCACCGTGTCCGCGTAGCGCGACGAGTTTTCAGAGCTGACCAGCGAAGCGTCCAGGTACAACTGCGCCAACTGGGCGTTGTCGTAGAGCATTTTTTCGAAATGCGGCACGAGCCATTCGGCATCGACCGAGTAGCGGGCGAAACCGCCGCCGAGCTGATCGTGGATGCCGCCGGCGGCCATCCGGTCGCAGGTGTGGAGGACCATCTTGACCGCCTCGGGATCATTGAAACGTTTGGCGTAGCGCAGCAGGAATTGCGGCTGGCTGGGCTGGGGAAACTTAGGTGCATCGCCGAAGCCGCCGTGGCGTGGGTCGTAGGATTTCTTGAAAAGGGCACCCGCCTGGCGCACGATGGCCGGAGACAGGATCAGATCGGAGGAAGGCTGGTTCGAACTGGCTTGCTCCAGGCGAGCATGAATGTCGGCGGCCGAATTGGCCAGCTCAGCGTGGCGTGTCTGCCAAAGCTGCTGGATCTGCTGGAGCAATTGCAGAAAGCCGGGACGTCCGTGGCGCTGGTCGGGCGGAAAATAAGTGCCTCCGTAAAACGGCTTCAGGTCGGGCGTCAGGAACACGTTCAACGGCCAGCCGCCCTGCCCGGCAGTGGCCTGGACGAATGTCATATAAATCTTGTCCACGTCCGGCCGCTCCTCGCGATCCACTTTGATGCTGACGAAATGTTGATTGAGATAAGCGGCCAGAGCGTCGTTCTCGAACGATTCGCGCTCCATGACGTGGCACCAGTGGCAGGTGGAATAACCGATACTCAAGAAGATCGGCTTATTTTCCTTCCGCGCCCTGGCAAAGGCTTCCGCACCCCAGGCGTACCAATCGACGGGGTTGAACTGGTGCTGAAGCAGGTACGGCGATTTTTCGAGGGCCAGCCGGTTGGTGTGCGCGTGAGTGGACGGTGGTGATTCGGTCTTCACATTGTGTGTGGATTGCGCGCTAATTGATTCCTGCCGGTCCGCCGCTAACCCAACTCCGCACACCAGCGCGAGCCGGCAAAAGGCGACGGTGCTCATCGGCCGAACATAGCCCGCGGCCCGCGCAGGAGCAAAGAAAAGGTGCGGCAAGGAATACAATTAGAATTACGATTACGAATAAGAACACGAGCCAAGAGCCTCCGCTCCGGCCACGTGCTCATTTCGCTGCGGCCGCGCCGGTCTTGAACTTCACGGACACTGGCTCGAGCGGCACACCCTCGGCACTCTGGAATGAAGTGAAGGAGCCAGAGTTGAGCATGAATTCATAATTCCAGTCGGGCTTGAGCTTGACCGAGACCGTCCAAGTTGTCCGCCCGGCGTCGTATTGCGGCCGGCCCGTGGTCTCCGGACAGTGGGGACCGCCGCCAACCAGTGACCAGGAATTGTCTCGCATCGGCCGGTCGAATATCACTTCGATGCTCCTTAGTCCGGGATCAACATTCTTCGCGCCATTGACCGGTTTCATCGAAACGACCCTGGGCCATTGCGCTTTCAGCACGCTTTGCTTTTCGCCAAAGTCCTGAGCGTAACTGTTGAAGAAGGCGACCATCCGCGGCGCAAAACTTTCCAGCGTCAGATATTGTTGGCGTGCGGCCTCGTAATCACCCAACAGATCGGACAGCTCTTTGATCCATAGGAAGCCCCTGCCTTTTTCCTTTTGGATGGCAGCTTGCTCCGCAGCAGCTCCCTCAAAATGCCGCAAATAGCGCACCACACACGCGCGCACGAGTGACTCGCGCAACATCGTGCTCGCATCGCCGTAAGCTTGTAAGCGCATTTGCGCGGCGACCTGCCGAAAGAGCTTCTGGCCGGACGCTTCCATATCTTTGAAGTGACGATCAATTATTGGATTGGCGTAGGAATGATTGAACTCGTGCACGACAGCGTCAACCACGTTCTTTCGGAAAGCCGGAAGCCCTTGCGAGTCCGTCCCCCAAACGCCGAGGATGCAGAAGAGTTCATCGTTGCCAGCCGCGTCGCGTGCGTGCGGTCCGTAACAGGAGCCTCCATTCAGCAAAGCGGGCACGAGCGTAAAGCTGGCCCCGGGCCTCTCGCCAAAGTAATTGTAAAACCATTCGAGGTGCCCTTCCTTGTCCATCAGCTCGCGCAACCGCTCTTCCGTCGTTTGATACAGGGTCCGGTGCTTTTCTACAAACTTCTGGAACGCGGTGTCTTGGACAAATTGCTTCGTGGCGGCCAGAAACTCGACGACGCTCTTTGCGTTCCACCTTTTGTCCAGGGACTCAGGCCAGGGCGCCAGCGGGACTTTGAGGGCCGGCTCGCGAACACCGGTCAGAAGCACGGCCAGGCTCATGCAGGCGTCGAAGGAGACGCCGCGCGTCTCGCGCTGCCGCTGCGAAAGCTTGACGGCTGTGTGCTCGCCGAATTTGACGAACTGCCGTTCCACGTCAGCAAGGTACGACTCCACCTTGCCCTGGTTATATTCCGGATTCCCGGCGAGGCGAAACAACAAGCTTACCAATTCCACGCGAGGATCAACGGCCACAAGCAACGGCGGTGCCAGGGCGCGGATCCTTTCGTTCGCCGCTGGTGAGTTCGTCCCTTCCACGGCCGCGCCCGCGCGCTCAACGAGAGGGGCGGTCAGTCCGACTACTAGGAGGCCAATGATCATATCGCGCATTACGGGTAGCCTCATGAGATGGCCAGCACGAGACTTTCGATTATTAAGGCTTCGGCGCTTTCTTGAGGTCCAGAATAAACAAACCCCAGCCGACCCCGGCGGAATCCTTGGACCTGGCCATTTGGAAAGCGATGGATCGGCCATCGTCGCTCACGACCGGATTGGACGCTTTATAGCCCGGATAGTCGCTGAAGTAAGTAAGGCGCTCGTAGTGGCCACTGCCATCGAGCCTAAGCTTCCATAAATCAATGTGGCCGGGACCCAAATGGTTCTGCCGGTCGCACTCGACCACGGTAGATTGGCCGTCGGGGAAGATCCCTTCCGGCTCGTCATACTGGTCCGGCGCGTTCGAATAGTTGGTGACCTTTTTCGTGACAAGATCCACGCCGCAAACTTCTGTGCCCTGGTAGCCATACGCGCTGAAGGTTAGTTCCCGCTCATCCGGCGGACGGAAGTTTTGGCTTTCCATCGTGCAGCGGAACGGCAGTTCGCGGCTTTCGATAATCAGCCGCTGGTTGGCAAGTTTGGGTTTTCCTCCGTCATAAACGATATCGGCCTCCTGCATGCCCGAACTCCCGTTGGGCATCTCGCCGGGATACTGGGCGCTGACATGGGTCCAGGCGATGTGCATGCGCCGGCGCGACACGGCGGGTCCTTCGCTGCATTTGCTTCCGAGCGGCGAAGCTGGCCCGGTCAGCTTTTTGTCCAGGACATAAAGGAAGCACTGAACGCGCGCTTCGCCGGGTTTCTTCGGGTCGAACACTTCCGGTCCGGAGAGGAGGATGTCGCCATTGGCCAGGTACAGCACCCGCGTGTAACCGTGGTGGTGGTAATGCGTTGTCAGGTTGCGAATGATTTTTGTTTTCAGGTCCAACTCCATGGCGTCGCCGAAGGTTTTTGAAAGAAACAAGATTCGTTTACCGTCATGGGACCAATCGGCGCGCTCGCCGAACCAGGTCACCCGCCTGATGTGAGCGGGCAAATGATCGGCGGGGCTTTGAGCGGATTCAGGTTCGCTTGGGCCGGCCAAGGCGGGGAAGGCGATAGTCATCAAAGCGGCCGCGCAAAGAGGATGCGGTTTCATGAGAACTTAGCTTGGCACCGAGCCGTTTGAGCACGCAAAGAAAATTTCGTGTGTTTCGTCTGTTTCGTGGTTCTCACTAGATTTCTAAGGTGTTGAATTGAGTCGGACGGGCGCGGTTGACGCCGCCCACGGCCTGCCACACTATGCTCCCTCTGTGATTGTTCTACTCGCGCGACTTTTGTGCTCAACCAACTGACCATTTCGGAGCTCGTGTCGAAACTGGCCGCTCGTGAAATCTCTTCGCGCGCGGCGATCCAGGGCTGCCTGGACCAGATCGAGAAAGTGGATCCGCAGATTCGCGCTTTCCTCAGCCTGGACGCGAAGGACGCGCTGGCCCAGGCCGACGCCGCGGACAAGGCGCTCGCTAGTGGTATGACGCATGCCCAACGGCCGTTACTGGGCGTGCCACTCGCGACCAAGGACGTCATCGCGGTCAATGGCCAGCCGCTGAACTGCGGCTCGAAAATCCTCGGCAAGTTCGTCTCGCCGTACGACGCGACGGTCATCCAGAAACTCAAGGCGGCGGGCGCGATCGTTTTTGGTCGTTTGAACATGGACGAGTTCGCGATGGGCAGTTCGACGGAGAATTCAGCGTTCCAGATCACGCGCAATCCCTGGGACACTTCGCGCACACCGGGTGGCTCTTCCGGCGGTTCCGCAGCGGCGGTGGTGTCGGATCAATGCCTGGCGGCCTTGGGTTCAGACACTGGCGGCTCGATCCGGCAGCCGGCCGCGCTGAGCGGTTGCGTCGGCCTGAAACCTTCTTATGGCCGAGTCTCGCGCTATGGCCTGGTGGCGTTTGCTTCGTCGCTCGACCAAATTGGCTGTCTGACGAAACAGGTGCGCGATGCCGCGACGCTGCTCCAGGTTCTGAGCGGAGTCGATGCCTGCGACTCGACGAGCGTCCCGCAGCCGGTGCCGAATTACAACGCCGGCCTGATGGGCGATATCGCCGGCGTGAAGCTCGGTTTGGCCAAGGAGTACATGGTGGGCGGATTGGACCCCGAAGTGAAACAGGCGATCGACGGAGCAGTAAAACAATTGGAAAAGTTGGGCGCGGAAATCGTCGAAGTCTCGCTGCCGCACACCGAGTACGCGATCGCCACCTATTACATCATCGCCACAGCCGAGGCCAGCGCCAACCTTGCGCGGTTCGATGGCATCCGCTACGGCCTGCGCGTTGACGGGGCCGACCCGATTGAACTTTATAGTAGGACGCGGGGTGCAGGTTTCGGCGCCGAGGTCAAACGCCGTATCTTGCTCGGAACCTACGTGCTGAGCAGCGGTTATTACGACGCCTATTACCTACGCGCCCAGAAAGTGCGCACACTGATTCGCCAGGACTTTCTAAAAGCCTTCGAGAAAGTGGATGCGATTGTCACACCAACCTCACCCACGGCAGCCTTTAAGATCGGCGAAAAGGCCGATGATCCGTTGCAGATGTATCTGATGGACATTTTTACGATCTCGGCCAACCTCGCGGGCCTCTGCGGCATCAGCGTGCCTTGCGGTTTCGCCCGGACGCCGAAGCTGCCGATCGGGCTGCAGTTGCTCGGCAAGCCGTTCGGCGAGGAGATCATCCTGAAAGTTGCCCATGCTTACGAACAAAGCACGAGCTGGCACCGCGAAAAACCGCCGCTGCTTCGCTGATTCACGACCGCTCAATCCACAAACATTACTTCATTCGAGAGCAGCAAAATCTGGGCGTATTTTTCGAGCGGGGAAAAGCTAACTCCTCTATGGGGTTGCGCGTCCATGAATTTTTCCCCGATTTTAATTTCCGCGCGAGCGGCGGTTCTCTGGAATACTATCCTGTAAAGGGCATGGATTTGCTCGGCGCGACTTCCGGCGTTCTTGACTTCTGGTTGCTGGGCGAGCCCCCGAGCTTGCTGGATGACGAACGGGCTGTTCATGAGGAAAAGGGCCTGCTGCGGCACCGTGGTGTGGAACCGGCCCTGGTTGCTGGTATCGGGGTTGGCGAAGTCGAACGTCCGCAAAACACCCGGCAGGTTCTGGCGGTCAATCAGGCCATAAAGCGTTCGCCGAGTGGGAAACGGCTCGGTCTCCAGGTCCACCGGCAGACCGCCTACGCTCAAATCGAGCTTACCGGCCAATGCCAGCAATGTGTCGCGAAGGGCCTCAAAATCGAGCCGTTGGCGGTTCATGCGGCCGAGCAAGTTATTGTCCGGGTCAGCTTTCACAATCGCTGGAAGCGCGTCACTGCTCTGCTGGTAAGTCGCTGAGAGCAGAATGAGCCGATGCAAAAACTTTGTGCTCCAACCGCTCTCGACGAACGCCGCTGCGAGATAATCGAGCAAGGCGCGATGCACCGGCTCAGGAGTCCGCACACCGAAATCGCCCGGGGTGCTAACCAGTGCCTCGCCGAAATGATGCAGCCAGACGCGGTTGACGTAGACGCGCGGGGTCAGCGGATTGTCCGGACTGGCGATTGCGCGCGCCAGTTCCAGGCGCCCGCTGCCGTTGGTAAACGGCGGGCGGCCGCGTGCGCTCAGGATTTCCAGGAAGCGACGCGGCGCTTCCTCGCCCCTGGTTGCGGGATTGCCGCGCACCAGCACATGCGAATTGCCCGGGTTGTGCCGATCCACCAGCGCCATCGCGCGCTGGGGGGCGCCCGGATGCGTCCAGCTCAGAGCCGCTACCTTGTTGCGGAACGGCGCCGTCCCTTCGCCCAGCCGCCGCGCCAGGATCCCCTCAGCTTCGGCTTCGGGAACATTGACCGCTTCGCCCTCGGCGTAGAGCACCTGGCGCAGCGCTTCGCGATCCAGGTTTGGGAGCGCGGCAGGCGCCGCTTTGTTGTCATTCGTTGCGGTCGCCAGTGCGGCTTGCCACTCGACTTCAATCCCCTGGAACAACTCGTTATAAACATCCGCTGCGCCTCTCAAGGAGTTTGTCGCCCGCTCCGCGAACGCATTTAACACGACGGGATTCGTCGCGTAGCCGCCGACGTGAGGAGGCGGACGCTCAGCCGAGCTATTGGCGGAAGGGTGGCTGGCCCCGCTGGTGGCGGGGTTTGTATTCGCAGGGATACCCGCACCATCCACCTTAACCAGATCGAACCACGGCCCAAAAATCGGGTCAGGCTTTTGGCGGCGCGAGTCCAACTCGCTCATCCACCGTCTCAGCACCGCAGGATTGAGCTTGCGCTCGCCTGCGAAGGTGTCGAATTTTGCCTTATCCTTGAGTCGCGCTGCTTCAGCGGCCCCGAGCAGGTAGTCGCCGACATGCTGGCGCAACTCCGCGATGAACTTCGAAACTTCCTTCGCCTTGAATTCGGGTATCTCGGCTTCGATTTTGGCCTTTTGCTTCAGGTAGTCCTGATAATCCGGGGAATCTCGCAGGGCAGTCAGAAGTGGCAGCTCAGCAGGTTCTTCACTGCTGGCAAACACGCCGTGTAACGCATAGTAGTCTTTCGTAGGAATCGGATCGAACTTGTGATCGTGGCACCGGGCGCACGTGACCGTCAGTCCAAGCGTGCCGCGCGTCACCACGTCAATCCGGTCGTCAATAATGTCGTTTTGATTGTTAAGAAACCGGCGGCCCAACGTGAGAAAGCCCAGAGCCGCCAGCGCGCGTTGGTCGCCGGGCCCCTCAGCCGCCGCGGTCGCGTTCGTTCGCCGCTCCAGAGCGCCAGGGAGCAAGTCGGCGGCGAGCTGTTCAATGATGAACCGATCGTAAGGCTTATCTTCGTTGAAGGCACGGATGACGTAATCCCGGTAGGTGAAGGAAAATGCATACCGACGCTCTTCACCGCCTGGCAGATAACCTTTCGTATCCGCAAAACGCGCTACATCGAGCCAGTAACGCGCCCAGCGTTCGCCATAATGGGGAGAAGCCAGCAGGCGCTCAACCAGTCCCTCGTAGGCATCCGGCCGCTTGTCCTGGAGGAACGCCTCGACTTCCTCAGGCCTGGGCGGCAGCCCGATCAAGTCGTAAGTGACGCGGCGGATAAGAGTGCGGCGATCGGCGACGGCAGCCGGCTTAAGGTTTTTTTTCTCGAGCCTCGCGAGAACGAAATTGTCCAGGGGCGTCTGGACCCAACGCTCATTCCTGACCGCCGGAGGCGTGGGCTTCCGCATCGGTTGAAACGCCCAATGCCGCGCCCGTATCTCCGCGATGTCCGCGATCGCGCGCGCCGCGGTGGAGCGTGGCAGGGGCGCGCCCATTTTGACCCAGGCTTCGAGGCTGGCGATTTGTTCGTCCGACAGCTTCTTGTTTTTGGGCGGCATTTTCAGGTCCGGATCGGTGTAACGCACAGCCTTGATCAGCAGGCTGGCGTCGGGATCGCCCGGGACGATCGCGGGACCGGTGCTGCCGCCGTGCAGCACGCCCTCCGGTGTATCGAGCCGCAAATTGCCTTTCAGCTTCTCCGCCTTCTGGCTGTGGCAGGTGTAACAATTCTCAGCAAACAACGGCCGGATTTTTGTTTCGAAGAACTCAATCGGCTCGCTGCCCGCCTCAGCGGCTACCGAGCGAATGCTCGAGGAAGCAAACAAAACTGCGACGAGCAGGAAGATCCGAGCGAACGACGCTGTCCCTGGAGTTTTCTCCTTCTCCGCAAACCCAGGCGGGTAGGGCTCGCTGTCCTTAGGCCGTACCAGGCTCAATCGAACCGCGCGAAGCGTTTGGAGTGCGTCCGTCTTGCCGGCGCTTTCGCATGGCTCGTGGCGCATCAAAGCGGGAGCAAGCTCCACGCACTCCAAACGCTCCGCGATGCACGAAACCTTTCCCCGAATAGCGCTCCTGCGTGACCGGTTGCAGCAAGGGAAACCTAGGCAAAAAAGCGACACTGTCGTATTTAGTAATCCAGCGCAGCGAAACTTCCATCTTCTCGAACCACGCCTCCCATCTAGATTTTCCTTCGGGATACGCTTTGACCGAATCATGCAACTTACCCATACACACTTGCCGGTTCCTTATCTTGGCGCAACAGAATTGTTCCCCTATCTGGAATCCATGACCGCGGTCGAGGTCAGCGTCACACCATTGTAGGGAGTTTCTTATCAACGACCTGAGGCAGAATATCAGAAACTCCTCACACCGTTTCCTAACCGTTTGGTGGCACGGCTGCCCCGACTTTGTCGGTGACCTGGAGTCGCGGAAAGGCGCAAGGACAAAGCTTGCAACAAAGTGGGTGCGAGGATGAGGTAGTCGTCATCCAGGGGACGGTGGAGGGGTCGGGAATAATGCTGAAAACCGCGGTTTTCTGAGCTTTTCTTGAGGTTTTTTGCGTCGAAAAAACGTCCAAAAAGCTATTGCACAAGCCCCCGGCCTTGCGTATATTCCGCGTTCCGTTCGTCTGAACGGTTCGAGGTTTTCCCCTCGGAAGAACAACAATGCCAGGTCGTTACGGCAAAATCCGTGACGCAGCAACATGAAAGCCAGACTGTACGATAAATACGTCAATGAAGTGATGCCGGCGCTGAAGGAAAAGCGCAAGTACACGAACGTCCATCAGGTGCCACGCATGGAGAAAATCGTCGTTAACATGGGCGTGAGCGCCTCGCTCGAAAAGAGCGCCGTGGACGACGCAGCCAAAGACCTTGGGCTGATCACGGGACGCAAGGCGGCCGTCAGCAAGTCCCGCCACAGCATCGCCAATTTCAAGCTTCGCGCCGGCCAGCCGATTGGCTGCCGCGTAACGCTCCGCCGCGATACCATGTATGAGTTTTTCGATCGCCTGATTGCGACCGCCCTGCCACGCATTCGCGATTTTCGCGGTCTGTCCACGCGGTCGTTTGATGGACGCGGTAATTATACACTGGGCGTGAGCGACCAAACGATTTTCCCGGAAATCGAATTGGACAAAATCAAACGGCAGCAAGGCATGGACATCACGATCGTCACCAGCGCCAGGACCAACGACGAGGCGCTGGATCTATTGAAGCTTATGGGCATGCCTTTCGCCGAAAGCCGCTAGCATCTCTCAACTTTTGACACTCAACACTCCGCTCCAAATTCTCACTCTCAACTCTCAACTTTCAGCTCTCAATTAAGTTATGGCCAAAATGGCATGGATTGAACGCAACAAGCGAAAGGCTGCTACGGTCAAGAAGTACGCGGCGATTCGCGCCGAACTGAAAGCCAAACGGGACTACGCCGGTTTGGCAAAGCTGCCGCGCGACGCCAGCCCGTCGCGGTTGGTGAATCGGTGTTCGATGAGCGGGCGCCGCCGCGGATACTTGCGCAAGTTCGGTTGCTCGCGGATGACGTTCCGCGAGGCAGCGCTCAACGGCCTGATCCCCGGCGTCACCAAAGCCAGTTGGTAACTCAAAGTCCAGCCATCACGCAACGATGCAACGATTCAACGGTTCAACGAATTAACGCAACAATAAATGACCGACCCGATTTCCGACATGCTCACCCGAATTCGCAATGCGAATCGCGCCTTGCTTCCCGTGGTGCAAATGCCCCATTCCAGACTTAAGGAGAGCATCGCCAACATCCTCAAGCGGGAAGGATACATTACTGATTTCGGGGTCGAGGGCAAGGTGCCCAGGACGATGAAGCTCAAGCTGAAGTACCTGGGCAAGAAAAGCGTAATCGAGGGCCTGCGCCGGATCAGCACCCCTGGCCTGCGCCGATATGTGGGCGCGAACGATATTCCGCGCGTGCGCGGCGGCCTCGGAGTATCCCTCCTCTCGACTTCGGAAGGCGTGATGACCGGCAACCAGGCCCGGAAGAAAAACATTGGCGGCGAATTGCTCTGTTACGTCTGGTGATCGATTCGACACATTAACTCATTTAACCCAGCTTACCTTCACCACTGCCATGTCGCGCATCGGAAAACAGCCAATCGCCATTCCTCCCAAAGTCAAAGTGGACGTTAAGGGCCAGCAGGTTTCGGTGGAAGGCCCCAAGGGCAAGCTCAACTGGGAGTTGCCTCGTCGCACGAGTCTGAAGGTCGAGAACGGCAAAGTGGTTGTCAGCCGTCAGGGAGACGACGCCGAAGCGAAGGCGCTCCATGGCTTGAGCCGGGCGCTGGTCAACAACATGGTCCGCGGAGTCAGTGAAGGCTTTGTGAAAAAGCTCGAGATTCAAGGCGTCGGTTTCAAGGCGGCCGTGCAGGGGAACTCTGTGAACCTCAGCCTGGGTTACTCACACCCGGTGGTCTATCCGATTCCCAACCAGATCAAAGTAACTGTGGATGAGAATACCAAGCTCACCATAGAAGGACCGGACCGGCAAGTGGTTGGCCAAGTCGCCGCCGAGCTCCGCAGCTTTTACCCGCCTGAACCTTACAAGGGCAAGGGTGTGCGCTACACCGATGAGCGGGTCGTGCGCAAGGAAGGCAAGACTGTTCAGTGATGAGTGAAACGTGAAACGTGCTGAGTGAATTTCGATGAGAACCGAACAAAAACAGGACCTCGAACGCCGGCGCCACTGGCGCGTGCGCAAGAAGATCATCGGCACGAAAGAACGTCCTCGGATGAGCGTCTGCTTCAGCAACCAAAACATCCACGTCCAGTTCATCGACGACGTCGTGGGCCGGACGGTGGCGGCTGCTTCGACCACGCGCAAAGCCACGCCGGACCGCGAGAAGCTAGCCGCGAACGTGACCAGCGCCAAGATTCTCGGCACGGTCGCGGCACAGGCCGCGCTGGCGAAGGGCATCAAGGAGGTCGTTTTCGATCGAGGCGGCGCGATGTTTCATGGGAAAGTTAAAGCGCTGGCGGATGCCGCGCGCGAAGCCGGTCTGAAATTTTAGTTTCTAATGGAAAACAATATTGCAACTGAGACAGCCAAGTCGGATACGACGTTCGTGCGAGCGCCGCGCAGCAGTCCGCGCGGAAGGCGGGCCCGGCCAGGACCGGAGGAATGGCCCGGGGAAGGCGGCCAACAGGAACTGACCGAAAAAGTGGTGTTCATCAATCGGTCGGCCAAAGTGGTCAAAGGCGGTCGCCGGTTCAACTTCAGCGCGTTGGTGGTTGTTGGCGACAAGCGGGGTTGTGTCGGTGTCGGTCTGGGGAAGGCCGGCGAAGTCGCAGATGCGATTCGCAAAGGCGGTGAATTGGCGCGCGCCCAAATGGTCGGCGTCTCCTTGAAGGACGCGACGATCCCGCACGAGGTTTTCTCTCACTATTGCGGTGCGAAAGTTCTATTGCGCCCTGCCTCTCCCGGCACCGGTATCATCGCCGGCAAGACGGTGCGCGCCGTGCTCGAATCCGCCGGCGTGAAGGATGCGCTGACCAAATCGCTCGGCTCCAAGAATGCAGCCAACGTTGTCAAAGCTACACTCCACGGGCTCTTAAGTCTCCGCCTCCGAGAAACCATTTACGCGGGTCGCGGCCTGGAACTGCCGAAAGCGGCCGCTCCTCCGCCTGCTCCAGTCATCCCCGCCGCCCCCGCGCCCAAGCCGCCCCCGGCCGAAGTCGGCGCCGTACCACCGATAATCGAACCCATTTAGCTCCATTAACCTGCTCAACCCATGCGATTGCACGATCTCAAACCGCGACCGGGCGCCAAGCATCGCCGCAAACGGCTCGGCCAGGGCGAATCCAGCGGCCACGGCAAAACCAGCGGTCGAGGCGGCAAAGGCCAGACCGCTCGCTCGGGCAGCTCGATCCGCATCGGGTTCGAAGGCGGCCAGATGCCGCTCATCCGCCGCATACCTAAGCGCGGATTTAATAACGCGCGCCACGCCACCAGCTACCTGCCGGTGAACCTCGAGGCGCTCAACTGCTTCGAAGACGGCGCGCGAGTGGATGAGGCTGCTTTGCGGCAAGCTGGCCTGGCCAATGGCCGCAGCGCCGGAGTCAAGATTCTCGGCGATGGCGAACTGACAAGGAAACTGACCGTTAGCGCCCACGCATTCAGCGCCTCCGCGCGCTCGAAAATTGAAGCCAAGGGCGGCGCGTGCGAAGTGATTCAACCCCGGAAAACTGTTCGCGAGCCTGCGGCCGCGCCTAATCCTTAAGTTGCGACGCCGCCATGCTCGCCGCCATAGCGAATACTTTCAGCAACTGTTTCAAGATCCCCGAGCTGAAGTCGCGGATCCTGTTCACTTTGATCGTGCTGGCCATTTGCCGGCTGGCGGCGGTGGTGCGGATTCCGGGCCTCGACGGCGGAGTATTGGCGGATTTCTTCGCAAGAAATGCGGGCGGCACCGGCGGAGTGATGGGCATGTACAGCCTGTTTACTGGCGGCGCATTGGAGCATTGCGCAGTCGGCGCCCTGGGCATCATGCCCTACATCAGCGCGACGATCATCATCCAGTTACTGACGGCGGTCATTCCGACGCTCAGCAAGCTGGCACGAGAAGAAGGCGGACGCACGAAAATCATCCAATACGGCCGCTACTTGACGGTACTGTTGTGCCTGGGCCAGGGCCTTTTCATGGCCATTCAGTGGGAACACCCAGAGCGTGTCTTTGGCGCGGGCATTGGCCAATTGGTGCTATATGATCCGTCGCACACCTGGTTTTACCGAATTCAGACGGTGCTGATCCTGACGACCGGCACGATGCTTCTGATGTGGCTGGGCGAACAGATCACCGAGCGTGGGATCGGAAATGGCGTTTCGCTGGTGATAACCATCGGCATTCTGGCGCGGCTCCCGCAAGCGGGCGTGGCGCTCAAGGACATGTTTTTCCCGGGCGCGCAAGTCGTGGCCAAATTCAACATAGGCCACGCTATCGCCCTGCTGTTCCTGCTTGCGGCCGTCATCGCCGGGGTCATCGCCATCACCCAGGCCCAGCGAAAGGTGCCGGTCCAATACGCGCAACGGGCCGTCGGCCGCAAAATCTATTCCGGTGGCACCTCGTTTATGCCGTTGCGGGTAAATTATTCCGGCGTCATGCCCATCATTTTCGCGCAGGCGATTCTCATGTTCCCGCAGAAGTTTTTCCTTTTTGTGTACCAGACGTTCACCGGCAGCACGAATCCGGGCGCAAAGCTGGTGGCCCAGGTTTGTCACACGATCGCCACTGCGCTGGGCGAAGGCGCATTTTGGTATCTTACGTTGTACGCGCTGATGATTTTATTCTTCTCCTATTTCTGGGTGGCGACTCAATTCAACGAGTTGCAGATCGCCGACGATTTGAAGAAGAACGGCGGATACATTCCCGGCGTGCGCCCGGGCCAGGCCACCAGCGAGTATCTCCACAATGCCATGAGCCGCATCACGCTGGCCGGTGCCATCTTCCTGACGGTGATCGCGGTCATCCCCATTCTGCTGTCGCGGGCGCTGCAGATTCCTTATGCCGTGTCCACGTTCTTCGGTGGGACCAGCATGTTGATCATGGTGGGGGTGCTCCTGGATACCATGCGCCAAATGGAAACCCATCTGCTCATGCGCCACTATGACGGCTTCTTGAAGAAAGGTCGTTTGCGAGGAAGGTTCTGAGGGCCTTGATTGAAGATGATTATTATCAAGAGCGAGCGGGACCTTGAGGCGATGCGGCCGGCGTGCGCGGTAGCCAGCGCGGTGCTGGAAGACGTTTGTGCCTTCGTTCAGCCCGGGGTGACGACTCGGCAGGTCGATGAGTATGCCGCTGCCCGCATCAAGCATTACGGGGCCCGGAGCGCATTTCTGGGATACGTTCATCCCGGCGGCGGCGGTGGCCGGGACCGAAAATTCCCGTGTAACACCTGCATCTCGGTCAATGAGGAAGTGGTCCACGGCCTGGCTTCGGGCCGGCATCTAAGCTTCGGAGATTTGGTCAGTTTGGATGTAGGCGTGATTTACAACGGGTTCGTCGGCGACACAGCGCGCACGGTGGCGGTCGGCGGCTGCGGGGTCCTGGCGCAGCGGTTGATGGATGTCGCCGAAAAGGCCCTTTATGAAGGCATTGCCCAGGCGATGCCTGGCCGGCGCGTCGGTGATATTTCGCGGGCCATACAGAACTATGTCGAGGGCAATGGGTTCAGCGTCGTGCGCGAGTTTGTGGGCCACGGCGTCGGGCGCTCAATGCACGAGGAGCCGCAAGTGCCGAACTTTGTGGACGGCAAATCGACGCCGAAGCTGCGGCCGGGGATGACCCTGGCGATCGAGCCGATGGTCACCGCCGGATTGCCGGGCGTGAAAGTGTTGAATGATGGCTGGACAGTGGTTACTGTTGATGGTTCACTGTCCGTTCATTTTGAGCATACGGTGCTGGTGACGGAAGGCGAACCGGAGATTCTGACATGGCCCGAACTGATGGCATCCAAGCTGAAGGTCTAGTGGTGGAAGTTCTGCCGAACCGAACCTTTCGCGTCGAACTGGCCAATGGACACCGGGTCCGGGCTTTCGTGACGGGACAGGCACGAATGAACTTTGCGCGCGTGTCCGTGGGCGACAAAGTCCTGCTGGAAATGTCGCCCTACGATCTGTCGAAAGGGCGAATCGTTGTTGAACGAGTGCAGGTTTGAAAAAGATAAATGCTTATGAAAGTTCGCGCCTCAGTTAAGAAACTCTGCGAGAACTGCAAAATCGTGCGGCGCAAAGGCGTCATCCGAGTGATTTGCACCAATGCCCGCCACAAACAACGACAAGGCTAAGCAGATGAAACGGAGTGATGGAGAATTGGAGTCTTGGAGTGCTGCTTCGTGGCATTGCTCCATCGCCCCGCTACTCCATTACTCCGTCCGTTATTAATTTATGGCTCGCATCATTGGAATAGAAGTACCGCCCAACAAACGCATTGAAATTGCGTTGCGCACGATCTACGGCATCGGCCCGACCAACTCGCGCCAGATCCTCGCTCACGCAAATATCGATCCCAACATTCGCGCCAAGGATTTGACCGAACAGCAGCTTTCCCAAATCGTCCATGCGATTCAGGACGGCAAGTATGTCATTGAAGGCGATCTGCGCCGGGAAATTGGCATGAACTTGAAGCGTCTGCAGGGTATCAAATGCTATCGCGGCATTCGCCACCTGCGCGGCCTGCCCGTCCGCGGCCAGCGAACGCAGACCAATGCCCGCACCCGCAAGGGACCTCGCAAAACCGTCGGCGTGGTCCGCAATCCCGCCGCCAAGACCGGCATTCATTAAACATCAGTTTTATCCGTCCTATTAGTCCTATGGCAGACGATACTAAAAAGAAGCCCGCTGCAAAAAAAGAGGCCAAACCCGCAGCCGCGGAGAAACCGGCGGCCAAAGCCGGCGGAGAAGCTGCTCTGGCCAAAGGGCCGAAGAAAGCTGCCGCACCGGTTGCCGAAGCTCAGGCGCAAGCGCAGCCGCCGGTAGCGGAAGCTCCGAAACCCGCTGAAGGCCCTCCCGCCGCCGCGCCGACGGCCGCCGAGTTGCTGGCCGACGAAATGGCCGGCAAAAAGATCATCAAGGCCAAGGGCGCCAAAAACATTCTCAGCGGCATTGCCAACATACTGGCCACGTTCAACAACACCCTGGTCAGTATCACCGACATGCAGGGGCACCTCATCGGTTGGTCCAGCGCCGGTCGCGTCGGCTTCAAGGGCTCGCGCAAGAGCACCGCTTACGCCGCCCAGCAAGTGGCCCAGGACGCCGCCCGCCAGGCCATGTCTCACGGCATGAAAGAAATCGAGGTGCGCGTCAAAGGTCCCGGCTCCGGTCGTGAATCCGCCATCCGGGCTTTGCAAGCCATCGGCCTGGAAATCACTACGATCAAGGATGTAACCCCAGTACCGCACAACGGCTGCCGCCCGCGCAAGAAGCGCCGCGTCTAACTCCCAACTCTGAACTCATAACTCTCAACTTTTCCAAATGGCTCGTTACACAGGTCCCCGCGTTCGCATCAGCCGCCGATTCGGCGTGCCCATCTTCGGCCCGTCCAAGTATCTGGAACGCCGCAATTATGGCCCCGGAGTGCACGGCCCCAAATCGCGCCGCAAGCACACCGATTATGGCCTGGGTCTGATCGAGAAGCAGAAGCTCCGCTATTATTACGGGCTGCTCGAGCGGCAGTTTCGTGGCGTGTACGAACGCGCCTTAAAGCGCCGCGGCGTCACCGGCGAACAGATGCTGCAGATTCTGGAAACCCGCCTGGATAACCTTTGTTATCATCTCGGGTTCGCCAACACCCGGGCAGCGGCTCGGCAACTGGTTTGTCACGGCCACGTCAAAGTTAACAGCCGAAAGGTCAATATCCCTTCCTGCGGCCTGAAAGTGAACGATGTGATCGAGATCAAGAGTTCCAATGCCGCCCGGCAGTTGGCCTCCAAAAACCTGGAGCTTGCCGCCAGCCGGGCCGTGCCAGATTGGCTGTCCCTGGACAAAGAAGCGCTCAAGGGCGTGCTCCTGCGCATTCCGACCCGCGACGAAATACAGCCCATCGCCAATGAACAGGCGGTTGTAGAATTTTATTCCCGCTAGAAATGAAAACTGGAGTATTGGAACATTGGAATAGTGGAGCGTTGTAAAGCATCATCCCACCATTCCATCATTCCATTATTCCAAAACAATTACACGGGCCGCGCCGGCGCGCGGGAATAAGAGCCGGTGGGGCCAGATTAAAATTGTTGAAAGGAAACCATGCCAGTACGTTTAGGACGGTTCGAAATGCCGAAGCGATTGACGAAAGACGACACAACCGCGACGGAAACTTACGCCAAATTCGTCGCCGAACCCTTTGAGACCGGTTACGGTCACACGGTCGGGAACTCTTTGCGGCGAGTGCTGCTTTCTTCTCTGGAAGGCGCCGCAATTACCTCCATCAAGGTGGATGGCGCGATGCACGAATTCGCCACGATCGACGGAGTCGTGGAAGACGTCACCGACATCGTGCTGAATTTGAAGAAGATTCTGTTCAAAGCGCATACGCGCGATCCGCAGACTCTGTTGCTTTCGGCCAATAAAGATGGCGAAGTCACCGCCGGTGATATCCAGCTCAACCAAAATGTGGAGCTGGTTAACCCGGCGCAGCACATCTGCACGCTCGACAAGAAGAAAAAGTTCGAGATGGAGCTCGAAGTCAAAGTCGGACGCGGGTTTCTTCCGGGCGACGAAAACAAAAAGCCCAACCAGGCCATTGGAGTCATTGCTATCGATTCGCTCTTCTCGCCGGTGACGCGCGTCCGCTATGCGGTCGAAAACGCACGCGTCGGACAGCGCACCGATTACGATCGACTGGTGCTCGAAGTGTGGACGGACGGACGGATTTCGCCCGACGACGCCCTGACGCAGGCTTCGGCCATTTTGCAACACCACCTCGATGTCTTCGTCGGCTACGACAAGAACGCTGTCGAGTTCGAAGAAGTTGTGGACAAGCAGGACGAGGAAAAGACCAAGCTCAAGCGGCTGCTCAACATGAGCGTCAACGAAATCGAATTGAGCGTCCGTGCCGCCAACTGCCTCAACAACGCGAACATCACAACGGTCGGCCAATTGGCCATGAAGACCGAGCAGGAGATGCTCAAGTATCGCAACTTCGGCAAGAAATCGCTCAACGAAATCAAAGACAAGCTCGCCGCGCTCGGTTTGACGTTGGGCATGACCTTCGAGCCGGACCTGCTGGAAACGCCGAAAGAGGAGGCTGTCGCCGCGCACGGCCTGCATTAACCTTAGAGATACAGAATCGGCGGGGGCGGGCCGCGGCTCGCCCAGCTCTCTCGACGCTCCGTTTACCCTTTACTAATTACCCACCATGCGACACCTCAAGCGAACGGCCAAGCTCGGCCGCACCGGCGAGCACCGCAATGCGATGCTGGCCAACCTGGTTTGCAGTCTCATCAAGCATAAGCGCGTCACCACTACTTTGGCCAAGGCCAAGGCGGCCCGCTCGGTGGCGGAAAAGATGGTCACGCTCGGCAAGCGCGGCACGATCCACGACCGGCGCCTGGCCGCCGCGCGCTTGCACCAGGAAGACGTCGTAAAAATCCTCTTCAACGACATAGCTCCGGCGCAAAAAGAACGGCGGGGGGGCTATACGCGCATCGTCCGCCTTGATCAGCGGCAGGGCGACGCCGGCCAGCGCGCGATCCTGGAATGGGTCGATCTGCCCGTGGTCATCGAGACTCCCGCCGCAGCCGACGAAAAAACCAAGACCGAAGCGGCCACGACGTAAAGCTTCGAGCCGCCTCTTAGTCCTCCGGCAACAGCTTTCCCTTTGTTTCCGGAGCCCAAATCAGGGCAATCATACCGACGAAAAAGATGCTGCACAGGATCACGGCAGCGACCCTGAATGGCTCGGAGACCGCATGCACTTTCAGAGCTTCGCTCAGCCTGCCCATTAGCCAGGGAGCCGGAGCGGCGAGATACCGTACCGTATTGTAACAGAACCCTACTCCCGTTCCTCGAATGCGCGTAGGGAAAAGCTCGGGGAAGTAGATCGAATATCCGGCGAAGACACCGAGCTGCGCAAAGCCCATCATAGGCAGCATCCAATAGGCCTGCGTAGCGGTGCGCAGGGAAAGAAATACATATGCTGTGACCAACAGGCTGAGGATAAACGCACCGAAGAACGCGCCACGCCGGCTCCAGCGGGAAGCGACGTAAGTGAAGACCAGCATGCCAAGGAATGCGCCGCCATCTTGAAACGCCAAACCGAAGCCGCGGACAGTGTCCACCTGCTTTTGCGGCGCGCCGGCCAAGGCGGTAGAAATAAGTTCGGGCGAGAAAAAGCCGATACCCCACAACCCGAACATGCCCGAAAGGCCGAGGAACAACCCAACCAGTGCATTCTTTCGCCATCGAGCATCCTCAAAGAGGTCAATTGGTGATCCTGCCTTGCGGCCAATGCCAGCCGCGGCTTGGGCTTTGGCCAATTTCCAGGCCTCGGGCTCGCGCAGGAAAAAAAGGATAGGAATCGTCAACAGCGCCGGAAGAACGCCGACGAAAAACAACACCCGCCAGCCGGAATAGTTTCCGAGGAAATTCATAGTGCCCGGCTTGATCGAGAGCGTAATCAATGACCCGATAATGTTCCCGGTTGCCGAGAGTGCTTGAAGCGAGCCGAGCGCCAGGGAGCGAAAACGTCCCGGCACACTCTCCGCCACCAGCGTCGTGGCGGCACCAAACATTCCCCCGATCCCTAGTCCGACAAGGAAACGGTAAAAACTAAAATCGACCCATGATTGCGCGCAGCCAGAAAGCCCAGTGAAGCCCGAATAAATCAAGAGCGTTATGACCATGGTTTTGACCCGGCCCAGCTTGTCACTGAGCATTCCAAAAATGATACCACCGGTTGACCAGCCCAGGATCATCCACATCGTAGCGGTGCCGATGTATTGTTTGAGGATCGCCAGGGCTGCGGCGTCGTTCTTCAACAACTCCTTGAGCGCAGACTCGCGCGCCAGAACGAACAGCCGCTGGTCCATGCAGTCGAACAACCAGCCGCAAGAGGCGATAATCACCACCAACCAGTGATAGACGGTTACCCCATTGAGCAGCTTCTGTTCGGGTGGTGGGGAAGCGAGGTCGGTGGCCGGCATATCGGAAATCGTTGCCGCATTCTGTACGGCCCGGCATGGAGTTCAAGCCTTAGGTTTTTTCCGGAAGCGAATTTCTACAGGGCGATCACGAAACTGGAGCGGTCCCGACCGATCGGACGCTGCTCCAAAAGCTACGCCGTCAGGACACCTTGATTTTCCTCGCGCCAGCGTCTTGGGCGACAGAGGGAAAAAAGCAAGTTGCCATTTGCCTGGCAGAATTGTTTGTCAGTATGACAATTTAGACAACAACGACCAGGATGCCGTGCCCAAAGGCGCGATTCCGCGCAGGGCCGGCGGGTGGCTAAAGCGAGGCTTGATTGGCAATCGCGATCTGCCGGGACCGCACGCCCGGATGGCGACGCCAATCCCTAACCCCAACCCACAACCCCAGCCGGGCCGTTCACGTGATGTGAACGGCCTGGTGTTTTTTCGGGCTTCGCCAGAGTCGCGCTCCACCTGCACTGGCCGCCTAAAGGGCCGAAGCTTGCGCTGAATGGCTTTTTAGAGCTTAATAAATCAGAGCACGGTTGGAATGGCCGGTAAGACGGCGCAGATAACCGAGCCCGTTGCATCACAGAGAATAGGCAGACCTTTCGCAACGTCTCATATAACAGCCTTATGGTGTTCGGTCGTAGCTGCGTTCTTCTCGCCACCCAAGTGGCCCTGGTTTTGCTCCCCCTTGACTTGAGCAAGGGCTCGGTGACAAACCACGTCCAATTCAACCGCGACGTTCGGCCGATTTTGTCCGAGAACTGCTACGCCTGCCATGGGCCGGACAAGAACCAGCGCAAGCCGAGCAAACGTCCCTTGCGGCTCGACGTGCGCGAGGTCGCGCTCGAACGCGGCGCGATTGTTCCGGGCAAACCTGCCGACAGCAAACTCGTCCAGCACATTTTCTCGGACGATCCAGACGAGATCATGCCTCCGCCCAAGACTCAAAAGTCGCTGACGCCGGCGCAAAAGGAGTTGCTGAAGCAATGGGTTGCTGAAGGCGCCCAATACGAAGCGCATTGGGCGTATCTGCCGCTGGGCCGTCCCCCGGTTCCCCAGGCCCGCAACGCGCACTGGGTGCGAAATCCGATCGACGCTTTCATTCTGCACGCGCTTGAAACAAAAGAGATCGCGCCCTCGCCGGAAGCAGACCGTCGGACGCTGCTGCGGCGACTCAGCCTGGACTTGATCGGCCTGCCGCCGACACCTGAGGAAGTGAAGGCGTTCCTCTCCGACACGACTCCGAATGCATACGAGCGGCAGGCGGACCGGCTTTTGCGCTCGCCGCATTTTGGTGAGCGCATGGCGGTGCCGTGGCTGGACGTCGTTCGCTTCGCCGACACGGTGGGCTATCACGGTGATCAGAATCAAAACATTTTTCCGTACCGCGATTACGTGATTGACGCGTTCAATCAAAACAAGCCGTTTGACGAGTTCACCATCGAGCAGCTTGCGGGCGACCTGTTGCCCAGCCCCTCTATCGAGGCCCGAGTGGCCACTGGATTTAACCGGCTGAACATGCTGACGCGCGAGGGCGGCGCGCAGCCGAAGGAGTATCTGGCCAAATACGCGGCCGATCGAGTGAGGACGGTTTCAATGACGTGGCTGGGATCCACTATGGGTTGCGCCGAATGCCATGACCACAAGTTCGATCCTTTCAGCACGAAGGATTTTTATTGCATGGAAGCTTTCTTCGCCGACCTCAAACAATGGGGGGTCTATGCCGATTACAACTACACGCCCGAGCCCGAGCTGAAGGGCGTCGATAACGATTATCCATTCCCACCGGAAATCGAAGTGGACAGCGCTTATCTGCACCGGCGGCTCGCCCGGCTGCACGCTCAGGCGGACGCGATTTATGCCCGGTCGGCCGAGAATCTCAAATCGGACAAACAACGGAGCCGCGAGTTTGCCGCCTGGCGTAAATCGAGCCGTGGGTTTTTGAAACAGTGGCCGGACGGTTGGGTGACGCCGAGGCCCGAAGTCACCCTGGTCGCGAAAGACATCAACGAAACCGCGAAAACCGAATTCACGGTTCAGGCCGACGGGATCGTGGCGCTCAACGGCCAGTCAAAGGAGACAGTGAGGCTGTCGCTTTCGCTGTCGAACATTTGGGTGGCCGCCCTTCGGCTTGAGATTGTGCCACAAGAGGAAGTCGGCGAGAAACCTACAGGACGCAAAAAAGCAAAGGGCGTTTCGATCGCGCTCACCGCCAGCCTCAAATCAAAGGACGCCGACCAGGAAACCAAACTGGCATTCTACGATGCCGAGGCGGATCAAAAAGAAGAACGTTACGCGGGAGGGCGGCCAATCCTCGGAGTGAAAGACGCCTGGAAGATCTCGACCGAGCACGAAAAGCAAACTGCAATTTGGCTGCTGGACAAACCGTTCCAGGCAAAAGCCGGCGATACGTTGGTGGTCAGCCTGGGAAAGGGGACTGTAGCTTCGGCGCGCGTGTCAGTCTCGCCGTTCGCGGGAGAGGAGCCGTTGGAATCGGGGGCGAGCAAGGCCCTGCGCCGCGCGATCGAGGACTGGGCGTCTTCGGGCGCCGCCGGTCGCGCGCTGGCCGCTCGCGCCTTTTTGCTGAGCACTCACTGTGACTCGGCCTCGGTCGATGATGCCCGCAAAATCCTCAAAGAAATCCGCGTTTGCCGTTACGGCCGCACCACCACCATGGTCAGCGTCGCACGCGAGCCCACCGTCACACGGGTCCTGCCCCGCGGCAATTGGCAGGATGAAACTGGCGAAATCGTTCAGCCCTCCGCACCTCATTTCCTGCCGCAAATTCCCAATCCGGAGGGCCGACGTCTGACGCGATTGGACCTGGCGCGATGGCTGGTGTCGCCCGAGAATCCGCTCACCGCCCGCGCGGTCGTAAACCGCTTCTGGAAACAGTTTTTCGGCACGGGGCTCTCGGCCGTGCTGGATGACCTCGGCGTGCAAGGCGACTGGCCCCTTAATCCGGAGCTGCTGGATTGGCTCGCGTGCGAGTTCGTGAACCCCAGTAGCAGCCGACGCGAGGAGGCTGAAAATTCGCGCTCGGACGTCAGAGCACGCCCATCCGGACAGAATCAGAGCCTCCTCACGTCGGCTGCTACAAACCGCCATCCATGGAACGTGAAACACGTTATCAAGCTCATGGTCATGTCTTCCGTTTATCGGCAGAATTCCAACCAGCGTCCGGCTCTGAAGGAGCTCGATCCCAACAACCGGCTTCTGGCCGCGCAAACCCCACGACGGCTCGCAGCCGAATTCGTGCGGGACAACGCGCTCTACATTGCCAGCCTTTTGAATGAAGATATCGGCGGCCCAAGCGCGCATCCGTACCAGCCGCCGGGCTACTACGCCAACCTCCAATTCCCCGATCGCGACTACTACCCGGATAAGGACGAGCGGCAATATCGGCGCGGGATTTACACTCACTGGCAGCGGACTTTCCTGCATCCAATGCTGGCCAACTTCGACGCACCGTCGCGCGAGGAATGCACCGCCAATCGCGTAGTGTCGAACACGCCCCAGCAGGCCCTGACACTGCTGAATGATCCAACGTTCACCGAAGCGGCCCGCGCCTTTGCCGCACGGCTGCTGGCGAGGGCAGGCCAGTCGGATGAACAACGCCTCGATGCGGCCTTCGAACGTGCCTTGGCGCGGCCAGCCCGCCAAAGAGAAAAGGCGTCGCTGCTGAAGTTCCTGGCCGACCAGCGCGAGCATTACCGGCAGGACGAGGACGAAGCCGAGAAACTAATCAAAGTCGGTTTGGCGCCCGCGGAGAAGAAGGCGGACAAAAGTGAATTGGCGGCGTGGACGCAGGTGTGCCGGGTGATTTTGAATTTGCAGGAAACGCTTACGCGATATTGAATGAAAGCATCCAACCGCCGACCTCCAAGCACCAGAAAAGCTCCAAGATTCAAGCCCCAAACCATCACGGAGCTACATTTTGGTTCTTGGTATTCGAAGTTTCGCTGGAAGTTGGAGGTTGATGCTTGGTGCTTCTGACTCATGAACAGGCCATTCGACCTTCAAAACTTTCAGCTCGGCATCAATCGCCGCACTTTTCTCTCGCGCTCGGCCTACGGCCTTGGTGCGCTCGCGCTGGCCTCCTTGCTCGATCCGGGGATTCTGTGCGGCGCCCGCGCAGCCACAGCCGAGGATCGCTGGCGTGGGATCGTTAACCCACCGCATTTTCCCGTCCGTGCCAAACGAATCATTCATCTGTGCATGGCGGGCGGGCCGTCGCATCTGGAAAGTTTCGATTACAAACCGGAATTGAAACGCATTCATGGCCAGCCTTTCCCTGAATCTTTCACGAAGGGGCAGCAGCTCGCGCAGTTGCAGAACACACCGCTGAAAGCGCGCGGGCCATTCGTAGATTTTAAGAAACATGGCCAGTCCGGGCAGGAGATCTCCGATCTGTTCCCGCACATCGCCGGCATCGCCGACGATATCTGCATCGTCCGCTCGATGCACACCGAGCAAATCAATCATGATCCGGCCCATGCCTTCATGAACACCGGCACAACGATCAAGGGCCGGCCCAGCATGGGTTCCTGGCTGCTCTATGGCCTGGGCGCAGAGACCGACAATCTGCCCGGGTTCATCGTGCTGACCTCCCGCGGCAAGACCGGTCTGCAGCCAGTTTCGGCGCGGCAATGGTCGAGCGGCTTTCTGCCCAGCCGATTCCAGGGAATTCTGTTTCAGTCCAAGGGCGACGCCGTCCATTACGTCGGCAATCCGGAAGGCGTTTGCCAAAGCACGCAGCGCCAGGTGATCGAAGAAATCAATCGCCTCAACGGCTTGCTGGCCGAAGAACGAATCGACCCCGAAATCCAGACCCGCATCAGCCAATACGAGCTGGCTTTTCGGATGCAGACGTCATTGCCGGAATTGACGGACTTCAGCAAAGAATCTCAAGCAACGCTCGACCGATATGGACTGAAAGAGCCCGGCGATGGCAGTTTCGCGTCCAACTGCCTGCTGGCGCGGCGCCTGGCCGAGCGCGGCGTGCGATTCATTCAACTCTATCATCGCGCGTGGGACCATCACGGCGACATCGAGAAGGACATGCCGGGCGCCGCTAAAGATGTGGACCAGGCTTCAGCCGCGCTGGTGACCGATCTAAAACAACGCGGGCTGTTAGAGGACACACTGATCCTGTGGGGCGGTGAATTCGGTCGCACGCCAATGGGCCAGGGCTCCGGCCGGGATCATCATATCAACGCGTTTTCGATTTGGCTGGCCGGTGGCGGCATCAAGGGCGGTGCGAACTGGGGCCAGACCGATGAACTGGGCTATCGTTACGTCGATGACAACCAGAAGATGCACGTGCACGATCTCCACACGACGATGCTCTACCTGTGCGGCATCGATCACAAACGACTGACCTACCGGTACCAGGGCCGCGATTTTCGGCTCACCGATGTCTCGGGCGAAGTCGCACAGGGGATTATCATTTGAGCCGATCAGGGATCTGCACGGGTTTCGCGAAGCGTATGGAGTGCGCCCGGCTTGCCGGCGCTTTCGGCGGTCCGTGGGCGCATGACAGCGGGAGCAAGCTCTACGCGCTTCAAACGCTCCGCGCTGTTCAGCCGTGGTTGGCACGCCCTGTGGACAGCTGCCCTACCTTCAATGGATTCCGAAAGCACGACATGACGTCCGCGTCCGTGAGCCCGACGCCCGCCCAGAATCCTAAACTCTAAAATGCCAGAGCAAGACCAACTGCCTGGAACGGACACGCCGATTGCGTCGCCGTTCCATAGTGTGCAAGATTGGCGGCGCACCACTGAAGATCCGCGTCATGTCGTATGAAATCATGCACCTACCGCGGCAAGGAATACCCGGACGAAGCCTCGTTTTGCGCGACTGATGGGCAGCCCCTTCGGTCCGTCATTACTCCGCAAACAACGCAACTCCCGGAGGAGAAACACTCCGTGCTGGGCATAGCTTCATTTGCAATCTCGATTGCGGTTGGCGGCTTGATTCTCGGCTAGTTTTTGGTCGCCGGTCTCCTGAATGCGGGCCGGATCGAGCGCGGTCAGAGCTACCCAGGCCAATTGATCGTGGGGTTTGCTCTGATGTTTTTGTTGGCCGTTGATGTTGTGGCATTTGGACTGGGCATCGCGGCGTTATTCCAGGCAGGCAGGAAGCGATTGTTTGGAGTTCTGGGCCTGGTGTTTTCGTCCGCAACAATACTTGGCTCGATTGCACTCGTCGTCGTTGGGCTGATGTATGCTGGGAGGATGACGCGATGACGGCTGCGTCCAGCGGACTGACCTTTTGCCAAACAGCCCTATCAGATTCTCTCTGAAATCGGGCCCTGTCATGGCTTGGTCTTGGACCGCTGAGATCTAGTTCCATGTTCCGCATTCGTGTCAATTGGAGTGAATTCGTGGTTGTCTCCTGCTTTGAAGAGGATTTGGGCTTGCTGGAACACAGCCGATCGAGGACAAATGGTGCAGGCCAGCGCGGCAGTGCAACATCATCATCCCTGAACCATGAAAAAGGAAATCTCAACTTCACTTTTGAAACCAAACTCTTTTACTCGGCGCCAATTTCTCCGCCGCACGACGCTGGCGGCAGGGGCCGCAACCTTGGCTTTCCCTTATGTGGGCAACGTGCTGGGCGCCAACGAACGCATCAACGTCGCCTGCATCGGCGTCGGCGGAAAAGGCGATCAGGACAGCAGCGACGCCTCGGGCTGCGGCGGCAATATCGTCGCCATTTGCGACGTGGACCAGAACACGCTGAATCGCAAAGCCAAACAGTTCGAGAAAAAATTTCCCGAGCTCAAGAAGTTCAACGATTACCGCAAGATGTTGGATGAAATGGGGAAGGACATTGACGCGGTAACGGTTTCGACGCCGGACCACAACCACGGCGTTGCGGCGATCCGCGCGATGAAGATGGGTAAGCACTGTTTCTGCCAGAAACCGCTCGTCCAGACTGTCCTCGAAGCGCGCACGGTGCGTCAGTTGGCCAAGGAAAAGAACCTGGCGACGCAAATGGGCAACCAGGGCAGCGCGGCCACCGGGTTGCGCCGCGCGGTCGAAGTCGTCCAGGCCGGGGTCGTCGGCAAACCTCTGGAATTGCACGTCTGGTCGAATCGTCCGCACTGGCCGCAGGGAGTCGATCGTCCTACGGGCGAGGATCCCGTGCCCGATACTTTGAACTGGGACGCGTGGCTTGGCCCGGCCCCGCAGCGGCCATTCAAGAAGGACGTATATCACACCTTCAAATGGCGCGGCTGGTTTGATTTCGGTACCGGCGCACTGGGTGACATGGCCTGTCACACGGTCAACATGCCCTTCCGAGCGCTGAAGCTCGGCTATCCCAACGTCGTCGAGTGCGAAATGGCCTCGCGCATGTATTCGGAAACATTCCCCAAGACGTCGCGAATCCGCTTTGAATTCCCCGAGCGCGAGGACTTTCCTCCGCTCAAGTTCTGGTGGTATGACGGCAACCCGGGTGACGCTCTCCGGCCCCTGCGGCCGGATGGCAAGGCGATCAAGGAAATCGTCAATACTTACGACGAACTGCCCACCAGCGGTGCGCTCATCATCGGCGACAAGGGAAAATTATTCTCCCCCGACGACTACGGCACGAAATTCTTCTTGGCGATGAAAGGCAAGGACGAGTACATCGCGGGCGATCAGCACGAAGCCTGCAAAGACGTGCCGCAGACCCTACCGCGCTCACCTGGGCACATGACCGAATGGTTCCGCATGATGAAGATCGGCACGCCGGCTTATTCCAACTTCGAGATCGCGGGTTACCTGGCCGAGGTCATTTTGCTCGGCTGCGTCGCGCTGCGGGTTGGCGAAGGCAGGCGCATGGAGTGGGATGGGCCGAACATGCGCTCGCCGAATCTGCCGGAGGCCGCACAGTTCGTCCAACGCCACAATCGGCCAGGCTGGGAAGCGGCAGCAACTTGAGGCTCAAGCCAGAATATCAGTGACGACGTGGGCGGGCTCGACGCCGGTGAGCTTTTGATCGAGCCCCTGGTATTTGAACGCCAGCTTTTCGTGGTCGATGCCGAGTTGGTTCAGGATCGTCGCGTGCAAGTCGCGGATATGCACCGGGTTCTCGGCGATGTTGTAGGACATCTCGTCGGTCTTGCCATAGACGAAACCGGGTTTGATGCCGCCGCCGGCCAGCCAGAGACTGAAGCAGCGCGGGTGATGATCGCGCCCGTAGTTTTTCTCGGTGAGGTTGCCCTGGCAATAGATGGTGCGCCCAAATTCACCGCCCCAGACGACCAGCGTCTCGTCGAGCAACCCGCGTTGTTTCAGGTCCTGGATCAGGCCGTAGCAACCCTGGTCAACGTCTTTGCACTGGGAAGCGAGATCGCGCGGGAGGTCGCCATGCTGGTCCCAGCCCCGATGAAAGATTTGGACGAACCGCACACCCCTCTCGATAAGGCGGCGCGCGAGCAACGCCGAGCTGGCGAAGGTGCCGCGCTGTTTGGATTCTGGCCCATATAGTTCGTACGTCTTTTCCGGTTCGTGTGAAAAATCGACCAGATCGGGAATACTGGCCTGCATGCGGAAAGCCATTTCGTATTGCTGCGTGCGGGTCTGGATTTCAGGGTCGCCGATGGCCTGGTAGGCGCGCTGGTTGAGAGCGCCGATACCGTCGATCATTTCACGGCGCAATTCGCGCGAGATACCCGCCGCGTCCTGAAGGAACAGCACGGGATCTCCCTTAGCGCGCAGTTCGACGCCCGCGTATTTGCCGGGAAGGAAGCCGGAGCCCCATAGCCGGGCGGAGATGGCCTGCACATTCGAATAAGGGCTGGAATGGGTGGCATGCAGCACGACGAATGTGGGAAGGTCCTGGTTCAGTGAGCCGAGTCCGTAGGATAGCCAAGAGCCGATAGAGGCTTTGCCGGTAATCATCGAGCCGGTATAAACAAGCTGGTTTGCGGGCTCGTGATTGATGGCGTCGGTGTGCATCGAGCGGATGATGCAGAGGTCATCCACGATCTTCGCGTGCCAGGGAAGCAGCTCGCTCACCCAGGTGCCGCACTTGCCATGTTGCTCGAACTTAAACACCGACGGCGCCAGCGGGAACTTGTCCTGGCCGGCCGTCATGCCGGTGAGGCGCTCGCCTTGCTGCTTGAGCCAATCCTTGATGTCTTCCTTAAAGCGGGTCTGCAGCGCGGGCTTGTAGTCGAAAAGGTCCACTTGCGACGGGGCGCCGATCAGGGAAATGTAAATCGCGCGTTTCGCTTTGGGAGCGATCTGCCAGAGATTGTTCGCGATTTTTTCACCCTGGGCAGAAACGCCGAACGCGCGCGGCCCGAGCAGTGAGCCCAGCGCGGCCACGCCGAGGCCGGTGCTGGTCTTTCGGAAAAACTGCCGGCGCGTGAGGGCCGAGTTGAAGTCGTGAAGATGGTTAATGAATTGGGGATCGATTTTCATTTTGTCAGTGATTCGTCCAGGTTCATCACTTCACTCGCCACCAACGTCCAGGCCGCAAGTTCCGCGACAGGGAGGTGTTCGTCGGGTTTGGATTCGCCGACGGCGACCAGGGATTGGGCGGCGGCGGTATCGGCACGATAAGCTTTGAGCGCCCGCTCGTGCATTCGGCGCAGGACCGGGCGTTCTTTGGCGTTCAAGTCGCGGGCCAGGAGCGGTTCGGTGATTTGGTCGAGACAGGTGTCAAAATCTTTGGATGAGCTAAGCGCCTTTGCCGCCAATTGGCGAGCGGCTTCGACGAACTGAGGATCGTTCATGGTGACGAATGCCTGCAGCGGCGTATCCGTGCGATCGCGCCGCGTGCAAAAGACTTCCCGGCTGGGGGCGTTCAGAATCTCCATGGACGGCGGCGGAGCGATGCGCTTCCAGAAGGTGTACAGCGAGCGGCGATGGAGCGCGTCACCGTGATCCTGTGTGTAAACGCGCGTATTGGAATCTTTCATCGCGACGGCTTCCCATACTCCTTCCGGCTGATACGGTTTGACCGGCGCGCCACCAACTTTTTCCACCAGCAAGCCGGACGCGGCCAGAGCCTGGTCACGGATTTCCTCCGCTTCGAGCCGCACATGGGGCCCGCGGGAGTAGAGTCTATTTTGCGGGTCCTTTTCCAGCTTCTCGGGCGAAACGATCTCGCACTGGCGATACGCGGCGCTCAGGACCATGGTCTTGACGAGCTGGCGAAAGTTCCAGCCGGAGTCCATAAATTCTACGGCCAGCCAATCAAGCAGATCCTGGTTGGTAGGGCGGGCGCCTTTGACACCGAGGTCCTCGGTGGTTTCAACAATCCCAACGCCGAACAAGTGCGACCAAATGCGATTGACCGTGACACGGGCAGTGAGCGGGTTATCGCGCGAAAGCAGCCAGCGCGCCAGGCCCATTCGGTTGCGCGGCAAGTCTGGCGCCATGTGCGGCAGGGCCTCCGCAGTAGCGGCGCTGACTTGCGCGCCTTTGGACGCATAATTGCCGCGAACCAAAATGTTCGCGACCGGCTCGCTGTCCTTTTTCTCCTCCATAATGAGCGTCGTAGCGCCCCGCTGGCGGAATTCGTCTTCTTCGGACTTAAGCTGAGCCAGTTCGGCCTGGAGTTTCTGGATGGGTGGATCGAACGCGGTGAGGTACAGCTCAAAGAGCGCCTGAGACTGCTCAGGCGCGCGCTGATCCGCAGGCGTCGCGAGATATTCGCGGACCAGCCCGGGGGTGGCGATCTGTGCGATATCAACAGGCGTCAGCGCCCGCTGGTAAAAGCGGAGATCCTGCACGAAGACTTTTCCACCGGTGATGGTATCGACCACGCCCTCTTTGTCGGAACGGCCACCCAGGCGAAACGGGACATTGACGTAAATGCTCTTACCCAGGTCGTTATTGTTCACTTCCACGTCTGCCTTGCGGCCATCGATGAACAGGGCAATCGCGTCCGCTCCATTGCGCTTGCCGTCGAAAACAGCCATGACGTGATGCCAGTGACCCGGTATGAGGCTTTCCTTGGCCGTGACTTTAAGGGCTTTTTCCGGCCATTGCTCGGCGATATGAATTGTGGGCCGTCCGGAAGTAAGGAAGAAATCCCAGCCGCGAAAGCCTTGGGCCTTGTTCATGCGCGAGAAGACAGCGCCGCTCGGCTTATCTTCGATATAGAGGAATGTGCCGTAGCTGGCCTTGCCGGAGCGTGTGAAGGTGGGCGTAGCGTTTTTGACTGCTGTGCCCTCGCCAACGAGCGGGGCTTGTCCGAACGGACCTGGATGCCGTTCGCTCGGGCCAGCCCATTCAACGACTTCGCCCTGAAAGGTGCCGCGGAATGGTCCCGAGACTTCGGTGAGCGGAAGTGACACCAGCGGGCGGCTTTCCTCGGCTGGCTCCTCCCAACGAGGCGCGGGCGACGCGGTCTGTCGCTCGAGCCACTGATCAAAGTCAGCTTTTGCGACCCCTTTTCGCTCCTCGCTCAACTTCCGGTTGGCGGCGATCGCCTGCTGCAATTCTTCCCAGCGGGGACGATCCTGCCGCACGGGAACAAACAGCAGAGGAGGGGTGTTGCCGTTGACGCTGTTATCCAGCGCCGGCTGCGTGCCGTTCCTGAAGAAGGCGGTCATCGAATAAAAATCCTTCATCGTGATTGGATCGAACTTATGATCGTGGCAAGTTGCGCAACCAGTCGTAAGCCCGAGCCAGACGGCGGAAGTCGTGTCCGCGCGGTCCTTGGCATAGATAGTGGCGTATTCCTCCGGGATGGCGCCGCCCTCGCCGGTCGTCGGAAGGAGGCGATTGTAACCCGAGGCAATTTTTTGTTCCATCGTCGCCTCGGGCAGCAGGTCCCCGGCGAGTTGTTCGATGGTGAATTCGTTGAACGGCATATTCGCCTTGAACGCTGCGATGACCCAATCGCGATACAGCCAGATACTGCGGGAATGGTCGTGATGGATGCCCTGAGTATCAGCGTAACGAACAGCATCGAGCCAGTGGCGGGTGAATTGCTCGGCGCAGGCATCGCTGGCCAGCATCCGATCCACGGCCTTTCCGTATGCATCGGCGGAGCGATCGCGGAGGAAATCCTGCAGTTCATTCGGCGAAGGCGGCAGGCCAGTCAGATCGAAACTCAAGCGCCGCAGCAAGCGCGCCTTTTGTTCCTCGGGATTTGGTTTCAGCCCGTTCTCGGCAAGCTTGCGCGCGACGAAACGGTCGATGGGATTTTTCGCCCAGCGCGCGCTGGCCTGAGGTACGGTTGGACGGACCGGCGGAATTAGCGACCAATGCTTTTCGTAAACGGCCCCCTGGGAGATCCACTTCTCGATCAGCGCGATTTCCTCTGGCTTGACTTTCTTGCGCTCCGAAGCCGGAGGCATGATGTCGTCGTCCGTGGCTTTGAGCCGGCGCATGACCTCGGAGGCCTCTGGGTGGCCTTTTACGATGACGGGCTTGCCGTCCTCGCGCGGTTCGAACGCAAACTGCTCGCGATCGAGCCGCAGCGGACGCTTCTTGGGCTTGCGCGTGGCGGAGTCCGGCCCGTGACAGGGGTAGCAGTATTCCGACAGGATCGGCTGGATCTGGTTGTTGAACGAGACTTTGTCGGAGGCCTGCGCGGCGCGGGCTGTCGTCACGTGTACGAACAGCATCACGCCCGCAGAAACGCCAATCATGCTCAGGAGCAAAGGACCCATCATATCAGACGATATAATGTGGCTGAAAGGCCGGGAAGTTTCAAATGGATTTGCCGTTCTCGTCCGCGTTTCTTCCACGAAAATTGCGGCGGATCATAATCAACCTTATTGAAGAAGAATGCGCGTTAGGCGCAGCGCCGACGACGACGCTTCTTGGACGATACCGAACGAATGACCACCGGCCCGCGGCCGGCGCGCGCAAACGGGACGCGATTGCGAGCGAGGGCTTCGTCGATTAGGCGGGCGACCGCCGGACGAGCGAGCGTGGACGCGCCCTCCAGGTGAATCCAGCG
The DNA here is from genome assembly GCA_964446585.1 of uncultured Verrucomicrobiota bacterium. Taxonomy (GTDB): domain Bacteria; phylum Verrucomicrobiota; class Verrucomicrobiia; order Limisphaerales; family UBA8199; genus CAYUPI01. Next base: position 53,414 of record CAYUPI010000040.1, read on the forward strand.
CGCCTGGGCGGACCCCTGCAACAATTTCGAAGGATCCGTCAATTCCTTACCACGACTGAAGTAAAACTTAACGCCGTCCACGCTCGCGCGGATTGCAAAAACGCCCTCGTACCCACGCTCGTTCGGTGAATAGCTGATGACGAAAAAGCCGGAATACTCATACACCACCTCATGGGCGGTGGGCAGACGCTTTCGCAGCCACAGTCGCATTGCGTCCATGAGCCGTTGATGCGCGGGCGCGAACTTGGCGATAAGCCTACGCAACTCGGCTTCTGCCGATCG
>CAYUPI010000041.1:0-53516 GCA_964446585.1 uncultured Verrucomicrobiota bacterium
TCGCGCCGGCCACTGGCGATGTAAAATGGAACTTCATGTCGAATGACTCCGCCTACCAGATCGCCAATAGCTCTATTGGCGATCCGGCCGAGAAGATCGAGCACGGCAAACTCCACCATCGCCACCGGACACCAGAGCGCCAGGCCTTGCAGCTTGTAATTGTCGTTGTGCCGATACACACCGAACAGATGCTCTTCCAGCTCGCGCGCGTCCTTGCCGATGAAATACGGCGCGACCAGCTTATTGAAAATCGGATGGAGCATGTCGGCACGGCCATTGTCCACCGCCAACCCCTCAGCGCCGTCTTTCGACCGGACGCGGACAAAATGAGCGCGGCCTTTGCGAAGCAGTTCAAGAGACTCGATGATAACGGGCGCCTTGAACAGGCTGGCATTCAGGACCGGGCGGGCAGCAGCCTTTTCCAACGCGGCGTCATCAGGATGCGTGTCTTTGGCGAGCGCTCGTTTGGGGAGAAGCGAGCAGGCGGCTGCGCCCAGGGCAATGCGCTTAGCGAAGCTACGGCGAGAAGCTTTCACATGCGTGGTTTAGTGCAAATCCGGGCGATTGGAAAGCTCGTCCGCGGTTTTTGTTCTTCGTAGCGTGACATAGTCAACTTCTCGGCATAAAATTCTATCGAAAACCTCGCTGCCTTAACTTTATGAACAACGTTGTCCTGAAAACTGCTGTTGCTTTGCTCGCATCCGATGTCGCCGAGGGCGCCGACTTCGAGTCACGTGTCAACCACGGTTACGCCGATTCGGATGGGGTCAAGATTCATTATGCCAGTCTCGGCAAGGGACCCCTGATGGTGATGCTCCACGGCTTTCCGGATTTCTGGTACACCTGGCGGGCACAGATGGAGGCACTGTCCGATAAATTTCAGTGCGTCGCCATTGACTTACGTGGGTATAACTTGAGCGACAAACCAAAGGGTGTCGAGAACTACAGCATTCGCTTGCTTGCGGGTGACGTCGCGGCGGTGATCAAGTCGCTGGGCAAGGACAAGGCCATCATTGTCGGGCACGACTGGGGCGGGCTGGTTGCCTGGCAGTTCGCGCTTTACCAACCTCAGCTGACCGAGCGCCTGATCATATTGAACCTGCCCCATCCGCGAGGACTCAACCGCGAACTGGCCCACAATCCGCAGCAGCAAAAGAACAGCCAGTATGCGCGCGATTTCCAGCAGCCCGAAGCTGCATCCAAACTGACTGCCGAGCAGCTCGCGTTTTGGGTCAAGGATCCAGCCGCGCGGACCAAGTACGTCGAGGCATTCAAGCGTTCCGACTTCGAGGCGATGCTCAACTACTACAAACGCAACTACCCGCGCGAGCCCTACAACGAGGACAGGTCGCCGGTAATAAAGGCGCAAATGCCGGTGCTGATGATCCACGGGCTGGATGACCCGTACCTGCTTGGCGGTGCGCTCAATAATACGTGGGACTGGCTCGATAAGGATCTGACTCTGGTCACGGTCCCGGGAGCGGGCCACTTTGTTCAGCAGGACGCCGCCGAACTGGTCTCGCGCTCGATGAGGGCGTGGTTGTTGCGGTAGTGACGGTCGCTCGCCCAGTCCTCTCAGTCAGCAAAGCACGTCACCGCCGTTCGAGTGAAGTATGGAAAAAGGCCACCGATCAACACGCTCCGAAAGAGTTCGCTCATCGCGCCAACGCTATCGCGCCTTCGTCCGGGACTACAAGCAGCGCCGGCTCGACGACAAGACTGAGGCCGACGGCGAGCAAAAGCTGCCCGACGCTGCACCCAGCCCCGGCGGGAATCTGAACAACGGGGAATCCGGGCGCAATCGGCGCCGCAAACGCCGGGAATATCTGCGCGAATACTTGCGCTGGCTTTGGCCGCATCGGTACTCGGTCGCCGTTCTCCTGCTGTTCGCCCTTGTGGCTGCGGGGTTGGAAATGGTTGGACCGCTGTTCATGCGGTTCATGATTGACCGCGTCCTGCTCAACACAAAACTGGACGCGGCGACGCGCCTGGGCTGGCTTCATCGGACGGGCGCGGTGTTCCTGGGAGTGGTCGTCCTTTCTACCCTGATTGGCGCGCTCAAAGACTACCGCCAGCGGGTGCTGAACACGCGGGTCATGCTCACGCTGCGCCGGTCGCTGTTCGAACGGTTGCTCCATCTGCCTTTGCCCAAACTGTGGGACTTCAAAACAGGTGGAATTCTCTCCCGGCTGACCGGCGACGTGGACACGACGACCGGATTGTTGCAATTGGCGGTCATTTCTCCCACGCTTTCTGTCGTTCGTCTGATCATCGCTGTAGCTGTCTTGTTCGCGCTGAACTGGCGCCTGGCGCTGACGGCCCTGGCGATCATCCCTTGCCTGGTGGTATTGAGCCTGATCTTCGCGCGGCGCGTCCGGCCGATCTACCGTTCCGTCCGCAAGGATGCCGAACGAATCGATGGCCGGGTCGGCGAGACGTTCTCTGGAATTCGCGTCGTTCGCGCGTTCCGGCGCGAGTTGCGCGAGATGCTCGAGTACATGGGCGGGCGGCACACGGTGTTGCGCAAGGAGCTCTTCGCCCAGCGCCGCGAGATGGTCCTTTGGACCTCCTGGGGCCTGCTCCTGGGAGTTGTGAATGTCGTTATTGTCTGGTACGGAGGTTACCTGCACGTCCGCGGCCGCGCTTCCATCGGCGATATCATGGCGTTCCAATGGTACACTTTCCTGCTGCTCAACCCGGTCTGGAACATTGTCAATTCCTTTTCCGAGTTGCAGCGTTCGCTCGCCGCGATGGAGCGCGTCTTCGAATTGCTGGCCATGGAAAAGGATAAGCCGGACCGGCCACACGCCCGCGAGGCGCCGACAGTTGTCCGCGAGCTCAATTTCGAAAATGTCGAGTTCGAATATCGCTCTGGCCGGCCCGTCGTGCGCGACTTCAACATCGCCGTGCCGGGCGGCTCAGTCATCGCGCTGGTTGGCCGCAGCGGCGCCGGCAAGACCACTATCACGGACCTGGTAGCACGATTCCACGACCCGACCAAGGGCCGCATTCGGCTCAACGGCACGGACATTCGGGATTTTCGCCTGAGCACTTATCGTGACCTGCTCGCGATCGTCCAACAGGACGTTTTTCTCTTCGATGGCTCGGTGCGCGACAACATTGCCTACGGCCGCCACGATGCGACCGACGCTGAGATTGAGGACGCCGCCCGGCGGGCCAATGCGCAGGAATTCATCGTCAGGCTTCCCGAGCAGTATGAAACGTTCATCGGCGAGCGAGGCGTCAAACTCTCGGGCGGGCAGCAACAACGCCTGGCCATTGCCCGTGCCGTGCTGAAATCGCCGCAAATTCTGATCCTCGACGAAGCCACCAGTAATCTGGACACCGAAAGCGAACAGCTCATTCAGGCCTCGATGGCCGCGCTACTGGCAGGGCGCACGACCTTTGTCATTGCCCATCGCCTTTCGACGGTGCGACGCGCGGACCTGATCCTGCTGATGGAAGAGGGCTGCGTCGTCGAGCGTGGAACCCACGAACAGCTCATGCAAGCGCGCGGCCTCTACTTCGGCATGGTGCAGCGTCAGATGGAATCCGCTGCCCAGGATGGTGAGCCGGTGCTGCGGTGACGACGAGCTATGGCTCCAGCCGGATGACGAGGTTGCTGATTGCCTTGCCCTTGTCGTCGGTGAAACGCACACAGCCCTGCCAATCGCTCCCGCCCTCATTGAAGATCTTGAATACGAGCACGTTCACTCCCTTGTTGAGAGTGACTTTTTGAGCAACATCAGAGTCTTGATCCAATGTGCGCGGCTCGGTCGTCTTCAGGAGGACTTTTCCGTTGAGATAAACTTTGCCCTGGTCGTTGCTGCCCATCTTCAATTGCAGGTTAGTCCGCTCTTCTTCGGAGCGAATGTAACACACCACATAGCCGACTGTCTTTTCAGTCTGCTGGTTGACTAGAGCGTTCAGGTCCAAATAGTAATCGCTGGCTCTAACTTTTTTCCACGTCATCTCTTTTCCCAAAACCGTTACTTTATCTCCCGCCTTCGGTTTCAGGTTCCCTTCATCCGGAATTTGGCTCTTGCCGATCTCCTCCGCGCCATCGCTGTCGGATTTCATCTGGATGGGGGCCAACATCAGCCAGTCGCGAATAAAACCGTCTTTGTTGGGAGCGAAATCCTCGGCGCCCGCCCGGGACTGAAACGCGCAGAAGCCCAGCAGCAGCGCTCCCGTTGTGATGATCGATTTTGTCTTCATGATTGTTTCTTGTTAGTTGTTTTTGGCTCTCAGTTAACACTTTCCAGCATGGCGAGCTGCAGCAGGGACGAGCCTGTTGAGCCTCGGCAGGCCGGTCACTTTTCAACTACTTGGTAGTCGACCGAATATAGTCACCTCGCCCCGGCGGTTGCAACTTCTGAATGAGCAGCCCACGGTGCCGAGAGTTGCTTGTGACTGCCACCCTCCCGCACATCCGTGTCGGAGAGCGCACGTCCCCGGGCGCAGCAACAAACGAAACAAAGGGCGCTCGCGATGAACCTGACGCGTTAGAACAGGCGGAGCTTGCTGCGCCCGGGGACGGGCGCTCTCCGGTGGCTGTGTCAAAATGCACTCTTGCACTAATCCGTTTGCGGCGCAGTGGCGCGTCACTCCCACTCTATCGTCCCCGGCGGTTTGCTGGTAATGTCAAAACAAACGCGGTTGACGCCTCTAACTTCGTTGATGATACGGCTGGCGAGTTTTTCAAGCAGGTCGTAAGGAAGCTTCACCCAATCCGCCGTCATGCCGTCGCGGGATTCAACCGCGCGGACGGCGATCGTGTAATCATATGTCCGTTCGTCGCCCATCACGCCGACGCTGCGCACGGGCAACAGCACGGCGAAACTTTGCCAGATTTTGTAGTACCAGCCGCTGCTCTTCATTTCCTCGACGACAATCGCATCTGCCTTGCGCAACAGCTCCAAGCGGCGCGGCGTCACCTCGCCCAGGATCCGGACGGCCAGGCCCGGACCGGGAAAAGGCTGGCGCAAAACGATCTCCTTGGGCAGCCCGAGCTCCAAGCCGAGCTGGCGCACTTCGTCCTTGAACAGGCACTTGAGCGGCTCGACCAGCTCAAAGCGCATTTTCTTCGGCAACCCGCCCACATTGTGATGGCTCTTGATCATGGCAGCCGGATTTCCCGCGATGGGAATCGACTCGATCACGTCCGGGTAAAGCGTCCCCTGGGCGAGGAACCTGGCTTTGCCGGCCCGTTTCGTGGCGGACTCGAAGACTTCAATGAAGGTCTTGCCAATCGTTTTGCGCTTGCGCTCCGGGTCGGTGATTCCTTTGAGCCGGCGCAAAAATAGTTTGGACGCGTCCACGTATTGCAGTTTGATGTGAAAGTGACGGCCGAAAACCTCGCGCACGACTTGCGCTTCGCCGCCGCGCAGCACGCCGTTGTTGACGAAAATGCAGGTGAGTTGGCTGCCGATCGCCTTGTGGAGCAACGCCGCTGCGACGCTCGAGTCCACACCCCCGCTCAAGCCCAAAATGACTGTCTCGCCGCCCACCTGGGCGCGGATGGCCTCCACGGCCTGGTCCACGTAATTGTGCATCGTCCAATTCCGGCCGCAGCCGCAGACGTTATGAACGAAGTTGGCGAGGATCTCGCTGCCCCTCGGCGTGTGCGCCACTTCCGGATGAAACTGCAGTGCGAACAATTTCCGCGCTCGGTCCTCGAAGGCCGCATGATCGGAATTCTCCGTGACCGCGATCGACTGGAAGCCAGTGGGTAGTTTCGTGAGCTTGTCTCCGTGCGAGTTCCAGACCTGCAGAGTGTCGGGAAGGTTTGCGAAAAGTGGGCAGTCCCGACCGGCCGGCAGAACGCGGAGCGTGCCCTTCCCGAATTCGCGTCTGAGATCGGGCTCAACTTTCCCACCGAGGAAATGGCCCATGATCTGCAGCCCATAGCACACACCGAGCACGGGAATGCCGAGGTCGAATATGGCGCGATCCGGCAGCGGCGCGCGCCTGGCGTACACGCTGGCCGGGCCGCCGGAGAGAATCAGGCCCTGTGGCCTCAGCGCCGCGATTTCCGAAGGGGGCGTGTCGTAACGCAGGATGACGGAATAGACATTGCACTCGCGAATGCGTCGCGCGATGACTTGCGTATATTGCGATCCAAAATCTAGAATGACAATCTGCTCGACCATGCAATTTGAAAGCGCAGTGTTTTGCCTGTTCAACGAGCAGTTGGCCAGCCAAATGTTAGCCCCACGACTCGCATGCTGCCCAGCCGCGACAGACATGGTAGGGATAGCGCTGCCCTGTCCCTCCCGGTCAGGCCGAGGCAGGCGCCAGAGCCAGCCAGGGAGTCGAGCCGAATTTGCCTTTGAACTTTTCGAAGAGTTGCTCGGCGGCAGACTGGCTTTGCACCACGCCAAAAGTAGTCGAGCCGCTACCAGACATAAGCGCCCCTGCAGCGCCATTCCCGCGAAGGAATTCCTGAAACAGCGCGAGTAAAGGATACTTCCCCAGCGCAGGCGCTTCCAGCGAATTGTAGAGAGCAGCGCCGGCGGCGTTGAGATCGGGGCCATTCAGGCGCGAGAGAAGCTGTTGCGCGCGACCGGGCGTTCCGCTCAATGCGGTTGGAAAGCGTGGCAATTGTCCATACGCCCACGCCGTCGAAATGCCGAACCCGGGGTGAATCAACAGGAACCACGCTCCGCGCAGAGCCGGCAAGGATTCCAACGCTTGGATTATTTCGCCACGGCCAGTCGCAAGCGCCGACTTGGTTTGCAGAAAAAAAGGAACATCAGAGCCAAGCGACGCCGAGATGCCGTGCAACTGTTCCGGTGTCAGGGGAGCGCCGAACAGTTCGTTGAGAGCCAGCAGCGTGGTGGCGGCATTGCCACTACCGCCACCGAGACCTGCGGCCAGCGGAATATTCTTCTCAAGGTGGATTCGGACGCCGTCCTTGATCCCGGCTCGTTCCAGCAGCATCGACGCCGCTCGAAAGACAAGGTTCCGTGAATCGGTGGGCAGAATCGGATTGCTGCACGTCAACTGAATCCCCTGGCCCTCGCGCGCAAAGCTGAGCCGATCATAGAGCTTCAGCGGGTGAATAATCGTCTCCAACTCGTGAAATCCGTCCGCGCGCCGGCCGAGAATATTCAGCAGCAAATTGACTTTGCACGGCGATAGCTTTTCCAAGGTCATGGACCTTTTGCACAATTACAAAAAAGGCGCCAACAGGGAATGTTGACGCCGTTGCGGCAAAAATCCGGCAGGGCGCTCAGTGCGTGTCGAAAATCCGGAAGCGACTGCCTGGTATCATCGGAGCGACATCTCCGCCGCTGAAGCCGAGATTGCTATCGGTGGCGAACATCGAGTCCTCCATCAGGTTCGGAGTATAGTTGTCGGGATAAACCGGATGGGCCGAGAGGTAATCCGTGAATACCGGATCATAGGGCGGAAACGGAGCGGTCACGATTTCATAGACGCCGATGCCTGTGCGCGCCAACGTCCGATTGAGCCCGCGCACGAAGCCATAGCCGTACGCCGTATCCGGGCTGTCGAACAGTCCGGTCTGTTCCATCGTGCGGCGGAACTCGCCGCCCCGGACGATTTCGTACATATTGCTCATGCCGCGGCCGAATTTTCGTTCGGTATTGGCGCAACCGGAAACCAACGCGGCCGCAAGGAGAGAAACAGCAAGATAGGGCAGGGTCTTTTCCATAAGATTTTCGTTTCTTAATGGGAGCTTAACCGGTTTAGGAGAGTTGTAAAGGGGGAAAAATATGATGCGTAAAACGTGAAACGTGAAAGGCCAAGGACGACGCCACCCCTCCCGCCAGAGTTTGACGGCTCAGCCGTCCCAAGAGTACGACCGCGGTGTCTGGACGCGTCAAGCCTGCTCCGCTTCCGCACGTCGCCGGTCGCGCCTATCCCAATACCAGGCGATCCACACCGTGATCTCGTAAAGCAGATAAAGTGGAATGGCCATCAGGACCTGGGTAATAACTTCCGGCGTGGTCAAAACCGCGCCCAGGACAAAGACGATGACAATGACGTACCGGCGCGCGCTGGCGAGCGTACGGTGGCTTAACACGCCGATTTTCACCAGAGTGAGAATCGGCACCGGCAGCTCGAAGCCGATGCCCATGCCCAGCATGAATTTGCATACGAAGCCGATGTAATCCTCCGCCCGCCACTGGTTCGCCGTGAACCCCAGCCACTCCGAGTATTGAGCGGAGGCGGCCAGCGCCACAGGCATGAGAATGAAATAACAGAAAGTCACCCCGATCAAAAACAAACCTGCCCCGAAGGCCAGGCCACTATACACGTATTTTTTCTCCCGCATTTTGAGCGCGGGAAAAACGAACTGCGCGATGAAATAGAAAATGAAAGGAGAGGCCAGGACGATCCCGCCGTAAAAGGCCACTTTGGTGGCGACCACGAACGAACCGGCCGGACCGAGGTTGATGATTTGGATCGGCGACCGCCGTCCGTGCGTCTCCTCGAGCTCGGGCTGGGCATTGACCACCAACTGGACCAGGTTCGTCCCGGACGCATTGGTGTCCGCCAGAGGGACAATGTCGAGTCGCACGAACGGATTCGTGCCCACGACCGAAGCCCAGGGCTGATTTGTGCCGACGTCGAAGCGGGTCAGCTCGTTGGTTCCGAACGTGACTCTGACGCTTTGGGTATTGCCGTGGTGACGGATGGGCGCACGGTGCAGGGGCCATTCCAAGACACGAACGACATAATTGCCCGCCAGCAGACAGCCCAACATCGCCACGCCCGCGGTGGCGAGACTCTTGATCATCACCCACCGCAGGTCCTCGAGGTGTTCGAGAAAGGATTTTATTGGCCCGCCCTCTTCCTCTTCGGGCGCGTCAAGGCGTTCCGCTCCGGGATCGTCGGCCATAGCTGGAACCGTTTACCGGCTCAAGCCTTAGCCCCGGGAGAAGATTGTGGTACGGTCTGAGGTTGCTTGGGGTCGGAGCCTTCGGTCGTGCCCGAGGGCAATCGCATTTGCGTCGGTGCCGGGGGCGGGGGGGTCTCTTCCATCGCGCGGGAAAACTCATCGTTCACATCGCGGGTGGCTTTCTTAAACTCTTTAATGCCCTGGCCAAGGCCCTTGGCCAACTCCGGCAGCTTCTTCGCGCCAAACAAAATCAGGATCAACGCGAGAATCAAAATGATCTCGCCGCCACCCAAATTGAACAGGCCAAACATTGTGTTCATACTAGAGAAAACCATGCACAAAGCAAGCTAAGCCGGGCTGGAACAATAGTAAAGCATCAAAAGGTGGCTGAATGTAAGGGGCTCTGTCATGCAGGTCCAGCGGCTCTTGCTCGGGCGTCGAAACACCGCTTTAATAGAGTCGATGCTGGCCAAACGAGTCATACCCTGCCTGGACGTGCACGACGGCCGGGTGACACGAGGCGTTCAGTTCGGCAAAGCCGAGGCAGGCGAGCTACGCAACGTCGGCGATCCTGTCGATCTGGCCATCCGCTACAACGAGCAAGGCGCCGATGAAATGGTCTTCTTCGACATCACCGCCAGCGCGCATGGACGGGCCACGATGGTCAGCGTGATCGAGCGGGCGGCGGATGAGTGTTTTATGCCTTTGACCGTTGGCGGCGGCCTGCGCTCGGTCGAGGACATCTACACCATGTTACGCGCCGGCGCCGACAAGATCAGCATTAACTCGTCCGCCCTGGGCAACCCGGAACTGATCAGCGCCGGGGCGGAAAAGTTCGGAAGCCAGTGCATCGTGGTTTCGATTGATGCGAAGAAGGTAGCTCCAGAGCGGTGGGAGGTTTTTTCGCACGGCGGCCGCAAAGCCACCGGGCGGGAAGCAGTCGCGTGGGCAAAGCAGGCCGTGAAGCTGGGCGCGGGCGAGATCGTGCTCAACAGCATCGACGCCGACGGGACGCGGGCGGGCTTCGATCTGACGATTACCCGGCGAATCAGCGAATCGGTAAGCGTGCCGGTGGTTGCCAGCGGCGGCGCGGGCAGCCTGGAACACATGGCGGAAGTCCTGCTCGAAGGGAAAGCGGACGCGGTCCTGGCCGCGAGCATTTTCCATTTCGGTGAATTCACGGTGGGGGATGTAAAGAGGTTTTTGGCGAGAAAAGGGATCCCGGTCCGGATGGTGTGATTGGCTTTTTGCTCGCGCATCTGCGCCGCCGCTGCGGCGCGAAGGAGTGGGGATGGCCCCGTCCCCCCGCCTCGTCTGCTGCGTCGAAATCTGAACGTGCAGGAATTCTCTGGCCAACTTGGAGGGGTAATGCTCCGTAAGTTGAATCACGAGCGGTGCGCCGGCTTCGGTCGGCTCTTCAATGTGTTAAAAAAAAGCACCTCGGGCGAAAGAACGCACCCTGCAGCCATGGCGCCAGGGAACGCAGGCCGGGTTGCCAATCATGGACTGATTTGATAAGGTTTTTCTGGATGAGGCGTTCAGCAATGGCATCGAGCAAGTCTGCGATTCGGTGGGGTCAGAAACTCGCCGCCGAGGTCTCTGCCGTTATCGCCCGCCACCCTGAGGCCGATCCTGAAGACGTTCGTCTGACCTTGATTTGCTTGCAATCGCCGCCGCTGGAGCGGCTCAACCGGAGCTTGCGCCGTGGCCAAGGCTTTGCCGCTTTCCGGCGCTGAGCTGCGACTGCTGGAGTCGCTGCTCCGCCACGGGGTGCGCTTCATGGTAGTGGGTCTTTCTGCGGCGGCGCTGCATGGGGCGCCGGTCGTTACCGAAGACGTCGATTTGTGGTTCGACGACTTGAGTGACCCGAAACTCGCGCGAGCCTTGGCGCGTGTAGGCGCTGCTTATGTGCCTCCGCTTGGGCTCAATCCCCCAATGCTTGCGGGAGCTGGCAGCGAGCCTTTCGACGTCGTGCTCCGCATGGATGGGTTGGACACTTTTGCCGAGGAATGGAAGCGTGCATTGGGTGTCAAGCTTGGAACGCTGCGCCTCAGGGTGCTGGCCCTGGAGCGGATTCTGGCCAGCAAACGGGCAGCCGGCCGACCAAAGGACGAGCGCGTCATCCCGGTTTTGGAGAACGCTTTGCGAACGCTCCAAACCAGGAGGGCCGCCCGGCCGAAAAAGCGGCGAGCCAAAGAGTAGTCGGGTGACACTCTTCTGTGGAAAAGCATCCGCCGGGTTTGATTGCTTTCCCCTTGCTGCTAGGATTAGCTTGCTACAAGAGAAATGAAGAACATGGTCCGGGAGTTCCAGAGTCGTGGAGTCGCTGCGTGTTGTATTTCAACACTCCGACACTCCCCTGCCCCATCACTCCAAGCCGATCGTTTCGTTCCGCAACGATGACCTTTTACGACAAACTGAAGTTCGATGCCAACGGCCTGATCCCCGCAATTATTCAGGACTGTGCTTCCGGCCGTGTCCTGATGATGGCCTGGATGAACCGGGCCTCGCTCGAGAAAACGATGGCCACGGGCAAAACGCACTTCTGGAGCCGCTCCCGCCAGAGCTTCTGGATGAAAGGCGAATCGAGCGGCCACACGCAGACCGTGAAAGACATCGCTTTTGATTGCGACGGCGACACGTTGCTGATCCAGGTCGAGCAGATCGGCGCCGCTTGCCATGAAGGGTATCGCTCGTGCTTTTTCCGCTCGGCCGAGGGGAACGGTGCCGGCATTAAGGTCACCGAGGCGCAGCTCGAAACGCCGGAACGAATTTACGGAAAAAAATAATGGACGATTTCCTCTCATTCCCCAGCCGGAACTACTTCCTGATGCTGTTGTTACTGCTGGTTTCCCGCGGCATGGATGTCTTGAGCACCTGGGTGGCTACACCGAATCTCGTGCTGGAAGGCAACCCGATCGCGAAATCACTCGGGTGGCGCTGGGGCCTGCCCGTCAACCTGGGCATTTGCCTGCTGCTCGCCTTTTGGCCGCTGCCCGCCATCGTCATCAGCACCACCAGCGTGCTGGTGGCGGCGCGCAACTTTCAATCCGCCTGGCTGATGCGCTCACTGGGTGAACAGGCCTATCGCGATTGGCACATCGAACGCATTCAGGAAACACGAATCACCCTCTTCGTTTTCTGTTTGGCCGGAAACACGGTTCTGACAGCGGGCGTTGGCGTGGCGGTAATTTATTTCAGCAGCGCGGCCTGGGGAGCGGAAACGCCATTGGTCCCTTTTGCCATCGGGTTGGGCATTATCGGTTACGCCGGCGCAGTGGCATTCTTCACCCTTCTGGCCATCTGGCGGATGCGCCGCTCCACGCTTCGAAAAGCGCGACTGAAACAGCAAAGCCTGCCTCGCGACGAGACCAAGTCTGGAGGCAACGGGGAGTTGGCCAACTGGGGAGCACAGCTCGAAGGCAAATGAAAGCTCCAAGCTCCACCCCCCAAGCTCCAGAGAAGCTCCAATCCTCAAACCTCAAGGGAGCGTGCGCGCGAGGCATGCACCTTGGACATTGGAACTTGGTGTTTCCTTGGAGCTTGGTGCTTGGTGTTTGGAGCTTTGCTTAATGTATTCTCCCACGCTGGACGAATTCCTGAAGCTCGCCTCGCAGGGCAACCTGATCCCTGTCTCCCGCCGCTTGCTGGCCGACATCGAAACCCCGCTCTCCGCCTATCGCAAAATTCGAGGGCCGGGCGAATCGTTTCTCTTTGAATCCGTCGAAGGCGGCGAACATCTCGGGCGATATTCGTTCGTGGGCTGTAATCCGCGGGCCGTGATTCGCCAGGATGCCAACCAGGTCCGGGTGCTCGACGGGGGGAAGGTGATTGAAACTTTCAACATTGACCCAAAGGGCCGGTCGGACGGAACCATTCGTGACGGCCTGGCAGTGGTCGAGCGCGTGATGAAAAAATATCGGCCGGTGCCGGTCGCTGGCCTGCCGCGGTTCACGGGAGGCGCCGTCGGGTTCATTGGCTACGAATTCATTCATGACGTGGAGCCGGTCGTGCCGCGGCCGCCGCGCGACGACTTGCAGACCCCTGTGATGTACTTTCTCATCGCAGATCAATTGCTGATTTTCGATCGCGTTGCGCAAACCTTGACTGTCCTAGTCAATGCCGTGCTCGATGATGCCGCCAGCCCGGAAGAGGCTTACGAAAACGCCACCGGAGAAATCGACCGGCTCATTTCCTTGCTCGAACAACCGGCCGAACACCATCCGGCGACCGTTCCCGCCCAGGTCCCTGCGGTCCCGTTTGACTCGAACGTACAGCCTGAGAGGTTTCTTGCGAATGTTTTGAAAGCAAAGGAATACATCACCGCCGGCGACATCATCCAGGTGGTCGGCTCGCAGCGATTCTCGACTCCGGTCAAAACCTCGCCGCTGGACATCTACCGGGCCGCACGCTCAATTAATCCTTCTCCCTACATGTTTCTCCTGGAGTTAGCCGGCTTTGCGCTCGTGGGCGCTTCGCCGGAGATTCACGTCCGCTGCGAAGGACGCCGGGTCGAAATCCGGCCCATCGCCGGCACCCGTCCCCGTGGAACGGACCCGGCCGAGGACACCGCGCTCGAACAGGAGCTTCTCGCCGACCCCAAGGAACGCGCCGAACACGTCATGCTCGTGGACCTGGCCCGCAACGATCTGGGCCGCGTTTGCGATTTCGGCACCGTGCACGTCAAAGACCTGATGATCATCGAGCGTTACAGCCACGTCATGCATATCGTCTCCCAGGTCGAGGGCCGGCTCTCCGCCGGCAAGACTCCCTATGATCTGATGCGCGCCACCTTCCCCGCCGGCACCCTCAGCGGCGCCCCGAAAATCCGCGCCATGCAGATTATCTCCGAACTCGAGCAGACAGCCCGTGGTCCCTACGGCGGGTGCGTCGGTTACTTCTCTTTCAACGGCAATCTCGATTGCTGCATCACCATCCGCACTGCCTTGCTAAAAGACGCCAAGGCCTACGTGCAAGCCGGCGGCGGCTGGGTCAATGATTCCATCCCTGAAAACGAATATCAGGAGACGGTCAACAAAGCCAAAGCCATGCTCGCCGCCGTCGCCCTGGCCGAGAGTTTTACCGTAAACTCTCACGATTGAAGCCATGAGACTGATCAAATTGAACACTTCACCAAAGATCCCTCGGCTGCCGGGTGTGCGGCTCTCGGTTCGACCGCCGCGCTTTGCACACTTTATAGCCGACACGCACCCGGTGAAAACTGGCTGATCGTGAGTCGGAGCGCAACATGTGTAACGTTCGTCGTCTTGCTCACGGTCGCTTCGGCGCTCGCTTCGGAAGCAGGCCCTAACTCGAATCCCGATCCTGACTACGCAGCCATCGATTCACGGGTCGCCGAACAAGTGGCGAAACTTCGCATCTCCGGGCTCGCGCTCGGCATCGTGAAGGGCGACAAGATCGCCCACCTCCACGCCTTTGGGGTCGCCGCTCCGTCCGGCCGTCCGATGACCATTCAAACGCCGATGATCATCGGCTCGCTCAGCAAGTCCTTTACCGCGCTTGCGATCATGCAGCTCGTCGATTCTGGAAAGTTCGATCTCGATGCCCCGGTCCGGCGCTACTTGCCTTGGTTCGAGGTGGCGGTTGTCCGCGCGATTCTCTACGTTCGAGCAGCCCGCTACTGCTTTGGCCACGGGCCCGAAAAGGTCGAATACACCTAGCTGCGTTGCCGGGAGCCGAGTCCGGCGCCAGAGCCAGGTTCCCCAGCGCCCGCCCCGCATAAACAGCAGGCCGCCGAATCGCATGTCAGGTGAACAATTTCACAGCTAACCCCTAAAACGAAACCTCTCTACGAGCATCCCGAGTCCCTTTATCACCCCCGGAACTATAGGGAAACCGTTAACGGGTAAGTCTTTGGTGTCCTGGCAATGACAACCCGATTATTTCCCAATTTGTTCGATTGGCGATTTTAGGATTTTGTGTGTCGATTGTCTGCGGCTTTAAGAAGCTCTTCCAATTCTCGGATACGCTTCTCTTTTTCTTTCAGAAGAGCGTCCTTTTGTCGGAACGAAGCGTAGATACCAATCTTCATCTTCAAGATTTCAGGATCAAAAGGTTTCGTAAAATAATCAATAGCACCGACCTCATATCCTTTTCTGACGTGAGGATCTTCGTTAAAAATAGCTGTAATAAAGACCATTGGTGTCTTCTGAAAGCGCTCCATCTTCTTGATATGGCGGGCCGTCTCGTAGCCATCCATTTCCGGCATTTGAATATCCAAGATAATCACGTCCACATCGTTTTTTTCGAGAAGACCCAAAGCTTCTTTTCCAGAATTGGCGGAAAGGACGTCATAGTCCGCCAGAACCGCATTGAGCGCTATAAGGTTACTCGGTTTGTCATCGACGATTAATATCCTGGGCTTAGATGGGACATCGGGGTTTGAGGTTCTGTTATCCATATATTTATTATAATCCTTCAACGACCGATTCTTTCACGGTCGGTGCAGGGGCAGGCGGTGCGGATGGTTTTGCGAGGCCGATTTCGTTTGATTCTGCGCATCACAGGCAGTAAACGCTGCGGAAACTGCGCAAGCAGCAACAAGGGTGCGGATCGTTTTCATCTTCGTGTATGTTCGCCCGGTGCAGGTTCGCCGTCACGGCGCGCAACTTACCACGACCTCGTCGCTGAAGAAACCAATCTCGCCGTGGCTCAGGAAGCAGACGGCTTTGTATCCGCGCACCCTGCTCGCGAGTTGCTCTCGGAGTTCGGGTTTGCTTGCGCTGAGTCCTTCGTCCACAGGACACCCCAGGCCACTGCACCAACCGCCGCGCAACCGATCGTCACCAGTAATACTTGCCCTCTTCGCTTCACGTCAGCATGACTCCACGCATCACAATAGCCCAACACTCAAGACTAGAACACGGCAATTCCCCTTACGTTTCACCTTTTACGCTTCACCTTTTCAGCATTCCAGCGTTTCAGCTTTCCCAATTTCACCTTTTTCCATGATCACACCCTCAACTCTCAACTCTGACCTCTCAACTCCGCACTCCGAATCCCACATTCTCCGCATCGCCCCTCCGAAAAGCATTGTTTCAACCACCCAAAAACATTAGTTTGAGGGCGCAGTCATGAAAACCTTCGCCGAACTGAATTTCCCGGGCCGCCTCATCGCCGTTGAAGGGCTGGATGGCTCGGGCAAGTCCACCCAGATCTATTTGCTCAAACGCTGGCTCGAATTGCAGGGACTCAAAGTCTATTTCAGCGAATGGAATTCTTCCGAGCTGGTCAAGTCCGCTACCAGCAAAGGCAAAAAACGCGAACTGCTGACTCCAACCACTTTCAGTCTGATTCACGCGACTGATTTCGCCGACCGCTACGAACGGCACCTGGCGCCGCTCCTCCGCGCCGGGTTTCTTGTCCTGTGCGACCGTTACATCTTCACTGCGTTCGCCCGCGACGTCGTGCGCGGCTGCCCTCCGGAATGGGTGCGCGGCATTTATGATTTTGCTCCCCTGCCCGATCTGACATTTTTCTTCAAGGCGGACCTCGAAGTCTCGCTGAGGCGCATCCTGGACGGCCGCCCCCAGTTGAAATACTTCGAGGCGGGCATGGATCTGCGCCTTTCGAACGACCCCTATGAAAGCTTCCGCATTTTCCAGGGCCGGATTCTAGAGCAGTACCTGGCCATGAGCACCGAGTTTAATTTTCTGGTCATCGACGCCAATCGACTGGTCGAGACACAACAAGCCCTAATCCGGGAACTGGTGGCCCAACGCCTGGGCCTGGAGCAGTTCCGCCGTGCCGAACGTCCCCTACCGCCGGTCGCTGTCGCCGAGCCGCCAAAACGATTTAAACGCGAGGTGGCCGTCGAATGAAATCGGCCACCACTAATCATATCGTCGTGCCACGCCCGACCGAGCGCAGCTTTTACGGTCATGGAATACCGGGGGTGGACCTCGCGCAATTGGCCGGCAAGCTCATCGTCGTCGAGGGCGCGGACGGCTCGGGCCGCTCGACGCAGATCGTCAAACTGGTCGAGTGGCTTGAAGGGTGCGGCCATGCCACGGTCCAAGTTGGGCTTAAGCGCTCGACGCTCGTGAGCGAGGAGCTCGAACAGGCGCAGGAAGGAAATATTCTCAGCCGCACGACTCTGAGTTTGTTTTACGCCACAGACTTTGCCGACCAGCTTGAGAACATCATCCTGCCCGCGTTGAAGGCCGGTTTCATCGTGCTGTCGGATCGTTACATCTACACCTTGATGGCACGCGACATGGTGCGCGGCATGGACGAAACATGGCTCAAGAACCTTTACGGCATGGCCCCGGAACCCGACGCGGTCTTTTATCTCAATGTGGCGCCTGGGGAATTGGTTCAGCGGACCTTTGCCAAAAATGCGGCGTTGGATTATTGGGAGAGCGGAATGGACATCGGCCTGTCGCGCGACATGTTCGACAGTTTCATGAAATACCAGACCGCCATGGAAAAAACTTTCCGGCATTTGCAACGGATTTATGGATTCACCATCGTCGATGGAATGCGCGCGACCGACGCAATCAGCGCCGAGTTGCGCAAAAAAATCGGCGCCGTGCTGGCAGGGAAAAAAACCGTTGTCAATCAGTAACGCGTGATCAGTTAGCGCCCTGCGGCAACGCCAGAGGCCTGAAATGATGAGTCGCTCAACGCCATACAGACCTTCGGTCGGGGACCGGGCCTCAGCTCCGATGCGGACGGAGTGCGTACAGCGACCGTTCAGTTCCCCCTCACCCCTGCCCTCTCCCTTGGGGAGAGGGAGAATCGCCGGCAAGCTGTCCGCAAGGCCGGCGCGCTTCGGCCTGCCAAAACACTGTGAACGGTTCCCCCTCTCCCTTAGGGAGAGGGCAGGGGTGAGTGGGAACAGAATGCAGCTTGACCCTGCGCGCTGGGCCATTCCAGAAACCGTCAAACTCTGGGAGTCTCCCCGCCAAAGACGGGGGTTTCCTGAAAGAGCAAATTAAGAAATGCCCGAAGCAACTAACAAGACCGATTACCTCGTAGGTGTCGATTTGGGAGGAACAAAAATCCTCGCCGGTGTGTTCGACAACTCGCTGGAGTGCATTGGCACTTCCAAAGTCAGCACCAAGGCTCAGCGCGGTCTGGACGCGGTGGTCGAACGCATTTCCCGCGTGGTTTCCGACGCTGTGGATGAAGCCGACCTGTCGTTCAAGCAAGTGGCCGGCGTCGGCCTCGGCGCCCCGGGGGCTGTGGACTTCGCGGCCGGCACAGTCATTTTTGCGCCGAACCTGGAAGGTTGGAAGGATGTGCCGCTCAAGAAAGAACTGGAGAAACAACTGAGCGTGCCGGTGTTTGTCGAGAACGACGGCAATATCGCGGTGCTGGGCGTGCACGCGGCGGAGCTAAAGGGCAAGCCGCGGAACGTAGTCGGCATTTTTGTTGGCACAGGGATCGGCGGCGGCTTGATCCTGAATGGCGAACTTTACAGCGGTTATGGCCACACCGCCGGCGAAATCGGACACATGGTGCTGCAGGTGGACGGACCCAAATGCGGCTGCGGCAACAAGGGCTGTTTCGAGGCCCTGGCCAGCCGAACCGCGATCTTCCAGCAAATCAAAGCTGCCATTAAAGACGGACAGAAGACGCTGTTGACCGAGATCCTGGGCGAAGACCTGGCGGATCTGCGCAGCGGCGACCTGCGCAAGGCAATTCGCCGCGGTGACAAATTTGTCGAGAAAGTTATAGAACGTGCCGCCGAGTACATCGGCATAGCCGCCGCCAACCTGATCAATGTACTGAACCCGGAGGTGGTGGTGCTGGGCGGCGGCGTTATCGACGCCCTCCAGGACGAGATGATGAAGGTAATCGTGGAAACCGCCAATGATTATGCGATGCCGGGCACGATGAAAGGCGTCGAGATCATCGCGTCAAAATTGGGCGATGATGCCGGCATCACTGGCGCGGCGGTGCTGGCTCGGAGAGAAGCCAAAAAGGCGACCTGATTAGCGAAGATGAGCGGTAATTAGCGGTTCCATTCTTGCTCAGTTGTGGCAAATGTCTGGCCGTGCATCTGGTCCACTTGCGCCTTCGTGACTTCCGCAATTACGCGCGGCTGGACGCCGACTTTGCGCCCGGGTTCCACCTGCTCCTCGGAGACAACGCGCAGGGAAAAACCAACCTGCTCGAAGCCATCTATTTGGTGGCGACTCTCCGTTCCTTTCGCGGGGTCGGCGGCGCGCAAATGGTTCGGCATGACCAAAAGGGCTATTTCGTCGGCGCCAGCGTCGTCAGCCGGGGCGACCAGGAGATCAAAATGTATTGGTCGGCCCTGGAACGCAGCCTCAGTCTGAACGGCCAGGCGGTGCGGCGGGCGACGGATTACTTGGGTGTGCTGCGCGCGGTGGTTTTTTGCTCGGAGGACCTGCAATTGATTAATGGAAGCGGCCGAGTCCGACGACGTTTCGCGGATCTACTCTTATCGCAGACGTACCCGACATATCTGCCGTTGCTGGAGCGTTACACCCGGACGCTGCGCTCGCGCAACGCGCTGCTTCGACACCCAGTGCTCGATATCATGGCACTCGAAAGTTTTTCGCGCGAGCTTATCAGCGTCGGAGACGAGATCACTCGCCAGCGCCGGGAATGGGCGCTCAAATTTTCGCCCATCGCTATGCGCGCATATCGGCGCATTGCCAGCGAAACCGAGGATTTGTGTATTGAATATCAGCCCAGTGTCCGCAAGGATTTTGCGGTCGAACTGGCTCAGTCCCAAGCCCGCGAGCGCGTCTATCGCACGACAGTTATCGGCCCGCACCGCGACGATTTTCAGCTTTTGCTCAATAACCGCTCCGCAGCGCAGTTTGGCAGCGAAGGCCAGAAACGCACGCTGGCCATCGCGCTCAAACTGGCGCAGGCCGAATACCTCCGCGGCATTCACGGCTCGCCACCGCTCCTGCTCATTGACGACATCATAGGTGAACTCGATGACTCGCGCCGTCGGGCCTTCCTCCCATTGCTGGAAGGAGCGCACGCAGCGCGCGGCCAGGTGTTCATGACTGCGACTCAGCACCGCTGGGCGCTGGAACTGGGGCGCGAGCCCAAGAGATGGCAAATTGCGTCCGGAGCAATCCGTCCACTGTGAAATGGATTACAACCTCGGCTCAAACGGAGGAGAGATCCCACCCTTCACCATTACGCAGCACTCGATACGGCTGTTCGAGGCGCGAACACTCGGCGATGAACTCATCCGGCTCGGCGTTGTTGAACTCGAACATGTCGAAATGACTCGGGACGACGACGCGGGCGCCGATGGCTTTGGACAGCCGTGCCGCCTCAACTCCGTCAAGATTCCCCGCAACTCTCCGCTCGGGGCGATCCCCATTGATTGGAAGCAGGGCGATGTCAATCGAGAAGCCTTGGAGCGCGGGCACCAAACCTTCGTGCCAAACCGTATCACCGCTATGGTACAAGGTGACCTCGCCCCAGCGCACGACCATGCCAAGGAAACGGCAACGGCCCGATTCATCGCGTTCGACGGTGTTATGGGCAGAAGCAATTCCGTGAATTTCCATTCCCTTTACTTCGACAGACTGCTCGGAGTCGAGCCCGACCAGCCGAGCGCCCGAATCGGGGCCGAGCCGTTCGAGGGCCACGACAACATTGGCGGACGGCAGCACCAGGCGGGCTTGCGGATTGGCCGCCAGCAATGGCAGGAGCGTGTCCGGATCGAAGTGATCGGTATGATTGTGGCTGCTGGTGATCACGTCGATAACGCCGAGCTCGCCGAGTCTGCTCGGCGCCACGACGCGCTCGGTCAGCCGCACATGCGGTTTGTCCGTGCCAGAGTATTTCCGCGTGAGCGAGTCTGAAAGATAAGGGTCGAGCACCAGGGCACGACCATTCTGAACAACCAGAAATCCACTTTGTCCTAGCCACCAGAGCGCCCGTCCGTGCGCTGCAAGCACGCGGCGTACGTCAGCAAGAAATGCTTCGTCTTTTTGCCAGGCAGACTTCATTTGCAAATAGGATGGGTTAAGTACGGCAACGACGAGGGAAAAGCCAGCCCAGCGCGGCATCTACATTGGACTCACACTGACCTAGTAGCAGGCCGCCCATCCAGGCCGGCTTGTTCAAAAATCGGACTGGACATTCAGCGGAGTTAGTGTAAACGGGACGGTTTGAACCAACGATAGCATGAGAATATTTATGAGAATTTGCATAAGAGGGGCTTCGACTACCAGCGTTGTGCTCGGGCTACTACAAATTGCCTTCGGCGCGGAGGAGAAGCCTGCGTTCAAGGACCAGAAGGAGAAGATCAGCTATGGCATCGGAATGAACATCGGGAATAACCTCAAGCGCAGCGGTTACGACGTGGATGTGGACGTCCTGGCAGGAGCCATCAAGGACGTGCTGGGCGGGAAGGAACTAAAGATGAACGACGCCCAGGCGCGCGAAGCCCTCATGAATTTTCAGAAAGAGCTGAATGCCAAGCGCGAGGAGGAACGGCTGCAAACGGCGGAAAAGAATCGGAAAGAAGGCGAGACGTTTCTGGCGGAAAACAAGAAGAAGGAGGGAGTTAAGATCCACCCAGTGACGATGCCGGACGGCACCAATACGGCAGAACTGCAATACAAAGTGCTGACCGAGGGGACCGGCGAGCTGCCCAAGAGCAACGACACCGTCACGGTCAATTACCGCGGGACACTTATCAATGGAACGGAATTTGACAGCTCGGGCAAGCGCGGCCAACCGGCGAAGTTCCAGATGACAGGAGTGATCAAGGGCTGGACCGAAGCGCTCAAAATGATGAAGGTGGGGTCAAAGTGGCAACTATTTGTCCCTTCGGCGCTGGCCTACGGTGACCGCCCGTTCGGACAGAAGATTGAGGCAGGCTCGACGTTGATTTTTGACCTCGAATTGCTGGGCGCGGAAACTCCGCCGCCGCTGACACCGCCTCAGCCATTAACGAGCGATATCATCAAAGTGCCATCAGCAGAGGAGTTGAAAAAGGGCGCCAAGATCGAAGTGATTAAGCCGGAAGACGTCGAGAAGAAGATCAAAGAAGAGAAAGAAAAGGAAGCGAAGGAAAAGGAAAAGAAACCGTAGGCAAAACACCTACTTCCAAAGTCCAAGCCTCATAGAAGTCTCAATTCCCAATGCGAAAATAGGACGTTCACCTATTCGCGTCGCGGAGTCTTTTCGAGAACGGCCACGCCGACCTCCTCCTTTCTGGCGGCAGGGGAACGCAGATCCACTTCGCGCCCTTTCCAACACTTGAACCCGACGTGGTTCAGCCAGCCGAGGCGATAGCGAAATGAGTAGCCATAAAACGGATTGTTGGTTGGCCAGAAAGAAATGGCGTCCACGCCGGCGGCCCTGGCCATTTCGATCGCGCGGTTAATCATCGGACGCCGGTCATTCCAGTTGAAAAGCAAATATTTCCATTCAATCAGGGGTCGGGAGAGGCCCCGGGCGTTGCGATATTCCACCAGCACTTTCATGTTACCATAAGCTTTCTCGAAACTGCCATAGTGCTCGTACTTTTTGAGCATCTCATCGCTGATGCCCGCGATCGAGAAGAGCAAGTGGCTGGCGCTTAAAGCGGCCTCACGCTTGGCGTCGTTATTCAGGACGATCCCGTTAGTAGAAATGACTATCCGGCAATCCGGATTCTTGCTCCTTAACAAGGGCAGTTCCTGGCCAATGTTCGGCGAGAGAAAAGGCTCGCCGAGGTTCAAATAGAATAGCTGCTGCAAACCCAGGTCGTGGACCAGGTCGGCCATCCGTGAGAGCTTCGCCAGGTCCATCTGGGCCGTGGTCCGAATGCGGGCGGCCGATTGCCGGTCGCACCCAATGCAGTCGATGTTGCAGCGGACGGTGTTCTCGAGCAGCATCCCGCGGTAAGGCAGCCGAGGTTCAGGGCCCGAGAGAAACTGAGGAGCATTCTGACGCGGAGTGGGGACGAGTGGCACCGCCGACGCCTGGGTTCGAACTTCTGGTTCAATGCGATCTTCTGCTGGTCCCTCGCGCCGATCGCTTCCAGTCAGAGTGCGCGCCGTCGTGACTCTGCCGTTGGACTCGGGTGTCCCATTGCCTCCGACGCCGCTCGCCTGCCCCGGCGTGGTCGGCAAGACCTTGACCTGGGACTTGGGGACGCGCTTAAGATCGCCGCATCGAGCGCACGTGAGGATCGGCAGTTTGCCCCTGGCCAATTCGGAGCGAAGATGCTGCGCGTGCGGGCCGAAAAAAATCTCAGAGAACGAATTCCTGTTCAGGTCGCCGATGTGCCCCGAGCCGTTGTAGTCCTGGCAATTGCACGAGACCGTGAGGTCGCAATTGACGGTGATGTTGTATTCGGACTCACCCGCGAGCGCCGAGCAATAGAAACGCTGACCGCGCAGCCGCGCAGACCATTCCAGATACAGTTTGAGGGCCTTACGGACAACGTCGCTGACCGCCCAATTAAAACGTCGATGCTTCATGATCGGCAAGGCTTCACGGATCCAGTATGGCCGAGGGGAAGCGTTGCGTTAGGGGCATTTTGGCACTTTTATGAGGGAAACGCAAGCCCCGGCTACACCATTTCGACCCGTCCACCGCCCGGTAGGACTTCGCCGATCAGCCACGCGCTCTGCTTTCGCGCGCGAACGAATCGCAGAATTTCGTCGGCGCGATCGGACCGCGTGATGGCCGTCATGCCAATGCCCATATTGAAAACCTGGTAGAGCTCTGCCTCGGGTAGGCGGCCGTGTTCCTCGAGCAACCGGAAAATCGGCGGCACAGGCCAGGCACGCTTCTCGATGACAACGTCGCAGTTTTTCGGCAGAACGCGCGGGATATTGTCCACAAAGCCGCCGCCGGTAATGTGTGCCAACCCCTTGATGGCCGGGCGAGACTTAAAGCGTCTGAGGAGGGACAAGATCAGCGGTCCGTAGCTGACGTGAACTTTGAGCAACTCGTCGCCGAGTGTGTTTCGCAGTTCGGGCAGATACGTCTTCGGCTTCCATTTTAATTGGTCGAAAAAGATTTTCCTGGCCAGTGTATAGCCGTTTGTGTGAAGGCCGCTGGAAGCCAGACCGATGACCGCGTCGCCGGGCCGAATAGTCCGGCCATCGAGAATTTTGGATTTTTCGACGATACCGACTATGGTCCCGCTCAAGTCGTATTCACCAGTTTGATAGAAACCGGGCATCTGCGCGGTCTCGCCGCCGATGAGCGCGCAACGGTTTTGCGCACAGGCGGTAGCAAAACCTTTGATGATGGCGGCGAACACGCGGGGCTGGAGCTTTCCCGTGCCGATGTAATCGAGAAAAAAAAGGGGCTCGGCGCCGAGCACAGCGATGTCGTTGACGCAATGATTGACCAGGTCCTGGCCGACAGTGTCATGCCGGTCCATGGCGAAGGCCAGCTTGAGCTTGGTGCCGACTCCATCGACGCTAGACACCAGCACCGGCTGCCGGTATTTCTTTTGCTTGAAGGCGAACAGGCCGCCAAATCCGCCTATTTTGCCCAGGACTTCAGGCCGTCGCGTAGAGGCGAGCATCCTCGGGAGCGAGGCTTTGACCCGGTTGCCCAGAGCGATATCGACCCCCGCGCGGGCGTAGGCTTTTCCTTTCATCCTCAGACGCTTTGGGAATCCGAGGCGTCAGGCTCGCCCGCATCCAAGGCGCCGCCAAAGTCCTTGCCGCTTTGTTCGAGAATTTTTCGTAGGTGAGGAGCAATCCACTTTTTCTGCGCACGACGTTTTCTGTTTTCCTCGATCAACCGGAAGTGACCGGCGGAGTCCGTTTCGAGAATCGCGCGTTCAACCAAACGCAACAAGGGCTGATTGGCCCAATAAGGATCATCGCGAAAGCGGTGTTTCCCGCCGGCGCGGCGGCAAATCTCGCGTCCGGAAACGAATTGGCTTCCCCACTGTTTGAGGAAGGTAATGATGTCCTTTTCGTCGGCGTCCATCGCCCCAAGATGCTCCAAGGCAGCAACGTCGTCTACAAGATTCCCCTCAGCGGTACGCGGCTGCACGGGCAAACCGGACCTGGATGGTCTTGATTTCGAAAGGATGCAGCGCGAATTGAACTGAGTTGTTCTGCACGCGCAGTTTGCGTCCAGAATCTTCCAGGAGGTTGGCCTCGTTCGCGGCGGCGATGCGGGCTTGGAACGAAATGCGGACGTCCGGCGTGGCCTGGCCGCTGGCTTCATAAACGCGCAGGATGGTGGTCTGCGCCGGCCCCGGCTTCAACGCAGTTAAGACCACGTTTGGAACAGAAATCTCGAGCAAGCCCCATCGGGCAGGCAGCGCGCCGGAGTGGAGCCTGGCTTTGTGGACCGTGAGAGGATGATTAAGCGCCTGCCCTTCGCGATAGACCGCTGCTTCCTTCCAATCGCCCGCATGAGGCAGCAGGGCGTAACGGAAGGTGTTCGTCCGGCCCAGCTCGAACCCGGATTCGGAGGACATGCCGGGCTCATAGCCACCGCCAAACCCGTAAGCGCCGAGGTTGTGAGAGCGCAGTAGCGACAGCATGAGAGTGTTCTCAGAAACCAGATTGCCGGGCAGTCCGGCGTTGAGCAGTGCCACTCCGCGCTGACCATCGCCATAATCGATCCATTGCTGGGCGGGAAATTCTATTCCTAAAGGGCGCTCGACCGCACCGAACGGGATTTCCTGAAACTGGCGTCCATTTTGGATCGAAGTCGGAAACAGAACCTGGTAGCGGACGTATTTTTCGTTGTTCGAAAGCAAGGTTTCGAACTCGATGCGCCGCAGGCCGGAGTAAAGCCGCACCTGCGTCGCAAAAGTGCCCGTGGCGAATGGATGCGCAACCGCAAATTCGGAGAACACTGGCCCCTGGCGGAGCGAGCCGGCCTTTTCAGGATACGCCGAGCTGAACAACGCTGTGCCCGGCTTCGGGACCGACTGGCGGTTGGTCATCGCAATATGGCTGGCGCCGTCCAGGCCGCGGTAGAGTTCCCACAAATCGCCCTTGTCCTGCTCGCGTGCAACGACGTTCCCCGGCCCGGCCAAGGCTTCCCACTGCTGCGCTTTGTCCAGGAGGCTGGTGATCTGGCCGCCAGCCAGGTTGAAAGTGACCCGATAAAACTCATTCTCGATGGAATTGCTTTCTGTGACTGACCGGGCCAATTTGGCCTCGGTGCCCGCGCTTTGTTTGGGAACTACCCGATAAGTCGTCCAGCCCAGCGCGGGCACGTCGCGGGCTACGAAACAAATTCTGGCCTGCTGAATTCCTCCGTCACTGTAGCGGTCGGAACGCAGGAGCTGGACCGGTATGTTGCGACCCGAGGCATCCAGAAGGTCGAAGTCCTCAACTCCAGGCTGGTCGAAGCCCACTTCGATTTCGGCGACATCCGTGCGCGGCCATCCCAGCGTATTGAAGACTACGAGCGGAATGCCGACACCCCGCGTGTCAATCCGCGCAGCAATCTTTTCCCAGTGAGTCGCGATGAGTTCGTCCGAAATCTGCCTGGCAAGGTCGTAACCGCGCCGCACGTCTTCATAGACATGGTCGGTCATGACGCCCGAGGCGAGGTCGTGCGTCTGGTTAAACAGCACCGGTTCCCAGGCACGCCAGAGAGCTGCCTCGTCTGCGGGCGTGCCCAGCCACTGGCTCAGGGCCATCAGCTTCTCAGCCGTGAGCAGCCGTTGCTCGATTTGTCTTGTCGTCTGCTTCAGTTCGATTCGGCTGCTGTAAGTGCCTTGAAAAATCGGGCTCAGGTCGTAGGAGAAAACGGGCCGATTGGGGCGGCGCGCGACCACTGCGGCAAACTCGGACGGCACGGAATAGCGAATGGTGAAGGGGGAGTCGGCCTGGCGATTGAATTGCTCGATCAACGGCGGCACATAGTCTTCCGGCTCGGACACATCCACACCTGCGAGGCCGACCCGTTCCGGTCCAGGCACATGCGGCGTCAGAGAGTCGAACCGGTGGTGGAAAAATTTGGCAAATTCTGCCGATTGCCGCGGCGGTCCAAAGAATAGTCCATAGAATCCGGGAAGCCAGAAAGCCGGCATTTCCGTGCCGTCAATCCCGCGCCACAAGAATTCCGAAGGCAGGTCGTTGCTCGGGACGCCGCGACAGAACCAAAACGACTTATAACCGGCCAGGCGAAGAAGCTGTGGCAATTGCGGGTGGTGCCCGAAGGTGTCGAGCAGCCAGGCGACGGTGACATCGACTCCGAGTTGTTCACGACAGTACCGCTTGCCGAACTGCATCTGGCGCACGAACAGCTCTCCGCCCGGCTTGACGACATCCGGCATGACATCCATGCCGCCGACGATCTCGAGTCGCCCCCCCGCCACGTATTTCCGGAAAGCGGCCGCCGATTCCGGATAGCGCTCGAGAAACGGCTTGATGTAGGCCACCTGGTCGAGCGTGAATTTGAAGCCGGGGTACTTGTTGAGCAGGTAAAGCGCTTTGAGAATGTGGGGCAGACCCATTTCCAGATACTCCTCGCGCGTTTTGAACACGGCCCCCTCCCAGTGAGTGTGGGGTATGTAAAACAGGGTCTGCTGCTTCGGTGGACTGGGCGCTTGTGCCGCGTCGTCAGCCGCGAGCGAACCGCACATTAACACCACGGCTGAGCATAGAGGAGAGCGGAAGGTCATGGAGGTATTCTTAACGGCGAGTGTTTCGGCGGCAACAGAATATGACGCATTCGATTTACATTCAGTGACTGAGTGCTATGTTGGAGCGTAACGAAAATGGAATTGAGTCACGCTGGAGGCGATGGACGCGAGGCCATCGGCACCTGCGACGAAGACTTCAGCGTGGTGAATGAAATCAAGCTGCAAAGAAAAAGGACCTATATGGCCATGAGCGAAACCAATCCACGACTCAAGAGCGGCCGGGGCGCGGTCGAGGAAGACGGTGAGAAACTGATGAGCACCACTGAGGAGGAATCTAGCGAAAAAATCAAAGAACTGCGCGCGCGCCTGGCAGCCGCTCTCGACGCAGCCAAAGACGCGGCGCAACGCCTGGAAGAAAAGACGATTGCGGCAGCAAAGGCCACCGATCGCTGCATTCGAGAGCATCCGTATCAAACCATCGGCGTGGCTTTCGGTTTGGGTTTGCTTGTCGGAGTGCTCGCCACGCGGAGGCGGGACTGAGCTGATTTGCCGGGCGGGTCAGCACTCTCCGCTCTTGTCAAAGGCCGCCGAGTGAGGCATATCACGGGCCGTGATTTGGCGGCTTCTTAGCTGGTGCGGGTTGCTGTGGTGTGGATTTTCAGTGTGCGCAGCGCCGCTGAAGCTCGATTTTCTCAAGGTTGGATCGAAGACGTATAGCAACGTCACCATCATGGGCGCCAACACGACGGACCTGTATTTCACACACAGCCAGGGCATCACCAACGTAAAGCTCAAATACCTCGACGAAGCCTTGCGGCGGAAGTTCCAGTATGACGCACAAGCCGCGGCCGAGGCGGAACGGCAGCAGGTTCAGGATGATGTGGCCTACCAGAGCACACTGGCGTCGAGGCTGGTGGAACAGGCGCAGAAAGTAGCGCGCGCGGCCCGCAAGGCGGCTGCCACCTCCGAGAACAGCCTGGCCGATCCCATCTCGGAACGCTCGCTTCTGGGTAAACCGGGACCGACGGTGGAAGTCGAGAAGTGGCTCGGGGACAAGCCCGTACTAAAAGGCAAGGCAGTGTTGCTCGCTTTTTGGGCGCCCTGGAGCATTCCCTGCCAAAAAGCCATTCCGGAGCTCAACGCTCTGCAGAAAGCGCTTGGGGATCGACTCGCGGTTGTTGGCGTGACATCAGATTCCCAGGAGGAGGTCGAACAAACGGTTGGGCCGAAGCTCGAATTCGCTTCGGGCCTTGACACCAAAGGGAAGTTGAGCACGGCGGCCGGCGTGACCAGCGTACCGTATGTGCTGCTATTGGACGGCAAAGGGATTGTGCGTTACCAGGGCCATCCTGGTGCCCTGGATCAAAAGAAACTCGAGATTTTGCTCCCCCGCGCGCCGGAGTAACAGAAACCGGGCCGCAACCGCTACGCTCAAGGGTTCGGAGTGTCGGCGCCTGACTTCAACCAGGCGAGGCGACTCTTAATCACGTCATCCTGTTTGGTGAGTTCGAACAGGATTTTGTGAAGCTCATCCTGAACTTCCTTCTTCCCCAAGGTGGGCACTGCGGGTTGGATGCGCATGAGTTCGCGCGCGGGATTTTTGCGGGCTTGTCGGATTTGAGCGCTGGCGACGCCGGGTTCCATGCCTTCAAGTGTTTCCCGTTGCATGCTTGGTATCGAGCGGGGACTCCATCGCGATTTGGATTTTGGATTGGGGATCTCCCTCCTTATAATCCACGAATGGCCGTTCAAAACCGGATTGTCAAAGTCCAAAAGCGGAACCGCGCTCTGGTCAAATTCGATCCTGTGCGCATCCAGCACGCGATTTTGCGCGCCGCCGAATCGATCGGCGGCTTTGAACAGGAATTACTGCCCGGCATCAACGACCACATTTTTCAAGCCCACGGATCGGACGAGAAGATTGCTCAGTTCCTCGCCGACGCAGTCGTGGTGTGCCTGAATTCGGACCCGCACCATTTGATCGCCAATTTTCCACCGACCATCGAGGTAATTCAAGACGAGGTGCTGCACGCGCTGCGGAGTTACGGGTTCCAAAACACCGGCGACGCCTATACTTGCTATCGCTGGGGCCGGCATTGGCTGCGGGAGGGCGCGATTACTGCGGACAAATTTGTCGGGAACGGCTTTCCCCAAAGCGAGATGGAACAGACCCTGGCGTGGAATCGCCAGCGCGGCTGCGACACGGTCGCGGGTCTCAACGAGATCATCCACGCCGGGAAGATCAAATCGCTGGTGGATGACGCGCTCGCGGTCTATGAGCAGTCGCTGGATCAGGCGGCGGGCAAGGTACTGGCGCGGCTTAAGGCCGGCGATAAGGTCCGGATGATGTGGATCAGCGGGCCGAGTTCATCGGGAAAAACCACCACGACAGTCAAGCTGACCGAGCGGCTGCAAAAAGAGGGCCTGCGCTTTCTGATGCTTAACCTCGACGATTATTTCTGGTCGCTCGTCGAGCACCCGACGGACTGGATCAACGACCGCAATTATGAAACTCCAGAAGCGCTCGACATACAGCTCCTCAACCAGCACCTCAAGGCGTTGCTGGCGGGCGAGACTATCGAGAAACCGATCTACAGCTTCAAGGAAGGGCGGCGCACCGCGACCAAGTCCATCCAGCTCGCGCCCGATCAAATATTGCTACTCGATTGTTTGCACGGCCTCTACCCGCCCATCACCGAAGGCATCGACGCTTCCTCCCAGTTCCGGCTCTACATTGAAACGCAGAACGTCCTTTATGAAGGTGATGGACAGTCCCGACGGCTGACGAAGTTCACCGATGTGCGGTTAATCCGCCGCATGCTGCGTGATGCGAGCCATCGCAATCACAGCCCGCTGCTGACACTGCTGCACTGGCATTACGTGCGTTCGGGCGAGCTGTTCAGCATCATCCCCTTGCGCGGCCTGGCCGATCATACGGTGAACGGCGGCTTTCCTTTCGATTTGCCTGTGCTGCGGCCCTTCCTCATCGGGCCGGACGCGCTGCTACCGCGCCCTGAAGATTTTCAGTCTTACGGTGGTTTTCTCGACGCCCGGATTCGCTACGAGCGGGTCAAAACGCTGCTCGAATCAGTCGCCGGCCTGGAGAAAAAGCACACGGCCGATTACGGCATT
Source organism: uncultured Verrucomicrobiota bacterium (assembly GCA_964446585.1). GTDB lineage: Bacteria > Verrucomicrobiota > Verrucomicrobiia > Limisphaerales > UBA8199 > CAYUPI01. The sequence goes on from CAYUPI010000041.1 coordinate 30,540, forward strand.
ATTCCGGGTGATGCGGTCGTGCGCGAGTTCATCGGCGGAAGCACGATCAAGATTCCGCATAATGAGTGACCGCGCCTCTCGGGCGAGGTTTTATGGTAGGGCGCGCTGTCCCAGCGCGCCGAAAGTCGTTCCCAGAGTGTTCCACGCTTTGGACATCCGCGGGTGTTCACAGCGCGCAGGGACAGCGCGCCCTACCCCCGGATCGTTGGAGCCGCACGCTCACTCCCAGGCGTTACATGTGCCCGATGATGTTATCCCCGAACTGCGAGCACTTGATTTCCGTCGCTCCTTGCATCAGGCGGGCGAAATCGTAGGTCACGCGCTTGGAGGCAATTGCCCCGTTGAGACCCTTGATGATGAGGTCGGCCACTTCAGTCCACCCCAGGTAGCGGAACATCATCTCGCCACTGAGCACGACACTGCCGGGATTGACTTTGTCCTGGTTGGCGTATTTGGGCGCCGTGCCGTGGGTAGCCTCGAAGATGGCGTGGCCGGAAACGTAATTGATATTGCCACCGGGAGCGATGCCAATCCCGCCTACCTGCGCCGCGAGCGCGTCGCTCAGGTAATCGCCGTTCAGGTTCAACGTTGCAATCACGTCGAAATCCTCCGGGCGCGTCAGCACTTGTTGCAGAGTGATGTCGGCGATGGCGTCCTTGACAACGATGCCCTGAGGCAGTTTGGACCAAGGGCCGCCGTCAATTTCAACAGCGCTGAATTCGCGTTTGGCGAGCTCATAACCCCAATCGCGGAAGGCGCCCTCAGTGAACTTCATGATGTTGCCCTTGTGGACGAAGGTGACGCTCTTGCGCCGGTTTTGCACGGCATACTGAAGGGCGGCGCGAGCCAGGCGATCCGTGCCAGGCCGGCTGACGGGTTTTATGCCAATACCGATTTCGTCCACGGCATCCTGTCCGAAACGGATCTTCTTGAAACCCGCTGGCAACTCGCGCTGGATGAAGTTCAGGATCTTTTTCGCTTCCGTGCTGCCGGCCTGGTAATCGATACCAGCGTAGATGTCCTCGGTGTTCTCACGGAAGATCACCATGTTGACCTTTTCCGGATGCTTGACGGGCGAAGGCACGCCCTGGAAGTACTGCACCGGCCGCAAGCACACGTACAGGTCCAGCAATTGCCGCAGGGCAACGTTCAGTGAACGAATCCCGCCGCCCACCGGGGTGGTCAGCGGGCCTTTGATGCCGACTAGATACTCCTTGAACGCCTCGATGGTGTCGTTCGGAAGCCAGGTATCAAATTGGTTTTTCGCGGCTTCGCCGGCAAAAACCTCGAACCAGATTACCTTGCGCTTGCCGCCATAGGCCTTTTGCACCGCGGCTTCGAAGACTCGCTGGCTGGCCGCCCAGATGTCCGGCCCGGTGCCGTCGCCGCGAATAAAGGGAAGAATGGGATTGTCAGGAACACTCAGTTTTCCGCTTTTGATGGAGATTCTTCCGCCGGCAGGCGGGGTCAGATCTTTGTAGGGCATGTTTCAATGATCAACATTTCAGGGTCCAAGATTCAAGGGTTCAAAGCTCAGCAGTCCGGGGCTCGAACGGCCAGAATGGTCTAGAGGATCGGCGCCGGGACAGCAAGATGGAATTGAGGAAGACGAAAGTCAGGGCTTTGTTGCCTCTTTCGTGAAGGCGTTGACGATCTTAATCTTCGCTTCCTTCGCTGCGTCCATCACTTTGACGATCTGACCGAACGGGGCGCGCTTGTCGGCGCTGATGGCTAACTTAAGCTCCTGAGTTTTTTCCGCGGCAGCAAGCAGCTCCGTTTTCAGGCGCTCGGCGGTCACGGGCTTGCCTTCGGGCCCGAGCCGCAAATCGCCTTCGGCATCGACCGACACCACGAGCGGCGGATTTTCCTGGGCGCCGGTCCGTTCGGCATGGGAGGACTCAGGCAACGCCAGCTTGAGGGCCGGTTGCTGTCGAAAAGTCGTGGTCACCAGGAGAAAGATCAACAGCACGATGAGGATATCGATCAGAGCGACGATAATCACCGCCGGGGCCTGCCGCCGCTTCCGAGAGTAAAAGCGCATAATGGCTACTGTAGGCTGATCGCTCGACGGAAAGCGTGGAAGCTAAACTTTGGCCTCCTGTTGCAGCGGTTTCGGGGTTGACCGCGGAAGCTCTTCCCGGTATTGGCGCCGGACGAATTCATCGCACAAAGTTTCCATTTCAACCGCAAGCGTCTCGACTTTCTTGCTGTAATAGCTCCAGAAAATGAGCGACGGGATAGCAATAAGCAGGCCCATCAGCGTGGCGTTGAGAATTAGCGCGATACCTTTGGCCAGCCGCGAGGCATCGTTCAACCCCGATTGGCCGATATTGCCAAAGAGCGTCATCATTCCAGCGATCGTGCCAACCAAACCGAGCAGCGGCGCGATACCGACAATGATTTCGAGAACCACCAACCCGCGCTCCAGTCGGGCAACTTCATGCCGCGCCCGGGTCTGGAGGGCATCCACATTTTCCGCCTTTGGCCAGTCCAAATGCTCGGTGGCCAACAACAGCAGCCGGCTCATCGGAGACGCATGCTGCTGACAAACTCGCCGGAGCATCGGCACGTCCTCCGGCGATTGGCAGGATTCGACCGCGGCCTCGATCTCCGGGGGGACGACCCGGCGCCAGCGCAACATAATGCCCCGCTCGACGATGAAGGCGAGACCGACCACAGACGTTAAGATAAGCAGCGCGTAAACAAACGGTTCCATGAGCAGTAACAGTTAATTGAATTATGAATGTCGAAAAAGAGAAATAGGTTCCATCGGCAATCTAGCGTCGCGGTCAATTGTAATAAAACGTAAACTGAATATTGCGGATATCCCCAACCACCCGTCGCATGTCAGACGGAAACTTTTCGTAAGGCTTCGGCTTATCGACCGCGGTCTCGCAGAGCAAGCCAGGTATCGCCCCGGCCGTATTTTCGACCACGTTCAGATCGGTAATGCTCCCGTCGTAATGGAGCCGAAATTGCAGAACCACTTTTCCGCGGTAATCGGAGGCGTACCGTTGTTGATCAAGCAGGCCGTACCAATAGCTCTGGATCGCTAACACCAGCAAATAATCGTAATCACCAAAGACGGTGGACTTGGTATCAAGAGAGGCCACCTCACGCCGACGCTCCACACCGCCTTCCTGCTGCATTTTTTCGCCCGCCAACCGGTTCTCAGCCAGCCGCGCTTTTGCTTCCTGCACGGTTTTGAACTGCTTTTTTTTCTCCTGTCCCTCGTCTTTGACGGGGTTCGGATCCGGCTTGGCCATGGTCAGGTCGCCGGGCTTGTACGTCGTCGTCGCCTTCAATTCCTCCTGCGGTTTTTTGGCTTGGGGACGCGGAGGGGTAGGCTGCAATGGAACAAACTTTTCGCGCGGGACGTTTTCGGTTTTGACGAGTTCGGGACGTTTGCCGTCAATCTTGGGAATGCTGGTGAGGTTGTCGGGTTCCGGGTTGGCTGCCAGCGAATTCTTATTTGAGTAGAATTTTGCCTGCTTGGGCGGTTCAGGGCTGGCCTGGGCCGGGCTGACCTCCACGAACATGAGCGGCACCTCTTCCTGGGGAAGAGGTTGCGGAGGATCTTTTTTGGTCAGAACTTGCGTCAACATTTTGGACGACTTCATCCAGGCCGGCAGTTCCAGGCGCTGCCACCAACCGAAGCTTCGGCCTGTTTCATAACCCCCGAAAACCAGCAAATGAAGGCTCACAGACATAGCGAACGCCCAGGCCAGGCGCGAAGCCTCGGCCCGTTCCAGGCGCAAAGAAGACTTTGTGACGCTAGTACCGGACATGCGCCATAATGTTGCAGCACAAATGGGGCCAGAGCAACTGTTTACGGGAGTGTCCGTGATCCTACTCGCGAAAGCCGCCGTGACGTGTCGTCGTCACCCCGGTACTTTTTTCATTTCGACCTGAGCTCGATTCCGTACTAACGTGGCGTCGATGGCCAGCGACGCCCAACTCACGCCGATGATGGCGCAGTATCGCCGCATTAGGGGCGAGCTACCCAAGGACGCGCTGCTCCTGTTTCGGCTGGGTGATTTTTACGAAATGTTTTTCGAGGACGCGCAGGTCGGAGCGCAATTGCTGAACGTCGCGCTGACCAAACGCGGCGCAGTCCCCATGTGCGGCATCCCGTTCCATGCGGCGAACGCCTACCTTAGCCGGTTGCTGCGGGCGGGACGCAAGGTCGCCATTTGTGACCAGATGGAAGAGGCGCGGCCGGGTCAACTGGTCAAACGCGAAGTGACTCAGATTCTCAGCCCGGGCACGCATTTTGACGAGCGGATGCTGGCGGCCGAGCGGAACAACTTTCTAGGAGCCGTTTATGCCGTGGGCCGGACTTATGGGCTGGCGGTGGCGGATTTGACGACGGGAGATTTTCGGACGACTGAAGTTGAAGGAGAGAACGCCGTGATGACGGAGCTTCAGCGGCTTCGGCCGGCGGAAATCATTTATCCCGCTGAAGCGACGGGCGTGCGGGATTTACTCGCGACAGGAAATCGCCGAGGAACGGCGGAAACGCTGCCCCCTGGCCCTTCCGCCTCTGACAGGCCGCGGAGCGTTCCATCCGGCGGCGGCGTGTCTGGCTCCGCTCCCATCTCTCCCAACTCGGTTACCAAGGCGAGCCCTGGTTTGGAGAAAGGAAACCGCTTCTCCTGGCACGGAGCTGCAGCTCCGTTCGGCTGGATTGTCAATGGATATGAGGATTGGGTGTTTGCGCCGGAGACTGCGGTGTACACAGTTCGGGAGCACTTTAAGGTCGCCTCTCTGGATGGGTTCGGACTGAAAGACCGCGCTGCGGCTACCGGCGCGGCCGGGGCTGTGCTGCATTACCTGACGCAGCATCTGCGCCGCGAGGCCAGCAACCTCACGCGGCTTTCTTTTTACCAAAGAACCGATTTCCTGACGATCGACTTCACGACCTTGCGGCATTTGGAAATCCTTGAGCCTTTGCACCAGGATTCTCCGCGCAACGCTTCGCTCTATGGTGCGCTCAATCGCACGGTCACACCCATGGGCGCGCGCCGCCTGCGCGATTGGCTGTCACAACCGCTGGCGACGGTTCAGCCCATTCAACAACGCCAGGAAGCAGTGCAACTGTTCATCGATCATCCCGCTGCCTTAGAGGATTTACGCACGGAGTTGGCCCACGTACGCGACCTGGAACGCACGCTCGGCCGCCTGAGCGTCGGGACTGGCAACGCGCGCGACATGGTCGCTCTGCGGCTGGCATTGGAGCAAATCCCGGGGCTGAAGAAGACGCTGGAGAACTTGCTCCGGCCGCAGGCTTCAGCTTCCGGCGAATCACTCCGCGAGTTCCAAAACCCGGAATCGTCCAGTGGGAACCGTGACGGAGCCGAACCTGTTCGCTCCCTGGCGGAGGAGTTGCAATCTCAAATCGTCGAAGTGCCGGAACTAGTGGAGTTGATAGCGCGCGCGATTGTGGATGAGCCGCCCCTGGCGGTGAAGGAAGGCGGTCTTATCCGGGATGGCTTCGATCCGGCCCTGGACGAACTGCGCATCGCTATGCGCGGCGGCAAGGACTGGATTGCTAAACTGCAGCAGGATGAAATCACGCGCACGGGCATCTCGTCGCTCAAAGTGCGCTTCAACTCGGTTTTTGGTTATTACATCGAAGTCACAAAAGCGAACCTGGAGAAAGTGCCAGGCGACTACGTTCGCAAACAAACCATCGCGAACGGCGAGCGCTTCATAACACCAGAGCTCAAAGCAATGGAGAGCAAAATCCTCGGGGCCGAAGAACGAAGCGTGAAGCTCGAATACGAGTTATTTCAGCGAGTGCGCGAGGAGGTGCTGGGCCGCCTGCCCGAGATCCAAAGGACGGCCGCCGCTTTGGCCCGGGTGGACGTGCTCGGCGCTTTCGCCGAGACCGCCCGGCTCTACAATTATTGCCGCCCACAGATCGGTGATGATGGGATTTTATCGATCAGCGAGGGAAGGCATCCGGTGCTCGAGCAAAGTCTGAGCGAAGAGCGTTTCGTGCCGAACGATGCTGCTATGGCCGGATCGGAGATCTCCTCTCCCCAACCCCCTCCTGCTAAGGAGGAGAGGGAGAGCCAGCGTCGCCCAGAATTTCCGCAGATTGCCCTAATTACCGGCCCGAACATGGCCGGCAAAAGCACTTATATCCGGCAGGTCACGCTCCTCACATTGCTGGCACACACCGGTTCGTTCATCCCAGCAGCAGAAGCGCGGATTGATTTGGTGGACCGCATTTTCACGCGCATCGGCGCAAGTGATGATCTGGCCCGCGGCCAGTCCACTTTCATGGTCGAGATGTGCGAGACCGCCAACATTCTGAACAATGCCACGCCGCGGAGTCTGATCATTCTCGACGAAATTGGGCGCGGCACGAGCACCTTTGACGGGTTGAGCCTGGCGTGGAGCATCGTCGAACACCTGCACAATCAGGTGGGCGCCAAGACGTTGTTTGCCACGCACTACCACGAAGTGACGGAGCTGGCCGCACGATTGCCCCGGCTCAAGAACTTCAATGTCGCCGTGCGCGAATGGCACGATCAGATCGTTTTCCTGCGCAAAATAGTCGAGGGTGGCACTGACAAGAGCTATGGCATCCAGGTCGCACGGCTCGCCGGGGTGCCCAAAACTGTTCTGGAGCGGGCAAAGGAAATTTTGGGAAATCTCGAAGCCTCCGAGCTGACGCCGGAAGGCAACGTGCGCCAAGCGACGCGACGGGAGCGAGACCGCCAGCGGTTGCAGCAACTTCCTCCGCCTCCGCAGATGGATTTGTTCGGCTAAGCCGGTGTGATTCCAAGCCCGGCCTCGCCTGCCGCCTGCGGTGTTGCTTCGCCCTCTGCCGCGGCACGCTCCGCGGCTTCCAAGGTCGCGTAATAAACCCCGAGATTATGCTGCGCGGTTTTGTCGCCTTGCCGGGCCGCTTTGCAGAACCATTTGACGGCTTCCCGCACATTTTGCGGCACGCCCCGGCCGGTTTCGTAGCACAAACCCAGGTTGCATTGAGCGGGAGCGCATTCCTGATCCGCCGCCAGCCGGTACCACTTCACCGCTTCCTCGAAGTTTTGAGGGACGACCTGGCCCGTCTCGTAGAACACCCCTAAATTGAACTGAGCTTGCGGTTCGCCCTGTTCGGCCGCTTCGTGATACCACTTAACCGCCTCGGCGTAATTTTGTGGCACACCCTGGCCAGTTTCGTAAAGAACGCCCAGGTTAAACTGCGCAGCGGGATCACCCTGCTCGGCAGCTTCGCGAAACCACTTGGCGGCCTGCCCGTATTCTTGCGGCACACCCTGGCCATTCTGGTAGCAGAAGCCCAAATAACATTGGGCTGCGGCATCGTTCTGTTCCGCCGCCCGACGGAACCTTCTGATGGCTTCCTGATAATCCTGCTGCACCCCCTGCCCGGTCTGATAACAAACGCCCAGGTAACATTGTGCGGCCGGGTCGCCCTCTTGGGCGGCCTTGCGCATTTCATCAAATGACTGCCAGGTCCGGCGATTTGTCTGCATGGCTCAACTATCACTTTCGAATGTTCAGCCGCCTGGACCGAAAGCCTTCGTTAGTTTCGTCCGGCGCGCGCAAACCAGAATAATTTGAAACCTCCAAAATTCAAGTTGAATTGACCGTGACGAGCATCGATGAGGGCGCGGCGAGAATCTCCCCCTCTCCTCCTCTAGAGGAGAGGGTTGGGGAGAGCAGGCCGAGTCACCCCAGGTTTACGCGCCCGATTTGGAAGATCTTGCCCGCGCGTAACTCGGCAAATTGTCGGCGAGAAGCACCCACGGAATTCGATCCTCAACCCACGTATGGTCCTGCGGCGAAATCGATTCGGGCTGATCGAAACTGCAAACCGTCACATCGACTTCCTCCGCCTCCGCCGTGGCCTTGAATGTCAATTGAGTGCCACAAGCCGGGCAAAACGAGCGCCAGCGCCCAGTCCACTCCAACTCACGCGGCTGACCTCGAGTGAAGCGGAACTCGATCCGGCGAAACGAAGCCCAACTCAAGAACGGTGCTCCGGCGCTGCGGCGGCAATCGGCGCAGTGACAATGGGTAATGTTATACGGCCGGCCGGCCGCCTCGTAACGCACTGCCCCGCACAAGCAACCACCGCAAATGACGCTCATGGATTGGTAAATTGTCAGCTTAGCGGCCTCGTGCTTTGCTGACTGCCGTCGAAGTTTCTTGCTCAGCAGCGGCCGCGTTCAAGATCCGGAGAATTGTATTCCAGTTCCGCGTGGTGACCTTTCGACCAAATTCCTTTTCGAGAACAATCATCAAGTCCGTCGTATGAAACTGCGGCGACACTTTTATGACGCTGCAGACTTCCCGGTCGGAGATACGCGGCGTTTTGAAATCCTTAGCAATGGCCTCAAACCGCGCGTTCTGGCCTGGCTTTGATTTCTGCGAAAGAAAAGTGACGTAAAGCTGGGTTTGTGGAGCGATTTTGACTGCTTTGAAAGGGTCAACTGCGGCGAGTTTCTGGAGTTCGGAGATCGAACGGACCAGCACGCCGATTTCATGGCCGAAGGCCTTTCTCAAATTGTCCTCGATCCTTTCGGCGGCTGGTTCCGCTTTGTCGGCACCTGACTCGAAGAGCACATTTCCACTGGCGAGCAGGGTCCTCACCTTTTGAAATCCCATGTCCTTAAATGCTGCGCGGAGGTCTTCCATCTTGATCGGCTTGCGTCCGCCGACGTTGATGCCTCGCAAAAAGGCAACAAAGGACATCGCGCGCGGTTCGCGAGAGCTCACAATTGCTTTCGGTTCGGTTCGAGAACTGCCGGCCTTCGCAGCCGCGCTATGCGAAGGCCGTGGACGATTTCGACAATCACGCCTTTACCCGCTTCAGCACAAACGGATGGCTGTCCTTGGCTTTCCCGTCCTCGAACAGCTTCCAATCCTGCACGATCGAGTCCGGGCCTTCGAACGTGATCGAAAGCGAATGCATGTGCATTTCGGATTTGGCATCGATCCCACAGGTAGAGTCAAAATCGAACCGCAGGGTCTTGGCGTCGGACGACTCGAGCAACATGGCGGGACGATTGGCCAGCATGCAATAATGCGTCAGGGCCAGCTTGCCGTTTTTGTCATGGTAAATCGTCACCATCTCTTTGGGCGTGCTTTCGAAGATGCGTTCTTCAATGGCGCTGCCGCCGGAAATGACGCGGTATTGGACGGTCATTTCCATTGGGCCCTGGCCCATGTCGGCCTTGCCCTTCCAAGTGCCTGCGAGGGTTTTCATCCGCTCGAACTCGGGCGAGCCTTTATAGACTTTGTCGGGTTCAGCCGCCGAAAGCGGACCGGCTGCGGCGAGCACAAGGCACGAGAGGAGCGCGAGCCGAACCACAATGATTTGGATGGAGGAGTAGTGTGGTTTGTTTGCGACAACTGACGGTGAATAATTATTTGTAACGCTTTTCATAGGCATAATCTTCGTCTGTCTGGTTGATAAGTGCTTAGTCGCCCTATCTATACCACAGAGGGGTGATTTTTGTCAGGAGAATTTGCGCAGAACTGCAAAGAGACTTTTCGGTTTCTAGCTCGGCCAGTTTGCCGTTAAATTGCGTTGATGACTCCCTCGAGCATCACATTTTGGGTGGTCGTGTGCCTGGTCTTTGCCAAATGGGTGGCCGAGCTATGGCTGAATTCTCTGAACCGCCATCATGTGCGCGCCCATGCGGGCGCAGTGCCGGAAGCCTTCCACGACATAGTGGACGAGGCGACATACGCCAAATCCGTCAGCTATACGCTGGCCAAAGCACGTTTGGATCAAATCGACACGACCTATGAAGCGGCGCTGTTGCTCGTCGTGCTGGTTAGCGGAGTTTTGCCCTGGGGACACGCTCTGGCCATTCATCGGCTCGGCGGCTCAGTGTGGGCCATGGCCGCGTTTCTTTTTCTGGCGGGCGTGGCGCTTTCGTTGCCCGGATTGCCCATCGAATGGTACTATCAATTCCGTCTCGAACAACGGTTCGGGTTTAACACGACCACGCAAACAGTCTGGTGGATGGATCGCCTGAAAGGTTTGTTCCTCGGCTTAGTCCTTGGTTACCCGCTTCTGGTGTTGGTATTGAAGCTGGTGGAATGGACTGGCGGCTGGTGGTGGTTCTGGGCCTGGACGGCATTGCTGCTTTTTCAGGTTCTGCTGTCGGTGCTCGCCCCGGTTCTTATCCTGCCGCTGTTCAATCGGTTCACGCCGTTGCCGGAGGGCAGCTTGCGCGAGCGCCTCTTGCGACTGGCGGACCAGACGCAGTTCCGCGCACGTGGCATTCAGGTTATGGACGGCAGCAAACGTTCACGGCATTCGAACGCATTCTTCACCGGGTTCGGCAGGTTCCGAAAAATCGTGCTGTTCGACACGTTAACCGAACAACTGGCCGAGCCGGAACTGGAAGCCGTGCTGGCACACGAAATCGGGCACTTTAAGAAAAAACACATTCCGAAAACGCTATTGATTTCTGCGCTGGTCTCGCTGGCGGGATTCTATGTCATCTCCCTTCTGGCAAAACAGGACTGGTTTTATCGCGCGTTCGGCTTCGCGCAGGGAAATATCGCGCCAGCTCTCTTGTTGTTTGGCCTGTTGGCTGGAGTCGTGACATTTTGGTTCTCGCCGTTGGCTCATTGGTGGTCGCGCCGCTACGAATATCAGGCTGACGAATTTGCCGCAGGCGTGATCGGCGAACCGCATCCCCTGGTCCGCGCGCTGCGGAAATTGACCGAAAAGAACCTCAGCAATTTGACGCCTCACCCGGTTTACAGCGGATTTTACTACTCACATCCGACATTGCTCGAGCGGGAACGGGCACTGGCGGGTCGGTCTCCCCTGCGGAATCCCTCCTAATCTGCTTGGCTTCAACGGCTTGCGTTTCCGCAATAATCTTTATACAAATTCTTCATACTGGGTGTCTATCCAGTGGATTCGTGAGCAGCGATCAATCATGCGGGTGGTGCGAAGCCTTGTATCGAGCCAAAGCGGCCGATCTGATCCTTTATGGGCGGGCGCTGGGCTTGCGCCACGCCGAAGCTGAGGACGTTCTACACGGGACGTTCCTCGCTCTCGTGCAGCGAACCGAGCCGCCCCAAAATGCGGAGCACTACTGCGTCCGCAGCTTCCGCCACCAGGCCCTGAATTATCGCCGGAATTTGTGGCGTCGCCTGACGCGCGAACTGGAATCAAAACGCTGGTTCGAAAGATCGCCTAATGAGACCCCCGCCGAACGCAGTGCAATGCGCTGCCTGGCTGAATTGCCGCGCGAGCAGCGTGAAGTCATCGTCCTGAAAATCTGGCATGAATACACTTTCGACCAAATCGGCGAGCTTCTCGAAGTTTCGCCGAATACCGCCGCAGGCCGTTACCGTTATGGCCTGCAGAAACTCAAGCTGTGCCTGAAGGGAGCCGAATATGAACAGTATGAACGAAATGAACGAGTTGGAGAGTCAATTGCGCTCGTGGGTGCCGCGCCGCCCCTCGTCGAGCTTTAGACGGCGTTGGGCCGCCTCACAACAGGCGGCGGCGTTGGCCGTCGGTGCCCCTGTCATTACCGATCCGCCCGTGCCGGGTTTCCGTCTGCGCTGGCTGGCGCCTGCCACCGCCGCACTGGTGCTGCTCTGCGTGCTGTTTAGCCAGCGCGAAGGCGGCAGCGCCGGCGGCGCGACCAATTCAGGGCCGCTTGTCGCCATGATCCTGAGTAATCACAGCGTGGCGGCCTATCTGCCCGGTAAGATTCAGCGCGAGAATACCCCGCCGGCTGACACTTTTGAATGGACAAACGGCAGCGGTTCCACTTCTAGTATCCGTTCGCTTTCGGGACCGAAGGCGCAAAACTAAAAATGAGCAATGACAAACCGAAGCCGCCGGCGGGCAAGCCTCAAGCGACAGCCACTCCACCCGCGCCGGCGGCCAAAGGTCCGCCCCCCGCCAGACCCCTCGCAGTCATACCCAAGCCGGCGCCGCTCTTCCGCCGGATGGATTGGCTGACTTTTCTCGTCACCTTCGCCGCGGTTTGGATCGGTTATTACCTCACATTGGCGCCGGAAATGACGCTGGAAGATTCCGGCGAGTTGGCCACCGGTTCCTTCTATGCCGGCATCCCGCACCCTCCAGGTTACCCCGTTTGGACGGTTTACACATGGCTTTGGACGGTGCTGCTGCCCGTTGGGAACATCGCCTGGCGCGTGGCGCTGGCAGAGGCGACCGGCGGCGCGCTCGCGGCCGGCCTGTTGGGCCTGCTGGTATCGCGTGGCAGCAGCCTGCTGATGGAGGGCATTGAAGAACTCAAAGGCATCACTGGCGGCTGGGAAAACGCTATCTGCATGGTCTCCGGGTTTGTTGCGGGGATGTTGATCGGCTTCAACGGATTCATGTGGAGCCAGTCGGTGATCGTCGAAGTCTATGCGTTTAGCGTCGCTTCCCTGATGGTGGTGTTGCTCTGCCTGCTGCGCTGGATTTATGCCCCTCACCAGCGCCGCTACCTCTATTATGCGCTCTTCTTTCACGGCATCTGCTTTACCAACCACCAGACGCTGATCGTCGCGGCCATGGGCATCGAAATCGCTATCGCCGCCGCCAACTTTAGAATGGGCCGCAATCTCTTCCTGGGTAACAGCATCATTTATCTCGCTGGCTGGATACTTGAGTCACAACATATACTGACGGCGCTCGAGCAGAATCGGTCTATCCTGGTGATTTTTCACGTCGTCGGCGTCCTCTCGATTCTGTCTTATTTGTGGTTCACGCTCCTGACCAAGGAGAGCTTTCCGGAATTTTGTCTGGATGCGTGCATGACGGCGTGTATCGTTTCGCTGGCGGCGGTGCCCGCGATCGGAAGTCTGGCTTACATCATGGCCCTGGCGGCATTAGCTGGCTGGATCAAGTTTGCAATCAGTACGTGGAAACTGGGCTGGGAATGGCTGGTGGTGATTATCTGCGGCTTCTGCTGGGTTCTGGGGGCGGCATTTTACTTTTACATGCCGCTAGCGGGAATGAGCAATCCGCCCATGCAATGGGGCTACCCGCGAACAGTCGAGGGTTTCATTCATGCCTTCACGCGCGGTCAGTACGAAAAAGCCAATCCTAGCGATATTTTCCATCATCCGTTGGTGTTCCTGACGCAGTTGGGCATGCTGGGCTCTGGAATTATCGAAGAGTTCAATTGGGTCTATGCGTTCATTGCCCTGGTGCCTTTCGCCTTTTTCTTCAAGCTGCACAAGCGCGAGCGCGCCTGGCTCGTCGGCATTGCCGCGATTTACTTTTTCCTCGGCGTCCTCCTCTTGATCCTGCTCAATCCGCCGGCGGACCGCGCGGCACAGGGATTGGTCCGTGTTTTCTTCACGGCGTCTCATACGTTGATTGCGATGATGGTCGGCTATGGGTTGACATTGATCGCTTCATACATGGCGACGCATTACCAGCGCTTTCGCTCGTGGGGTTTCATCGGGGGCGCCGTCGCGCTCGCGCTGGCGATTTTTTCCTTCACGGAGCTCACCTCGACAACCTACTTCGGCCAGAAGGCTAGCGTGGGCTTTTCCGAGCTGCTGACGCTGGTAGGCCACACGTTCTCAAATAAGGACCAGTATGGGTTGCCAGTGTTTGGCGGGCTGATTTTGATGGCTTCCGCGGCAGCTTTTTTGGTTGGCCTCTTCTTCTATCGAAATCGCGCCCCGCTGGCGCTTGCCCTCGGCCTGTTCGCTCTGATGCCCGTCCATTCCATCCTCACCCACTGGTCGGACAACGAGCAGCATGAACATTGGTTCGGTTATTGGTTCGGTCATGACATGTTCACGCCGCCGTTCAACGGAGCCGATGGCAAACCGTTGTATCCCGAAATGACGAAGGACGCGGTCCTCTATGGCGGCACGGACCCGGGCCGATTCGCCCCGACGTACATGATTTTCTGCGACAGCTTCGTCCCAAGCAACTGTCTGCCGGCCCGGGATCGGAAGTTCGATCGCCGCGACGTCTATATTATCACGCAAAACGCGCTGGCCGACGGCACGTATCTCAACTACATCCGCGCCCAGTACAATCGCAGCACACAAATCGACCCACCGTTCTTCCAGGAGTTGATTCGATCAGACAAAGAGAGGGCCGAAAACTACGCGACTAATATCTTCGCGCGGGCCGTACAACCTCTGGACCGCATTTTCATCGGACTGGGAGATCGGATCGAAAAGAACCGGCGCACCTCGACCTCGTTGTTTCGCGACAAGGACTTCATTGACCTGCCGGCATTCGTGTCGAAACTCCGCACGCCATCCGATCCGCTCTCGAAGTATCTGTCTGAAAACCTCAGCGCCCGGACGCGTCAGCTCCTTTCCGGCTCGGGCAACGACCAGGCCCTGCGCCGCAGCCTGGCGGCTGACCTCAATGTGCTCTTGGAGCGCGAATTGAAAGTAAGGAAAGCTATCTCAGAACAAATTTCTGAGAAGTCCGCGATCGAGCTGGATCTCGCAGACAATCCGAGTTCGGACCGGCTTCGCCGCAAACAGGAACAGCTTGCCAACGAAATTGCCGAGCTGTCGAAAATTGGTCCGCTCTACGAAACCAACCGATTCAGCCAGGTAAGGCTCTCCGATTACGTCACCGATTTCATTCGCCAGAATCCGCTGAGCCACACTCGCATCCGGCTCAACCGCCTTCTCCTCGAAGAAGCCTATCCCAAGGAATTGGCGCGCAGCATGGGCGGCGTTTATCCGGACCGCGAGATTTACATCGCCACGCCAGACGATTCATCAAAGTGTTTCAATGAATATCTCCAGGACGCGCAACGGCGGCTCCAGATGAATCCGCCCCAGCTCAAGCCGGGCGAAGACGTCAAAGTCATCGAAAATCGCGTGCAGGTCTCCGGGCAGGTCGCCGTCATGTCTATCAATGGCCTGCTGACCAAAGTCATGTTCGATCACAATCCCAAGAACGAGTTCTTCGTTGAGGAAAGCTTTCCGTTGGACTGGATGTATCCCCACCTGACGCCGTACGGGGTCATCATGAAGATCAATCGCCAGCCGTTGCCTGAGTTGACCGACGACATCGTCAAGCGCGACCACGATTTCTGGAAACAATTTTCGAAACGGCTAACGGGCGACATTGTGGACGACGACACGTCGGTCAAGACCATCACCGAGTGGATCCAAAAAACCTACCTGCGCCACGATTTCTCGGGATTCACCGGTGATCGCGCGTTCGTTCGCGACGACTCGGCGCAAAAGGCCTTTTCCAAACTCCGGAGCTCCATCGGCGGAATTTACAATTGGCGAGTCATGACCTCGGCGCCGGGCACTCCAGCGCACCAGCGGATGATTAAGGCGGCGGATTTTGCTTTTCGCCAGGCCTTCGCTTTTTGCCCTTATAGTCCGGAGGCCGTTTTCCGCTACGTGCAATTGTTGACCAGCCAGGACGTTGCGCGGTACGACGACGCGCTGCTGGTCGCCTCCACCGGCCTCAAATTAGACCCTTACAATGGCGCGCTGATTAACCTGGTCAATCAACTGAGCAGTTGGAAAAAGGACCGCGCCGCGGCAGGACAGGCTATGGCCCCGAACCTGCCACAGTTGGAACAGGAGGTTGAGAGTAACCCTGCCAATTTCCAATTGGCCTTTAATTTGGCCAGCGCCTATTTGCAAATGCAGCAAACCGATCGCGCAATGCGGATTCTCGATCGTGTCTTGAACGACCCGCGGGCAGATGCCGCCGCGCTTCGCGGTGTCATGGAGGCCTACAACTCGTTCAATCGCCCCAAGCTCCAGGCTGCGGTCGAGAACCTCGAAGCCAGGGTTCGTTCTCTACCGACAAATTTACCGGCGGCTATCGGTCTGGCGGAAGGCTACCGCCATTTGCAACAACCGGATAAAGCCACGCAGACACTCGACCAGGTGCTCAACAACCCACAGGCCGACGCGAATGCCATGCTGCAAGTGGCGCAGTCGTACGCCCAGTTGAGCAACTTGCCGAAGCTCGAAGCCTCGCTGGACAAACTGGTCAAGCTCGCTCCGGATTCGGCCGAGGCCTGGTACGACTGCGCGGCGATGAAAGTCACGCTGGCCAAGCCGCAAGAGGCCCTGACGGCCCTCAGCCGCGCGCTCGACCTCAGCCAGAAGCGTCATAAACAAAACCCGCAGGACCCCAAACTCCGCGACCTTGTTGCCGAAGTCCAAAAGGACGCTCGTTTCGACTCGCTCCGGCAAAACCCCGAATATCAGAAGCTGGTTACGATGAAGTAAGTGGCTCGGTCTTTGATGACGGAGTGCGCCCGTCCCCGGGCACAGCAATTACCGGCCGAGTGAAGGCCCCGGTATTTCCCGGCCGGCTCGACATTTCTACATTGCTGCGCCCGGGGACGGGCGCACTCCGGGCCGCGTCTCCCGCCTTTAACTGAGAGGTCGCGCGGTCCGATTTTTTCCATGTTCACTCAACGCGGGTTATGATTGAATGGGGAGGCCATGACTTACAAGATCAACCGTCGAAATTTTCTTTCTTCAACCACTGCGGGAGCCCTGGCCGGTCCCACGCTGCTGGCCCTGGCTCAACCGCCGCAGGTCCTCACGCCGAAGTCCATCAGACCAGTGGTCATTTCGGCCGCTAACGGCAATGTCTCAAAGGATGCTGAGGGTCTTACCTGCGTGGCGCGGGCTTTCAAAATGATTACTGCTGGCGCGGACGTACTCGAGGCTGCGGTCGCTGGGGTAAACATTGTGGAACTGGACCCGGAAGATACGAGCGTGGGCTACGGCGGTTTGCCAAACGCCGAGGGCATCGTCCAGCTAGATGCCTCGGTCATGCACGGCCCGCTGAAGCGCGCGGGAGCTGTTGCCTGCCTCGAAGGCGTGCGCACGCCGTCGCTCGTCGCCAAGAAAGTTATGGAGGAAACGGATCACATGTTGCTGGTCGGCAAAGACGCGCAGCGGTTCGCCCGGACCATGGGATTCAAGATCGAAGACGATTTGAATACGGACAAATCGCGCAAACTTTGGCTGGAATGGAAGCGCCGGACCGACCGTGAGCATTACCCGAATCCCAAGGAGCGGGCGGAAGCAGGACGTCGCGCCGCGATGGCCATGATGGCTGAAGGGCTGATCGATCCGAACCATTTCTACGGAACCATTAACTGCAATGGGATAAATGCGAGGGGCGAGATCGCTGGAGTCACCACCACCAGTGGTCTGGCCTGGAAGATCCCGGGCCGGGTTGGGGACTCGCCCATTCTGGGCGCGGGACTTTATGTCGATGGTGCCGTCGGCGCCGCCGGCTCGACCGGGCGCGGCGAAGCGAACCTGTTTTCACTCGGCTCATTCTTGATCGTCGAATCCATGCGCAACGGGCTCTCGCCGAAAGACGCGGGGATGGCGGCCTTGAAACGAGTCGTGGCCAACACCATTGAGAGGCGGCTGCTGAACTCTGCCGGCAAGCCGAACTTCAATGTCTCCTATTATTCTCTAAATGCCAAGGGTGAGTACGCTGGAGTCTCGTTGTACGAAAAGCCGGGCAAAGAGCCTGCCAAATTTGCACTTTGCGGCGAGGACGGGCCAAAGACGGTCCGGGCGGAGGCAATGTTCGCGGGCACGCCGGAAAGTTAGTCGTAGCCGCCGACGTTAGTCGGCGCACTTTCCTTCCAATGGAGAACCCAGCGCCGACTCACGTCGGCGGCTACCCTGGCGCCCGTCAAAGCCGGTTTAGCGCGCTCAGCACTGCTTTGACCGAAGCCAGCTCGATGTTCGTGTCCACTCCGGCGCCCCACCGCGTCCGGCCATTGGGAAGCTTTATTTGGATATACGCAATCGCCGCCGCCTCTTCGCCGGCGCTCAGCGCGTGTTCGCTGTATTGCTCAATCTCAAAGCGCGGAACCCCGGCGTTGCCAAAGCCGTGCACCAACGCCGCCAGCGGACCGTTGCCCTCTCCCGTAAACTCGACCGGTTCGCCCTCGCGCAGCAGGCGCGCCCGGCAGCGCACCGTGCCGTTGGAACTTTCGGTTGCAAAACTGCGAAGGTTCCAAGGCGCCGTGCGCTCGATGTACTCGCGCCAAAACATTGCCTTGAGTTCCGCGCCACTGACTTCGCGGCCGAGTCGATCCACCTCCTCATTGGCAATCGGGCCGAACTCGCGCTGCATTTCCTTGGGCAGCTCGATGCCGAACTCGGATTCAAGCAAGTAGGCCACGCCTCCCTTGCCGGATTGGCTGTTGACGCGGATCACCTCGTGGTATTCACGGCCAATATCAGTCGGATCGATGGTCAGATACGGCACGTCCCAATGTTGATGTGACCTGGCTGCCCATTCATTCAGGCCCTTGCGGATCGCGTCCTGGTGCGAGCCGCTGAAGGCGGTGAACACGAGTTCGCCGGCATAGGGCTGGCGCGGGGGCACCGTCATGCCTGTGCAACGCTCATAGACTTCGCGGATGGCATTGAGGTTGGAGAAGTCGAGCCCGGGATCGATACCGTGCATATACAGATTTAAGGCCACCGTCACGATATCGAGGTTACCAGTGCGTTCGCCGTTGCCGAAGAGCGTGCCTTCGACGCGGTCGGCGCCGGCAAGCAGACCCAGTTCTGTGGCCGCCACTCCGGTGCAGCGATCGTTGTGCGTGTGCAGGCTGACGATGAGCGAATCCCGGTTCCGAATGTTGCGGCAAATCCACTCGATTTGGTCCGCGTACACATTCGGCATCGCCATTTCCACCGTGTCAGGCAGGTTCAAAATCATCTTTCGTTGTGGCGTCGGCTTCCAAACTTCCATGACGGCCTGGGAGATGTCCCGTGCGAACTCGACCTCGGTCGCGCTGAAGCTCTCGGGAGAATATTGCAGCATGACCTCGGCGCCTTTGAGCTGGGGCAGGCGCTCTTGAATCAACGTGGCGCCGCGCACGGCCAGGCGAATGATTTCGTCCCTGGACATGGCGAACACGATCCGCCGCTGGGCGGGCGAGGTGGAATTGTAGAGGTGGATGATGGCGCGACGGGCTCCGACGAGCGACTCGAACGTACGCTCGATCAAATCTTCGCGCGCCTGCACCAGCACTTGCAGCCAGACGTCGTCCGGGGCGCGGCGGTCTTCGATCAGTCGCCGGTTGAAATCGAACTCGGTGTTCGAGGCCGAGGGGAAACCGACCTCGATTTCTTTGAAGCCACATTTGACGAGGGTCTGGAACATTTCCAGCTTTTGACTGACGTTCATCGGGATGGCGAGGGCCTGGTTGCCGTCGCGCAGGTCCACGCTGCACCAAATGGGCGCGCTCGTCAGGGTGCGGTTTGGCCATCGCCGCTCCGGCAATTGGACCTGTGGAAACGGCTGGTACTTTTTTGAGGCGTTCTTGATCATGGCTCGTTCAGTTTGTCGTTAGCGTCGGCCGGCAGTTGGGCAAACAAAAACCCCACTGCCGATTCCGGCAGTGGGGTTTTCTAAAGTTCTCTTGCTCGACCTAGAACCCAACTGCCGCGCAACTCAGCAGCAGCGCGCTCGATAGCAGCAGGTTCAGGTTTAAATTCACGGCGCCAAATTAGCAGGCCGGCCAGAGCCCGTCAAACGGTTTCTTTTTGGTTTCTTCCGGGATATGTACGGCATCGGTGAGGGGCGGAGAGCGCCCGTCCCCGGGCGCAGCAATGCAAAACAATCCCTACACTTCCGAGTAGGAGTGCGCTCCGCCCGCCACAAGGTGCTGCACCCGGGGACGGGCGCTCTCCGGAGTTCCGGTTCCAGCCCTCACGGCGCCGTCCGATCGTTGTCCTCGGACAGCTCGAACCGATAGACGTAATCGCGTTGGCGAACCAGCTCCGCGTGACCGTCGCAAAAAGCAACATTGCCGCCAATCGCACCGTGGTTGTCAAAGCGGTCGGGATAGTTGCCGATGCCACCTTTGGACGCATCATCGGCATCGAGGATCAGCCAAACCCGCGTCGGGCCCGGAATCACACCACGCAGCCCGAAAGCGTTGTGGACATGGGCATAGGAAAGGACGGTGGCCTGGGTCTTCTGCACGAGGTCCGGCTTGTAGCCCCTGAAGTAGCCGAAAACCTCGTAGCTCGTCCCCGAGGCGGCTTTGTTCGCGGCATTGTCCAACAAATCGACCAACTTTCCCGTGGACGTGCGATTGGTCCGGATATAATGCTGCGTACTCGGGCAAGTGAAAGTCTTGAGCGTGGAAATATAGTTTGGATAAAGCCAATTCAGGTCGTCATCGGCAATCGAGGCGGTATTCGAGAGGGCGCCTTTTTTGTCGTCGTCGGCGTACATCTGGCTGCCCAGGCCCATTTGCTTGAGGTTGTTGAGGCAGGCGATGCGTTTGCTGCGCTCTTTTGCCTGCGCCAAGGCTGGCAGCAGCATCGCCGCGAGGATAGCAATGATTGCGATAACAACAAGGAGTTCGATCAGCGTAAAGGCGGGGCGAACGTCTCGTGTGCGCGCCTGGCGCCGCTGCGATCGCAAAAAGCAGAAATTCGCGTCAATTCGTGCGATTCGTGTCTCGGTCTGAGACTCCGCCTCGTCAGCTGTATGAGACCAATGTGTCTTCACTGCGGCTATCGGCTTGTTGTCGCTTAGAATGGAGGCTGGTATGCTGCGAATTCATACCATGGAATAACCCCTCAGTCACGAACATTTACACCTGGATGACGCCCTCGGAATCTGGACGCGCTGGCGGCCATCCTCGCTCTCCGAGCAGCGGGAGGCCAACGTTCGAGGGTGCTCTAACGATGCCTCTCTCATTACGCGGGCGATTATTCTCCCTCTCCCCAAGGGAGAGGGCCGGGGTGAGGGGGGAACAGCGCGGCGGAAAGATGAGACGCTCAAAGAATGGTATGCTCCCCAAGCAAGGCACAGCACTGACTTGGCTCTTGATTCTCCGCGCCGCACGCAGAGACTCCAGCGCGACCATGGCGTGGAAGCAAAAACTCACTGGTGGAATTCTGGCCGGCATCGGCTTTATGCTCTCACCTCTGTCCTGGTGGAACGACCTGTTTGTCAACGTTCCGCTGGCCCTGGTTTTTGCCTGGCTCGTCAGCTTCTTCTACCCGCCTGCGTTTAAGACCTGCGTGATCTTCGGTTATTGGCTCACCAACGTTCTGGGCTTTGTCCTCATGCACAAAGGAGCGCAGAAAATGCTTTCGGACAAGGAACGGAAGTACTCGCGTCGCGACCTCCTCCGCGACGTCGGTATTTCGCTCCTTTACACCGCGCTCATTCTGCTCTTGTTGAAATTGGGCATCCTCAAGCCCCTCAAAAATTACTTTCTCCCCGCCTCCGGCGACTGATTCGGTGTTCACGAGCAGTCGGCGGCGTAGGAATTGTTGTCCGCCGCTGAACGTCGCGAGCCCCACAACTCCCCAGTGCGCTTTCTTCATTTTTTCATATTCGGTTCCATTTTATAGACACCGAGCTCGCTCCGTTTGTATAAACTTTCGATACCTTGGCGCTTAACGTTGCACATCACTGGCGGCGGGCCGATGATGTGCGGCATGCAACAGACGCGCAATCCGCCGTCCAGTGAATGTGCCGGGTTCGGCGATTGTTCTACTCATCTGCTTCCCGAAACCTGGGGAAAGCCAATGAAGCCGCGAACAAACACGCGATTGCCCCTATAAGGTTGCCCATTTGATTCGTTGTGACGTAGGCGTCGCCTGGCTGTTTTGCCAGATCAAAACCCAAGACTACCAACATAATTAAACCCCCTGCTGCGCATAGGCTGAAGTTCAACCAACGAGTCCATCCAAATCTTCGCCGGTTGTGGGGTGTATTCGTTTGTGCGGTGTTCATAAACTCATTTTGTGTAGTGTTGCCTAACAACCACCATCAGCGGTGGGAGCCAGCCACCCAAGGCCTCCCGGATTGTGTCTGACGTAAGCCCTGGCTCGCATCCGCTAAATGGTGTGGTTGGCGGTTTTCATCTTTGGACTTCCGGTAGATCTATTACTGCAACTGGAACCGTTCCATATATTGAACGCCGTGGCACAAACCATTCGAACGGCAAACCGAGACCGGTCCCGAAACGCCGGACGGTTCTTCTGAGCCGGGTTTCATGCGTCTCATACTCCAGTGTGCCGCGCATGGCCAAACTTCCAGATGGGCCTACAACGTGCACGACACATGCCGACCTTGCAGCTAGCCCTCTCGGGAGCCCAACCTCTCGCTGGATGCTTCGTTCCGATACGCTATGCCATCCACTTCGATCCCACGCCTCGACAGTAGCGAGGCCGAAAACGAGCTCTTTGCTGGTCATATTTGTTAGCTCATATATGACGTGCAACTTACCGCTAGCATCGTTTGTCTTCTGAACTGGGTTGGCAATGTATGTTCGCGGGGACCGGAGCCCAGCCGTAAGCCCGACTGCAGCCACAAGAACGATCAAACCTGATGTCCAGATTAGTCTACGCCTCATAGCCAAACCCACCTGCAACTCACCAACGCTAAGGATGAGCCGTGACGAGCAGCGCGTCATCGGCCTCGAATTGAAAGCGCTGGCGCACCGCGCTGCTGCTCATAGGCTCAATCCTTTTGTTGGCTTCTTGTCTCCGAGCCTTTCTCATAGGGATGCGCTGGCAATTTCCTCCGCGTGTCGACCACATAAATTCCAGGCGTACACGGTGATCCGTTCAGGTCACCATTGCGGCGGTAGGCGTACACGTACAGTCCGAAGTCGTCGAATCCGCCGGTCCAGTTCATCGAGATGGAGTCGTCGCTGATCCAAACGTAGTGGGGCTGGAGCTGCACAACTTCGCTGGGCCATTCGTTTGTTTCGATAGCCACGTTGGAGGGTTTCAATTTGCTGTACAAATTAGTACAAGCCTCATAAAGCGAAGCCCAGTCGCTCTGGCGATAACTGCGCATCCTCTCCGTGGCCTTCTGAATGCGTTGCTGGTGGAGTGAGCTGTTTCGCGAGAGCAGGGCGAATAACCCGGCTGTGCGGATTGCAGATGAAAAGACCCAAACTCCAATAATACACGCGACGGCAATGGCTATGATTTTGAGGGCTTTCACGCGGTAAGCCAACG
>CAYUPI010000042.1:0-50329 GCA_964446585.1 uncultured Verrucomicrobiota bacterium
CCACTGTGCGTCACCGTCACCGGCCCGCCGCAGTTGTCGGTGGCAACCACCCCGGTATCATCCGGCGGCGGGATGTCCGACGTGCACGACACGGTCCGGTCCGCCGGGCACTGGGTAATCACCGGCGCGGTCGTGTCGTTGACCGTGATGGTCTGGGTGCAGCTCGCGCTGTTGCTGCACGCGTCGCTGGCCGTGTAAGTGCGCGTGACTGTGTATTTGCCCGGGCAGCTTCCGGGTGTGACGGTGTCTGCGGTGTGCGTTACTGTCACCGGCCCGCCGCAGTTGTCGGTGGCAACCACCCCGGCATCATCCGGTGGCGGGATGTCTGAGGCGCAAGACACGGTCCGATCCGCCGGACATTGGGTGATAACCGGCGCGGTCGTGTCGTTGACAGTGATGGTTTGGGTGCAACTCGCGCTGTTACTGCATGAGTCGCTCGCCGTGTAAGTGCGCGTGGCAGTGTATTTGCCGGCGCAGCTTCCGGGTGTGATGCTGTCCGCGGCGTGCGTTACTGTCACCGGCCCTCCGCAGTTGTCAGTCGCCACGACCCCGGCATCATCCGGTGGCGGGATGTCTGAGGCGCAAGACACGGTCCGATCCGCCGGACATTGGGTGATAACCGGCGCGGTCGTGTCGTTGACAGTGATGGTTTGGGTGCAACTCGCGCTGTTGCTGCATGAGTCACTGGCCGTCCAGGTCCGGACAATGGTCTTTTTGCAGTCCGTGCCGCTGGAAGTTTCGGCGAAGCTGACCGCGACAGTCGCGTCGCAATCATCACTGGCCGTCACCGTTGGAGCAGGGGGCACCTGGCTAAAGCACTGGTAACTGGCGGTCAAACCGGGACACCCGCTCAGCACGGGCGGCAAAGTGTCCACTTTCCAGTGATAAACGACTGTACTCGGAGCCGAAACGTTGGTGCAGATGTCAACGGCTAAGATCGTGAACGTGCGTGTGGTGACGCAGCCGGTGGTGGAGTCGGTGTGCGAGACGATAACTGTCGGCGTACCGGAGTCGTCGGTGGCAGTTGTGCCCGCTTTGACGCTGTCGTCGGTAGGGATTTTGGCCGGAGCAGGATTGCAGCCCAGGTCGCCGCCCGCAGGCGTCCCGGTGACATTTGGCGGGGTCGTGTCCACGCTAACCGTGACGGGCGTCGAGCAGGTGGCGGTGCAGTCGCCAGGATCCGAAACCGAAACCACGACCTGGTGGGCGCCCACGGCAAAAACCGCGGTAAACTGTTCGGTAGCAGTCGTAGGCGGTCCGCCAGCCGCGACGAGGTTCGTTTGATACGGGGTGCCGTCCACCGTCCAGATCACGATCAGCGGATCACCGTCAGCGTCGGCTACATTCACCGAGACCGTCGCGACTGCTCCGGTAGGGGCCTGGCAGTTCAGAGTAATGGCGGACTGACAGCTAATCGTGGGCGGGCGGTTGCTGTATTCGTAGGCGCCAATGTCAATGACTCCATCAACGATGCGCGGAAAGCCGCGCTGGTCGGTCTGAGGCGCTTCGTTGTTGTTGCCAGCGTTGATGCCGGGACTGCCGCACAACAGAGCGTGGGTGAGCGTCGGTCCACCATTGTCCTGGAGCGGGCCGAGCGCGAGCGCAGCAGCCGTGAGATTAAAGTGATCACCAGGGCCGGGCACAATCGGGCCGTTGGTCGTGCCCAACAAGTTGAAGCCCGATTCGATGTCCCCCGAGGGGCCGCTGACGAAATCCATCGCGCTAACGGAGTTCCCAGCCAGAATCGTGTTCGTGATCACAACGACACCGGCGGAATTAAAGAGCCCGCTTCCAACTCCCGTCGCACCCACAAGCGGGCCGGGAACGATATTGGCAGTGACGGTGCTGTTGGTCAGCACGGCGTAACTGGCAAGGCCACCCAGGAACATACCGCCGCCCTGAGCGATGCCGGTTCCGGCAGAACCTGAGCCGCTGACGGCTGCGTTGCTGCTTATTGTGCTGCTTGCCAGGTAGACGTCAATTGTGTTTACAATCCCGCCTCCTTGACCCGAGCCACCAACGCCACTTGTGCCGATGCCGCCCGCTGCCAGGTTTCCGTTCACCGTGCTTTTGTCCACTGTTAATGTGCCGGAGTTTCCGATCCCGCCCGCCTGGCCGACTCCGCCGACAAGGCCGTTGCCGCCGATCGCTGCGTTGAACGCGACGGTGCATTGGCTCAAAACCAAGGTTCCTAGGCTGAAAATGGCGCCACCGGAAGAATTGCCGTTCGTCCCTCCCATCGCTGAGTTTGCGTCAATGACAGAATTGGTAAGGGACAGAGTTCCGTCATTATAGATACCGCCGCCGAAAGTATTTGCATCCACGAGGACAGTAGCCGTATTGGTGCTGATGACACAGCGAATGGCGGTAAGCGTGCCCTCATTGTTGACGCCGCCGCCGTAGGCGCCTCCTGCAGCGCTCCCGCCTGTGCTGCTGGCCGCGTTTCCACTGATAACGCAGTTACTGAGGGTCAACGTGCCTGAACCTGAATTGTCAATCCCGCCCCCGCGTTGTGACGCCGAGTTGCCGACAATGGCACAGTCGCTGACCGTCATATGCGACTCATTGTGGAGGCCTCCGCCTATGACGGCACGGCCATGGTTCACCGTCATTCCGGAGAGAACGACGATCCCGGATATCCCTGATTGGATGTTAAAGATGCGAAAGTCGGGCGTGCCGCCGGCCGTGCTCCGCTCGACCGACAGTTTGTCGGCCCCGGCTCCGGTCACGGTCAGAGTTTTGTCGATAACCAACTCACCGCTGGTTAGCACGATCGTTCCGGTCACAGAAACGTCGATGGTGTCGCCAGCCACAGCACTGGCCAGGGCTTGGCGCAGCGAGCCGGGGCCGCTGTCAGCCGTGCTGGTGACCGTGATAGTGGCCGCGATTCCCGAGCCGTTAAACAGGACCGCCGTGAGAAGCAAGGCTAGACCAATGCCGTTTTTCATAATTGAGAACGAGACGAGACGAGAGCCGGCTGGAATCCGCATATTCCCCGTCAGCGGTACAAACGTTTTGCCCGTCTTTTCGGAATCAGAAAAAGGCGATGGGAAGACGGCCCAAAGGGGCTGGTGGGTCGTGCCGACGCACTATTCTACCATCGGGTTCAGGACAGACGCGCAGAAGCTTGGGCAGCGGAGCATGTCGGGCCGGCCGGAGCTCGGAAGCCGCCCGGAAACTCCGGGTTGCGATTAATGGAGCCTTACAGCTCAGTCCACGAAGTCACCACAAGCACGCCACCCCCGCTAAGCGCTTGATCATAATGGACGCCAGAGCCGCCGCTGCAGTTGAAGGTATTGCAGATCACCGCTCCAAAGACTGATGCGCCACCGCTTATCTTAACACTGGCTTGCGGGGCATTGATAGTGCCCACAAAGTCGCCCAGCCCGCTGTACATCAGGCTGGTGCTGGTCGGCAAGCCGTAGTAGGAAAAGTTGGATGGCAAGCCACTGCCGTTCACGACACCTCCACCGGAAATGCTTCCCATGCCGCCAACATACAGCTTCAAGCTGGCCCCGGGAGCGATGTAAATATAGCCCGTGCCATTCACAATGAAATCGCCGGTCACCCATAATGTAGCATTGGCCGTTACGATCATTGGCCGGTTCTGCGAATTGCTCACGAAACTGTCGGCTGTGTAAACAAAAGCCGAACTGTCGTAGCTAAGGTACGTGATGTTCGAAATCCCGACTGGCGTAGCTGTTGCCGGGATAAATTGCCCGGTTGGCGTCGAGTTATCCTGAAAGTAAACATTCATATCATCATTCGTCCAATTTTGTTGGATCCCACTGCTCTGATTGAAGTCACCCACCGATCCATCGGCCACCGAGACAGTCCCGCCTGGCCCAGTCACCGCCATCCCATAAATGTGGCCGCTTCCGACATCGATCGCCTTCGGCTGCTGCGAATCCGTGCCGACACCGCCGTTGGCATTGCGGTTGGTCGCGCTGTACGGTCCCGCGGACGAATTGTAACCATCGACGACAGCCGAGCCGCTCAGCTTGATGAAGTCGCTGGCGGCAATCGCCATATTGAAGCGGCTGGGGGGATTGGTGGTCGTCAGCATCACCTGTCGGGAGATGTACTCGTTGTCTCGCAACGGCGAGCGAACGTATCCTGCTGAGACGATGAACGGAGCGCTCGAGGCAACGTTGAAGTTGGTAACATAGTAGTAACTGCCATCCGGCAAGCTCCGGTACTTCCAATACACTTTGTGTCCTTGGACACGGTCCATAGTCCAATCATTGGCCGTGGGTTGGCTCTTATCCACCTGCAGATGCGTCAGAGCTTCCTCGAGACCGGCTTCCAGCACGGGGACAGCGCTGTTCCAGGCCAGAGCCCTCATCGCGTTGTTGTTGCGGTTGCCGACCAACACCAAGTAACTGCCCAGGACGGTGCCGATCAGAGCGCACATAACGACTGCGGTGACGAGGATACTTCCGCTTTGGGATTTTCTGATGGTCGGGTTCATAGGCATCAATTGTTTCGCAGGGCGATTTTGGCTGACTGAACGCTTTCACTGTTTGCTTGCGCCCCCAGTATTTTTCGGGAGCATTTCCAGGTCACTTGAATGAGCCTGGTATTAGTGACGTACGCCGGATCATAGGCGTCAAACGTGTTTGAGATGGCGGTGTGCTGGTATTTGGCGAACTGGAGGAAATCGCAGCCAGTCAGGAGCGTGTTGGTTTGGCCGCCACTGACGCGGACGAGGGTGCGTGCGCCGGGATCGTAGGTGAAGTTCAGTGGGTTGTTATCCACATCAAGCAAGGTGAGGCTCGTGGCCGAATAATCCATGACACGATGGGCCTGGCGGATTTCGCGCGACATCTTATCGAGGGCAAACTGGCTGGTCTGATCCAGATCGACATAATTTGCTATCGCGACAAAACTGCGGCCGCTGTACCACGAGAGTGAGCCAACCGCGACCACGGTCAGCAACGCCAGAGCTGAGGCGACCATGACCTCAATCAGCGTGAAGGCAGAGTTTCTGCCGGTACGAAGACAAGGAATGTCCCACGCCGCAGGCGCCGGCCTGGTCTGCGAGCTTCGAGCGCCATCGTCGTTGATGGTCCGCGAAAAGCCCCAGCGAACCGCACGGGAGGTTGCCGCGCTCTGGGTGACAATGTCGGTATGCTGGGGAAGCGGCCGTCCCCAAACAAAGCACTCGCACGGTTTGGTTGAAGCGCTAGTAAACATAATTTTGTAAACCGTATTTGGAGACGTAGGTAGTCATCTGGCGGGTTCGGGTGATGTTGCCGGAAGTCCAGGTCAAATCGATCTGAATTGCGCGCAGCTGACTGGCATAGGATTCGGAGAGCGGCGCGTTGGTCACGGTCACCGTTCCGGTATAGACAAAGCCACTGGTCGAGGCGTTGTTGGTGTCCGTGGGATAGAAGGGGGCCGTGAACGTTGTCGGGATGAAGCCGGGCGCTACGTTATCCCATTTGATCAAGCGGATCACTTCCATCCGCTCTTCCAGGATTTGCGTCGCGCGCAAATTCTCCCGCGCCACGCGCAACAAGGCGAAGCCGGACGAGAACCCGGCGTAAAGCGACACCACCATGAAGCTCAACAGCGATGAGGCGACCATGACCTCGACGAGTGTGTAGGCCCGTTGAGTGGTGGGCTTGCTGACGGGCACGGACTGGTCGAACTGCGGGCACTTTCCATTCTTCCAATTCATCACAGGTACTCCTGGGTTTAGGTTGAGCCTGCTAACGGGGACACGCTATTCGAAGAAGGGGGTTTATGGAAACTGGGGTAGGGCATGAACATTTCCCCGGTGTTAATTCGGATTAAAATCCAGGGGATTCTCCGGGGAGAAGAAAGATTATTGATTGACGCATGTTGGCTGGATCGGTTATGGATTGTTGGGAAGGTGGAGTAATGGAATAATGTGGCGCCGCAGCAGAATTGCTTGCTGACTCGCACTTCATCGATTAACCAAGAGCCAGTGCGAGCGAACAAGACGGCTCCCAGGCAGGCATTACAAACGAAAACGGATTCCCCCGGGGCACATTTGCGCGCGGCGCTGGCGGCGGAGCGTCCGTTACAGCTCGTGGGGGCCATCCACGCCTACGCAGCCATTCTGGCCGAGAAGGTCGGATTCAGAGCGATCTATCTCTCCGGCGCCGGCGTGGCCAACGCATCTCGGGGAATACCTGACATCGGCTTGACCACACTGGAAGATGTGTTGATCGAGGTCCGCCGGATCACCACCGCGACGCGATTGCCGCTGCTGGTCGATGCCGACACCGGCTGGGAAGACCCGAAGAAAACCGTCCGCGAGATGATTCGGGCCGGCGCAGCCGGTCTCCATCTCGAAGACCAGGTTCCCGCCAAAATATGCGGTCATCTGCCCGGCAAGCAATTGGTCAGCGCGGATGAAATGGTTGCGCGGCTCCGCGCGGCCGTGGCTGGCAAGACGGATCCAGAGTTTGTGATTATGGCCCGCACCGATGCCGCTGCCAATGAAGGTCTCGACCAAGCAATCCAGCGGGCCTGCCGCTACCGTGACGCCGGGGCCGACATGATCTTCGCGGAGGCATTGACAGAGTTGGCCCAATATCGAAAGTTTGCCGAATCCGTGAAAGTCCCTGTCCTGGCCAATATTACGGAGTTCGGCAAGACGCCGTTGTTCACAGTCCAGGAATTGGCGTCGGCAGGTGTTGGCCTGGCGTTGTATCCGCTATCGGCCTTTCGCGCGATGAACGCGGCGGCCCTGAAAGTTTATCGCGCGATTCGCACCGAGGGCACGCAAAAGAGCCTCGTCGGCGAGATGCAAACCCGGGCTGAGCTTTACGAGTTTCTAAACTACCAATAAATATGGAAAAAAAAACCGGAGGATTAGCCGGCGTCGTCGCCGGGCAAACTGCGATCAGCACCGTGGGCAAGGAAAGTTTCGGCCTGACGTATCGCGGCTATTCCATCAATGACCTCGCCGAAAAGGCGACGTTCGAGGAAGTCGCCTATCTGCTCCTCCGCGGCCATTTGCCGAATCGCGCCGAGTTGACAGGCTTCCGCGCGCAACTCAGTTCCTTGCGCGGACTGCCCGGTCCGCTCAAAGTGGTCTTGGAACAACTGCCCGGTGGGACACACCCGATGGACGTGCTGCGGACGGGGTGCTCGGCGCTGGGCTGTTGGGAACCAGAGTCCCGTGAGCGCGATCAGTTCCAGGTCGCCTATCGCTTGCTGGCGGCTTTCCCGTCCATGCTGCTCTACTGGCACCAGTACCATCGACAAGGCAAGCGCATCGAGACTCAGACAGAAGACGCCTCGATGGCCGCCCATTTTATGCATCTGCTGCTCGGCAAACCCGCCGAAGACCTGGTGGTGCGCGCGCTGGATGCGTCGCTGATTTTGTACGCAGAGCATGAGTTCAATGCTTCGACATTCGCCGCCCGGATCACGACTTCCACGCTGTCGGATTTTCATTCGGCGATCACTTCCGGCATCGGCACCTTGCGCGGTCCGCTCCACGGCGGCGCCAACGAGGAGGCCATGGCGCTGATTCAACGCTTTCAAACGCCGGACGAGGCCGAAGCCGGCTTAATGGACTTGCTCGCGCGCAAGCAACTGGTGATGGGCTTCGGTCACCGCGTCTATAAGACCTCGGATCCGCGCAACAGCGTCATCAAGGAGTGGGCGCGTCGGTTGGCCGAAGCGCGGGGAGACAAGCGTCTCTACCCGATTTCCGAACGAATCGAAGCCGTCATGTGGCGCGAAAAGAAGCTGTTTCCGAACCTCGATTTTTACAGCGCTGCCGCTTTTCATTTTTGCGGAATCCCGACGCCGATGTTCACCCCGATTTTCGTTATTTCCCGAACCTCGGGCTGGTCCGCGCACGTTATCGAGCAACGCGGCGATAACCGATTGATTCGGCCCACGGCGGATTACATCGGCCCCGAGCCTCGGCCATTCGTGCCATTAGAGAAAAGATGATGAGAGGCCCTTCATTCGCTGAAGCAAATATGAGCGCGCTGGTCGGCGCGATTGTCGGCGCCACCGGAGGATTATTTGCCGTTGGGATCGCGCCCGCGGTCATCGGCCGGAATTTGGCCTTGCTTTTCGAGACGCCGATTCTCGGCCTAATCTGTTTTTTCATTAGTGGCACGTTCGGCTGGCTCATCGGGGGACAGATCGGCCCGCGCTTGGGAGCGAAGTTTGATCCCCGCCGAGCTGAAGTCGTCGGCGGGGTTCTGGGCGGCCTGGTGCCCGTGACACTCATCGCTTTGTGGGGATGGTATATGGTCACGCCTCGCTAATTGGGCTTTCTCCTCCTCCTCCTCCTCGTCCTCGTATTCGGACTAGAGGCCCCAGAAGAGAAAGTCGAGGACCAGTCAGGGAAGACACAGCAACAAAGTTAGCGAAACCAAATGAACGCTCCCGAGGCTCCCTCGAACATTCGCCCTCCTTTCGACCCGTTGCTCGACCAGATCGCGGCTTACATTTCCGATTTTCAGATAGCGAGCGAAAAAGCATACGACACGGCGCGGTACTGCCTGATGGATTCGCTGGGCTGCGCCCTGCTCGCGCTCAACTATCCTACCTGCGCGAAATTACTCGGTCCGGTTGTCCCGGGTATGGTCGTTCCGCACGGCAGCCGCGTTCCCGGGACACGATTCGAACTCGACCCGGTGACGGCCGCCTTCAACATCGGCGCTCTGATTCGCTGGCTGGATTTCAACGATACCTGGCTCGCCGCGGAGTGGGGCCATCCCTCGGACAACCTAGGTGCGATTTTGGCAGTCGCCGACTATGTCAGCCGGAGCAGCCTGGCAGCGGCTAAACCTCCACTGAGCGTTCGCGACGTGCTGACGGCGATGATCAAGGCCCACGAGATTCAGGGAATTCTTGCGCTCGAAAATAGTTTCAACCGCGTCGGCCTGGACCATGTGCTGCTGGTACGCATCGCCTCCACCGCCGTAGCAACCGGTCTGCTAGGCGGCACGCGCCAACAGATCATGAATGCCGTCTCTAATGCCTGGCTGGATGGCGGCTCATTGCGAACCTATCGTCATGCGCCCAACACCGGTTCGCGCAAATCTTGGGCTGCCGGTGACGCGACCAGCCGCGGCGTGCAGCACGCCCTTATGGCCCTCAAGGATGAAATGGGCTATCCCTCGGCGCTTTCGGCCAAAACCTGGGGCTTCTGCCACGTTCTCTTCCGAGGCCAGCCGTTGAAGTTGGCCCGGCCGTTGGGCTCTTATGTGATGGAGAATGTCCTGTTCAAGATTTCCTCTCCCGCGGAGTTCCATGCGCAAACTGCCGTCGAGGCCGCCATCCGGCTTCATCCTCAAGTGCGCGCTCGGCTCGCCGAAATCGCGAAAGTGGTGATCACTACACAGGAATCAGCGATTCGGATCATCGACAAGACCGGACCGTTGCACAACCCGGCCGATCGCGATCACTGCCTGCAATACATGACTGCAATCGGTTTGATTTTCGGCGCACTGACTGCCGACCATTATGAGGATGCTACGGCGCAAGACCCGCGAATCGATGATTTACGCAGGAAGATGACAGTGCAAGAGGAGCCACGCTATTCGCGCGAATATCTCGAGCCCGACAAACGCTCAATAGCAAACGCCGTGCAAGTGTTCTTCAGGGACGGCAGCGCGACCGAGAAAGTCGAGGTGGAATATCCTATCGGCCACCTTCGCCGCCGGAAAGAAGGAATCCCGCTGCTCGTGAAAAAGCTCGAGGACAACCTATGGACTCGATTTGGATCGGAGCGCGTCGAGGCCATAATCTCGCTTTTAAGCGACGCAGACCGGGTGGCGAAGTTGCCGGTGAACGAATTTGTGGAGCTGTTTGTAAACCGCTGATGATTTGAGGGCTATTCTCGCCTTTTTTCGTGGATCGTGGCGGCCCTGCCTAAAGCGTCGGCCGCTTAGGCCGAACGCCATAAGCTCGGAGCAAACTCGGTTCATCCCCACCGGAGGTGGCACCCTAAGCCCCTATTTCGCGTATCGCGAAGTTCAGACCCGTGCCAGCTCGTTCGCAAGGCGTATGGAGTGCGGGCGGCTTGCTCCCGCTCTTGGTCAGAGGCGACGTGTGAAAGTGCCGGCAAGCCGGGCGGACTCCACACGCTTCGCGACGTTCGCACGACTGACCTACGACAACTAGCATGAAAAATAATCTACACCCCTTTGGTCTGTTCCGCTATGGATCACGCATGGAATCGCGATTGAATGGCAAATGGGTTTTGATCACGGGCGCGTCGAGCGGGTTTGGGGCCGCGGCGGCGCGCGCATTTGGGGCGGAAGGTTCGCGGCTGTTGCTCGGCGCACGGCGGGTCGAGCGTTTGGAACGAGTCACGGCCGAGGCGCTGAAAGCGGGCGCGGCGGAGGCGCATTTCCGTTTCCTCGATGTGAGCAAAACGTCGAGCGTCGAAGAATTCGTCGCGTGGGCGCGCGATAAAATAGTTCCAAGTTCCAAGTTCCAAGTTCAGAGTCCGTCGGCGGATGGTGGCCTTCATGTGCTGATCAATAATGCGGGCGGCGCGCTGGGCTTGGAACCCGTAGCAGATGGCAAGGACGAGGACTGGGAAATCATGATGCAAACCAACGTGCTCGGGGTGCTGCGCATGACGCGTGCCGCATTGCCGCTGTTGCCACACCACATCGGCAGCTCGATACTGAACATCGGCTCCTATGCCGGCCATGCGGTTTATGAGGGTGGAGCAGCCTATTGCGGGGCCAAAGCGGCGGAGCTTCAGATCACCCGCACGCTCCGGCTCGAACTGAGCGGCAGCGGGATCCGGGTCAGCTCGATCGATCCTGGTCTGGCTGAAACCGAGTTCTCAATCGTCCGCTTTAAAGGCGACACCACGCGCGCGAAAAAAACTTACGAAGGCACACAGCCTCTGACGGCGGAAGACGTCGCCGAGATCCTGGTCTGGGTCGCCAGCCGCCCGCCTCATGTCAATATTGATAACATGCTGATTAAATGCGTGGACCAGGCGGCGATGCACAAGGTGTTCCGTAGAAAATGACGAGGGCAGGCCGAATTCCCAAACTTCAAATCCTAAGCTCCAGACAAATCCCAAATTACAAATCTCAAAAGGTGACCAATGGTTCGACCCCGCTTGGATTTTGAGTTTTCGGATTTGTTTGGGATTTGGTGCTTGGGTTTCGGGATTTAATTCTTCTTTGCCGCGGTCGCCATCTGAAAATCGTCCGTTCGGAACGGCGTAGCAGGCAAGCCCGCTTTGTTCCACAGATTGACGACCGGAAAATCGGACCAGCCATAGCGGACGGCCAACGGCTGGGTTACTTCCGGACTGCTGACCACAATAGTGTCTCCGTTGATCTCAGCTTTTGCCCAAACGAACTTCCGGTCCAGGCCGCAGATCGCGAAGCCGGTCAAGCCGCCCCCGCGGGCTTCAAGTCCGCCGCCAGTATGGTCGAAGCTGAGGATCGCCTGGCCATTTTTCGCCTGCATCTTTTTATAGAGCGGACCGGAGAACTCGATTTTTTCGCCGTAAGCGATTGCGCGAGCCGCCAAGGCCAGCCTCGCGCCTACGGGTTCTTTTTTGGTCGGGTGGATATCGTCCTTGTCGCCCACATCGGTGATGACGGCCATGCCGACGTTCGCCAATGTTTTGGTTGCCAGCAACTGTGCCTCGCGCAATTCCGCCCAATCGCTGTCACCCGGCTTTTCGGTGATCGCCTCCAGTGACCGTTTTTTGCCTTTGTCCCACGGCGCCAATTGCACGGCCAAGAACGTGAACTTGCCCTGGTCCCAATCATGCCGCCAATTCCGAATCATATCGGCGAAGAGTGTTCGATACTGTTGCGCGCGGCCGGCATTGGACTCGCCCTGATACCAGATGGCCCCTTTGATCCCGTAAGGAATGAGCGGGGCGATCATGCCGTTGTAAAGCTCGGTCGGCTTCCATCCCGCCTGCTTCTTGCCGCCTCCGGCCTCGGCTTTGCGGACGGCTTCCGTATAGGTATCCAGGATATCGCGTTTGTATGCGGGATTCGATTCGAGAGCATCCTGGCTCATCCAGACCTCAGCGGGCGAGCCGCCCCAGTAGGTGCCGATGAGGCCGACGGGTACGTTGCGGGCCTTTTGCAAATCGCGTCCGAAATAATAGGCCACGGCCGAAAAGCCCGGCACGGTCTCGGGCTCGCATTCTTTCCACTGGGCTCTGACATTTTCGGCGGGCAGGTCCGCCTTGGCCTTCGTCACCAGAAAAAGCCGCAGGTTGTGGTTGGCGCAGCTCGCGATGTCGTTCGTCGATAAGAACGACAACTTCAGCGGCCATTCCATGTTGGATTGACCGCTGCAAACCCAAACCTCCCCCACTAGAACGTTTTTCAGCTCGATGCGGTTTTTCCCCTTCACCACCAGGTTGTCCGGACCTCCGGCGGAACATCGGCTGAGTGTCGCCTTCCATTTCCCGTGGTTGGCGGTTGCCTTCACGGTTTTGCCACGGAAGGTCACGCTCACTTCTTCGCCTTCGTCGGCCCAACCCCAAACCGGAACGCGCATGTCTTGCTGCAAGACCATGTCGTCTGAAAACATTGCGGGCAGCCGGACATCGGCGCGCGCACTCCAGACCAGCGCGAAGGCGGCGGTGGAGGTCAGGATTTTGGAAATCTGTCTCGAATTCATGCGGGTCAGTCGAGCGCAACCGGGTGGCGCCGTCAATGGTAAAGAGGACGTGTCTTGAAATTGTAGGAGCCGACGTGAGGGCGTGTTGCCGAAATGCCGGAGCGCGGGCTCTCCCGCCCGCAGCGGTCCAGACGGCAGCACGGCATTGGGATTTTCCAGGAATTCTCGAGTACTCCACGCGCTGCGACAGGGAACCGGTCGCGCTTCGTTGCACGGAGATGGTTTGGGCAACACGCCCGTGAGAAGGCTAAAACTGAAAAACGCAGAATCTAAAATTGATCAGAGCCTCCTGGCGTCGGCTCCTACAATTGAACGAATCATGTTCCTCTATTCGCCCGCCACAGAAGAACGGCACCGACTGCCTCGAAAATGAAATTCGGCAACCACACGATGAGATGCGGCGCAAACTCGGGGCGTGTGTCGAGAGACTTACCGAGCAGCACAAAGCTGTAATAAATAGCGACCAACCCCAGAGCGAGGGCGATGCCGACACTCGTCTCGCGCCGGTGCATGCGAATTCCTAAAGGAATACCGATCAGTGTGAAACCAAAACAGGCGAACGAAAATGCTACTTGTTGATGAATCTGCACGCGCACCGGCGAGGTCAAGTCCTGCCGCTGTTTCTCCCATTCGCGCTTCCTGGCCCGCAACTGCTCCGCGGAAAGCTTGCGCAGCGGTTCCGGCACCCTCATTCGCCGCTCCAAATCCCGCAGCTCATCGCTGAGCTGGAGAAAAGTCATATCGCTTATCTTAGGGCTGCCTCTTTCCTCCCGATTGAGTGGGATGGGAAGAAGAGTATCGCCGCTGGAAAGTGGCTGACCGCCGGTCAGCGTTAGCCCGCGCATGTCGTAGAGGTGAAGGTTTATGAGCTGATTGGCAACGTCCACCTCGACTTTTCCGCGAGCAGCGCGCACGGTGGTTGCCCGGGCGGCATCATAAACGATCACGTTCTGCAAGTTCCCTCGGCGGTTTTTGCCGATGTAAAACACATAGCCGGGAAAATCTTTGATTACGCGACCCTCCGGCAGTTGGGCACCCGACAATTGCGCCCGGAGGCTGAAGACCAGGTTGTTGTAGGCTACGCGGCAGCGTGGCGCGATCTCAAGGTTGACCAGCGCACTCAGGGCGCATAATGCCAGGCTGAGCAACAGGATCGGGGTGATGAGTGACAGCAAGCTCAGACCACTGGCCCGCACGGCGGTGAGTTCCTGGTCGGCGCTGAACCGTCCAAAGATCAGCAGCGTGGCGGTCAACATCCCCATCGGCAGCGCGAACACCCACACAAACGGGATCAGCAAACCCACGGCCTGCGCCACAATACCCACGCTGGCCTGACGGTTGACGAGCAAGGCCATGATTTCCTTCAGCACATTGCCCAGCAACAGCACCAGTGTGAACACCGCCACCGTCATCACCAGCGACGCCAAAACCTGGCGGGTCAGATAATTGTGCAGTGTCTTCAAGTCGTTCCGCCGCTCAAACTCACTCTGCAGGATGCGGCACGCCGCGCCAGAGTCAAGGAGGCACTCAAACACCAAGACGCGGAAGATAAAGCGAAAGCCGATCGCTGTAACCATGCTTGTAGCCGCCGACGTCAGTCGGCGCTGATCTCGCAGTCGCACAGCCCGAAATGCGCCGACTGACGTCGGCGGCTACACACCGCCAAGCTCGTTCCGGCGTGAGATTTCTTGAGCAACTAATGACGATTCCTGGTGTTGGATCGTTGATGACCAAGCGAAGATTTTTTCTGCTTTTTCCTCTCAGCCTCTTGGCAGCCACGTCCGGCAGCTCGGTGGAGAAGGCCTCCAGCAACCTGTATAAAGGAATCGTCTCAAGGAATTCCTTCGGGCTCACTCCAGCCAAGTCCGAAGTGCCGCCCCCTGCCCCGCTGCCTAAGGTTCAGCTCCTCGGGATAACGACGATATTCGGCGACAAGCGCGCCATCGTAAAAGTTTTCTGGCCCGCGAACGCAGGCAAACCAGCTCATGAGAGAACTCTTGTGCTTAGAAATCACCAAGGATACGGAGAAATTGAAGTGATAGGAATCTACGAACTGGCCAATACCTCCCGCGTGAGAATCTCCGGCACTGTCAGTACGATTGGCTTTGAATCCGATCGCGGCATTCCGCCCGGTGGTTCACTACCAGCGCCGCCTCAGCCACCCGGCTGACTTCCGTCCTCCGTACCCGGATCGCCGGCCCCGACAAGGGGCCCCATGCGGCGCAACTGGAGCACGGGCTGCCCGCGCTTCCGCGATTCCGGCAGGTCCACCTCGAACTCGGCCACCCAGTCGTTGTGCGCATCGGGATCGACCAGCATTTGTTGAACGCGCCAGGACCGTTTGTCTTCGGAAGGGAACACATATGTATGCCGAAGATTCCGCGCGTTCGGATCGAGGCAGAGGTGAGCGTGTTCGACATGATAACCATCCAGGGCATTCCGCAACCGTTCCGAGGTCCAGACCGTTCCTTCGCCATCGCTGTTCGAAGAGAGATTCGCGAGCGCCTGCTCAAAATCGCGGTTAACCAACCCGCGCAGAAAGGTGAAGATCCGATTACGGACGGTTGCAGTAAAAGCTTTCGTGTCCCGGGTGATATCCGCCGCAGCTTCTTCGGCTCCCGGCGGACGTAACCCTTTGGTCTCCGTAGGCGCGAAGTCCGGGTCGCGCATTTTTTCCCACTCTTCGAGCAGACTCGAGTCCACCTGACGGATCATCGTGCCAAGGTAGAGTTCCATTTCGCGGACGTTGTCATCCTTCGCGTTATCAGGAACAGTTTGCGCAAGCACTTTATACACACTGTTGACGTGCCGCAGCAGGAGGCCCTCCGCCCGCTGCAATTGGTAGTCGCGGATGTAATCTGAAAAAGAACGGAACGACTCGAACATCTCGCGCGCGATGGATTTGGGCCGGATATTTTCCTGGCCCAGCCAGGGATGTTTGTCCGCGAACGCATTGAAAGTGGAATAAATGAATTCTCGATTCGGCTTGGGATACTCCAGCTTTTCCAGCTCTTCCATCCGTCGCTCGTAATCGACTCCCTCCATTTTCATTTCCGCCATTTTCTGGTCTTTCAATTTGTCGAGTTGTTTGCGCAGGATGAGGTCTGGATCTTCCAGGATAGCTTCGACGAGCGAAAGGAGAACCAGCGCGTAGTCGGGCGCCTGGGGGTCAAGGAGCGGGACGGTATCAAGCAAATACAACGATAGCGTCTGGTCCATCGAAAAATCCTCTTGCAGCTGGACATTGACGCGCAATTTGGAGCGCCGCGCTGAAGCGGACGACGGAGGGATTTGAGGCAATTCGCTTTGTATTCCGTGTTCCGTGTTCCGTGTTTCGTGCTCTCTGTTCCGTGTTCCGTTATTAGGCTCGCTGCCTGTTTCGCGCGGATCGACAATTTCAATGATCCTTCGTTCGATCAGGGAACGAAACAATTGCCACGCGCGGCGAGCGTGTTCCTTCTTCAACTTGGGCGATTCGTGCGAATTACGAATCAGCTTCTGCATCGCACGGCAGCCGTCTCCTTCATGACTCAAGACGTGGAGCAGCATGCCATGCGAAACCTGGAATCGTGAGGTCAAGCGCTCCGGCAATGCGTGGATCAAGCGAAGAAACGTTTGCTTGTCCCAGTTGACAAAATTCTTCTCTGGCGCCTTTCGTTTCACGGACTTCCGCCCATCGCGGGCCGCCTTTTCCTCGAGTTTGATGTTCTCGATCACGTGCTCAGGCGCCTGAGCGACCACCCAGCCGCGGTCGTCAAATCCCTTGCGCCCGGCGCGGCCGGCGATCTGATGGAAATCGCGGGCGCTCAGGATGGCGGTTTTCTGCCCGTCGAATTTACAAAGACGCGAGAACAAAACCGTGCGCAGCGGCATGTTGATGCCAGCGCCAAGCGTATCGGTGCCGCAGATGATTTTGAGTAACCCTCTCTGTGTCAATTGCTCGACCAGCACCCGGTATTTTGGCAGCAATCCGGCGTGGTGGAGTCCGATCCCGTGCTTCAGCCAGCGTCGGATTTCCGGGCCGTATGGGCTGCTGAATCGAAAACCCTCGAGTTCATTGGCTATCGCGTTTTTCTCTTCATGTGTGGCGACGTTGATGCTGGTGAAATCCTGGGCGCTTTGCGCCGCCTCAAGCTGCGTGAAATGCACCACATAGACCGGGCTTTTTCTCTCACTCACCAGTCGCTCAATGGTCTGAGCGAGCGGAATTTCCGAAAACGCATACTCCAGCGGAACCGGCCGCTCTTCGGATCGGACCGAGACGGTGGGGCGGCGGTTGAGTCTGGTCAGCTCTTCCTCGAAGAACGTCGTGTCTCCCAGTGTGGCGGACATGAGGAGGAACCTTGCCTGGGACATTGTCAATATCGGCACTTGCCACGCTACGCCTCGCTCACGGTCGGCGTAGTAATGGAACTCGTCCATGATCACTTCCTGGAAATCCGCGCAGGAACCTCGGCGTAAGGCGATATTGGCCAGGATTTCTGCGGTGCAGCACAAAATCGGCGCTTGGCGATTGACCGAAGCATCGCCTGTGCTTAGCCCGACATTTTCCGGACCGAAGTCACGGCACAGCGCCCGCCACTTTTCGTTAACGAGTGCCTTAATGGGACAGGTATAGACCGAGCGTTTGCCCTGGGCCAGTGACTTGAATTGCGCCGCCGCTGCCACGAGCGATTTGCCCGACCCAGTCGGCGTGTTCAGAATTACATTTTTCTCCTCGAATAACTCCAGAATTGCCGCTTCCTGGGCTGGATAGAGTTGCAGCCGCTGACTCTCAGTGTATTCGAGAAAAAGCCCCAATAAGACATCGTTCGTCGGCGTGGCCGTTCGCGGCATCAAATCATAGAGCGTCGGTGGCACTGGGAATGGAGCTTAAGCCTTCCGAGGCGCCGAAGCGAGTGTGCGAAAGGCCAGGTCACGACGGCGGCGCCTCAGCGAAAGCAATGGAGCGCGGAATTCATTCCGCGCTCCGATTTCTGCACCCTCGTTAACGCATTATGTTAAAGAAGCAAAACCCCTTGCGAGCCCACCGATGCTGACGCAATTTTACTTACTGAGATGCCCACTTTCGCAACGAGGAAATGGCCGCGTTACCAGTCTCGGCGTGCCTTCACACTCATCGAGCTGCTCGTGGTGATCGCGATCATCGCCATACTCGCGGCCCTGCTGCTTCCGTCGCTATCAAAAGCCAAGAGCCGCGGCAAGCAGGCTTCCTGCGTAAATAACCTGCGCCAGATTGGGATCGCCGTCGTGATGTACACTGGAGAATATGGCCAGTACACGGCTTCTTTATCGACGGTGCACGGCATTTCCTATGTTTGGCCGCGGAGGCTGCTGAGCCTGATGGGCGGCAATCGTGGCGTCTTCTACTGTCCGGCCGCGCTTCCGGAAAGCGCCTGGGACACCAATGTGAACAAGACCCTGGGCGCGACTGGCCAGGACGGCAAGTTTGACCCGTTCGGGATTGGTGAAAAGGCACGCTTTTCCCTCGGCATCAACGACTGGGGCCTGGACATCACGCATAAGCCCCAATTGGGCTTGGGAGGCGATATCGACGGCGGCTGGTACCAGGGACCAGTCAAGGACAGCATGGTGGTCAGCCCGAGCCAAATGATCGGGTTTGGGGACGTACCCGCTCAGAGAAACGCTTCTTTGATCTCTTTCAATGCGAACATGGATCCCACTGACCCGACTCCCGGCCATACGCAGTGGCCCTCTAATCGTCATGATTATCACACCGACCTGCTCTTCACCGACGGCCACGTTGAAACACCCCGCCGCAATGACGTCATCGACCCACGCCGCGATAACCCCTGGCGCAGCCGCTGGAACAACGACAACAAACCCCACAACGAGGTCAACTGGACCGTCAATGCGCTCTGGGCCTCGCAACTCGATATGTGACGCATTTTCTCGGGAACGCCCCGGCGTGTGGCTTTGCGCCGCGATGATTTGCTGTTTTGGTCTGCTCGTGTGCAGGTGCTCTCCGTTGCAGTCTGGGAACAAATTACCGCTTCGACCCTCCTAATTTTGGTCAATTTGCGACGTGCGGTATGATGGGTTAGGCTGGCTTCGTCGTCCATAGCAGGAGGGGTACCTGCGCTTAGATTCGCGGGCACAACCAAGTAATGTGTCGAAATACTGTTATGAATAAGTTGATCCGCCCGAATCGATCCACCATTGCAGTTTGGCTCACTCTCGCGCTCGGTGCCTTTACCGCCCGTGCCTCATCCAACAACGTCGGATATGCACGGTCGGATTTGGTCTCCGACCTCACCAACACCGCGACGCATGTCGATGCGCGGCTCGTCAATCCCTGGGGCATCGTGGCCAGCCCATCATCCGTTTGGATTAACGACAATGGGATGGGGCTGACCACGGTTTACGGTCCATTCGGCGGCGTTGTCCGACAGGCTATCCACGTGCCCGCACCCGGTGGCGGCCCGGGCGCCCCGACCGGCCTGGTATTCAATGACAGCCACCGATTTACTCTCACCAGTGGAATGAATCAGGCTCCCAGCACGTTTCTCATCTCGACTGAGGACGGTACGATCGCGGCCTGGAACCGCTTCATCAGTGGGACCAACGCCGTCATCGTTGTGGACCGATCCGCCGGCGGCGCGGTGTACAAGGGACTGGCGATTGTGCGGGACACCAACAACGCGCCCAATCTTTATGCCGCGGATTTCCACAACGGCAAGGTGGATATGTTTGATGAGGAATTCCAATATGTCCGCTCTTTCACCGACCCGGATGTTCCGGAATTCTTTGCCCCCTTCAATGTGCGCAATTTTCGCGGACGCGTTTTTGTGAGTTTCGCCAAACAGCTGCTGCCCGACGCCCATGATGACCAGGCCGGACCCGGAAACGGGTTTATCGACATTTTTGACACTGACGGAACCTTACTGCGCCATTTCGCTTCCGGGGGCGCGCTCAACTCGCCGTGGGGAATGGCCATCGCTCCGGGCAATTTCGGCAGATTCAGCCGCGCGTTGCTCGTGGGAAATTTCGGCGACGGGATGATCAACGCATTTGACCTCCTGACAGGTAAGCCGCTGGGCTTTCTCACCGATGGCAGCGGGAACCCAATGCAAATCTCAGGTCTTTGGGGTCTGACCTTCGAGCGGGAGGAGATCCCGGATGAAGAAAGCGCGTTCTTTGCCACGCGACTCTATTTTACCGCCGGCATCCACCATGAGGCCGATGGTCTGCTGGGTTATCTCCGGGCCATCTCGCCTCGCGCTCCACACGCGAGGTAGGACCGGTCATCCCATACCGAGACTCATCAACGAGCCACCTGTCTAGGTCTTAATATGCCTCTCCTCGGCAGGGAGCGGTTTTAGTCGCGCGCCCTGCTTTTTCTACGTGGCCGATCGGTTTAGAACGCGAACGCGAAACGCACGAGCCAGGATTTGGGGCTTGGTGTTTGTCGTTTGGTTGCGGTAGTTTCTCCGCGCTTTGAGCGGGACCAAACAATCCAGCATCCCGGGTTTCCGGTTCGTTCCGAGGACGGGCGTGATTTACGTCATGCACGAAGCCATGGCCCATGGCTTCAGTTATGACGCGCCTCACTGGGCAAACCTCGGCCAAGGTTCGCCTGAAACCGGCTCTATTCCACAGGCGCCGCCACGGATCGACCAGATCGCGATCCGGGCTTCGCACCAACAATATGCGCCGGTGGCAGGCAACAAAGAGTTATGCCAGGCTGTGGCGGATTTTTACAACAGCGTTTATCGCAAGGGAAAAAAGTCCAAGTACACGCGCGACAACGTCAGCATCGCCAGCGGCGGGCGGCTGGCGCTAACCCGGCTGGCCAGCGCCCTGGGCAACATCAACATGGGCCATTTCATCCCGGATTATACGGCTTATGAGGAATTGCTCAGTGTATTTAAGGCCTTCAGTCCAATCCCGATCCTGCTCGATGCCGAATCCGCCTACCGAATTCCACCGGCCGCACTCAAGAAGGAAATTCTGGGTCGCGGCCTGAGCGCATTGCTCGTGAGCAATCCGTGCAATCCCACCGGCCAGTTGGTCGAAGGCGAGGAATTGCGGCAATGGTGCGAACTGGCGCGCGAGTCTCAGTGTTCGCTGATACTCGACGAATTCTATTCGCATTACATCTACACCGCGGACGATCACACTGGTGCCAAACTGGTCTCAGCGGCGGCGTTTGTGGAGGACGTCGAAAGCGATCCGATCATCGTCGTGGATGGGCTGACGAAGAACTGGCGCTACCCCGGTTGGCGGATCAGTTGGACCCTGGGTCCCAAGGCGGTCATTGAAGCGATTGCCAGTGCAGGTTCCTTTCTCGATGGCGGCGCCAACCATCCATTTCAAGATGTCGCGATAAAGCTGCTGGAACCACGGCTGGCGGCCCGGGAGACGCTCGCCATTCAGCAGCACTTTGGCAGGAAACGCGACTTCGTGGTGCGTCGTCTGAGGCAGATGGGCATCGGCGTCGAAGCCGAGCCCGCCGGCTCTTTTTACGTCTGGTCAAACCTCGCGGAGCTGCCCAAGCCGCTGAACAACGGCATGAACTTCTTTCGGGAAGGCCTCAAGGAAAAGGTGATTATCGTGCCCGGCGTTTTCTTTGATGTGAACCCGGGGAACCGCCGCCTGCACGGCCGATACGAGAATTACTGCCGCATCAGCTTCGGGCCGGAGTTGAAGAAGCTCGAGATCGGGCTGGACGCCCTGGAACGCGTGATCCGAAAATGGAAATAGGAATGGTCATGCTTTCCTGGTTGAATGAACGCTAATCCCATCCTCGGCGTCTTCTTTCACGGTCTGGGCGGTTTGGCCTCGGGCAGCTTCTACGTTCCCTATCGCGCCGTGAAGAAATGGGCATGGGAAGTGTACTGGCTCGTCGGGGGAAGCTTTTCCTGGATTATCTGCCCGTGGCTGGCGGCGGCGCTGCTGACTCAGGATCTCTCAGGTGTTCTTAAACAGCAGTCCTGGAGCACGCTTTTTTGGGCGTATTTTTTTGGCGCGATGTGGGGCCTGGGCGGGCTGACGTTCGGCCTGACGATGCGCTACCTCGGCATGTCCCTCGGGATGGGCGTCGCCATCGGTTACATCTCAGCGCTCGGCACACTCGTGCCCCCGATCGCCAAGAGTCTCTTCCACTCTGTTCCGGTTCCTACCAGCTTCGGCGACATCATCGGCTCTACTCCCGGATTGATCACACTGGGCGGCGTCGGGGTTTGCCTGTTCGGGATCTTCATTGCCGCTTTGGCCGGGCTGACCAAGGAACGCGAGATGTCGGACGCCG
Organism: uncultured Verrucomicrobiota bacterium; assembly: GCA_964446585.1. GTDB lineage: Bacteria > Verrucomicrobiota > Verrucomicrobiia > Limisphaerales > UBA8199 > CAYUPI01. The sequence goes on from CAYUPI010000042.1 coordinate 21,896, forward strand.
CGAAAAGGAAGACCATCGCCGAGTTTAGTTTCACGAAAGGCATGCTCGTCGCAACATTTTCTGGTATTCTGAGCTCCTGTTTCAATTTTGGCCTCATTGCCGGCAACCCGATGAATGAGGCTACACTCCGGGAGGGCACCACTCAACTTTGGTCGGGCCTTCCAAAACTCACGGTCGTTCTCCTCGGCGGCTTCACCACGAACGTTATCTGGTGCGTTATCCTCAATCTCAAGAACAAGACAGGAGTCCAGTACTTCAGCTCCGTCGCGAAGGGCAAATCGAGTGAGCCCGATCGTGGATTGGTTCTCGAAAATCCAATCGATGCCCCCAGCGAGGAGGTCGTCCGCATGGGCGCCACGGACAGTGGGTCAACCAACCCAACGTCCAGCCGCGTGCCCCTTGCCGCCAATTATCTCTTTTCGGCACTGGCAGGCACAAGCTGGTACCTCCAGTTTTTCTTTTATACGATGGGCGAAACGCAAATGGGGAAGTTCAGCTTTGCCAGTTGGAGCCTTCACATGGCCTGGATCATTATTTTCAGCACGCTCTGGGGCTTCTATTTCCACGAATGGAAAGGTTCCAGCAAAAAGGCCCACACACTCATCTCCACCGGGATAGCCACGTTGATCCTGTCAACCTTCATCATCGGCATCGGCACCTGGCTCAAGGGCAGGCTCAGCGCCGGGCCTTGAGCCCGGGTATCTGTTGCGCTTGGGATGGAAGCCGCGGCTCTTGCGCTCAAACAAAGCGCTCCGCCATGTTCTGCAAAGCGTTTAGCCACGAGGGATGCTCATTTAGGCAAGGAACCAGCGTCAGTTCTTCGCCGCCAGCCTCGCGGAAACTTTCCCGGCCACGGATGCCGATTTCCTCCAACGTTTCGAGACAGTCGGAAACAAAGGAGGGGCAAATCACGAGCAGCTTCTTAATCCCACGAGCGGCGAGCTTGGGTAACTCATGGTCCGTGTAAGGCGTCAGCCAGGGATGACGCCCAAGCCTTGACTGAAATGAGACGGAATACCTATCCGCAGGCAAACCGGACGAGCGGACGAAAGCCGAGACCGTCTTAAAGCATTGGGCGCGATAACAGGTGTCGAGCGCCGAGCTTGGGGTTTGGCAGCAGTCCTGCGAGTTTAAGCAGTGGCGGCTGGTGGGATCGGATTTACGAATCTGCCGCTCCGGCACACCGTGAAAGCTGAACAGCAGGTGGTCGAACTTCCGGTCGAGGAACGGCCTGGCGCTATCCTCGAGAGCGGCGATGTAATCGTGCTGGTCGAAGTAAGGCGGCTGCACTTGCACGCGCGTTCGGGGAGCGAACTTCTCCGCGACTTCTTTCACCCGCTCGACCGCGGATTCGTAGCTCGACATGGCATAATGCGGGAACAATGGAATGAGCAAAAGATCCTCCACGCCCTTTTGTGCCAGGCGGCGAACTGCCTCCGGAATTGATGGATTCTGGTACCGCATGGCCAGTTCCACCGGGATACTGATTCGCGCCTGGAGCCTGGCTTGAACGTTGCGGCTGGTGACAATGAGCGGTGAGCCCGCAGGCGTCCAGATGGACTGGTAGGCGTGGGCGGACTGTTTCGGGCGGGAAGGTAAAATCGCAAAGTGCACGATGCAAAAGCGGACAAACCAGTTCACGTCAAGCACCCGGCCATCCATCAGGAACTCGCGCAGATAACGGCGCACATGCGGGACCGATGGCGAATCTGGAGAGCCAAGATTAACGAGGAGAATGGCCTTCGAAGACGGAATCGCGCTCATGCGGCTGCGCCGGCTGGAGACAAGATCGCGTCACTCACCTTCAGGTGTTGTTCGACCCGGTCCGCCACGCGGCACCCGGACACGATCGAGTCGCTCAAGGAAACGCCGTCGCGGCAATGACCCGCCAGGAATAAGCCTGGCGCCTGGGCTTCGAGGTCGCCCATGAGCTGGCGGTAGCGGCCATAGCCGACGTTGTACTGCGGGATCGCTCTCGGATAAAAGACGGTGTGCTGGAAAGTGGGCTGGCCGCGGACGCCGAGCAGGGTCTGCAAATCTTCGCAAGTCAACGCGACGAGCTTTTCGGATGGCAGTGAGGCCAATTCCGGCGCGCGTTCGCCGCCGACATAGCTGGTGAGTGTTAGATGCCCCGCAGGCGCGCGATTGGGAAACAGCGACGAGGAGAAGATCGTACCGAGAATGTGGAACCCCTCCACTCGCGGAATCAACATGCCGAAACCTTCGCACGGGTGTGCGACGTCCTCGCGGCGGAATCCAAGCACGACGCTCGCCACCGGAGGATAACGAATCTCGGCGAAGGGAGTCAGATTGAGGGCCCTCGTCGTTTCCAGGTTAAGCTCTGCCAGCCGGAAAGCCGTTCCCGCGAAAATGACGGCGCTATACTCGGTGCGTCCCTCGCCAGCGCCCTCGCGCAATTCGAGCATCCAGCCGGTGGGAGTCAGATTCAGCCTCGTGACGGATGTGTTCCGCCGCACGCAATTTCCGAGCCGTTCCGCCAATGTGTCGGTCAACACCTGGAGACCTTCGTCGAAGGAAAACTTCGGCGCGCGATCTTTGGCGATTTCACCGCGTTTCTTGCGGGCGCGCGCGCCAAGAATCTGACCTTTGATGAGCGAGCCATACTCGGCTTCAAGCTGGGCCAGTTTAGGAAACGCCTGAGGCAGCGAAAGTTTGTAAGGATCGCCCGCATAGATACCGGCGACCAGAGCGTCGATGGCATGATCGAGAAACTCCTGGCCGAGGCGGCGCACGACAAACTCCGCAATGCTCTCCTCACGGCCATCTCTTCGCGCGGGCACAAACGGCTCGCGCAGCACCGCCCACTTCGCCTGGAGGGAAAACAGCTGCGTCGTGAAGAATCCCAGCGGGGAGCCGGGCATGGCGATCGGCCTCCGGTAGCGCACGAGGTATCGCACTTCTGCTTTGGGATCTGGATCCAATCGCCGCGATTCCAGGCCGGCGTCGCGAATGAGCTGCGCGATCCGAGGCGACGTTTCCAGGAGCGTGTTCGGCCCGAACTCGGCGAGATAGCCGTCCCGGCGCAGCGACTGGATGACACCCCCGACTCGGCCGCTGGCTTCATAGACCGTAACGGGGATGCCCTTGCGCTCAAGATAAAATGCCGCGGTCAGTCCGGTGATGCCGGCACCGATAATTGCCACCGGGTTCATCTCCAAATATCAAATCGTCCGGGAATGCTTCCGCTCACCCAGGGGAGCCAGCGTGTTGTCGAAACACATCGCAACGTTGCGGATGAATAGGCGGCCCGTATCGGTTACTTCCAAACCGGTGCTCGAGCGGCGCACCAGACCATCCGCCTCGAACGGGGAGAGCGACTCCAGCTCCCGTTCGAAATGCGAAGTAAAATCGATCCCCAATCGACGGGACATGGATGTGTAATCCAGCGATAAGTCGCACATGACGCGCATGATGGTTTCGCGGCGGATTTTGTCCTCTTCGGACACCAGGTAGCCGCGCGCCAATGGGACCTTGCCCACGTCGAGCGCCGCGTAGTATTGTGGCAGGTCTTTGTCGTTCTGCCAGTAAGCATCCGGGATTTGGGAGATGGAAGACATGCCAAAGGCGTAGATATCGGCACCGCCTCGCGTGCTGTAGCCTTGGAAATTTCTCTGAAGCTCTTTCCGCCGCTGGGCCACGGCCAACTCGTCACCCGGCCGCGCAAAATGGTCCATGCCAATATAGATGTAACGATTGTCTTGGGTCAGCCTTTCGATGACCGTTTTCAGCAATTGAAGCTTCGCCTCCGCGGTGGGCAGGATCTTGTGCTCGAGGATTTTCTGCGCGGGCTTCACCCATGGCACGTGCGCGTAGCTGAAAACGGCGAGCCGATCCGGCTCCAGGGTGAGCACAATGTCCAGCGTGCGATTGAACGATTCCACGGTCTGATGCGGCAAGCCGTAGATCAAATCAAAGTTCAGCGAAGTGAATCCCAGTTCGCGGGCCCAGTTCAACGCCTGCTGAGTCATATCACGCGGCTGAATGCGATGGACGGCTTCCTGCACTTTCGGGTCGAAATCCTGGACCCCAAACGAGGCGCGATTGAAGCCCGCTTCGCGCAGCGCCACCACGTGATCGCGCGTTAACCGGCGAGGATCAATTTCCACTCCGGCCTCCAGGTCGTCCGAAAACGTGAAGCGACGGCGAATGATGTCGCCCAGCGTTCGAATTTCGTCCGGTTGCAGAAAAGTGGGCGAGCCGCCGCCCCAATGGAGCTGGACAACCTTTCGGCGCGGGTTGAGCAGCGTGCTCATCTGGGCTACTTCCTTTTCCAAATAATCGATGTAGGTCTGTCCCTGGCGGTGATTCAGGGTGATGACCGTCGTGCAGCCGCAAAACCAGCACAGCGTCTCGCAAAAGGGAATGTGGAAGTAGAGGGAAAGGTCACGCTCGGTCCGGTTGTTCTCGAGGATCCTCTCCGCCAGCTCCGGCCAGGCGAGCATGTCGGTGAATTTCGTTGCGGGTGGATAGGAGGTGTACCGCGGGCCGGGCACGTCGTACTTCTTCACCAGCTCCAGATCGATTTTCAAGCCACTCATAAACAAACAGTTTACGGTCCCGTCTTTTCCGCCGTCGCGGTGTTTCTCACCGTTTCTACCAAGCTTCGAATGTTTTCCAGTTTGGCATTCGGCGGCACACCATGGCCGAGATTAAAAATGTGCCCGCGTCGTCCGGCCAGGGAGGCCAAAATTCGCCTGGTCTCAACCGCGACCACCTGTGGGGTCGTCGTCAACAGGAACGGATCCAAATTCCCCTGCACCGCGACGTTGTCGGGCAGTTGCTCGCGCACTCGCGCCAGGCCGACGCTCGAATCTATGCCCAGCACTTGAGCTCCCGACTGCACCAGGTCGGTCCAGTTGCCATGGGTTCCTTTAGAGAAAACAATCACCGGCACCCGCCGCTTCAAGCCGGCGATGATCTGCTGGAGCCAGCGACCTGATGCCGGGACAAAACTGCCCTCAGAGAGCGATCCGCCCAAGCTATCAAAAATCTGCAGCGCATCGACCCCGGCGTCAATTTGCAGTTGGAGGAAATCTGTAACCGCCCGCGTCAGTTTCTCGAGCAATTGCCCAAACAAAAGCGGGTTGGTATAAAACAGCGCTTTAGCCTTCGTATATTCTTTAACGCCGCCCCCCTCGAGCATAAAGTTGGCCAGTGTCCAGGGCGACCCGGCGAATCCAATCAAGGCTGTGCCGTTTCCGAGTGCCGAACGCACCGATGTCAGCGCCTTGGCGACATATTGCAGACGTTCCGTGACCGCCGGTACCTCCAACCGTTCAACGTCGGCTGCGCTCTTAAGCACGAATTCCATCACGATGCCGCCTCGGTCGCTAAATTCGTATCGCTGTCCCAAACCCTCCGCTATCACCAGTATATCGCTGAACAGGATTGCGGCATCGAAATCGAATCGGCGTATCGGTTGAAGGGTCGCTTCGGCCGCCAGCTCCGGAGTTTGCACCAGCTCAAGGAACGAGTGCTTTTCTTTCAGAGCGCGATACTCCGGCAAGGCGCGCCCAGCCTGGCGCATCAGCCAAACAGGAGCGTGATCCACCGGTCGGCAGGCGCACGCATCGAGAAATCGACGACGACGTGACAACCCCTCCTCCGCCGCCGGGCTGGAAATTCTGGCGGAGCGCGCTTGCGGCCCGGCCGGGGTCAAGCCGGCCAAATGAACTGTTGAGCTCATGAATCCTGGGCGTTCATCGGGCGCCTTGGCCGCAAACCAAAGCGCTATCGCGCGACGAACACTCTACCATTAACACAATACCAGCTTACCTCCGCTGGCGCGAACGACTATCCCTTTCTTGCTCATGGCTCAACATTTCTTGCCACCTCGCTGGCAATTCCTGCCGGGGCGGAATGATTTAGTTCAAGCACAATTCAACGATTCAGGCGCTTCAACGTTTGAACGCTTCAACGCTCCAACGGTTTCAGAGCTCACGCCAGGTTCTTGGTCTCCTCCCAACGCGCAAGCAGCCAAAGAAAATCCGACAGCCGGTTCAGATACCTCGGAATTTCGGAATGATCGGTCGGCTGTCCCTCCCTCATCTGGACGACGCGACGTTCGGCCCGCCTTCCAATCGTCCGCGCCAGGTCCAGGGCGGCTGAAACTTCGCTCGCCCCCGGAGTAGCCCAACCGCGGAACGATATGTTCTGGCTTTCAATTTCGCGTGCCAGCTTTTCCAGTTTCAGCGTCATTTCAGGTGTGACCACCGAGTAGCCATCCTTGCGATAGCGCTCCACGTCCTCCGGAAGAGTCGCCAATTCTCCCATGAGAATGACGAGGTCCTTTTGAATCGCCAGGAGGCTCTCCTGCGGGAATTCGTCGGCCGACCTGGCCCGGGCCATGCCTAGTGCGGCGTTCAATTCATCCACTGCACCGTACGCCTCGACCCGCGGGTGACACTTTGGGACGCGCCGGTTGTACATCAGCCCGGTCGTGCCGTCATCGCCGGTCTTGGTGATAATGCTCATGCCACTCGCTCAGCCATTTTGCTCCGCGGCCTTTTTATACGTCAGGATACCATCGACGATCGCTCGGGCCAATTGCCGCCGATAGCCAACATCGAATATCCGTTTGCTTTCTTCCGGGTGCGACATAAATCCTGCTTCAATCAGCACCGCCGGCATCGACGCGTCGCGCAGGACAGCGAATCGCGCCCGGCGCACGCCCCGATCTTCGACCGCCAGATTTCGAGTCAGCGCCTTCTGGATGTGATAGGCAAGCAAAAGGTTCTTTTCATTGTAACGATTGCCCGCATACGACCCTGCCCCGCCGCCCTCGCCCTTGGCGTTGGTCGAACTCGCGCCCGACGGCGTCAGGCAATAAACTTCCGCGCCGCGGACAACTGTCGGCGAACTCTCCGCCGAGTTGAAGTGCAGGCTCACAAATAAATCCGCGCCACTCCGCTTCGCTGCCGCGGGCCGGTCGCCCAGTTCGATGAACGTGTCGGACGCGCGCGTCAGCATCGCTTTCAGCCCGGCCCGCTCCAATTGACGCCCAACTTCCTGCGCCAGCATGAGTGTGTATTTTTTTTCCTGGTACGGCCCCACCTTATTGCCCGGGTCTCTGCCCCCATGGCCCGGATCAAGGCACACCGTTCTAACAGTAACCCCAAGCCGATTCTTTGGCGGCCACAGTAGCGGCTGCAATGTCGTTTGCATATCGAGCTCTGCCAGACACGGCATTCCCTCGCGCAGCGCCACCGGAAACGACAGCCAGACGCCGACGCCATCGACTTGCGCCGCGCGAGAATCGATTGCCAGCCTGATTTTCGCCGCCTTGCCGCTCAACAGGAAAGTGTGCTTGCCTTTTGCCCACTGGAACTGAAAACCATGGGATTCCGCCCACTCTGGCAAGCGGACATATCCTTTGCGAGTGCTCGCCCCGGCCGCGGCCGAGTGTGCCCACCGTGGCGGAGCGGAGCCCTGCGCCGCCGGCGCCAGCACCGCCATCGCAAACAACAACACCCAATTCATGCCCGCGCAATCTGCAAGCTGAGTGTTCTGAATTCAAGCTCAAGGCGCTGCCAGTGGGTCCGCGAACAAAAAGCTGTTTAGTTCGTCTGTTTCTGGTTGCTTGCCCAAATGGGATGACCTAATTTTACCTGCGAAACTGTTTCGGGAAGTTGCTTATGGATAAGTTTGCAGAGATTACACTAAACGGGAAGACGTCCAAACTGCCGATCATCGAAGGAACAGAGCAGGAACGGGCGATTGATATTTCAACGCTGCGAGACAGCACCGGTTTCATCACGCTGGACGACGGCTATGGCAATACCGGCTCGTGCCAAAGCCGGATTACGTTCATCGACGGCGAGCAGGGCATCCTGCGGTATCGGGGAATTCCGATTGAAGAACTGGCGGAAAAATCCACGTTCATCGAGGTCGCCCATCTCATCATCATGGGCCATCTGCCCAACCGCGCCGAGTTGCGGGCGTTCTCCGACCTCCTAACCCAAAACGAGCTGCTTCACGAATCCATGAAGCACCATTTCGAGGGCTTCCCTCCGAATGCGCATCCCATGGCGATATTGTCCTCGATGATCAACGCCACGAGCTGTTTTTATCCTGAGCTGCTGAGCTCGCAAATGCGCGACAATTTCCTGCTCGAGGCGGCGCGGCTGATTTCCCAGGTGCGCACGATTGCCGCATTCGCTTACCGGAAGTCGCGCGGGTTGCCCATCATTTATCCCAGGCCGGACCTGAAGTACACGGCGAATTTTCTGCACATGATGTTTTCGCAGCCGTACCAGGATTACGACTTGCGGCCGGAAGCGGTCAAGGCGCTGGACCTGATTTTCGTTCTGCACGCTGACCACGAACAGAACTGCTCCACAGCGACGGTGCGGATGGTCGCGTCCAGTCGCGCTAATCTCTTTGCGAGCGCGGCGGCGGGGGTCTGCGCTCTTTGGGGTCCGCTTCACGGCGGCGCCAATCAGGCGGTCATCGAGATGCTCGAAGAGATCCATCGCTCAGGCGACGATGGTTCCAAATTCATCACCGCGTCCAAGGAAAAACAGAGCGGAAAACGACTGATGGGCTTCGGTCATCGGATTTACAAGAACTACGATCCGCGCGCCGAAATTATCAAGAAGGCTTGTGACGAACTCCTCCAGAAACTCCATATTTCGGACCCTCTATTGGACATCGCGAAACGCCTGGAAGAAACTGCCCTGCGAGATTCCTATTTCATCGAGCGCAAGCTCTATCCGAACGTCGATTTTTACAGCGGCATCATCATGCGGGCGCTGGGGATTCCTCTTGAAATGTTCACGGTGATTTTCGCCATCGGCCGGATGCCCGGCTGGATTGCAAATTACAAAGAGGTCATGGAAGGCGACCATTCCCGCATCTATCGACCGCGCCAGATCTACACGGGGCCGACGCTGAACCATTACGCCCCCGCCGAAGAGCGGAAGTGATGGTTCGATGAATCTTCACGAGTTTCAGGCCAAGCAGTTGCTGGCGCAGTACGGCGTGGCGGTGCCGGCCGGCGGGGTATGCGAGACAGCCGAGGCGGCTCGCTCCATTGCCAGCCAGCTTCTGGCTGACGGCGCATTCCGGCTGGCCATCAAGTCCCAAATCCACGCAGGTGGCCGTGGCAAGGGCACGTTCAAGAGCGGCTATCAGGGCGGAGTCAAGGTACTCGACACGGCCGAAGAAGTATATGCGGCCGCCAAGGAGATGCTCGGCAATGTCCTGGTGACGAAGCAGACCGGGCCTGAGGGGCGCCTCGTATCGAAGTTGTTGATCGCAGCGGCGCCGAATATTCAGAAAGAACTCTATCTCGCGGTGCTGCTCGACCGAGTTTCCGGACGCCCGGTGATGATGGCCAGCACCGAGGGCGGCATGGATATCGAGGAGGTCGCGGCCAAATCGCCCGAGAAAATCATCAAAGAATCCATTGATCCCGCAGCGGGCATGATGCCGTATCAGGCGCGGAAGCTCGCTAGCGCTTTGGGCCTTAAGGGTGACTTAATCGGGCAAGCGGCCAAGCTGGCCCTCGGCGTTTACAAGACCTGGTGGGAATGCGACGCCGCACTCCTGGAGATCAACCCGTTGTGCATCATCAAGACCCGTGAAGGAAAGCTCGCGCCGGAGGCGGTCGATGCGAAGCTTTCTCTCGACGATAACGCACTCTATCGCCATCCCGACTTGCAAGCGATGCGCGACCTGGCCGAAGAAGCTCCGCTGGAAATCGAGGCAAGCAAGCACAGTCTCAATTACATCAAGCTCGATGGCAATATCGCCTGCCTGGTCAACGGCGCCGGCCTGGCGATGGCGACGATGGATATTATCCAGCATTTCGGCGGCCAGCCCGCCAACTTCCTCGACGTAGGCGGTGGTGCCAGCCAGGAGCAGGTCACCGCTGCCTTCAAGATCATCCTCCAGGACGCAAACGTGAAAGGAATTCTGGTGAACATTTTCGGCGGCATTATGGATTGTGATATCATTGCCAACGGCATTGTAGTGGCGGTGAAGGAAACTGGTTTGAAGTTGCCGTTGGTGGTGAGGCTCGAGGGGAACAATGTCGAAGCGGCCAAAAAGACCCTGGCTCAATCCGGGCTCAGCCTTCTGACCGGCGGATCGATGGCCGAGGCCGCGCAAAAAGTCGTGCGGGCAGTTTCTCCGAATTGAATACGGTCGGATCGGATGTCCATCCTCGTAAATTCTGACACTCGCGTTCTGGTCCAGGGCATCACGGGCTCCTTCGGCGCGCGCCACACGCAACTGAGTCTTGCTTATGGCACTCAAATTGTCGCTGGCGTCACGCCCGGCAAAGGTGGACAAATGTTCGAAAACAAAGTCCCAATTTTCGACACTGTCGCCGAAGCCATAAAGCAAACGGGCGCGACAACGTCGGCGATTTTCGTACCCCCAACATTCGCGACCGATGCGATTCTCGAAGGTGTCGATGCTGGGCTGGAGCTTGTCGTCTGCATCACCGAAGGCATTCCCGTCAACGACATGGTCAAGACCAAGCGCGCGATGGAAGGCAAACGGACGCGCCTGATTGGCCCGAATTGTCCGGGCCTCGTGACGCCCGGCAACGGCAAGGATTCCTCCGGCGGCTGCCGTATCGGCATCGCGCCCGGCTACATCCACAAGAAGGGCAATGTCGGCGTGGTTTCGCGTAGTGGGACTCTGACATACGAAGCGGTCTGGCAGTTGACCTGTCGCGGCGTTGGTCAGTCCACGTGCGTCGGCATCGGCGGCGATCCTGTTAATGGCACATCACATCTGGACGTCATCAAGCTGTTCGATGCCGATCCGGACACGCGCGGGATCATCATGATCGGGGAGATCGGCGGCTCGACAGAAGAGGAGGCGGCGGAATGGATCAAGCAACACTGCAAAAAGCCGGTCGCTGGCTTCATCGCCGGGGCAACCGCGCCACCCGGCCGGCGAATGGGTCATGCCGGCGCGATCGTCAGCGGAGGAAAAGGAACAGCCGCAGCGAAACTTGCCGCCTTCAAAGCTGCCGATATTGGCATTGCCGAGACGCCTTCGGAAATGGCGGACACGCTTTTGAAGATGATGTGAATCGGAATGCGGGAAGAAAGATTCCTTGAGGTTGGGCTTGTCATACACTGTTGGTACGAGACTAAGCGATCCCTCCAAACTATGCGGCCATGAATCTCCTTCACCTCACACTAGACCTGGTCGGGTTGCTGTTGTGGGTGAGCTGGCGGTCTCTGAGCCTTGAATCTTTCATGAAGGTCAGCCCGGCGTCGTTGGCCAGCGCCATTAAGCGAGCCACTCCACCTCGATTTGGGCGTTGGTATTTGCTGGCTGGTTTAGCCGCGCTGCTGCTTGTGCGCGCATTGCTGTACTGGCAAATCGGCCCGGCAGTCGATTGGGTGCCCCATCTGAAACTGGGGGCGATCACGATCTTCTTCCGTAGTGATCTGCTCGGGCGCATGTTGCTCTTCTCGACGTTGGGTTTCGTGGTGACGCTCGCCTTGTTCTACCTGTGGCTGCTGCTGCTGTCGCTGGTGAATGGCCGCTCAGGGGATGGAGAGCCCGTGCAGACCCTCGTGCGGCTGCATCTCGGAGCAGTCGCTCGATGGTCGTGGATGGTGCGATTGCTCCTGCCTCTGGCCGGAGCAGGTCTTGCCTGGCTGGCCTTGTACCCGCTGCTGGCCCGGCTGGAACTGATCCAACCAGCCTTGTCCGCCACGCACCGGCTCGAGCAAGCGGCCGTCATTGGACTCGGCGCCTATCTAACCTGGAAGTACCTCATCGGTGTGCTGCTTCTGCTTTCCCTGCTGGCAACCTATGTTTATCTTGGAAGCAATTCGTTCTGGTCGTTCATGCTCATGACCGGGCATAATCTACTGTTGCCCCTGCGTTGGCTGCCCTTGCGAGTAGGCCGCGTGGATCTTGCGCCGCTGGTCGCCATCACGCTGGTTTTCCTGACGGCAGAACTGGCCCAACGCGGTCTAACGGTGCTGTACAGTCGGCTTCCTCTCTAGCGGTGGAAAATGCGATTGCCGGGGGAGTGCCTGCTCCGGAATGGCGCGCCTCAAACTCCCGAACCGCCCGCTGCCTGGCCACGCGCTTTCGGCAGCTTCACCGCGACGGAAGTCCCGGATGCAGCATCGCTCTGAATGCTGAGCGTGCCTCCATGCAACTCGGTCAGGCGCTGGGCGATGCTCAAGCCAAGGCCCTGGCCTTGCTGTTCCTGCATCTTCCGATCAAACTGCATGTAGGCTCCAATCCGGGCGACGTGCTCGGTCGAAAAACCCCGGCCGCGGTCGGTTATGGTCAACACCAGGAGCTTGGGCAATTCCGACAGGGCCACTTTAACCGGTGTTCCGGATTGCGAGAACTTGAACGCGTTTTGGACGAGCTCACTCACGATGCGAGCCAGATAATCCTCCGAAATGGAAACGCAGTGGTCTTTCAATTCCAGCATGAGATCCGCGACGCGCCCAGCCGACTGCGCCTGGGCGTGCGCGCACTGCTCGACTATTTTTGCCGGGGATTGGGTTCGCTTGTGGCGCAAGGCGGCGACCTTCTGTGGGTCGCCAGCCAGCAGTTCAAGCTGAGCATAGATCAGGAAGTTCTCGATTAACCGCTCGAGCCGCTTCCCCGAATCACAGATCACCTGTCCCATCTCAGCGATTTCCCCGGGCGGCAGTGTCGCAGATTCCGCCGTGAGAATCTCGCCATAGGCAAGGATGCCGTTGAGCGGAGTACGCAGCTCGTGTGGCAGCATCAGGCTGAGGTTGTCGCGCAGCTCGGCCAGTTTGCTTTCGGCCTCCTGGCGCAACGCCTGGGCCTTTTTCAATCGCGCCTCGACGGCCGCGTGAAGCCCCTCGATGGTAAAGGGTTTGGGCAGGTAATCATCGGCTCCCAACTCCATGCCGTGGCGCATGCCGGCGTTATCCGCGCGGCCAGTCATCAGGATGAACGGAATCGCGGCGGTGGCCGGCTGGTCTCGAAGCGACGAGAGAGTTAAATACCCGTTCATCTTGTCCATGTTCACATCACACAGGATCAGGTCGGGCAACTCTTTGCGCGCGAGTTCGATACCCGTTGCGCCATTCTCTGCTTCGACCACCTCAAATCCCTTCTGGCGCAGCGCCATGTGCACCATCTCGCGCAGCGCTTCTTCGTCGTCGATCACCAGGATTTTCTTCATCGCCAATCGTCGGATATCCAATCTAACACCAATTCTTTCGGCCCGGAGCAACCAAAAAACTCATTCAGCCATTGGGGATGCAGGCGGAATCCAAGCGTCCAATATTGCCCAAGGCGTCAAGGACTTCATTGATTTCAATGTGATCCAATCCTCGCGGATGGTTCAGCAGGACCATCTTCTCGCTCGGCGGCCGCCACACCTCGGCAATGGTGTTGCCCCACAGGACCAGTCCCGGCAGTCCCAAAGCAGCGGCAAGGTGGGTGATGCCCGAGTCATGGCCGATAAATGCCCGACAAGGTTGCAGCAATTGTCCCAACTCAACCAGCGACAGGCTCTGTGCCAGTCGCACGCGCTCCGGTGGCAGCGGCGCCGCGAGCCGTTGCAACCGCCCGCCTTCAGCCTCGCCACCAACCAACAGCAACTGAGCGCTGGTGGTTTGAACCAGTTCCTGCAAAAGCCCGGCCCAGTTTGATTCCTCCCAATTCTTACGCTCGCTGCCGCTGCCCGGGTGAAGCGCCAGAGGGCCCACGATTGATTCGCCCTGGTCTGGCGTCGGCGCGGACCGCGGCTCAGGTTTCAGGGAAAGGCGTGGCACTGGGTCCGCATCAAAAATGGCCAAGCGCTCCAGCGGTTTCAAAAACACCCTAGCCGCGGGAACCGAACCTGCGTCATCTGCTCGATGCGGGCCAGCAATGTACTGAGCGGTCGTGCAGCGTCCAATGTTGCTTTGGAAAATCGCATCCGGATCGTACAGGTAGGAGAGGATTAAGTCGAACTCAGAAAAATAATCGGCTAAATCCTCCCTCAATTCTCCATTGCGAGCGAAGAATCCAGCGAGACCTCTCGCTTCGATGCCATGGACGCGATCCACCAACTCCGCGGCGTACGCCAACTGCGCGATGTGAGGATAACCAAGGAGCTCAAGATGGGCTTCCGGAAAACGGTTACGCAAAGCGGTGATCGCCGGCAGCGTCAGCACGAAGTCCCCAATCGCGCCCCCGCGAATAACGAGAATCTTGCCGAGCATCGCGAACTCGAGGCTAGAACTTCATGATCCCCAGGACAGCCACGAACAATCCGAAAGCGAGTCTGATTCCGCAGCCGACTTTGATTCGCTTCTCGTTGGCTGTGCCCCACTCCAGCAAATCGCGCAACCGCCATGGCGAAACCGTGAACCACATGCCGCACAGCACCAATATGTAAGCCCACGTCTGAATCACCAGCACCCAGGCGGTCTCCGCCAGGTGCGGCCGCCCGGTATCCACCATGAGTTTGGCCAGGAGCAACAGCACCACAGCCAGACCGCGCACGGCCAGAAAGTCCTGAACGAAAACGCATGACCCCAAACCCACAGCCGCAAAGCCGATCAGGAGGACGTTTTTATATGCCGCGAAATCGGCGATGGATTCCTGGCTCAGATTCCACAGAAACCAGGCGGTGCCTAAGAGCATAAGCGCATAGCCCCACGCTGGCGAGCGTGGAAATCTGCGCACACTGGCGGCGTATTTATTGGGGTTTAATAGCCCATAAATCTGCGGCAGCCCCAGGCCCAGGCCGAGCACCAGAGCAAGAGAGGAAAGCTTGGGTTGGAGCATAAAAACTAAATGACGAAGGTCCAAGGCCGAAGGCCGAAGGAATGACGAAGGCCAAAGCCCGAAAAGTTAGGGCAGCGTAAGTCAGACATAGATTCTGTCATTTGGGCTTCTTTCGTCATTCGTCATTCAAAATATCGGCATTTCCGTACAGAGTAAACGAGCCCGCGCGGGTGATTTTTACCCTCAGCAGCGCGGCTCGATGCCGTTCCGAGCCGTCGAAAACAACAATTTTATTGCAACGGGTGCGGCCCATCCAACGTTCTGGCCGTTTGCTCGGACCCTCAACAAGGATTTCGACCTGCTGGCCGACCAGATTCTGGTACCGTCGTGCGCCAATTTCGTTGATCAGGGTCAGCAATCGCTGGTGACGCTCCTCCTTTACCATATGGGGAACCTGCTCGGGCATCGTCGCCGCCGGCGTGTCCCGCCGCGGTGAGTATTTGAAAATAAAAGCTTGATCGAATTCGACTTCTCGGGCGAGCGAAAGTGTCTCCTCGAAATCATTCTCCGTTTCGCCGGGAAAGCCGACGATGAAATCGGTGCTGATGCCCATGTGTGGCTGAACGCGGCGGAGTTTGCCGATGATGTCGAGAAACCGGGCGCGTGTGTAAACGCGATGCATCAGCTTCAGCACGCGGTCGCTGCCGCTCTGCACTGGGATATGGGCGCTCTCCACGAGTTTTGGCATACGCCCGTAAGCCTCCACCAAATCATCGCCGTAGCCCTTCGGATGCGGCGACGTAAAGCGAATGCGCTCGAGCCCTTCGATTTCATGAACGGCCTCCAACAACCGCACGAACGGACTGCTGCTGCTAAGGTCGCGCGAAGCTATCTTCGTGCCTCCAGCCTTTCGGAGAGCCTGTTCCCCCTCACCCCGACCCTCTCCCTTAGGGAGAGGGAGCTGCAAGGCGCAACCGTCGAAAGTTCCAACGGTTTCCGATTCGCCGGCCGACTGGCGACGATTCTCCCTCTCCCCAAGGGAGAGGGTCGGGGTGAGGGGCAGGGGATTATTCGTTGCAGTCTTGTACTGAAAATTCCCTGCCCCGCCACTATTAGGCTCGGTCTGGCCATGCGCTGGGCTGCGGCCAAAGCTGGTAACGATCTGCCCCAGCAACGTAATCTCTTTGACGCCGTTGGAAACCAGCTCGCGGCACTCGGCGACAATATCGGCAATCGTGCGGCTGCGTTCCTGTCCTCGCGTATGCGGCACGATGCAGAACGTGCAATACTGGTTGCACCCTTGCATAATGCTGACATAAGCCGTCACCGACTTCTTCGCATTGCCATTGAGCAAGTGCTCGCGAATCGTCGCCTCGCTGCCACCTTCCTGGGCGATATCCACGACCTTGTCCCGGCGGCCCTGGAGGATATCGTCAAGGTAATCCGCCGCGCGGTGGAACTTTTGCGTTCCCACCACTAGATCCACGTCCGGCAGCCGGTCGATCAACTCCTGTCCCCTGCTCTGCGCCATGCAGCCCAGGAAGCCGAGCACAACGTTGGGGCGGTGCCTGCGGGTCTCCGCGACGAGGTTTTCCATTTTGTTGAGCGCCTTTTGCTCTGCCGCGTCGCGGACGCTGCATGTGTTGAGCAGGATTACGTCCGCCGTGGCCTCGGACGGAGCGAGGGAGTAGCCCTTGGCTAGGAGCTGGGCGACGACCGCTTCGCTGTCGCGCTCGTTCATCTGGCAACCGTAGGTCTTGATATAAACACTGGCCATGGCTGATCCACAAGGTTGAACAGCTTAGTTCGGCAACAGCGCCTTGAAAAGGCTGATTTGAATGTGACCGCGTTTTCGCGCTCGGGTTGACGCTTGACGCACCGTCCGCCCGTGATAGCGTGATACTTGATGGGCGTGGTTAGAACCCAAAGCTCGGCGGCCTGCACGGCACCAAGAACTCATGTCTCCATCAACTATTTCTGTCCAAATCTGAGCGGTGACGCAGTCGGAGCGGTGGTGGATTAACCAATGCAATGGTAAACGCGGTTGTTGTCGGGCGGTTTTCACCAAATGGTCTCTTCGGAACTTGCAGCGCTGAAAAAACATTGACGGATTGCGCATGGCTGACCCCGAGCACACAGCTTCCGCACCGGCTTCCCTGGAGGAAATCCAACAGGGATGGCAGGAACTGAAGTTGCGGGTCGAACAACTGGGGGCCGAAAAATCTGCACTCGAACAGGAGAATAAATCCCTTCGCTTCCTGATGGAGCGAGTCATTGATCACCGTCAAAAATCGCACAACGAGCTTGTTCTAATTCTGACGAATCTGGTCAGCAAGCTGCCGCTCAATGACCTTGGCGCTGTGATTGCCCGGTTGGTGGAGCACAATACCAACGTGAGCCAATATCTTGCGGCTCTGATTAAAGGAACTGTCGAGGCGCATTTGCCCGCGCCAACGATTTTGAAAACCCTGGAACAGACGAAGCGCGATCTGCTGGCGGCGCTGAAACCTGTCATTGAAGATTTGATCCGGTTGGATACCCCACTCGAACTCGAAATGCTCCAGTCGCTGCTGGCCCAGCCGGAATTGTTCTTCTCGCCGCGCGTCGTGCGCTCCACTCGCTGCTTTGTCAAAGGCTACATCCCGAGGGAACGCGTGATTAAGGAATTCGGCAAAGAGGCTCTGGTATTTTTCAATGATACGACCACCGATCCCAAACTGAATCCAAATCCGAAACCGGAGGAGATCGCGTTGGCCTTCAAGGGCGACTTCGAGGCGGTGTCACAGCAATACCCCGCCGTCCAGCCCGACAAACGCCAGGAGTTGATCGCCCTGCACAAACGAGTGCAACGAAGCAAGGCCGCTACAGAAGAGGCCCGCAAGCAGAAGGTGGCGTTCCTGAAGATGTCGTTTCTGCTCGATATGGTCCATTTTTATGAGAATCAGGGCACCGAAGCGCCGGATGCGATTTTTGCGCAGCGCTTGCCAGGTCTCATCGAACAATTCGTGCCGTCCGGTGTGCAGGATAGCCTGGATGAAAAACTGCTAGTCGAGGCCGAAGCTTTGTTGGCCTTCGTGATCAGTCACGACCATCGGCAGATGATCGTCAACAACATTGGCAAGGCCGGTGCCGGAGGCAAAATGCTGAAATTCGTGCTGCGGTTTCGCACGGAAAAGCCGCCAGGCCCGGAATTGGACCAGGAAATCGTGGAGTTCGTCAAGCATCTGGTGCCTTCACAGAAAGCGCCGCCTGCGGATGCCTTAGCGCCTGTCCTGCGCTTGATTCGCCCGGAAGTTCAACGTTTGGTTATCCGATCCATCAAACGCTCCGATCGCCTTCGCAAAGGCGATGCCGAAGCGCTGAGCCGCGCCCTGGCAGCGGCCCTGGATTTGAAAGGTCTCGAAGAGCAGCTCAAGGTCGAGGAAGTCATCCCGCCGGAAATCGAACGGCAGCGGGCCTGGGCGAAAATCAAGGATCTCATCGGCCGTCGAGGCGAACCCGGCACGGTCGCCGCCGCCATTCGCGAGCGGCTCAATGCAAAATATGACGCCGAAGAGATCAAGCAGAGCTGGATTACCCTCATCGAAGCAGATCCGATATCTCTGATCCGTGTCTTCTGTCAGTTGCCCTACCGCTCGGAGGGAGGCACGGATTCCATTGCCCGGCCCGTAATGGAAACGTATGTCAGCCGTCTGCTCCATGAGAAGTACGCCGGAACCTACACCAAAGTCGTCAACAGTTTGCGAACGATGTTTAATGCCAAACCGGACAGCCCGACACTGGTGAATTTTCTGGCGCTGGTGCGCTGGGTAAGCCCGGAGGCAGCCGCCAAATTGTGCACCGACATCGGCATGGCGGTCGCGGCTTAGGCCTGCTTCCTGGTAGCCACCGACGTCCGTCGGTGGGTGATCTAATTCGATCATAAAATGTGCCGAATTACGTCGGCGGCTACGCCCACTGGGTTCACCGGCACAGGCTGTTCAAATATTTATCGAGGTTGGTGTAGCCATCGCCATCGCGAACACCATTGCGGTCGGTGGGATTGTTGGGATTCAAGCCGTGCGCACGCTCCCAGTCGTCGGGCATGCCGTCATGATCGCTGTCCAGGGGCGCGGGCAGGCTGCGGAGCTCCGGCCAGCCGCCGACCTCAGCTTGTGAATCAATCACTCTGCCCTTGCGCCTGCGCACGTTTTCAATGACGCGCAAATCCACTGCGTCGCGCCGCAACGACGCGCCAGCGTGCGCCAGGACAAATTCCACGGCTTCAGCGGCCGGCTGGGTGCGCGGCATGTCAGCACCGATATCTCGTGGCTGGTCCTCCTTCCAATCGGCGGGCGTGCCGCAATACTTGTAGTTGGTATCAGGCCGTAACCAGCGGTGAAAATCCAGGGCGGCGTAGTTGTCGCGCGTCAGGTCGTCGCGGCCCTCGAAAATATTGCCCTCCATGTGACCTCGCGCCATGTCAGGCAGGCTGCCTTTCATCGCGATCGAGAGCTCAGCCACATCGGTCATTGGACCAGGTCGCCAAACGTTGTTGATACAGTTGATGAAATGATCGCAGAAGTTGGCAGTGCCGCCGGCGCTCCAGTTGTAGATGACGTTGTTGCGAAAATCGACGACGTATTGGGGCGGCTCATTGGCGCTGCCGAGGGTCGGGTGCCGTTCCCGGCAGGTCGAGTAGACGTTGTGGTGCAGCGAAATGTTGCCTGAAGGACTGCGATACGACGCGCCCATGGCGTGAGCGCCTTTGTTATGGAGGCTGTTGTTCAGAGCCTCGCTGATGATGCACCATTGCATCGTGAAGTTGCCGCCGTAACGGAGGTCATGCGTGCCATCAATGGCCCAACTCAACGAGCAATGATCGACTATGACCCGATCGATGTGCTCGGTGTTGAGCGTATCATCGCCGCCTTTGGCGCCTTTGGGTTTGTTTTGGTCACCAAGCCGGAAGCGCAAGTAGCGCACGATGATATTCGTAGCCTGCCGGATCTGAAATGTGTAATCCCGAAGGGTGATGCCATCGCCAGGAGCGGTCTGGCCGGCGATGCTGATGTTCGACTTGTCCAACACCAGCTTGCTTTTGAATTGAATAGTGCCGGAAGTCCTGAAGACGATAGTCCGCGGGCCCTTGGCCGAGGTGAACCCTTCCCGCAAGGAGCCGGGTCCGGAGTCTTCGAGGCTGGTGACTTCGTAAACGTCCCCGCCGCGGCCGCCGGAAGCGAGCCGGCCGAAACCTTCAGCTCCAGGGAAGGCCACAATTTCCCCACCGGCGACCGAGGAGGCTGCGAAGAGCGATGCAAGCGAGGCCAAAGTTCCCGCATAATTGACTGGGAACAAATGACGAGAGTGTACGCGGACCATGAAGGAGGAAACGCAACGCCCGAGAAATGAGCCTCCTCTCATTGAACCATTCGACAATCCGGATGGTTTTGGAGTACGGCAGCCCTCTGCCGCTTTCGATTTGAGCAACGCTGCAAAGCATGGCGAACCCGTTCGCAACCGGAAATTCCTTCCGAAAGCGGCAGAGAGCTGTCGCACTCCAAGACGCTGCCGCGCGGTTCGGTTCATGATTCCATTGCCTGGGCGAAAGCGCATCGAGGCGCTTCACGAACCTGCGAGGAAGCGCAACAGGCTCTGCCACGATTCGCCAAGTGTGCGCAGGCTCATTGAAGCCGGATGGTCCAATCATTCCACGGTCGAATCAATCTGAAAGGAAAGAAATTGCGGACCTCGTTTGATTTGTGGAACTCTCGCGCGCATGTGGTGCCTCGTAATCACATCGTTCCCGCTACTGGCGCTTTGGGGCGCTCTTCCAGGCCAAAGCGCCACCGAGGCCTCCTGGCAATCCAGCGGCGAACGAATGGTCTTCGAGGTGAACGACCACGAAGTCCTTAAGCCGGTTACTTCGGGACACTGGCGCTTGTCGGGAACATTGGAGCTGAAGTTTGTCGGCCAGATCGAGCCACACGAGAATTCGGTGTTTTCGGTGTTTGGCCCGGGCGTCGAGGCGCTGGACGGACGCTTTGACCGTGTCATGCTCCCGTCCGGGTGGCACCACGATCTGAAATACGATGACAAAGCTCGAACTGTGACCCTTTCGAACCTCCATCCCGACTGCGCGCCGGCGTTTCCCGGCGCCGAAGGGTTTGGCAAATACACTATCGGCGGTCGCGGCGGCCGAGTGATCGAAGTGACCAATCTCAACGACCATGGCCCGGGCAGTTTCCGCGCCGCCTGTGAGGCTGCGGGTCCGCGGACAGTCGTGTTTCGCGTCTCCGGCACGATTGCACTGGAGTCCAAATTCAAGATCGTTAACCCGTTCCTAACCATCGCGGGCCAAACGGCGCCCGGCGATGGCATTTGCATCAAGAATTACCAGGTGAATTTCGACACGAAACATTTAATCATTCGCTACCTGCGCTTTCGGCCAGGGGACGAATCCGAAAAAGAGCAGGATGGGTTCGGGGGCAAGGGTGACCACATTATCATCGATCACTGCACGGCCAGTTGGGGAATCGATGAGGTTTTCTCTATCAACAAAGGCTCGAATTTGACCGTGCAATGGTGCCTGGTGAGCGAAAGTCTTACACGCTCGCTTCATCACAAGGGCGACCACGGCTACGGAGGGCTCTGGGGCGGCCCTGGCGGTTCCTGGCATCATAACATCCTGGCGCATCATACCAGCCGGAACCCACGCGCCTCGGGCAACGCCGAATCAGGGCTGATGGATTACCGCAACAACGTCATTTACAACTGGGGCTTTAACAGCGCTTACGGCGGAGAGCGCTGGCCCAGAAACTGGATCAACAATTACTACAAGTACGGCCCGGCGACTTCGCCAAGCGTCCGCCACCGGATTTTTTTGCAAAAGGACCCGCGAGGGAAAATGTTTGCGAGCGGCAATTTCGTTTGGGGTTACCCGGCCGTTACTCAGGACAACTGGAAAGGCGGCATCGACTTTGCTCCCGACGGAGAAGCGACCGAAGCGACGCTGCGTGTGAGCGAGCCGTTTGTCGTTGCCCCGGTCACGACGCAATCAGCGGAATCGGCCTATGAGCTCGTGCTGGCGCAGGCCGGTTGTTCGCTGGTCCGCGACTCGGTCGATCAGCGCGTCATCAAGGAGATTCGAACTGGAACAGCTACTTTCGGCGAGCGCTACGGCGGCGGCCACAAAGGCATCATTGATTCACAAAAAGAGGTCGGCGGCTGGCCTGAGCTGCGCTCCGTACCCGCGCCGCTTGACTCGGATCACGACGGGATTCCGGACGATTGGGAACTCGCGCACGGACTCGATCCAACCGATTCCTCCGATGGCGCCAGGCTGGCCAAAGGCAGCGCCTACACCAACCTCGAGGAGTATTTGAACTCGCTGGTCAGGTAGCAGCACAAGGAGGGCACCTGGGTACGAGGGCCTCCTCTCCCCAACCTTCTCCTCCACTGGAGGAGAGGGAGAACCTTCGGCAACAGCGAGCCATAGATACGATAGCTTTTTGTCTAGACAAGGAGTCGCTCCTTACCGACAACATCTTTCATGACAAAACGCTCACCACTCTTTTCACGCCTTCTATCGGCCACCGCCGTCCTGACTCTATTCTTGTGCGGAACAACCCACAGCATCGCCGCGGACTCGAAGCCGCTGAAGGTCCTGTTGATTACCGGCGGCTGCTGCCATGATTACGCCAAACAAAAGGACATCCTCAAAAAGGGCATCGAGGAGAGGGCAAATGTTGCGATAACGCAAATCCACACCGATGATAAGAGTACTCATCCCCCGCTCGCGATCCTGGGCAATCCGGATTACGCCAAAGGTTACGATTTGGTCATCCACGACGAGTGCGCATCCGATGTCTCCGACCCGGCAACAGTCGAGGCCGTTCTCAAGCCGCATCGTGATGGCCTGCCCGGCGTCAACCTCCACTGCGGCATGCACTCCTATCGCATGGGCGATCCCAAAGAACCGGCCACGCTCGGCACTCCCCACGGACTCTGGTTCGAATACCTCGGACTCCAATCCAGCGCGCATGGACCGCAAACCCCAATCGCGATCCACTTCATAGACAAAGAAAGCCCGATTGCAAAAGGCCTGGCCGATTGGACCACGGTGAATGAGGAGCACTACAACAATATCCGCGTGTTTGAGAGTACCCGACCGCTCGCGCGCGGCGTGCAGTCGTTCAGGAAAGATGGTGCTCAGATAACGAACGATTTTGTCGTGGCCTGGATTAACCACTACGGCCGGAAGAATACGCGGGTGTTCAGCACAACCATCGGCCACAACAACGCGACCGTGGAAGACCCGCGTTACCTAGACCTGGTAACCCGCGGAGTGCTCTGGGCTGCGGGCCGCCTGGAAGAGAACGGCACGCCAGCCAAAGGTTTCGGTCCCGGCGGAAAATAGGGCCTGGATTTCCTAGGCTTGTAGGCATCGCGGCCTGGCGTTCGGGAGCCTTCCGCAGTCAGTTCAGAGGCGGCTCTGGGTCTTCTGTGGCACCATCAACGACGAGGATGCAGCAGGGCGCGCATTTGGATTTGGAGCCTCTCCCGGATCTGATAGTCTGCTGCGATGCAGCCCGCCAGGCCCTTCGCCATCGACCGCAGGTTCCGATACCTCTGGCTGGCGCTTTTCTGCCTCGCAACTCCTGCTCGGGCGGACCTGTGGTGCACCGGCTATTACCCGGGCTGGGAACAAGGGACGATGCCTGCGTCCTCTGTCGATTTTTCGGCAATCACCCACCTTATTCATTTCTCGGTGGTGCCGAACTCCAACGGCAGTCTGGACAGCAGCGTGAACGTAATCTCACCAGCGAATTCCACGGACATTATCTCGCGCACGCACGCCGCCGGCAAAAAGATCCTCCTTTGCGTGGGCGGCGCCAACTCGCAGGCAGGGTTCCAAGGCGCAACCAGCGCCAAGCATCGCGGCGCCTTTATCACAAACCTTGTGCATTTCATGACGACGCGCAATTACGACGGCATCGACATCGATTGGGAACCCCTCGACCCGGCCGACGCTAATGCGTTCACGATTTTCATCACCAGCCTTCGAACCGCCCTGGACACCTTCACACCGCGCCCGTTGCTCACCGCCGCGATCGCTTCGCCGCCCACACCGGTCGGCGTCATCGCCTCACTCAGCGACGCGTTCGACCAGCTCAATCTGATGACTTACAACCTGGCCGGTCCTTTCCTGGGCTGGGTCACTTGGTTTAACGCACCGATCTATGATGGCGGCTACAAGTTCCCAAGCACTGGACGACGCGTGCCGTCCATTGACAGCATGATGACCAGCCTCAGCGAAGCCGGCGTTCCTCCGAGCAAGCTGGGTATTGGCATCGCGTTCTTCGGCTGGGTATGGAGCGGCGGTTCGGGCACCCCGACTGGGGGCGCTTCGCAGCCGCGCCAGGGCTGGACCACCGCGCCGACGACCAGCCAAACCAACTACAACGCCATCATGTCCACATTCTACCAATCGAATCTCTACCATTGGGACGAGGCCGCCCAGGCCGCTTACCTGAGCATCGATAGTGCGGGATCGAGCAATGACAGGTTCATCTCCTACGATGACGCACGAGCCTGCCAAAGCAAAGTCAGTTATGCGCGCAATCATCATCTGGGAGGACTCATGATCTGGGAATTGGCCCAGGATCACCACGCTGGCCAGGCCGATCCGCTCTTGCAGGCGATCAAACAGGCACTGACCGCGCCCGGTCCCGCCAGCATTGAGCTCACCGACTCAAATGTTGACTTTAGTTTCATGACGATCGCACTTGGCGGGTACGATGCCCAGTGGACGAGCAATTTGCCTGCTGGTACGTCGGACACGTTTGCCACCACCAGCGTCACCGGCACTGGTGGTGTTCTTAACGTCACCGAGCCCGCCATCGTGAATCAATCAAACCGTTTCTATCGCACCAGAAACACGCCGTGAATTTCATGCGCAGGCTTAGCGCGCGGGCGGAAACAGCGTGATTAGGCCGCTCAGCGGAGGCGAGCTCCACTTTCAACCGAGCGCTTCTGCCATTGCCAAAACCGAGTCCGCCTGATTAAGATGCAGAGTCCAGGCGCCGGAAGCACGATTTGTCGTAATGGCTGAATACAAAGTCAAATTCGAGGTCTTCGAAGGACCACTCGACTTACTCCTATATCTAATCAAGAAGGAGGAGGTGGACATTTATGAGGTGAACCTCACGAAGCTGGCGACGCAGTTCATCGAGTACATCGAGACGATGCGGCTGCTGGACCTGGAGATTGCCGGCGAGTTCGTGGTCATGGCTGCAACCTTGATGTATATCAAGAGCCGCGAGCTTTTGCCCGTCGATCAGCAAGTGCAGACCGAGGGCGAGGATGAGGGTGAGGATCCTCGTTGGGAGCTGATCCGGCAACTGGTTGAATACAAGAAGTTCAAGGATGCCGCCGCTCAGTTGGCTGTGCTGGAAGCGCGCCAGGAGGATATTTTCCCGCGCCAGCCCGGAAAGCCCGAGTTTGAAACGGAAGCCGCGCCCAGGCCTGAGGTATCCATTTTTGATTTGGTCAGCGCCGTCAATTCGGTGCTCAAACGGTTCAATCAGCGCGAGGATCTCCGTGACATCTTTGAAGACAAATGGACGGTCAGCGAGAAACTCGAGTTTCTGATGCGCACCACCGCTGAGCGGCCGATGAAGTTTTCTGATTTGTTCGCGGGCGTGACCAGCCGCTCGGAAGTTGTGGTGACATTTTTGGCGCTGCTGGAGCTGATCCGCCTGAAGCAATTGGTCGCAGTCCAGAGCGAAGCGTTCGGAGAAATTGTCATCTGTCGTTCAACCCAGCCTCCGACCGCTCCGCTCGAACTCGCCGAAAGCGCCTCACTTCGGCCCTCAGCGCTCGCTCCCCTGCCCTCCCCTTAGCATGGAACTGAAATACATCCTGGAAGCGGTGCTGTTTTCCGCGCAAAAGCCACTGAGTTTAAAGGATCTGCGGGACGTTTTTGCGACCGCCGTCGAACACGCCGAAGGCAACGACGTCGCGCGCTCGCTCAAGAAAGTTAAGGACGGACAGCTCACTGCGGCTCTCGAAGAGTTGGCCAAGGACCATGAAACGGCCAATCGCAGTTATCGACTGGCCTGTGTAGCCGGCTCCTGGCAATTCGTCACCCAGCCCGAATATGCGCCCTGGCTCAAAGCGCTGATCGGACACCGGCTCCGCCCGTCACGGCTGTCACAACCTGCCCTGGAGACGCTTTCGATTATCGCCTACCGGCAACCGATCACGCGCGCCGAGATCGAGCAGGTTAGGGGTGTCACGGTGGACGGCGTGATGCAAACGCTGCTGGAACGCGGATTGGTGGAACAGGTTGGACGCGCCGAAGTGGTAGGGCGCCCGATGAATTATGGCACCACGGCGCTTTTCCTGGAATATTTCGGGTTGCGCAGCCTGGAGGATTTGCCCGCTGCCGACGAATTGCGTCGCATCGTTTTGCAAAAGCCAGAAGGACTGGCTACGACCGATCCCGGCCTGGCCACCGTGCCGCCGGAGCAGCTCGGTTTGCCAACGGAAGAACAGAAGCCAGCACCCGCCACCGAAGCCAGCCAATCGTCGGGAGGCCAGGCGCCCGATTCGTCCGCATCGGCCTCCACGTGAATTTGGCCGTCGCGATTCGCTCAAGGCAGACAACCTGCATAAAGTGAATATTCCCGAACACCGAAAAGCGATCGACAAGTTCGATGCGCAAATCGTCAAGCTGCTCAACGAGCGCACGAAACATGTCCTGGCGATCGGCGAAATCAAGTTGAAGGCGGGAGAGGAAATCTACGCGCCGGATCGCGAGGGGGCGGTGCTGAATCGGATTTGCCGCAAGAATCAGGGCCCAATGAGCAACGAATCGCTGCGCGCGATCTATCGCGAGGTCATGTCCAGCGCTCTGGCGCTCGAAAAGTCCATGACGATCGCTTACCTCGGCCCCGAGGCGACCTTCACTCACCAGGCAGCGATCAAGCGGTTCGGCTCGAGCCTGCATTACTCCCCGCAGAAGACGATCACTGATGTCTTCGCCGAGGTGAGCAAAAATCGGGCGGACTATGGAGTCGTGCCGATCGAGAACTCGACGGAAGGTGTGGTGACACACACGCTGGATATGTTCGTGGACAGCGATTTGAAGATCGTTTCGCAGATCGTCCTGCGAGTGCAACATTGCCTCCTGAGCCGCGGTCGGCGTACGCAAGTCAAAAAGCTGTTCGCACATCCGCAGGCGCTGGCCCAGTGCCGAGCCTGGGTGCAAAATCACTTACCACGGGTGGAGATCATCGAGACGTCCTCCAACGCCCGTTCCGCGGAATTTGCCGCTCGGGACAAGGAATCCGCCGCGATCGCTGGTGTGCTGGCAGCGGAGAAGTACGGTTTGCCGGTGCTGGAGTACGACATCCAGGACAACGCCGCCAACGCGACGCGCTTCCTGGTTCTCGGCCGCCAATGCAGTCCGCCGACCGGCCACGACCGCACCAGCTTGATGTTCAGTATCATGGATCAGGTCGGCGCCCTTTATCGCGCCCTGGCGCCCTTCCGGCGATTTCGCATCAATATGACCAAGATTGAATCGCGCCCCAGCAAACGTAAGGCGTGGGAGTACTTTTTCTTTGTCGATTGCGACGGCCATTTGAGCGATCGGAAGGTCGCAAAGGCCCTGACGCTGCTGGGCGAGCAATGCAGCTTCGTCAAGGTGCTCGGCTCCTATCCAAATGCAGAATGATCCTGGGCAGGAACCGAAGCGTCCAATGGACCACGTCGATCTACTCACCTTTCCCGATGAGCAGGCCCTGGCCCAGGCGGCAGCCGAGGAATGGTTAAGGCAGCTCGAAAGCCTGGCCACGAAGCCAGAAGCCTACTGCGTCGCGCTTTCGGGAGGGAGAATCACCCGAGTCTTCTATCAAATACTCTCCCGCATCAGCCCATCGCGGCCAGGATGGCGCGCCTCGGTTCATATCTTTTGGAGCGACGAACGGTGCGTTCCGCCGGAGGACCCCGAAAGCAATTTTGGCATCGCTCGTGAGCTCCTGTTGGCTCCTTCGAACATTCCGCAAGCGCAAATCCATCGCGTGCGCGGTGAGGACCCGCCCGCACTGGCCGCCAGCCAGGCGGAGGCCGAGTTGCGTCAAATCGCGCCCGCGGGAAGTGGCGGCCAACCAGTCTTAGACCTTGTCTTCCTGGGAATGGGTGAAGACGGCCACGTGGCCTCGCTTTTCCCGGGAGAATCTGAGGAGACAATGGCGTCGCAGGCTGTTTACCGGGCCGTGACGGCGACCAAGCCGCCCCCGCATCGGGTCACGATGGGCTACTTGACAATCGCCGCGGCCCGCCAGGTGTGGGTGTTGGTTTCTGGCCCGGGCAAAGAGGCCGCCCTACGCGAATCGTTGGCTCCGGCCGGCCTAACACCGTTGGCCAAGGTTCTGGGCCTCCGGTGCCGCACAAGAATCCTCACGGCAATTCAAAAATAATTTTTTGACAGATCGCAAATCAGAGCGAAATTGCATCAGGAAAGAGTTGTTACCGGGGCAATCCCCGGCGTTTCTTCGGAGACGGAGAAACAAATCTTTGAAACGCGAAAAAGGTTTTTTGAACAGAAGCCCGATCTGGATTATCTATTGGGTGAAGCGAGTGAAGATTTCGCTGTTCGTTTAGGGTTAGTATAGAGGTTTTGCTTGTAATGCGGTTCGAACAGCGAGCAAATAGTTGGCCGCATTACCCTTCTGAGCGCCT
>CAYUPI010000043.1:0-49940 GCA_964446585.1 uncultured Verrucomicrobiota bacterium
ACGGCCATCGCCAACCTGGTCCGCGAAGGCAAAACCCACCAAATCCCGGGCATGATTCAGGTGGGCAAGAGGATCGGCAACCAGCCGCTGGACGATGCGATCATGGAGCATTTGCGCATGAAACGAATCTCGCCCGAAGAGGCCTACGACAAAGCCCTGGACAAAAAGAAATTCCGGACGTTCCTGCCCCAGCCACCGGATGAGGAGGAAACCTGACCTATGCGCCGACCCGAACTCGACCATATTCTCTCGACGATGCTCAATTCGCAACCGGAGGTTTCCGACCTGCTGTTCACGGTGGATAAGCCGCTGCAGGTGGAATCACTCGGCGAGCTCAAACCGGTCACCAGCGATCCGCCAATCGAAAAGCTGACGCCGTTCCAGAACGAAATGGTTGCGCTCAATCTGATGGGCGAAAACCAGTGGCACATCATGGATTTGCTGCGGCGCGGCTCATGCGACACGGCCTATACCTTGACCGATAAGGCGCGGTTTCGAATCAGCATTTTCTCGCAGCGCGGCGCTTACTCGATCGTACTGCGGAAACTGAACACAGTCATCCCGACCTTGGAATGGTTGAACTTTCCCGAGATCATCAAACTGATACCGCAGGAGAAGACCGGCCTTGTACTGGTCACAGGTGCGACAGGTTCGGGCAAATCCACCACCCTGGCCGCAGTGCTCAATGAAATTAACCAGACCAAGCCGGTCCACATCATCACGTTGGAAGACCCGGTGGAGTTTATTCACAGCCACGACAAAGCCACCTTCAATCAGCGCGAATTGGGGACGGATTTCGACAGCTTCGCCAACGGGTTGCGCGCGGCTCTCCGCCAGGCGCCCAAGGTCATTTTGGTCGGTGAAATGCGCGATCGCGACACTGTGCGGATCGCGCTGAGCGCGGCCGAGACGGGCCACCTTGTCCTGAGCACGATTCATACGATCGACGCCGGCCAAACGATCAACCGCATCCTGGGCATGTTCGAAACTGAGGAGCAGGAGCAAATTCGGGCGCGCATGTCTGATATGTTGCGCTGGGTGATCAGCCAGCGGCTGGTGCCCAGAGTCGGTGGTGGCCGATTCGCACTGCTGGAGATCATGGGCTCGAACCTGCGGGTGCAGGAGAGCATCCGCCTGGGCGAAAGCGAAGGGAAGAGTTTTTACGAAATCATCGAAGCCAGCCAGCCGTTCGGTTGGCGGACATTCGATTTTTCGTGCCTCGAAGCGTACGAAAAAGGGAACATTACGGAGGAAACGGCCCTGCTGTACTGCACGAAACGCGGCCCGGTCACGCGCGGCATCGACCTCATCAAGAAGGCGCGCGGCGAATCCACCACCACGATGAGCAGTCTGCGGATGAAAATCGGCCAGGAGGCCGGGAAGCCGGCCGCACCGGCGCAGGCCGCGAAAGTTAAGATAAAATAACCTATGGCTACCCAATTCGATTTCATCAGCGCGACGGACAAACCGGCGCTGCTGGCCTTTTCCACGCCGGAATGGCTCGAAGCGGCCAAGACTGCCCTGAATGACCTGGGGTTCAAAGTCCACACCGCGGCGACTCACGGCGACTTTCTCATCCGGTTCAGCCAAATTCGCTACCAGGTGGTGATCGTGGAGGAACTATTCGCGGCCAACAATCCTAGCGAAAACCTGACCTTGCAGTCGTTGCAGCAAATGCCCATGGGCCAGCGCCGGCACGCCACCGTGATTTTGTTCGGGGACTCTTTCCAGACTTTCACCCCGATGCAGGCCTTCCAACAAAGCGTTCATGCTGTCATTAACCGCTCCGAGCTGTTTTTGCTCAAACAACTTATCGAAAAGGCGGTGGCGGACAATGCTCTGTTCCAACACAGCTTCCGCGAAGCCCAGGCGCGCGTATATTCCTCCGCGGGAAAGGAAGAGCGGGAGTGAGTCCGGGATGGGCCGCTTGGACGCAGGACTGGTCGAGCGCGGATTGTGCGCCAGCCGGGACAAAGCCAAACGCGCGATTATGGCTGGGCTCGTGCTGGTCAACGGCCAAATCGCGCGCAAACCCAGCGATGACCTCAAACCTGGAGATCAGGTCAGCCTGTCAGCGCCTGAAAAGTTTGTCAGCCGCGGCGGTCTGAAGCTGGAGCATGCACTGAATTATTTTGGCGTCGAGGTGGCCGGCCTGCAGGCAATCGATCTAGGTGCTTCGACCGGCGGTTTCACCGATTGTCTGCTGCAGCGCGGGGCGGCGAAAGTGTACGCTGTGGACGTCGGCCAGGGCCAGATCGCGTGGAAATTGCGTCA
Source organism: uncultured Verrucomicrobiota bacterium (assembly GCA_964446585.1). Classification (GTDB taxonomy): domain Bacteria; phylum Verrucomicrobiota; class Verrucomicrobiia; order Limisphaerales; family UBA8199; genus CAYUPI01. The sequence goes on from CAYUPI010000043.1 coordinate 2,275, forward strand.
AGACCCGCGGATTGTGCTGATGGAGAAAACCAACGCTCGCGATCTTTCGCCGGCCAGTTTTCCCCAACCGTTCGAGCCGGCGGACCTCGTCGTCATCGATTGTTCCTTCATTTCGCTGCGGAAAATCCTGCCGCCCGCCGTTGCATTGTTGCGGCCTTGCGGTAAAATCATCGCCCTAATCAAACCACAATTCGAAGCTGGCAAAGCCGAGGCCGACCGGGGCGCCGGAGTGATCCGTGACCCGGCGGTACATCAGCGGGTGGTGGAGGAACTGAGAGAATTCATCGGCCGCCTGCCGGGATTGCTCTGGCGAGGAGTGACCGAGTCGCCAGCGCCTGGTCCGGCGGGTAACCGGGAATTTCTGGTGCTGATTGAAAACGTTGGCTGACAAAATCAAGCGGATCGGCGTCATTGGAAATTCGGAAAAGCCATCCTGCGCCGGAGAGGTCCGCAAATCGGCTCGGCTCATTACCGCCGCGAGGCGCAAGCTTTATAGCGATCCGGTGACCGCGCAACTCGCGGGATTGAAGGCAGTGGTGTGCCCGGACGCCGCGGCCCTGGCGCGCCAGGTAGATCTGCTGCTGGTGTTCGGCGGCGACGGCACGATGTTGCGCGTCGCGCGGGAAATCGCCGGTTCGCGAACGCCGATACTGGGCATCAACATCGGTAGCCTCGGTTTCCTGACGGCGGTTCCGTCGGCAGAAATTGCGCCGGCTCTGGCCCGCGTTTGGAACGGCGAATTCACCTTTGAATCGCGGGTTTTGTTACAGGCGACTGGCCGTGCCAAAGGGCAGCGGGTTCAGGAAAGCGCGCTCAATGACATCGTCCTGAGCCGGGGAATAGCGCCACGGTTGATCGAGCTGGATGTGCGTGTGGACAGCGAGGCGCTGACGCGGTATCGCTGCGACGGGTTGGTTGTCAGCTCGCCCACCGGCTCGACTGCTTACTCGCTCGCGGCCGGTGGCGGTGTGATTTTCCCGACGGCGGAGGTCCTCGCCTTGACGCCGATTTGCCCGCACACGCTGTCGAACCGCGCCTTGATTTTGCCGCTGACGGCGACGGTGGATATCCGGGTCATTAACCCACACCCGGTCACCATCTTGAGCGCTGATGGGCAGGTGATCCGTGAGATGGGACCGGGAGACGCGGTAACCGTTCGCCGAAGCCGCAGGACAGTGCGCTTGATGCACCTGGCGGGCAGTTCCTTTTGCCAAACGTTGCGCCGCAAGCTGCACTGGCGCGGAACGCCTTTGTGAGCGCTTCACGGAAACCAGCGGAGTGTGCCTGTCCTCGGGCACAGCAGCACAAGAGGGGCTCCAGGGCCTCGAAAATCCTCACAACGAAAGCTTCGACCGAAATTGCTGCGCCCGGGGACGGGCGCACCCCGGTGCTCGAACTTACACATGGTACGCCTTAAAGATATCGCTGAGCGGGCGGGCGTCTCGGTTATGACGGTTTCCAAGGCGCTGCGCGATGCTCCCGACGTCTCCGCCACCACCAAGACACGCGTCAAACTCCTGGCACAGCAACTGGGATATGTTCCGGATTCGACCGCTCAAGGTCTGCGGACCCGCACGACAAGACTGTTCGGACTGGCGGTCTCATCGCTGACCAATCCCCTCTTCTCGCGCGTCGTGCTGGCCCTCGAGGAGCGCGCTCACCAGTTGGGCTATGAAGTGTTGCTGGCGCACACGCTTAATATTCCTGAACGCGAGGAGGCTTGTCTGCGCCGTTTTTTGTCTCGCCGCGTCGAAGGCCTCTTCGTCTCCCCGGTTTATCGAATGGTCACCGAAGTGCGAATTTATCAGGAAATTGCGGCGCGGGGAGTGCCGACGGTCGTGCTCGGCCATAACGCGCCCTTCTGCGCCCAATTCCCCAGCGTAGCCAGTGAGGACTTATTGGGCAGCTATACGGCAGCGCAGCATTTGCTGAAACTGGGACATAAACGCATCGCACTGTTCTCGGGTCCTCTGGCCGCGCCATGGGCCCAGGAACGATTTGAGGGCTATCGCCGCGCGTTGCGGGAAGCGGGAATGGAGGTGGATGACAAGCTGGTATTTCAAGCCGGCCGGGGGATTGAGGACGGCGCCAAAGCCGCTTTGCAGATGATCGACGAGGACTGCGGCGCCACCGCCGTGCAAGCCGCCAACGACCTCGTGGCCGTCGGCTGCGCCCAAACGCTCTTGCATCAGGGCCTCAAGATCCCGGAGGACATCTCGGTCGTCGGCTTCGGCAATGTCCTGCTTAGCGAACATTTTCGCGTGCCATTGACCACCTTGCGGCAGCCTAAGTTCCGGCTGGGGGTGGCGGCCATGGAAACCATGCAGGAGCTCTTGGCGGGACGGCGTGCTCAGTCCAGAAGGCTCCCGGCCGAGCTTGTGGTCCGGGCCAGCAGCGGCATTGCTCCTGCTACTGATCCGCTCAAACGGTTAAAAACGAAAGTGACAGGAGCAACAGTATGAAAAAGGCTTTGAGCGTAATTCTTATTCTGGTCATCGTTGGCGGTGTCCTGTGGGTGGCTAAAGGTTGGACAGTGCGGCGCGTGGACCCGAAGATCCAAAAATTCAACGTGGACGCCGAAAATCTCATTATGGGCCTCCAACAATATCGGGAGTTCGTCGGCACCTACCCCGCCGGGAATAACATCGCCATCACCAAAGCGCTGCTCGGCCAATCTGAGAAAAAGGTGCTTATCCTGGCCGTGCGCCGCGCCAACATAAACGACAAGGGCGAAATCCTCGATCCGTGGGGCACGCCCCTCCAATTTTACTTCTCTCACAATGAGGTCATGATCCGCTCGGCCGGGCCTAACAAGGTCTGGGAAGACAGCGCGGTGGCAACCGCCGACGACCTCTACCGCTGCGCGGGAAAAGAGAAGTAATCACGCGAGTAGCTGCCGGAGCACGAACGGCAATATGCCGCCGTGCTGGTAGTATTCAATTTCAATTGGCGTATCTATGCGACAGGTGACCGGCACGGTTTCGGTCTGACCATTCGCGCGAGTAATGCGTAACTGCAAATCCTGCTGCGGCTTTAATCCGGCCCCGAGGCCAAGCACGTCATAAGTCTCCGTCCCGTCGAGCTTCAGCGACTGAGCATTGGTGCCTTCCTTGAATTGCAAAGGCAGCACGCCCATCCCGACGAGGTTCGAGCGATGGATCCGCTCGAAGCTCCGGGCCACGACCGCTTTGACGCCGAGCAGCGCCGTGCCCTTGGCCGCCCAATCGCGCGAACTTCCGGTGCCGTACTCCTGCCCGGCCAGCACGACGAGCGGCGTGTGCTGCTCGGAGTATTTCACCGCGGCGTCATAGATGCTGACCAGTTCGCCTGTTGGCTGATATTTCGTCACGCCGCCCTCCGTGCCCGGAACCATGAGGTTCTTGATGCGAACATTGGCGAACGTGCCGCGCGTCATTACGCGGTCGTTGCCCCGGCGGGAGCCGTAGCTGTTGAAATCTTCAACTGTCACGCCGTGCTCGAGCAAATATTTCCCCGCCGGCGAGGTCTTTTTGATGCTCCCGGCCGGTGAGATGTGATCGGTCGTCACGCTGTCGCCGAAAATGCCCAGCGCCCGCGCGCCGCTGATTTCCTGGATTTGGCCAGGCTGCAAACTGAAATTGGCGAAGAACGGCGGTTCTTGTATGTAAGTGCTGTCGGCTTCCCAGGCATAGGTCTGGCCGGTCCGGGCGGGGATTTCATTCCATTTGGGATTCTGCCCGGCGAAGTTGCGGTAGAGCTGGCGGAAAACTTCCGGTTTAAGGGCGCTCTGCATGGCATCGCGCACTTCCTGCAAACTGGGCCAGATATCCTTCAGGAACACTTCCTCACCATTTTTGCCTTTGCCCAGAGGCTCGCGGCTCAGGTCCAGGTCCACACGCCCCGCCAGCGCGAAAGCCACGACCAGCGGCGGCGACATCAGGAAGTTGGCTTTGATGCTCTGGTGCACTCGCGCCTCGAAATTGCGATTGCCGGAAAGGACGGACGCCGCCACCAAATCGTATTTGGAAATGGCTTCGTCCACCGGCGCAGGCAGGGGGCCCGAGTTGCCGATGCAGGTCGTGCAGCCGTAGCCAACGAGGTTGAAGCCGAGCTGATCGAGATACTCTTGCAAACCGGCCTTGCTGAGGTAATCGCTCACGACGCGCGAGCCGGGCGCCAACGACGTCTTCACCAGCGGACTAACGCTCAAGCCGCGTTCGACCGCCTTCTTCGCCAGCAAGCCAGCCGCGAGCATGACCGACGGATTGCTGGTGTTGGTGCAACTCGTGATCGCCGCGATCAGTACACTGCCGTGGCGAAGATTGCCATCGACGGGCGCAGCCTTGGCGACAACTGGATCGGGAGTGGGCCGATTGTTCGCCATTTCCATTTCGGTGTGGGGATTAGTATTGCGAGAGATGGCCAGTTGACGCGGGATGGGCTCCATGCTCCCGCCTCCGACGTGAGCCGCGCCTGCCGACGAGAGTGCGAAGCTCTTGCTCAACTCCTCGCTCGCCTTGCCGAAGCCATTTTCCGTGCTGGGCCGCGAAAAAGCGCTGATGAATTCCCGCTTCAGGTTTGGCAGCTCGATTCGATCCTGCGGCCGCTTCGGACCGGCCACACTCGGCACGACCGACCGCAGATCGAGGTCGAGCTGGACTGAGTACTGAATCTGGCCTTTCGAAGGCATGCCGAAGAGTCCCTGGGCGCGATAGTAGTTTTCGTAAATGCCGCAAACGTCCTCGCTGCGGCCGGTCGCCCGCAGGTAATTGCCGCACTCGGCGTCAATCGGGAAGAACCCCATCGTGGCGCCGTATTCCGGGGCCATGTTGGCGATGGTCGCGCGGTCCACTACGGGCAAAGCCGCGGCCCCCGGCCCGAAGAACTCGACAAACTTCCCCACCACCTTGGCCTGACGCAGCATCTGAGTCACCGTCAGCGCCAGGTCCGTGGCGGTAACGCCTTCGCGCAAGGCGCCGGTCATGTGAACTCCGACGACGTCCGGCGTTAGAAAATAAACCGGCTGACCAAGCATTCCCGCCTCAGCCTCGATGCCGCCCACGCCCCAGCCGACGATCCCAAGCCCATTGATCATGGTGGTGTGCGAGTCTGTGCCTACGAGAGTGTCGGGGTAGAAGAGAGTTGAGGGTTGACCCGCCGCCGCTGGGCTTTTGCGAGGCGGGGAGTTGGGGGTTGAGGGACAGGAAAGGACGCCTTTGGCTAGATATTCGAGATTGACCTGGTGGACGATGCCGATGCCGGGAGGGACAACTTTGAACGTTTCAAAGGCCTGCATGCCCCACTTGAGGAACTGGTAGCGTTCGCGGTTGCGCTGGAACTCCAGATCCAGGTTCCGACGGAGCGCTTCGGCCGAGCCGTAAAAATCAACTTGCACCGAGTGGTCCACTACCAGATCGACCGGCACCAACGGCTCGATGAGCTTCGGGTTCTTTCCCAACCGGGCGACGGCGGAACGCATCGCCGCCAAATCGACCAGCAGCGGCACGCCGGTAAAATCCTGGAGAACGATGCGGGCGACTACGAAGGGTATTTCTTCCGTTCGCGGCGCGTTCGGTTTCCAATTGGCCAGCGTGCGGACGTTTTGCTCTGTCACGCGTTTTCCGTCGCAGTTGCGCAGGACGGATTCGAGCACCAGGCGAATTGAGACTGGCAACTGCGACACCGGACCGAAGCCGGCCTTCTCCAATTGAAGCAGCGAGTAAAGTTTTCCCTTCTGGCCATTGCCCAAATCGAAGTCTTGCAGCGTTTGAAAAAGGTTGTGAGGTTTGCTCATAAGAATCACTCTGGGCTCAATATAGCCGAGCCCGTTAAATCCGAAATCCAAAATACGAAGCCCGAGTTCCGCGTTGTCAAACCACACCGATGCTCTCCCGTGAACGGCCCAGTCGGCAAACTCGCATGCAAAAGCGGTGCCCTGTGCTTCGGGACAAGTACGGACCGCGTTTTTATTTGACTCATTAGCCGCAGGCTGATAAGAGATCGCTGTCATTCCAATGAAAGTCCTGACATCTGCTCCTTAGGCTGTTGTGTGCCTGCGAGCGAGCCGGCTATCGGCAATCCACCAGGAGACAAATGAAACTCAAAATCGTGCAAGGAGCTAACCGAACGAACTTATTCACGCACCTGTGCCTCTTGTTGCACTTGGTGGTGGGTACGGTCGCCAGGTGTGAGGCGGCCTGCTCCGCCCCGGGATTTACCACGCAGGCTGGGCTGGCGCAGGGTGCAGAGCCGCGCGCTGTCGTCTTGGCGGATCTGAACGGAGATGGCCGTCTGGACCTAGTAACTGCAAACGTCGCTTTGGATAACGTATCAGTGCTCCTCGGAAAACCGCAGGGCGGGTTCGCTCGCGCCGTGAACTTCCCTGCCGGCCCAGGCGCCATCGCGCTCGGGCTTGGCGACTTCAACAGAGATGGCAAGCTCGACGCGGTGACTGCAAACGAAGTTGACAACAGCGTTTCGTTGCTTCTGGGCAACGGAGCCGGCGAGTTCGGCGCCCCAAAAAGATTCGCGGTTGGATTATTTCCCTTTGCCCTCGCAGTGGGCGATTTCAACCATGACGGAAATCTCGACGTCGTCACGGCGAACCTGGACGACGGCACGGTCTCGGTGCTGCTGGGCGACGGGGCGGGCGGGTTCGGGCCAGCCAATTCGATATTCATCGGCGGAACCCCAAACTCTGTCGCCGTGGCCGATTTCAATGGTGACGGCAACATGGACCTCGTGGTCGGCCTTCGAGGGCGCAGGCCCGGCGGCGTGGCGATCCTGTTTGGCGACGGCACTGGCAGTTTCGGCTCGCCTATAAATGTTCCCGTCGGGGGCGGCGGACGCGTGCGCTTTGTCACTGTGGCTGATGTGAATGGTGACGGCAGGCCGGACCTGGTGGCAGCCGTTTTCCGGACTTCGATCCCCGGCTTTGGCGGCGAACTCTCGATACTGGTCAATGACGGGTCCGGCGGTTTCGTTCTGACCAGCGTAACCGAGGTTGGTGATTTTCCGCGTTACGTCGCCGTGGCGGACCTCAACGGAGATGGCAAGCTCGATTTCGCAGTGGCCAACACCTACGACAACACCGTCTCGGTTCTCCTGGGCAACGGTTTCGGCGGCGTCACCCCGCCCACGACTCTGGCGGCCGGTGACAGTCCCTCTGCGATTGTCGTCACCGATTTCACCGGGGACGGCAAGCCCGATCTGATCGTCGCCGCTGAGGGGGACAGCGCGCTGGTCCCGCTCGCCGGCAACGGTCTGGGCAGCTTTGGGCGACGAGGAAACCTTCCGCTGGGCCAGCCTTCTTCCCCCTTCTCACTCGCGGTCGGCGATTTCAATCGCGACGGCAAGCTCGATCTGGTCATTGCTAACGTATTGGCCCCAAATGTGTCGCTGCTGCTCGGCGACGGCGCAGGCGGCTTTAGCCCCTTGACGACCTTTGCGACGGCGAATAACGCCGTGTTCGGAGCCAACCCGCAGGCCATTGCCGTTGGCGATCTGAACGGGGACCACAAACTCGACCTTGCTGTCGCCAACGGAGGCGCCAATACAGTGTCGGTTCTTTTCGGTGATGGCATGGGCGGCTTCAGCCCACAGACGGTTCTGCCGGTTGGGTTCCTTCCCGCTGCCATCGCCATCGGCGATTTCAACGGCGATCGCAAGCCAGACATCGTCACCGCCAATGGCGACGTCTCCGTTCTGCTCGGCTTGGGCCGCGGGCAGTTCAGTCCTGCGATTTCCCTGCCCGCCCTCGGCTGCTCCTCTTTTGTCGTCACCGCCGATTTCAACCGCGATGGCCTGACGGACCTGGCGGTGGCCGATGAGTGCTCCGGCGCCATCTCCCTTTACTTCGGTGACAAGCAGGGGATCCTGGTCGGACCGGTCTCGTATTATTTCGGCGTCGCCGCAGCCGGCATGGCCGTTGGCGATTTCAACGGCGACCACGCCCCGGATCTTGCCGTGTTGGACTACGCCTTAGACACGGTCACCGTGTTCCTGGGGGACGGCGCCGGCGGTCTTACTCAAGGTGCAACCCTTTCTGCTGGGCCGTTTGTGTCGTCGGTGGTCGCAGCGGATCTCAACGGAGACGGTTTTCTCGACCTGGCGGTCGCCAACACAGGCGGCGACAGCGTGAGCATGTTTTTGGGCGATGGCACCGGACAATTCGGACCGCCGGCTCCCTTTGAAGTCGGTCGCGCGCCAACCTGCCTGGCAGTCGGCGATTTCAATGGCGACAAGAAATCCGACCTGGTGACGGCCAACCCGGGCGGCGCGAGCCTCTCGCTCCTGCTAAACACCTGCGGCAGCCTTTCGTCGGCCGCCAGCCCGCAACTAAATACTCTTTCGCTCACCCGCACAACCAGAACCAGCCAACGTGCCGCGGCCGCGCTCGACGACGACCTCGCCGACTGCTACTGCAGACGTGTCGCGCATGTGCCCTAGCCTCTCACGAATAGAGGGACGGCCATCGTCATCCCTACCGGGACGCAAGAGACCAGGCACAACCGCGTCTCCGGTCTGGGAGTATGACTTGTGTTCTCCCGGCGGCGGTCGGCCTGGAAAGTTTTCTTCGCTCGAAGTACCATTGGACTTGCTCACGGCCGCGAGCAAGTCCGCGTTTTCAGCCCGGAACAGCACAGCTCATTTGCGGAAGGGAGTAAAGTCTTCCCCTCTGGCCGTTTCCCAGATCGAAGTCTTGCAGCGTTTGAAACGGGTTGTAAGGTTTGCTCATAAAATCACTCTCGAGAGAATATACCCAAAGCCCGGGATTCCGAAATCCAAAATCACCTCGCCAAACCTTTGCCCTCCACATCAGAGCAACGGCGGTTCATCCCCGAATCAACAATCTGTATTTTGTCAGAACGAATTCGCGGACGCCACGGCCGACAAAGGCAAAGGCACTGTGTAATACGCTCGATCAGGCATTCATCCACGTTTTGGAAACCGGAACCTTTCTGGCGACGAGCTCAACAAAAGCGCTCTTCTCGGGGACGGCTGTCGCTGGGAAATAGTAGTATTGGTTCTGCGCGGTCTTCAGGAAAAAATAACCACTCTTAAAGTCGGCCTGAACGATGTGGCGCCATTCGAGAAAGCCGGCGAGAGAGGAGCCTGTAACCCTAATTCCAGTCTCCCCGATCTCATACTCCCTCTGAATTCTCACTTCTTCGACTTTGTTCCACCGGCTGCGCACGCTGAGGTACCTCGCGGGGATCAGCAAAATGGCAGCCGCCGGAATAATCAGCAAGCCGGCATTCGACCAGTAGATGTCCAATGTGTTATCCTTGTGTCCGGTTCGATGAAGAGCTGCAGGTAGTAACAGGAGGAGAATCACGCTGACAATGGCCACGAAGGTGAGTAGGCGATAATGGCGCCCAGTGAAATAGCGGTCGAATGCAAGAAAGTCCGTAAGTGTTGGCTGGTAATGGAACCGGATTGTGCTCATACGGCTAGCGGACTGGAAGGCCAAGCCACTTCGTCCTCAGAGTAATAGCGGGTTTACGGGGAGACTCCAAGGTGAAAGCGCAGTCTGCGACGCTTTCGGTGGCGGTGCGACAACGTGGACTTCTGTCTTTCGAAGCGGCTCAGCGGCGATCACCTTAGGAGGCTGTTAGTGGCTCATTTTCCCGGACCACGGCCGGGGCGGCACTCTGCGAGGCCACGGAAAGGACAGGGGGTCCGGGAAATGTCTTGCGAACGCCTAGCCACCATGCGGTCACGAGCAATCCTATAGTGGCCGAGGTCACAATGAGCGCTTTTTCGTTCGGAGGCTGGACTCCAATCCACACCAGAACCAACACCCCGAGCACGGAGAGCACGGCCAAACTCTTGAATACCGGTTCGGGCAGAGCAAAAGGTCCCATCCTGGTCCAGCTTTTGCCGCAGGTAAAAAAACCGGCAGCCGTTGGCATGACATAAGAGATATAGAGGAAAATCACGCCCGCCGTGGTCAGGGTCGAATACGCCGGCGTGTAGATCACGCAGAGCAGGATCAGGCCCGCAACTGTCCAAATGGCGTTGACGGGACTTTTCCTTTTTGAAGAAACCGTTCGCAAGGCGCGAGAGAAAGGCAGGCCGCCATCCCGCGCAAAAGCAAACGTCATCCGCGACGTCGAAGTGATGCAGGCCAGCCCGCACAGGTAATTTGCGATGACGATGCCCACCCACAAGACCGTGCCTAAGGCTCCCGGCAAAACCTGCTGCATGAGCCAGGCGAAAACATTTTCGCCCTGGCTGGCCGCGGCTCCCACCGTCGGCATCGCCAGCACGAACGAGCAAACCATCAACCAGCCGAAAATCCCCGACAAATAAACTGAACGCAGAATTCCTCTGGGCACATTGCGGTCGGCCTGGACAGTTTCTTCTGCCGTGTGCGCCGAGGCATCGAAACCCGTAATCGTGTAAATCGGCCACATCAACCCGAGCAGGAACATGACCGAAGAGCTGCCGCGCTCGGGCCAGACGCCGCCGCCCGGCGCGCCGCTGTAATTAGCGAAAGTGAACAGCCGCCCCAGGTCATGGTCTCGAGCCCCCAGAAACATGGCCAACGTCAGCACCGTCGCCACGGCAAAAATCAAATAACCGCTAAAATCCGTCAGCAGTGTCGTCACTCGAATGCCGAAATGGTTCAACAAGGCCTGCGAGCCGGTAATCACGAGCACCCCGGCCACCTGGTGGACTAGCGTGAGTTTGGCGGGGTCGAGGCCGAACAGAGGCCCGATGAACCGGGTGAAGAGCTGATAGGTGCCGACGTTGACGGCTGCGGTGACAAAAATCAGGCCGCCGAGATTGAACCACGCGGCGGCCCATCCCCAGCCTCTGCCACCCAAAATCGAACTCCAGTGATAAAGGCCTCCTGCAGTCGGGAAGGCCGACGCGATCTGGGCCATGCAAAGCGCCACCAAGAAGGAAAAACCGACGCCCACCGGCCAAACAATCCCCGCCGCTGCGCCGCCCACTGCGCTGACCCCAAGCTGCAGCGAGGTGATCCCGCCGGCCAGTATACAAATGATGGAAAAGGAGATCGCAAAATTGGAAAACCCTCCCATCCGGCGGAGCAGCTCCTGGGCATATCCCATGCTCTGAAGGAGTTTCACATCCTCAGAGATTTGCGCGTCGTCAAGGCCGCTGGTCCCCTGAGCTAAATCGCGAACAGATGGTCTTGGCATTCGAGGATGCGAGGAGCCTAGGCCGGGCGACGGGGTCAGTCAATCAGGCTGATCGAGCAGAAACAAGCAGGAGTGATTGGCACCACCAATCGGGGTGCGCTCGACGCGGTGATGAGATCCCTGTTGCGATTTGCGGATCATGAGCGCTGCCTTGTTGAACTGGGCCTGGTGCCCCCGTGCCGGGGCTTCAACGTAGCATACGCCGCATTCAGCGCTTTGGTCCACCTCTCGGCCATAGCCTTGGCGTGCTGGTCCATGCCTACGAAGAGATCCGGGTGGCACTCTTTCACCCGCTTCCGATAGGCGATCTTAATCTCCATCACCGAGGCCGAAGGTGACAGGCCCAGGATCTCGTAAGCGCTGAGCTTTTCGGGCTCGTTCACGGGCACCGCTTGCGAAGTGGGCTCCGGCCTCGGGCCAGCGGGCTCCTGCCCTTTTCCTGCGACCCGCTCCCGCTCCAGCAACCAGCGCAGGCGCAGGCGCAGAGGATCCATCAGCGTCACGCGTGTCGCGTCCTCGCCCAAAAACAGCACCCCATCCAGCAGGGACAACTGTTCCCTGAGACGCGGCCACGCCAGTTCTGGGCAATGCCGCGCCAGATCCTGCCACGTTACTGCCGCGTCCTGTCTGGCCAGGTAAGCCAGGGCCCGGGCACAGGCAGCTACATTCAACTCTCCCAGTTGTCCGCAGCAGCGTACCTGCCGAAACCCCTCGAGTACCAGGCCCGGACCGAATGCGCAGATATCCTTGATGATCCAAAACCCCATCGGGTCCAAGCCTAGCTGACGCTCGTCCTGCCTGCGTCTCATGTTGCGGACGAAGACCCAGGCTGTTAGTCCCACGGCAATCAGACCTAGCCAGGGAATCGAATGGACCGCAGCACCACAGACGATCGACAGAACGTAATAGAGCAGGAGGGTCGCGAGGAGGAACACGGCCGCCCCGCTGACTAAGGCGAGCACGGAAATCACGGCCGCCGAGGTCCGATCTGCGCGTCGTTTGTGCTCCAGCCAGCCGGCGATGCCCTCTGAGAATTCTTTCATCCGGTGGCAGGAACATAGCAGCGGTTGATCGCCGCTCAAGCTTTGGCCTGTCCCTCTTACACGCCGTTTGAGATCAAGAAATCACGGACCAACGAAGGCGGCTCCCCGAGAAGATTCTAGCCCTCGCCTCAGTGGTTAGGTGCGCGGGTATGCCTGCGTGCGAATCAGTCATTGTTTAACCAACGGTCCGAGTTCTGCCGCAAATTACCGCTCTTGTCCCTGTGCCATTGGTGTCCATTAGTGTCAATTCGTGGTTCAACTGAATCGTTACCGCTCAGGCTGTTTCCCGTCTCGCGGGATGATCGCCAGCGTTGCGACCTTGCCGTCACGGCCGAGTCGGCGGACGCGCGGCTGCCAGCCTTCGTCGGGACCCCCGTTTGCGTTCGTGTATTCCAGAACGTAAACCTCACCCTGATGCACGGCGACACCAGTCGGCGACCAGGGCCGCTCAGCTTTTAGCATCGTTTCGACATTGCTTTCAGTGGTGATTCTCACGACGGCGTGACAGCCAACCGCGGCGGCGAACACGGTCCCGTGCTCATCAACGGCCAGGACTCTCAGGGCCGGCAGAGGCATGCTGGGATTATGGTCGGGGTAGTCCACATCGCAATCTTTCAGCACGATCGGATGGGCCAGCGTGGTGACTGTACCATCGATCTTAAGCTTCAGGACCGCGCTGGGGCAAGCGACGTAAAGTGAGCCGTCCGGCCCAGCGGCCAATCCGGTGATGCCATGTTTCTCGATCAAATCTTTTTCGAGGTCCGGCACAAACCGCGACTGCTGCTTGCCGTCCGGGGAGATCCGAGTGATTCCGGTTTCGACACCTCCGTCTTCGAGAAGGCGCAGTGCGTAGTAGAGATTTCCGTCGCCGCCCACCGCGACCGGGGCGCCTCCGTCGGCGACGAGCAGGGCAGGTTTGACGCCGGGTGTTGTGATTCGTTCGACCACCTTCACGTCCGCGCGCGCGAAACTTCCGTTCGCATCCAGGGTCATCCAATGCCCGCCCAGCTTATCGGAGTACTTTGTGAGTCGGCCGCCGGTGTCGATCATCCAGACCGCGCGCCCGTCCTGGAAGAACACCTTGCCCTCGTTGTCAACGACAATGCCGGAACCTGGGTGGGCAAGTGTTGTCCATGTCGCCAATGTGAACTGGACCGCGAGAACCAGAGTGAAGAGAGAGGCAGATTTCATATCGCGAGTTTAACTGCCTGCGAGTTGGAATCTGTCAGAAAGTTGTAATTCGTCTGTAAAGAAAATGCGCGCCGCTTTCGGTGCGCATGGACGATGGTGAGCCATCAGCATGAGAGGCTGCCGCGAACAGCGACGCGCGCTTCGCAGAGCTGTCAGTGGCAGCTCGAGGCCCCCTCGTCCCAGGCGAGACACTAGCCGTGATGGCGAGCACGGCATTATCAGGGTGTAGGAACTGCAGACAAACCACGCGAAGCGTTTGGAGTGCGCGGAGCTCGCTCCCGCTTTGGCGCGCTCTCTGACAGCGGAAAGCGCCGGCAAGCCGGTCGCACTCCATACGCTTCGCGAGGCGCTTGGTTCCTACAGTTTTTCGAGCGCGCGGTTATCGCCTCAGGAATTTAGCGACGGCCTCGGTGCGGGTTCGGACCTGGAGTTTTTCGTAAATGCGCCGGATATAGGTGTGGACGGTTTCGTAGCTGATGCCGAGTTTCTCGGCGATTTCCTTGTAGAGAAAACCGTGGCTGAGACAGTCGAGCACTTCCTGTTCGCGTTGCGAAAGGTTTTCCGTCGGTTGGGGAGAAGGGCCTACCTTTTGGAACGACTGGACAACTTTGCGGGCGATGTGCGTGGTCATAGGCGAGCCGCCGAAATGGACCTCGCGGATGGCCTCGAGCAGTTCGCCGCTTTTTGTCCGCTTGAGGAGGTAACCCGAAGCGCCGGCCGCCAACGCGTTGAAGATGTTCTCCGTGTCCTCGTACACCGTGAGCATGATGATCAGAATTCGAGGCAGCGTCTGTTTCAGTCGTCGCGTGCACTCGACGCCGTTGAGGCCAGGCAAATTGATGTCCATCAGCACAACCTCGGGGCGGTCCTTGGGCAGGCCTTCGAGCGCGGTCTCGGCGTCGCCGTACTGGCTGACGCAGCGGAAGCCTTCGGCGCGATTCAACACCCGGGCCAGTGTGCCGCGCAATTGCTCGTTGTCTTCGACGATGGAAACCGTGATCGGCATCGCGTCCGCCGTGAGTGTTAGCCGGTGGGCTGGTGGGCGTCAAATTGTGTTTGTCGAGCCTCGGGCCAGTGCCCTACCCTACCCAGGCGTCCCATATGCCGTCGGAGAAGAACGGGGCTGGGAAGTAGCCGAAGCCGTCAGCCCGCTCGCGAAATATCAGAGTCGGCACGGATAGAGCGGTTACTCAAAGGATCCGCCGACTCACGTCGGCGGCTACAGGATTCGCATGATGAAAATGATTTGTACACAGACTTGTCTCGTATTGGCGGGAATGGCCCTGATGCAAGTAGTCGCGGTGGCGGCGGAACAGACGTATGCCGAGCGCCTGGGCTGGGGCCCGACTGACCGCGTCGTGATGTTTCATTGTGACGATGCGGGGATGTCGCACGCGTCGAATCTTGGCGCGATCGAGTCAGTCGAAAAGGGTTTGGTCACGTCGGTGAGTATTATGATGCCGTGCTCGTGGGTGGCGGAGATCGCGAAGTACGCGAAGGAGCATCCTCAGCTCGACGCGGGCCTGCATCTGACAATGAACTCGGAGTGGGCTTTATACCGCTGGGGTCCGCTGGCCGGAAAAGGGAATGTTCCGGGGTTGTGCGACCCTGATGGATACCTATGGCACTCGACCCAGGACACGGCCCGGCACGCCACGCCGGACGAGGTGGAGCGCGAAATCCGGGCGCAAATTGACAAGGCCGAGGCGATGGGCCTCCATCCGACGCATATCGACACGCACATGGGCGCGTTAGTGGCGCGGCCGGAGTTCATGGAGCGATACCTCAAGGTCGGCGCTGAGAAGCAGATCCCGGTGCTGGCCGTGGGCGGCCACCGGACCTTTGCGCGCGTTGAAAACGCGGCGGCGATGAAGCAACTCCAGGAGCGCATCAACAAGGTGTGGGAGGCCGGCCTGCCTGTGATCGATGACCTCCACACAGCCAGCTACGATTGGAAAGAGGGACCGAAGTCCGCTCGATTCATCGAGATGCTCAAGGGTCTGAAACCTGGCGTGACGATGGTAATCGTCCACTGCTCCCGGCCGACTGATGAATTTCCGCTCATCACCTCCTCAAGCAATCTTCGACTGGCAGACCTGAAAGCCATGACTGATCCCGAGATGCGAAAGACTCTGCAGGACGAAGGGATAAAACAGACGACCTGGCGGGAGTTGAAAGAGCGCCGCGATAAAGTGGGCAAAACCGCCGCGCCATCGAAGTAGCTTTGGCGGATGAACGGCGAACTTAAGATCCTTAACCTGCCTCGAACGTCTCGGAACATCTCAAGGTTCTTACGAGTCAGTTACGGGATCTACCGGGATGATCCATACTGGGTCGCGCCTTTGTTGCTGGATGCAAAGAAAGTGTTCACTGACGAAAACCCGCTGTTCGAGCACGCGCAAATGGAGTTGTGGGTGGCCCGGCGGAACGGCCAAGATGTGGGGCGCATCGCCGGACTCATTGACGAGCACCGCTATTGCCAACTGGATGAACGGGTCGCGTTCTTTGGATTTTTCGAGAGCGTGAATGACCCACAAGTCAGCCGCGGGCTGTTCGCTGCGGCGCGGAATTGGGCGCAGCAAAGGGGGATGAAACAATTGCTGGGACCGATGAACCCGACGACAAACGACGAATGCGGTTTGCTGATCGACGGTTTCGACTCTTCTCCGGTGTTCATGATGACCTACAACCCGCGATACTACGTGGGGCTGATCGAGGGCGAAGGTTTCCACAAGGCGAAGGATTTGTTGGCGTTCCACATTGATTTGGCGACGCTGCCGATGGACCGCTTGCAGCGCATTGCCGAGCAGGTCAAGGGACGAAACGGGCAGGTAACGTTCCGGCCGCTCCTGCGCCGGACTCTGGACCGCGATCTCAAGAAGATAAAGGAGATCTATAATTCGGCGTGGCAGCACAACTGGGGTTTTGTGGCGATGACGGAAGCCGAGGTGGACTTTCTGGCCGAACGCTTGAAGCCGTTGCTGCTGGAAGGGCTGGCCTGGCTGGCCGAGGCGGAGAGCGAGCCGGTAGGGTTTTTGCTGGCTTTGCCGGATTACAACATCACGTTTAAGCCACTTCAGGGGAGGTTGCTGACGCCGAAAGTGCTGGGGTGCATCCCCTACTGCTTCGGTTGGAAACGGCACACGCAAACACGCGTGCTGATCCTTGGGGTGAAAGCGGCATACCGGCAGAAGGGACTGGAATCTGCGATGTTGATTGAAGGATTGCGGGTGGGCTTCAAAGCGGGTGTGCGTGGAGCCGAAGCATCGTGGATCCTCGAGGACAATGTGATGATGTGCCGGATGCTGGAGGCAATCGGCGGGCGGGTGTACAAGAAATACAGGATCTACGAGAGCCAAATATGAAATGACGCTTGACGGGTGATGCGCGACGAGTAAAAAGACCGCATCATTCGAGCGTCATTTCGTAGGACGAGATGGTGATGTTCTTTCCCGAGCCTAGATGCACTGTAGCAGGCCGATTCGAGAAATTCAGCAGGACCAATTTGCCATTTTCGAGCACGCTCCAATAGACCGACGCCGGCTTCTCGATGAGCAAGGCGTCGCGAAACTGCGGCCGGAGCGTCGTCGTCCTGAGCAGAAGCTCGCGCACAAACTCGCTGTAGCTTTCCGAGGGAATCAGGTCGCCGCGCCACTGAATCACGCGTCCTTTGCCCGTGTCCCCTGACACCCATTTGTCCGCGATCGACGTGCCGCCTTCGACCGTCTCTGGCACACCTCGCGGCTTTGGCGCGAACACGAGGGTGCCGCCCTGGCGCACCCACCGATCGATCCGCTCCAGGACGGGCTTTTCGGTCACCGCGCCCCAAAGAAAGAGCAGCACCTTGTAGCGCTCCAAAGCGCCGTCGAGGATCATCTGTTCGCTGGCGTAGTCAAAATCGACCTCGCTACGGAGTGCCCGGGCCACGGTGAAAAAGGTCGAAGCCCAACGGTAGCGGACAAGTTCGTCGTCGAGTTTTATCGACGCGTCCGGGTAGAAAGCCGCGACATCGATCAACGGTTTGGCGCGTTGGTCGAGGTACGGCGAATATTTCAGCCAGGCCTCGAGGGCCTGGTCGTTGTCGGTCAAGTTGCCAAGGTAGTAGAAAAGATGGACGGCCCCGGTGGTCACTGCGTTGTAAAGGCGCGCCATCACTCCGCGCTTGCTGCCGTAACCGCCGGGCTCGTAGCCGAGCGGGATGTCGTAAAACCTGGCGGCGGACGAAGCCATTCTTGTAATCGTAAAGTTGTCGGGGAAATCGTCGCCTTCGTTGGTCAGCCGCATGCCGCCATGAACCTTTGCCATGCTGCGCGCTTGCCGGCTGTAGTCGGTCCCGATCTGGACTGGTCCCCATCCCCCGGAGGATTGATGGATGACAGTGCTAGGTAGCGCGGCGCGCGACCAGACAGCCCAGCGCTCACACCAGTCGCTCATAGCGCCCATGTACCAATCGGCGAAGTCCAGCCGTTTCCGTCGCGCGAGGGCCGTTTCGGGAAGAAATGTGTTGATGCGCTCGAACGAATCGTAGGCGCTCTCCCAGGCCCCGTTGAGCCGACCGACGACAACGTATTTCTGTTTCAAGTAACTGCGGAAGTCGGCTTGAGCGTAGGGGTCGCCCGCCCAGTATCCGATATGCGTGTGGCCCTGATGAAACCCGTACCCGGGCCCTCTCGCGGGGTATTGAGCCTCGCCGTAGTCGCCGCTCGGCCCCAGACGGATGCCTAGAAGCGAGGGACGCCGGCAGTAATGTTTGCCGAACTCACCGATAAATCGCTGAGCGTACTCGGCTTGGAACGGATAAAAGATCGATTGGGTGTCATGAACGATGCCGTGCTCGAGGCATTGGAATCCGACATTGTTCGTTGAATTGAACAACCATTCGGGCAACGCGTAGCCGGAGCCGGCCATGAGCATGGGGAACCATTGCAAGCCATGTTTCTCGATCTCCTCGAGCAGGGCGTCGTAATAGCTCCAGTCATAAACGCCCGGCTTGCGCTCGACCCAACCCCAACGGACATAAGACTCGACGCCGTTAAAGCCGATAGCTCGGACCAAAGGCAGGTGATTTCGCAATCCGGCCAGAACATCGTCGAGGTGGTCGGGGCTGGCGCCGTCTCGGGCGGCCGAAGTAACGCGCTGCGAGGGGAGTGCAAATTTTACCGCTGGCTCCGCCAGTGGCGCTAATTTCGTCGGCGGCTGTTGATCCGTCACGACGACGCTGCGTAAGAAATCCAGTCCGGTGATATCGATTCGCCTGGGTGTCTCACCCCGGTTAAATTCGAAAACCGCCTGCCGCGGCAGGCCGCTGTTGACGCGCGCGACGCTCCATTGTTTGGATTGAGTTACGCGCGGCGAGACGGTGATCAGGCCATAGCCACGGTCCAGAAATTCGATTACCAACCAGCACTTTTGGTTTGGGGCCACGGTCAGCGAGAAGTGGTAGGCTGCGCGTGTGTAATAATCGCTGCTGGGCTTGAGACGGGCGAGGTCCCAGGAGCCCACTTTTTCCGCGTGCCAATCAGAATCGGGCGCGCGTTCGAGCTGGATGTCTTTCGCCTTGGGAGTCTCAGCCGCTTCCCATCGTGCGAGCTCGGCAGCAGGAATGGTGGAGCAGAGGAGCGGAATGGCCAAAAAGCACGGCAGGAAGGATCGTCGATGGAGGCCACCAAGGAATCGCGATTTCAAGCTGGCGCCAGAGTAGGGCCGCTGGAATTGTTGGCGCAACGGAAATCAGAACCTGAGGTACTCAGCGATTTGCAGAGGGAGCCGGCAGCGCGAATGCAACATAAGCATCCCCGTACGGCGTTCCTAGCTTGTTGCCCCCAGTCGCGGCGATAACGATGTATTGTCGTCCTTTCACGGCGTAGCTCGCTGGCGGCGCATTGCCCACCCACGGAAGTTTCGCCGACCAAAGCTCAGCGCCGGTTTCCTTATCAAACGCGCGGATTTTGTGGTCGCGTGTGCCGGAGCAGAAGACCAGCCCGCCGGCAGTCACGATGGCGCCGCCATAGTTTTCCGTGCCCGTCGGCTTCATGCCCCGCGCAGTCAGCTCCGCATATTCGCCCAAAGCCACTTTCCAGAGCAGTTTGCCCGTGTTGAGGTCAATGCAGTTCAACGTCCCCCAGAGCGGCTTGGTAGCCGGGTAGCCTTCATAATCATAAAACTTCGGATACCCGGTGGAACTGTAACGTGGCCGTTCCGTTTTGGTGGGCGCTGAAGGCCGTGGGCGATCTCGCAGCATCAGAAAGTCCAGGAGCGCCTGCAAGTCCCCTTCGCTTAGATCTGGGTTGGCCGGCATAGCATTCTTGCCCTGCCGAATCTGGTTGGCGAGCGCTTCATCCGTCAGGCGGTGACGCAGCCCGCGCAACGGCGGTGCCATTCCCAGACCAAGCCGGTTAGTGGCGTGGCAAGGCGCGCACGAAACCTCATACAGGAGCTGACCCCGTGTTTTCGGCGCAGTGGGGTCGTCCGGAGGATCATCATTGCGAAAAACTGCTGGCATCCAACACATGTGATTCGCGCTCACGTATAGGCGGCCGGTCTCCGCGTCCACGCACGCGCCTGTCCATTCCGCGCCACCGTCGATGCCGCAATAGAGATTTGGCCGGCCTTCGCTGAACGGATGGAAGAATCCAATCTCGGCGCTCTTGAAGCGCGACTGGGCAAATTCGGCGGCTTCCTCCGTGCGCTCGGTCAAGTCCGCGGCCGTGAATTCCTGTTTTGAAAATTTCTCAGGTAGCTCTGGATCCGGTTGATACGGAGAAGTGAGTTCTCCGCGCAACGTGCTGGTGGGCGCACGACGAAGGCGAAACGGGAAGATTGGTTTCCCACTGACACGGTCCAGCAGCAGTGTATTGCCAATTTTGGTAACGACCGCGACCACGTCCACTCTTTTCCCGTCGCATGTGATGGTTGCCAGGTTTGGCGGAGCGGGAATGTCCAGGTCCCAAATATCGTGGCGGATCTCCTGAAAATGCCAGAGCCGCTGGCCGGTTCGGGCATCGAGCGCGATCAGGCAATTGGCGAACAGGTTGTCGCCGCGATGTCCAACGCCGATGAAGTTCGGTTTGGGCGATCCGGTCGCCACATAGGCGATACCGCGGCTTTCGTCCATGGCCATACCGCCCCAACAATTCGCAGCGTACGCTTCGGGCCGGTCCCAGGTATCGAACCCGAACTCCCCTTCGTGTGGGACAGTATGAAATGTCCATCGCAGCACGCCGCTGATGACGTCGAAACCCCAAACATCTTTCTCAAAACCCGGCACGACGATGGTTCGCTCAAAGATGGCCGGAGCCGCAGTCGCCGCACCGAAATCGCCCTGCGCAACTCCCGGGAGCAATGTCTTTCCCTCTTGGCCAAACCCCGCGACAGGCTGGCCGTTCTGGGGATCCACTGCGTAGAGAGATTTGCCGGCGCAAAACAACACCCGCTCGCCGGAGCCCGCTTGTCCTGGCCAATAAATCAGCCCGCGAAATGCTGGACGCCCGGTCGGCTTGAATCGCCAAATTTCGGCGCCGGTCTCAGCATTCACCGCGACGACCTGTTTCCCTGGCGTTGGAGCAAACATCACGCCGTCCACGACAATCGGATTGCATTGGATGTTGTTACTTCCGTCCCGGGAATGGTAAATCCAGGAAACCTGCAGATTGGTGACCGTTTGGCGGTTAATCTGATCCAGCGCCGAGTATCTCATGCCTCCATTGTCACCGTGGGAGCGATGCCACGTCAGAAAAGTCTCGCGCTTCGGATAGCCATTGGCAGGCGTCAATTCCTCCGGCTTGGCCGCTGGAATAGTCTGATACAGTGGCAGCCGTTCACGTTCCGCCGCATCCTCGACTGCCCAGTAATCTTTGGCACTCTGAGCTTCTGCACCGCCGCTCTTCGCGGCTGGCTCCTCCCGCCAGGAACGTGGGTGCGGCTTTGGTCCGGCCGACTTGCCTGCGAGTTGGCCTGCCAGCCAATCCAATCCATCAAGATTATCCAGCAACCGCGCCTCGGCGTCCTCATCAGTGTGATTGAGAATCCCGATCGGTCCGCGCCAGCCACTATCCCGAATCACGCGTAATAGTCGCAGATCGTACTCTCCGTGGCCGAGGGGCAGGATTAGTTTCTTATCACCCTCAGGGCCCATGCCGTTAAGGTTTAAAGCCACCAGATAGGGTTTCATCTCGGCCAGCAGTTGGGCAAAACGTGGAACATGCGCATGACCGTGATGTTGATTGTAAACGAGGCCGACGTTGGCGACGCCCTCCGAGCGGAGCCGCTCAACGAGGGCGATCTGGTTTTCGGGTTCGCCGAACCATCCTCCGTGATTGTATAGCGCTACACTGCAGCCAATCTCTTTGGCCGCATCCGCGATGGCTCGGATTCGTGCCGCCTCCGCTTCAATGCGCGCCCTTTGCTCCACCTCGTTCGTTGTCGGCGCTCCGCCTCCGGTGACCCACAATTGCACACCGCGCAATCCATGGCGCTTGAGCACATCCAAAATCAGCCGCGCCTCAGCATTTAATTCGCCAGGAAACCACCAGGCCAGCAGCCGCACATGGTGGCGCTGCAGCGCATCCATCTCGGCATCGAAGCTCGGGACATGTTCCGCGCGGTAATCGTAAGCGAAGAGTTTGAATCCGAGCTTCTCCAACATGGCGGCGCGTTCCTCGGGTACGCGCTTCCGCGCGTCAAATGGCACGATGCACCATGCCACCAGGTTGGTGCGCGCAAATAGATCGTACTCACCTGTCGCCGGACGGCGCTCGTCCGCTCCCGGCGCTGCGAGCGGAGTGATTGCGGAAAGCCAGAGAAGCGCGGGGTAGTAAAAGTGCCTCAATTTACCCCTCCATGGAAGTGGCGGAGGGCGCCCGTCCGCGGGCGCAGCAATTGCCATCGCGGTGTGCGCATTGGGTTTTCATGGCGTTACGATCCCTTCTACGTTGCTGCGCCCGAGGACGGGCGCCCTCCGGAAGTCTCCGTCACGTGATCACGGGCCATTTGAAGGTGGACTCGACGGTCACGCGCCGGCCGGTGCGCTGTGATTGATGGCAGGCATTCATCACCTCCAGGACATGCAGCGCGTGCTCGGGGGTGATCAGAGTGGGTCGCCCCGTGAGGAGTGACTCGGCAACATAAGTGGCGCCACCAACCCAATTGTACTCGCCCGGATCCTTGCAGAAGGTCTCAAGGACAGCTTCCCCCGCGTAGGCCACGTCCACGCCGCCGGGGCCCCAATCCCAGCCTTGCAGGTGCATCGTCCCTTTCGTGCCCATGACGTCGATGGTGTAAAGCTGGCGTCCCTCGCCAGCCAGGCGTTCGCCATCGAAATACACGAAGCCCGTTTGCACATGCGACAACACGCCGCCACTATGATTCATAATGAGCATCGTGTTCTCGTCGGCTTCGACCTTGACTACGCCCTGGTCCTCCACTTTGCGCGTGGGATTAATGACCTTTGTCATTCCCACGACTTCTTTGACAGGCCCAAACAGACCCGTAAAGGTCGTCACGTTGTACACACCCAGATCGTAAAGACTGCCACCGCCTTTCTGATAGAACCACCCCGACCATCCGGGACCGCCATGGCCGTAGGTGCCATGCCCAGCCGTGACTTTGCCCAGCTTGCCGCTGGCCATCGTTTCGGCCATGAATTTGAACTGTGGGCTCGTCACGCAGGTTGGGGAGCCCCAAAAATGCACGCCATTACGCTTCGCGAGCGACAGGAGTTCCTGGCCATCC
Source organism: uncultured Verrucomicrobiota bacterium (assembly GCA_964446585.1). Classification (GTDB taxonomy): domain Bacteria; phylum Verrucomicrobiota; class Verrucomicrobiia; order Limisphaerales; family UBA8199; genus CAYUPI01. The sequence continues at coordinate 25,388 of CAYUPI010000043.1, forward strand.
CTGACGTCCAGTGCAATGGGCTTTTCAGACCAGACATGGCGTTTCGCGAGCAAGGCTTTCTTGTTCACGGGGAAATGGGACGGCATCGACGTTGTGTTGACCAACAGATCAAACGGAACACCGGCCAGCATCTCGTCGATATTGGGGTACACGTTAGGAACCTTGAACTGTTGGGCGCGCTTTTTCGCCCGCTCGAGAATGATGTCGCAGACGCTCACCACCTCGATGAATGGCTGGGAGGTGAGGTTCGGCAGGTAGGAGCCCGAGACGCTTCCGCATCCGATTTCACCCACGCGGATTTTGCCCCGCTTAAATGGTCCGGCAGAGGAGCCGGTTTCGGCGCTCAGCAGCGTCGGTGCGAACCCGGCAGCCGCTCCCAGGACTACGCCGTCTTTCAGAAACTGGCGGCGATCAATGGTCTGATATGTGTTCATAGCGATTTGTCGGTTGAAAGTTTACTCATTTCTTATCAGGCAGTTCTTTGATCCTGAGGTTGCGGTGCCGCACAGTTTTCCCATCGTCATAGTTTTGCAAGCCGATATAGCCGGTGCTGGTACGCTGTTGCGGGTCGGTCCACGTCAGGACGAGTTCCCCGTTCATCCGAACAGAATAGCTCTGACCAATGCACGTGATTCCGTATTGGTTCCACTGGCCGGGTGGACGAGTATTGGCTTTGATTGAGGCTTTGAATGGGTAGATTGAGCCGGTGCGCCAGGTCGGGTCCTTCGGATTCGGATCCCCAATTTCCATTTCATGACCCTGACGAACCGCATTCCACGGGTCGTCCCTCGGGTCAGGGAAGCGAATAAAAACTCCCGAATCAGCAATTTCCTGTTCCTGCAGGAACTCGCCCCGCAAGACGAAATTGGTGAACTGTTTACCGGAGTACCACCACAATCCCATCCCACCTTCACCGGTAGCGACACCATTGGTGAAGATAAATCGGCCGGGCCCGCACTGCCGCCAATGTTTGATGGCCTCGGCAGAGAACAAAGGTTCGAATCCGTCCTTTTGATCGGAAACCGCGCCGCCAGCCGAAACAGGCAGGAATATTCCGCCGCTCAAGACGATTGAAATCAGAGCAATCAAGACGTGCGGGCGGATCATATCGATTCTTACTGCCCTATCTGCGCGAGGGTGGGCACCAAGAAGGAGGCTGGTCAACAAATAAGACGACGGGGTTGGATTGAACGACTTTTTCGCTGCGAGTCATGAGCCTTCGAGCTACATTCGCACATTTTCACGAAAATGATGATCATGAAGACAGCTGCGCGGTCCGGCCAACGCTCATGGCGACGACAAATTTGAGAGCCGACAAAGGATCCAAACTGTACAGCTATCGCTGGGTGGTGCTGGGGGTGTTCATGTTCATTAACCTTACTATCCAGATACTGTGGATTTCATACGCGCCCATCACTGGCCCGGCTGCGCGCTTTTATCGAGTCACCGATTTGCGAATCGGGCTTCTGGCCATGACCTTCATGATTGCGTACCTGCCACTTTCCATCCCGGTCGCGTGGGCCATCGACACCTATGGATTTCGCAAAGCCGTGAGCACCGGCGCGGTCATCATGGGGATCTTCGGCGTCGCTCGTGGTTTGGCAGGAGCGAACTACGCCTTGGTGCTGTTGAGCACGATCGGGTTGGCGATTTCGCAGCCGTTCCTGCTGAACGCCTGGACGAAGGTTCCGGCGCAATGGTTTCCGAGCGGGGAGCGCGCCACAGCCGTTGGACTGGTGACACTGTCCAATCTTTCCGGCACAGCGCTGGGGATGGTTCTGACTCCCGTCATGATTGAACACATCTCCATCCCAACTGTGCAATTAATCTACGGCAGTTTCGCCGCATTATCCGCCATTTTCTTCCTGGTCTGGGCGCGCGAACGACCGCCCACGCCGCCAGGTCCGCCCGGCCTGGAGACGCGCGCGCTAATGTTCGATGGACTGAGGCATGCCCTCAAGGTCAGAGACTTCCTCCTGTACCTGCTGGTGTCATTCATCGGCATGGGGTTGTTCAACGGAGTCAACACGTGGATCGAGAATATCATTCGACCACGCGGCTTTACACCGCCCGATGCAGGAAAACTCGGCGCCGCGATGTTGGTGGGCGGCTTCTTCGGGGCTGCGATCGTTCCGCCCTTATCCGACAAGCAATGCCGGCGCAAGAAGTTTCTGCTGTTGGGTATCGTTCTGTCGATCCCGGGTCTCCTCGGCCTGACGTTTGCCAAATCGTTCGGACTGTTGTTGGTGTCGGCTTTCGCTTTGGGATTCTTTTCGATCAGCACATTCCCTATCGGAATGCAGTATGCAGCGGAAATCACCTACCCCACGCCCGAAGGAACCTCGAATGGCATTATCCAGTTTTTCGGCCAGGCCTCGGTCGCCTTCGTTTACGTCATGGAAGCTCTTAAGAGCGCGGACGGATCGTTTACGCCGTCGCTGCTTCTCGCAGCCGGCTTGATGCTCCTCAGCGCCCTCGTTGTCAGCAGGCTGCACGATCCACCGGCGCGCGAAACCGTAGCTCTCGCATTGGCTGAGCGTTCACCGAACCACCTCAATTAACATCGGTTCGATCTTTGGGATGGCGGTTTGGAGCCTCGCGTTCCTGCGCTGGTGGGAAAGTCGGGCCCAACAACACCACCGCCCCTAACAGTGAGCCGCGCTTGCCAGGGCGAGCGCGTGCTGATATTCCGTCGTTCACGATGGGTAAAATGTCGCTTCGGCTTCCGTTCCAGGGCCTTGACCACCGTACTGCCTGGCTGCGAACAATGCTTCTCGGAGCCAGCTTTTTTGGTCTGCTGACATCCATACCATTATGGCGCAATTCCCGTGCGTATCCGATCGTTCCGTTGATGCCCTGGATTCCAATCCTGCACCCTCCCTGGGACAGATTGCTCTTCGCGGCAATGTTGCTGGCGCTGGTGCTCTCACTTTGGTTTTACCGCGGTTCGGCGATATTCTTTTTGCTGGCGAGCTTGTTTGCCTTCTGCGAGGACCAAAACCGGGGCCAGCCCTGGTTATACATGTACTGGGTCATGCTGTGGCTAACTCTGTTGCCCGACGGGATTTCGATTGCCGGTTGCCGGGTTGCAATTTCCGTCGCTTATGTCTGGGCTGGAATACAGAAGTGTAACCCGAGGTTCTTTCATGTCCAACCGGGCTGGTTCGTCAGTCCAGCCGAGCATTGGCATTGGCCCTCGAGTGCCGTCGCGCTTTTACGATGGGCTGTCGCCGCGACTCCCGTCATCGAGCTGGGCATAGGCCTCGCTTTGTGGATGCCACGCCTGCGAAGGACAGCCATTGGCGCTGTGCTAGCGATGCACTTGGCTGTTCTTTTGTTCCTGGGCCCGCTCGGCCACAACTATAACCTGGTCATCTGGCCCTGGAACCTCGCCATGATAGCCCTGGTTTGCGTATTGTTTGTGGACGACAGATTTTGGCAGAACCGGCTGGCGATTACAGCTGCGCTCGCCGCTTCGAAGCGAGATGTCCAGGCCCACGACCCCAAACGCTTTCGCCCAGCGCGGTCAGGTGCCGCCTTCCGCAAGCGTGAGCTTGCGGCATCTCCAGGACCGCGCCTCACACAAGCTTTCGGCGACCTGCGCCGCTCCAGACCCGGATCAGCCATAATCGCGCTCTACTCTCTATTGCCAATCCTGAGCTTTTTCGGGATGTGGGATTCAGATTTCTCATTCTCGCTCTATGCTGAAAACCAAGCAGTCGCCAATGTTTTCGTCACTCAAGCCTTTCGCGATCGGCTTCCGTCACGAATGCAGGCGTACGTGAGGCGGTTCCCGCAGGACTACGATCCACAGCATCAGGGTCCCTACATTTTTGAGTTCCAACCGTGGTGCTATGATGAACTCCGCGTGCCGCCCATACCGGAGCCGCGCGCTTACCGCGCGATCTACTCTTTCCTCCGTGTTTACGCCAGGGACCGAAGCGATTTGCGGATGATCATCGGCCCTCGCTCCGGCCCGGTCTTTTTTTATGAAGCCGAAAACTGTGAGCTACTCGCCCCAAAGCGTTAGCGTTACGTTTGCGATGGGCCTCAGGCTCCGGTTGAATCGGGCCGTCGCAACGGTGCGATGAGCTTAATCCGCGTTCCGCCCTCGACTCCGGGACTGGCTTCGAATTCGCCGCCGATGTCTTCCATTCGCTTTCGCATATTGCGCAACCCGCTTCGGCCCTTCTGCTCGTTGCCAGCGGCAATGCCGAGGCCGTTGTCCTCAATCTCCAAGATGAAGCGGTGCGGCTCCAAGTGCAGGCGGAGCCAGGCGGAAGCAGCTTGGGAGTGTTTCACGACGTTGTTGATGGCTTCTTTTGCGGCCAGAAACACGTTGTGCCGTAGCTCAGGCGAGATCGGAGTAGCGGGAAGTTGCGGAGGCACATCGAGGCGGTAGCGCAGGCCGGCCAGGGCCAGATATTCCTGGGCATACTTGCAAACGTAATTAATCAGGCCGTCCAGAGTGTCGTTTGATGGGTTAACGGTCCAGACGATCTCATCCAGCGACCGAGTAGTTTCTCGGGCGGTTGAAGAAATCTGCCGCGCATGGCTTTCGACTTCCTCGGGCGCTGCTTTATCGACTTCAACCATCTCGCCCAGAAGCGCCACCTGCGTGAGGTTCGCGCCGAGTTGATCGTGAAGATCGCGAGCGATGCGGGCGCGCTCTTTCTCCAAAGCCTCCTGTTGCCGGAATGCCGCAACCTGGCGCTGCAAGCGTTGAGTCGAAACGTAATACACCGACCCGACGATGAGGCCGAGCAGACCAAGGGTCGCCAAGGTCAAGAACCAGGTCGTCCGCCAGAACGGTGGCAAGACCGTCACGGCCAGGGCGCTTCCGGCTTCGTTCCACACTCCATCTTCGTTGCAGGCTGTCACTACAAAGCGATGGTTGCCGGGCGGCATCGTAGGGAACTGAGCAATGCGAACATTGCGGACCTCAATCCAGTTGGTCTCGCGCCGATGTCCTTCAATCTCCATGCGGTACTTAAACCGCGCCTTCTCGGGCGCGGAAAGATTGAGACTGGTATAATCAATCTCCAGACCTTCCTTGTTCGCCGGGATAGTCACCGCCACCGGCGGCAGCGCCCGGACCCTGTTCGGGTTCTGCAAGTGGCCTTGCACTCTCACGGACTCGATTCTGACCGGGGGCTGATTCGTGTTGGGGCGGATCTGGTCCGGCCGAACAAACGCCAGGCCTTTGGTGGTTGGAAACCACATGGTGCCGTCCCGCGCGGCACAGGCGGCGGGTTGCGACCCAGCGCTGCATTCACTGGTCAACAGCCCGTCGGATACTCGGTAAGGACGGCACGGGACTGACCTGGCGACGCCGCGAGCGAAATCGTTCAGGTCTTTCCGATTCACTCGCATCAGCCCGGCGACTGAGCCGAGCCATAAGTAATGCTCGGCATCTTCAGCCAGGTATCCGATGCGATTGCTTATCAGACCGGTGTCCGTGGAATAGCTGATCCAATTAGTTCCATCGAATCGGGCCAAACCGCTCGAGGTGCCCACCCATAAAACGTTCTCGGCGTCCACATAAAGCGCCGAGATGTTCTCCCCCGGCAGTCCGTCGGTTTTGTGAAAGGCGCTAAATCGGCCCGCTCGGAGTACGTTGAGGCCGCCCGGAGTGCCAATCCATAAGTTTCCCGCGGCGTCATCAGCCAACGCCTGGATCGCATCGGCGCATAGACCATCGCGGCGAGTGAATTGTTTCCGCGGGCTCCAACAGATTAGGCCTTGCCCACTACCGATCCACACCTGACCCCGCCGGTCCTGGTACATCGAGGAGATCGCGGGCCAATCCGCAATTCGTTGGAAGTTCTCGCCGCGCAGTTGAAATAATCCACCCCCCAATGTCCCCACCCAAACATTCCCGCTTCCGTCGGCCAAAACAGAGCGCACATACAAATCGCTCAGCCCCTCGGGGCCTTTGTATTCCCGCAGAACGTTCCCGTGCCAATAATCGACCCCGCCGTTATTGATCCCGAACCACAAGCCCGCTTGTTTGTCCTCGCAAACCGAAGTGATCGGAAGGGGATGGGGTCGGTCCAACACATCGAAAACCTGCTGCTTGACCCGGTTGAGGCCGCCGTTGTCAGTCCCAACCCAAAGACTCCCTTCACGGTCCATGCAGAGCGAGAAAATGTAGGCGCTGGGTAAGTTGGTTAAATGGATAAGCTTGCCTGCGGAATCGAGCCAATAAACACCGTCGCCGTAAGTGCCGATAACCAGGTTGGTTGCTCGATCTTCGACGGCGGCGGCCACTTGCGTAAAGGCGCTCCATGGGTATGACCCAAAATCCCGCTCCACCCGGTCCAGACGACATCGTTGCACGCGATTATTTGCCAAACGCCAATAACCTCCCGCTTTACTCGGCAGCAAAAAATCCAATTGCCCCACCGGAATAGTCATAGGCGGGACCTGCCCGACGCTGCGCAGCCAGCCATCGCGCGTCCAGACCCAAACGATCCCGGAATTATCCACCATCAGGCGACCACAGTCTTCCAGTTTCGCGTCGGGCGCCGCCGCCGCGTTCCCGTCGCGGAAACGACGCACCTGGCCATTGGCTGTGTGCAGCCAGATGCCGCCACTGCGGTCTTCGCAAATTGTGACCAGCTTACCCTCCTGGCCACCCGTTCTTTCCACGCGGCTGACCCTGCCCGCTCGATCCGTCACCAGGATGGCGGCGTCGGTGCCTATCCAGAGGTTGCCACGGCTGTCTTCGAACAACTTGATAATCTGGCTGCCTTCCAGACCTGGCGCGTTGTTCTCGTCGAAGGTCTCGAAATGGATGCCATCGAAGCGGGCGAGACCGTACGCGGTTCCGACCCAAAGATAACCATCTTGGGTCTGCAGCAGTGAGAACACGGAATTGCCCGCCAACCCTTGTTCGGACGTCCATGGAGGATCGACGGCGAAGCGCGCCGTTCCCGGAGCTGCTGCCTCCAAACTTGTAGCCGCGGGGAGCCACAGCAAAAGCAGGGCGAGGAAAATGACGAATGAATGACTAATGCCGAAATCCGCATTACCACTGCCAATCGCTACTCTTGGATTCGGATTTCGGGCTTCTTTCGTCATTCGTCATTCGACATTCGTCGTTTGCCCCCGCCGGACCGATCAGATCTGCGAGTATGAAGTAGGGACCAAAAACCGATTGATGATTTTTGACACTGTGTCCGCGTATTGCGGATCATTTCTGAGCTTGTTCCAGGTCGGGTGCTTTCCGAACGCGCCCCAATGCTTCGAGTGGGAGTCCGGCTCTTCGGCCGAAACCATATAGGTCAGGTGCGGCAAGCCAGGGCCGATCAACGCCTGGCCATAAAAGATCGGGCCGAGGCCAACCTCGTGCATAACGTCGATCTCGCCGGAGTTGAACATCTCGACCTTCTTCGCAGCTTTGAGTTCGCTGTAGCTCTCGTAAGTGCGCATTTCGAACGTGCGCGGCTTTTTATCACGCGAGTACGCAGGCTGCTCGAGCTTCGGCATGCCTGCAAAGGCCAGCATCAGCCAGCTATCAATTCTCTCAAACGCCGGATTATCTTTGGGAAGATTCAAATAGTCCGTGCCGTCTTTCATATATTGCTCATCCATGCTCAGATGGGAGGCTGACGTGGCCCAGGCTTCTGCGGAGGTGTACGGAAGGAGCACGAAGAGCGTGTTTGGATCTCGGACCTCGGTGCTCGCAGGCTTGCCGGAACGCTCCTGCTGGATAAAGACGCCGATTGGCTTGCTCCCCAAACGATTCCATGCAGGAATTGCAACCTTTTCCAGGTAGGTATCCAGTAAGGTGCGACCGGCGTCGCTCCTAAGCCGATAGGCGCGGAGTTCGTAATACTCCTGGTTGCCGGCCGCACGATTCTCGGCCGCTATAGAACTCAACTCGTGCATTACCACTGCGGCTACGCCGGATGCGGCCACTGAACTTTTGATAAAATCTCGTCGTTTCATTTTTTCCTGGGTTGAGGACGGACATTGCCGTCCTGAGTTGCTTCAGCGAAGGAGGATTAGCGGTTTTCTCTTGAAAAGGAAATCTTGAATTGACTTCCGGTTGAAGGCGTCTCAAGCATTGACATTATGAACGAATCTTCGAATAGCCTCACTACCCGTCGCGATTTCATCAAGACCACCGGCCGAATCGCCGCCGCCTCAGCGCTGGCGGGAGTAGCCGTCCCCCCTGTGCATGCCGCAGGCAGCGATCTCATTCAGGTTGCTTTGATTGGGTGCGGCGGCCGTGGCACCGGCGCCGCCGACAACGCGTTGTCCACAAGCAAGCAGGGACCAGTCAAGCTCGTGGCCATGGCGGATGTCTTCCATGACAAGCTCCGCGGCAGCTATGACACACTGAAACGCAAGTGCGGCGATAAAGTCGATGTGCCCGAGGATCGCAAGTTCATCGGTTTTGACGGCTACAAAAAGGCCATGGACTGTCTAAAGACCGGCGACGTTGCGATCTTCACCACTCCGCTGGCCTTTCGGTGGGTGAACTTTGAGTACGCAATTCAAAAAAGACTAAACGTCTTCATGGAAAAACCGATTACCGCAGATGGCCCCACCTCCCGGCGGATGCTCAAGCTGGCGGAGGAAGCCTCGGCCAAGAACCTCAAAGTAGGCGTCGGTTTGATGTCCCGTCACGCGCGGCATCTGCAGGAGCTACAAAAGCGAATTCAAGGAGGAGAAATCGGCGACGTGATTCTCTTGCGCGGATACCGAATGCACGGGCCGGTGGGCTCTGCATTCTCGACCAGGTGGCCGGGCGAGCCGAGTGAATTGCTTTGGCAGATTCGGCGTTTCCATAGCTTTCTCTGGGCCAGCGGAGGCTGCTTCAATGACTTTTACATCCACCATGTGGATCACCTCTGCTGGATGAAGAATGATTGGCCCGTAAAGGCGCAGGCACTGGGCGGTCGACACTTTAAAACCGACCCGGAAGGCGCGCCCTATGTCGATCAGAATTTCGATTCTTATTCAGTCGAATACACTTTTGCTGATGGGTCGAAGATGTATATGGACGGCCGATGCATCAACGGATGCAACGACATTTACTCCAGTTATGCGCACGGCAGCAAAGGCATGGCGGTCGTTTCCAAAGCTAATGATTGCGGGGCTCCCTCGAGGATTTTCAAAGGCCAGGCATTGCAGGGCTCGAACGTGCAATGGACCTCCAAAGAGCCACCGGGTGAGATGGATCCTTATACCAATGAATGGAACGATCTCATGGACGCCATTCGCAACAATAAGCCGTACAATGAAGCCGAACGGGGCGTCAAAGCCAGCGTGGTGTCGAACATGGGCAGGTTCGCCGCGCATACCGGACAGGAAATCACGTTCGAGGAGATGCTCAACCACGAGCATGAGTACGCGCCGGGCGTGGATAAATTCACGATGGACTCCCCTGCCCCGCTCCGAGCCGACAGAGATGGGAAGTATCCAATTCCAATGCCGGGTATCGTCAAGGACCGCGAATATAAGGTTTGAGTTCCCCAGTCGCCCCCAGAGGACATTTCATCTGCCATAGGCGCCCGCCCCAGCGTACCCGCATACGGAACGATCAGCAGCGAGGGTACTCGCGTCCGCGCAATCGCTCCGCGGTGGCTGATTTGACAACGACGATGGTTTGATGTCTGATACGGCCCGACCAAATTGTAAAGGCCAGCCAATGCGCGCTTCGGCAAACCGTCTTCGACAGGTCTTACTCCAACTTCTCGCTATAGGTTGCTCTGGCTTGCACCTTTCGCTTCCGGCAGTCAGCCGATCGAAAGACCCGCCGATTGCCGCCAAGTGGAGCCGCTTCGAGCAAACCTTCAAGAGCAGCTTCAGCTACCTCAACGCGCTCCAGGACGCGACATTGACGGTGGTTTTCACCTCGCCCTCGGGCGATACGCGCTCGGCTGATGGCTTTTGGGACGGTGGCAAGACCTGGCGCGTGCGCTTTTCCCCGGATCAACTCGGGCGGTGGACCTTCCACAGTCTCTGCTCAGATCGCGCAAACAGAGGGCTGCACGATCAGACCGGAGAGTTTGTCTGCATCGCAACTACGGGGCAATCGAGGTTCGACCTACACGGCCCGGTTGGCCTCGCGCGGGACAACCGGCATTTTGAACATGCGGACGGCACGCCTTTCTTTTGGCTGGCCGACACGGTTTGGAACGGCGCCCGCATCTCAGAAGCCAAGGACTGGGAGTTTTACGCAAGGACAAGGGCCGCCCAGCAGTTCTCTGTCGCCCAATGGGCGGTGGCACCGGGGCCTGACGTCAAAGGAGAATTCGCCCTGACGAGGAGTCGGGAAGTTGTGGCCATCAATCCTGGGGTGTTCCAGCGGCTCGATTCCAAATTGGACGCTCTGGCCCGGTCCGGCATCCTGAGTGCGGTCGCCCCGTTGCTGGATCTGGCATCTGACCAACCGGCTCATACGCCAATGACGGATGACCAGGCCGCGCTTTTCGTGCGCTACGTCATTGCGCGTTGGGGAGCCGCTCCGGTGGTTTGGGTGCTTGCTTTCCCGGGAGAAAGCCAGGCCAGGAATACCGAAAACTGGAAGAGAATCGGCAGGGCTGGTTTTGCCCGATCAACGCACGCGCCCGTGTTACTGGAAACTGGCGGCGAACCGCGACTGCTGGATGAGTTTCGTGACGAGGCCTGGGTCAGTGCCTTTGGCTGTCAACCGGTAACGGATTTCACCGACGACGACTTGAGGCTAACTTTCGCTGGGCCTGTTGCGAAAGTATGGAGTATGCAACCCACGCGCCCCATCGTCCTTTCCGCTCCGTCCGAAAACGCTGTCGGCCTGCAATCCAAGAAACGATTCAGGGCCGATAGCGTTCGACAGGCTATGTATTGGAGTCAGTTGCTGGCTTCGCCGGCAGGGGTCAGCTACGGAGCGCAAGGCGTCATGGACTGGGACACTACTGGCGGAGGGAACAGAAGCGCGGGAAAGGAAGAGCGGCAGGCAGATTTGCCGATGTGGCAAAAGGCCCTTTTCATGCCGGCCGCAAAACAAATGTCGGTCCTGGCAAGTTTCGTGCACTCGATGGACTTCTGGCGTCTTCGTCCATCGCCGCAGCTCGTGGCTGAGCAACAGGGCACGGCCACGCCCCACCGCCACGTTGCCGCCGCCGCGACGGAATCGAAAGATCTGGTAGTTGTGTACGTCCCCGAAGATCGGTCCGTGGAATTAATGCTCGAGGCGCTCCAACCCTCTCCGGACATCACCTGGTTCAATCCGCGCACTGGTCAGAATAGTCCGGCGGTCGGGGTCATCGGCGCCCGCACCGGCCAGTTTCCCACTCCCGCCACCGGAGATTGGTTGCTCATTATGAAAGTGGGAAAGTAGGCCTGCTCCCTTATTGATTCGTTCGAAGACGCCATTTTGGCCGTATTGTTTGCTCCACCAATCGAATAGTTTAGGCAGCGATTTCTCTCTTGCGCCGAGGGTGTCCATCACCGATGTTTGACGCCATGAAGACGCTCACGACGAGAGAATTCTTCCACTCGCCGGGCATCGTGAAGTCCCTCCGTGCCGGCCAGTCGGTGATTGTGACCGACAACGGTAAACCTGCGCTGGTAGTTACGAAGGCGGGCAAGCGCCCGCGCCGCTCCCGCGCAGACCTGGAGCGCGAAGCACGAGCCATCTGCGCGGCCAATCATCCGAAAGTGAACTTTACCGCTGTCCTCAAAGAACTCAAATCGCCATGATTTACGCCGACACGAGCTTTCTTGTGGCGGCGCGCGTTTCGAGAGACACTTTCCATAAGTCGGCGCTGAACTATTTTGAGGCGCAACAAGATGAAGTCTGGCTCTGGTCGTCTTGGCATCGCGTGGAGGTATTCAACTCCATCCGCCAGCTCGTGCGTCACCCGGACTCCGGACGCCGATTGCTCCTGGCTGAAGCAAGGGCATTGATTCGCCGTCTCGAAGCTGATGTGCGGCTTGGCTACTTCACTCACTTGGAGGCGGACTGGCGCGACGTCCTGAGGACCGCCAACGAGACCAGTATTGCCCTTGCCATTACGCTAGCTTGCTGTGCCCCGGACCTTCTGCATGTTGCTTATGCTGTCGAACTTGCTGCCGAGTATTTTGTGAGTTTTGATCACGACCAACTTGCCCTGGCAAAGGCAGCCGGTTTAGCGCCGGTGCGGCCTTCCTAGGCGGCTCTGAATGAACAATGAAAACCTCCTACAAGCGTCTCATTACTCCCCGAATCGAAGCACTCCGACGCCAGGTTTGTGTCTGAGTCCGTTAAAGCCCATTCCGATCTATATCCGAACTGTTCTTAGCTTTAATTCAGGACGTGAATGTCGCCAGGGATGCTGACTAAAGCGCGCGCTATGAACCATGGCGACCGCAAGAGTTGGCTTCGTTTCGATCGGCGCATGTGCTGTGGCTGCCTCTGCCTTGGACTGTGTCTTCTCGCGAGCGCTGTTGCTATCGCTGGCGATACGACTCGCGCGCAAATAGGGCTTTGGCTGGATTCCTCGGTGCACAATTGGTGGTGGCATTTTGGCGAAGCAACTGGCGCTGAGCGGCCAGAGTACGATGATTCGTCGTGGCAACGTGTCGATTTAGGGTTCAAGTGGTGGCCCCACGATTCGACCGGTTGGTTTCGAACTCGCATCACAGTCCCCGACACCATCAATGGCATCCTCGTTCAAGGCGCAACCATCCGCATGAAGTCCGGCGTCGATAACGCGGCACAGGCTTACGTCAACGGAGTGCTTAAGCAGGACTTCGAATGGTCCAAAGGCGATTTCGTTCTCACACAGGATGCGCGGCCGGGCGATGTCATCACGGTGGCCTTGCACGCCATTAACCGGCCCGGCTCAGGCAGTCTCCTGAATGCTTTCCTGGTCAACGGCCGCGCCGAACCGCTCGTAGATGCATTGCGAGAATTGGTGAAGGACCTCGACAGCGCTCTCGAAGACGCCGGATACGTGCCAGAAGCCGAAACTGCTCGGAACCGAACGCTCGTGCATAAGGCCATGCAGGCTCTGGACCTGTCGTCTTACCGGGCCTGCGACCGCGACACATTTCTGGCTTCGGTTCAACAAGCGCGATCCATCCTCCTTTCCGACCGCGCCAATGTCGAAGTGCGCTTGCAGAAGACCGCAGAGAACTTAGAGGCACTCAAACGCAAATTCCGGGGGGCAGACGTGGCGGGCCGCCCGGGGGCCTATGGCACCGCCGAGGCTCGCGTCATCGAAAGCTTTCTTCAGTACGTCCGCGATGATTTGTCCGAAACCAACTCGGCTCATCAGCTCCGTGGCCTCAAAGGCTCCGCCTATATCGAGCGTCTGTCCGCCGAAGCACTCCATCGGGATCCGATCACCGAGCAACCGGTCCCGCGATACCGAACCGGCCCCTGGACGATACGCGACGCGGCTTTCTGGCAAAATGAACGGCCTGTTTACTTCACCGGCGTCGGCCATTTCGGTCAGGTGCGTCAGGACATTCCCCTTCTGAACGACTATGGTCTCAACATCATCCAGTTCGAGATGGGGCCTGCGAACGGGCTGCCGGCACCCGACGTGGTCGATCGGGAAGCAATCCGTCAAAATGTTGTCCAATGGCTTGACCTGGCGGCCGCGCACAACGTGGCAGTAAATCTCCTGATCTCTCCACATTATTTCCCCGAGTGGGCCTATGGCGCCGACCCGGCTCATGCGCAATGCGGAAAGGGCTTTTTCCACTTCTGCATCGAAGCACCCAACACACGGACGGTCATGGAGAAATGGCTCGACGCGCTCATGCCTCTCATCGCTCATCACGCCGCGCTGCACAGTATCTGCCTGTCAAACGAACCGCAGTATCAAGGTCGCTGCGCCTATGAGCGCGCCAGGTTCCGGCAATGGCTCAAAGCGAAATGGGGCACGATCCGAAAGGCCAATCAAGCCTACGGGACGAGGTTCCGGCGGTTTGAGGAGATCGAGCTGCCAGTCGATGACTCCAATTACGGCTTGTCCTTCGACCGTTGGCGCTTCAACCAGGAGCGATTCCTCGCGTTTCACGAGCTGTTGCGTGACCGCATCCATCGCTACGATCCTGGTCTGCCTGTGCATGCCAAGGTCATGTCGCAGGCCTTCGAGGACCCAGGGCGGTTCGAGGTGGGCATTGACTACGAGCGCTTCACGCGCCTTGACCGAATCGCGGGCAATGACTGCGTGATGGACTTCTCCGGCGACCGAGGCGGTGAGTACGCCTGCAATTGGCAAACCATGGCGATGAATTACACGCTCCAACACTCAGCCGCACCAGACAGCCCGATCTTTAATTCCGAGAACCACCTGATCGCTGACGGTGACACGCGCTACATTCCTGAGAATTACATCCGCACGGTATTTTGGCACGAGGCCATTCACGGCCAGGGCGCCACGACCACCTGGGTTTGGGAGCGCGGTCAGAGCGGCGACCTCGCGGAGAACATTCTCACTCGAGCCAATTGTGTGCATGCCTTTGGCCAGGTCGCGCTCGATCTTCAACGGCTCGCTCCGGAGGTTTGCGCGCTGAGCCGGACAAAGGCCTCGCTGGGTATCCTCTACGCTTATTCCAGCTTGCTGCCGTCCATGGATTACTACGATGAAGTGCGGTCGGCGTTCGAAGGCGCGTATTTTAGCAACGGGGTCGCTGATTTCTTGAGTGAATCTCAACTCGTATCGGGCAAACTGCCGCCTTATAAGCTCATCGTGGTGCCACGGGCTTCACGCGCGCCTGAAGGCGTTATAACGGCGCTCAACCGACATATTTTCAATGGCGGCACCGTCTTGACTGTCGGCCCGTGCTTCACGAGCGATGAGTACGGCCGTGTCCGAAGCCGAGGACTGGTTCAATCCGGCCGTGGCCGCCTTGTCGCCTATCCGGATCCTCTCTCCCCGAGGGCCTACCGCGATATCCTCAACCGCCTGCTGGAGCAAGCCGGAGTGCAACCGCTGGTGCGAATCGAAGGCGCGCATCACGAGCCGCGGTGGGGTGTGAACGTGCGCGCGGTTGAACACAACGGCAAACTACTGGTGAATCTCCTGAATCTGTCTCGCGAAACTCAGGAGGTGCGTATGGTGATGAATGCTTCGGTCCAGCCGGCGCTCAGCTTGATCGACGGCAAAGAGGTCGAGTTCCCCTTGAACATCCCGCCGCTGGCGCCCGTCCTGCTCGCACTAGTGCGGAACCCGATTTCGCAGTAGGCACATTCGCCCCCCACCGAATAGGGACCCTCGGCAAAATGTGTTGAAGGGATCAGAATTGTCCGCAAACGATCGCGTCATCTCAGTATACGAGCGCTTGTGCCCTTAACCAGTGCTTCGACTTCTTTGAGCGAAGCCATTGAGGTATCGCCTGGTGTTGTCATGGCAAGAGCGCCGTGGGCGGCACCATATTTAACGGCTTTTTGTGGATCGCCGAACTGCAGCAAACCGTAGATCAGACCACTCGCGAAACTGTCGCCCCCGCCGATGCGATCCAGGATCTCCATATCGGAGTAAGCCGGCGATTTGTAGAACTTTCCGCCGGCCCAGCAAAGCGCAGACCAGTCATTGCGTGACGCCGATCTGACCGTGCGCAGAGTCGTGGCGATCAATTTGAAATTCGGATAGGCCCCAACCGCCCGGCTGATCATCTTCTTGAAGGCATCCAGGTCAAGGTTGGAAAGCCGTTCGTCCACGCCTTCGACTTTGAAGCCGAGGCACGCGGTAAAGTCTTCCTCGTTGCCGAGCATCACGTCCACGTGCTTTGCAATTTCTTTGTTCACTTCTCGCGCCCGCTTCTGACCACCGATGCTCTTCCATAGCGAGGGGCGGTAGTTGAGATCATAGGAAACAATGGTGCCGTGTTTTCGGGCGGCCTGCACGGACTCGAGAACAAGCTTTGGCGTGGTGTCGCTAAGTCCGGCGAAGATTCCTCCGGTATGAAACCAGCGCGCGCCGAGCTTGCCGAAGATATGGTCCCAATCAAAATCGCCCGATTTAAGCTGACTGGCGGCGCTGTGGCCGCGGTCGGAGATGCCGACACCGCCGCGCAAGCCGAGACCTCGCTCGGTGAAATTCAGCCCATTTCGCACAGTCCGGCCTACACCGTCGTGCGGGACCCATTTGATGAACTCGGTCTCAACACCGCCCTGCAAAACGAAATCCTCCAGCAACCGGCCTACGTCGTTTTCCGCGAACGCCGTACAAACCGCGGTCTTTAGGCCGAAGCAGCGTCGCAGACCGCGGGCGACATTGTATTCACCGCCACCTTCCCAGACTTTGAACGCGCGCGCTGTGCAAATCCGCCCTTCGCCCGGATCGAGGCGGAGCATGATTTCCCCCAGCGCGACCAGGTCGTACGTGCAGGAACCGGCAGGTTTGATTTTCAGTATGGGCATAATGCTGATTGATTATCGGATGCTAGGTGATTCGCGGTGCGGTTCTAATCCAACCAAAGTCGTCTTTAGCCCGGCGCAGCTCTGACCAATCCTGTTAATCCTGTTAATCCTGTCAAAACATTCCTGACGACAGCACCAGGTGCGGGGTTTTTGTACCGCGACGTGATTGGAAACAGTTGGCACAACACACAGATTTGCCTCATCGTGCAGCCATGCTCTGCGTGTTGATTCTGCTGGCGGGACTCGAGCACGGCGCTGAATCCATGGGCGACGACCCGGCCTCGTGGCCTCGCTACGCTCATGACTCGGCGCTGACGTCCCGCTCGCCGCTCCACGGCAACATCACCCGACCGCAGACGCGCTGGTCCTATTCCACAGCCGGGCGCGAGCTGCTAATCGAAATTACACCGGCCCACGGAAATTACACGCTTCGTTTTGCCGCGGACGATGCGGTCTCGTCTGCTCCCGGGCGAAAAGTTGCTGCAGTGCAGCCATTAATGCTCGACATTGATGGCAGTGGGAATTTGCGTCCGGCCACAGAAACCTTTCACGAACGCTGGGCCAAAATCTTGCCAAGTGTGAAAGGCTTGCAGCGCGTCGCCTGGACCCACACCTGGATGGACCAGAAAGTGTGTCGCCTGCAACTCTTTGCCTACGACCAGGGTTTCGACAAACCGCGCCTGGTGTGGCAAACCGACCCGCCGGAGGACACGATTTTCTCGCCGCTCGATATCGTCTATGACCTTGACGGCGACGGTATGCCGGAGGTCTGTGTCGCGGCTCACTATCGCATCATGATTTTCGACGGCGCCACTGGCCGCAAGGAGACTGAACTCCGATATCACCAAAGCCGCCCGTACGGCTGGTTCGGACTGGCCGACGTCGATGGAGATGGGAGAAAGGAATTTATCACACTGGGTGATTTTCAAAGCCATATCGATGTGCTGGATTATGATCCGAAAAAGCCCGAGGCCGAGCGGCTCACTGTGCGCTGGCGGCGGGATATCGAGCAGGACATCTCCGAGCGCAAAAAGTGGCCGCGAGTCGGGCCACACCCGATCGTGGACGTCACCAGCGATGCCCGCCCTGAAATCGTTTTGAATATTTTCAATGATTCCGGCGACAGCCAATGGCATGTGGTGGTTTTGAACGCCGCGAGTGGCGAGCGCCTCTTTGATCTCCCGCGGCGATTTGTTCAGGGCACTGCAGAGGTTGACGGCCAAGGAAAGGCCAAGCTTTTCGTGATCGGCACTGACGGCGTGTTGGTGCCGACGTTTGGCACAATCCAACTCGTCGATTTAAGCAGCAGCTGGCCATCGACGAACTGGTCGCATGCGAATTCCGCGTGGGTCTGCTCGGACCTGCCACGAATGGACGCGACCTGGTCCACCTCCGCGTCCCAAGGCATGCGGCAGGTGGCGCTCAGTCAAGGTGGCCCAGGAGAGCGACCCGCCTTCCTGGTGGCGCAACGTGAAGCGAATTCCGAACCGCCCTTTCCAACCACGCTAATTGCAATGCGCGTGGGTACTAATGAGCGGCCTGAGACCCTTTGGCGAGTGTCGGGTTTGCCCGGCGATCCGGAACTGACGGCGCTGTCGCCGGTCACAGGAGGCGCGGGCGCTTTGGTGCGCCTGCGGGTTCCCCGGGACAACAAGCTTTCCCTCGCATCCCAAGGGGCTGAGGCGCGCGTCGTGGAGAGCCGGCCGCTTGGGGTGACGGTTTCGATCCCAATTGCCGCCCGGCTGGGTCCCAATGGTCCGATGACCGTCATAGCCGAAGGTGCCGCACAACAAATATTGGCCCTTCAATCGTCCGGCCCCGGTACGAACGCCCCAAAACTGTTGTGGAGCCGTCCTGGACGTGGCATGAGCGATGGCGCCCGCTGGCTGGGGCCGTTGGCAGCCGACCTCGATGGCGATGGCGGTAACGAAGTGGTTGTGGCGAGCCAGGATAGGACAGGCCGGGCGTTGTTGGTCGCGTATCGCTATGACGGATCGCGCATGTGGCAGGCGCGATTCGAGCAAACGCCCGGGGGGCCGCCCGCGGGCAACGTCGGCGCATTGACTTTCTGGTGGCCCGGCGCGTTTCGTGCCAAGGGACGAACCGACCTTTTCGTCAACACGCGCTGCGGCTTCATGGGCTCGGACGTCGGCCAACTCCTCGATGGGCGAACGGGCAAGACGCTCTGGCGTCAGGAAAAGGCCATCATCAAGGGGCAATTCAGTTGGGGCTACGCCGGTATTCCGCCAGCAATTGCCGACCTCGACCACGATGGGTTGGACAAATTGATTTCGCTCTACCCCGTTTGCTTTTGGGTGGCTGACGGACGGACCGGCGGATTGCTACACGGCGTCGAGTTTGCCAGCCGAAAACAACTCCCAGCCTGGGCGGCGTATGGCGAGCCGATGGTCCACCGCTTCACAGGTCACGCTGCGCCGGAAGTGCTGCTCGACTCGCAGTACATTCTGGCATTGCTCAATACCAATGGCACGCCGATCTGGCATGGACCAGGGCGCGTGGACTATCCGACGAACGCCTCTGAGGGCAATGCGGGTGAAACGACTTCGGTCAAACATGCGCTTGTGGATTTCGTCGGCGACGGCACGTTCGAAATTGCGTCTGCGGGATACGGCGACGGCGTGCGGGCTATTGATCCGCGCGATGGAAAAGTCTTGTGGTCGCTGGCGGCACCGGCGCCGACCTGCCCGCGAGTCGTGGCCGCGGATATTGACGGGCGCAAAGGCGACGAACTCCTTTATGTGTCGGGACCGAGACTAATTGCCATCACTGGCGACCGTTCGTCCGGCAAAGTTCTTTGGGAATGGCAAGGGCCGGGCCACTTGTCTATGCCGGCCATCGCTGACGTGGATGGGGATGGGTTGGCGGATATCCTTGTGCAAGCGGCAGACGGGACGGTCTTCTGCATCGGTGCCGCAAGGAATTGAGGACCAACAGTTGCCGACGCTACACAGGATTATCGCCGAGCTCGCCTGAGAGCAAGGCACGTGGTCCTCAGGCCCACGGTCCTCAGGCATACGGACTCACAACCGGACCACGCGAAGCGTCTGGAGTGCGAGAAGCTTGCTCCCGCTTTAGCGCCGCTCGCGCTCATAAAAGCGCCGGCAAGCCAGTCGCACTCCAAACGCTTCGCGCAGTTCGGCTCCGGCATCAGGCCAAAATGTCGTTTACGACGTGGCCGTCCACGTCCGTGAGGCGAAATCGGCGGCCTTGATACAAATAGTTCAGCCGCTCGTGGTCGATTCCAAGCAAGTGCAGAATGGTTGCCTGTAGATCGTGGACGTGGACCGCGCCCGGAGTGAAGGTGCTTTTGTCCGGACTGATCGGGTTACCATCGGCATCGGCAATGTTGTAACCGTAGTCATCGGTGCGACCGTAGGTGATCCCCGGTTTGACGCCACCGCCGGCCAGCCAGATGCTGAAGCAACGAGGATGATGGTCGCGCCCGTAGTCATCCTTCGTCAGCTTGCCTTGCGAATAGCAGGTGCGCCCAAATTCACCACCCCAGATTACGAGCGTATCTTCGAGCAGGCCGCGTTGTTTCAAATCTTTGATCAGCGCGGCGCTAGGTTGATCGGTTTCGCGCGTTTGCGTCTTGATGCCCGCAGGCAGATTGCCGTGCTGATCCCACCCCTGATGATAGAGCTGAATGAAACGCACGCCGCGTTCGGCCAACCGGCGGGCAAGCAGGCAATTGGCGGCGAATGAACCGGGTTTGCGGCTATCCGGGCCATAGAACTCGAACGTGCTGTCGGGTTCTTTTGACAGGTCGGTCACTTCCGGAACACTGGTCTGCATGCGGTAAGCCATCTCATACTGAGCAATGCGCGATTCGATCTCGGGGTCGAGTTCCTTCTCGAACTGGAGTTGGTTCAAAGCATTAAGCTTATCGAGCAACGCCCGTCTTCCTGAACCGCATGGTCCATCGGGATTGGCCATGTAGAGGATCGGTTCCTTGCCGGCGCGGAACTGGATGCCCTGGTGGCGGGTATCGAGAAATCCACTGCCCCAGAGCCGCGAATAGAGGGGTTGGTCTCCTTTGTTGGGAGTGACGAGCACGACAAACGCGGGAAGGTTCTCGTTAGTCGAGCCCAGGCCGTAATGCACCCACGAGCCGAGCGACGGACGGCCCGCGATTTGCGAGCCCGTCTGGAAGAACGTTATCGCAGGATCATGATTGATTGCCTCCGTGAACATCGAGCGGATGATACAAAGCTCATCCACGACCGTGGAGGTATGCGGCAGCAACTCGCTGAGCCAGGCGCCGGATTGGCCGCGCTGTTTGAATTCGAAGAGCGACCCGGCCAAGGGGATCGAGGCCTGTTGCGACGTCATGCCCGTCAGCCGCTGGCCGCCCCGCACATGGTTTGGTAGTTGTTCGCCATTGAGTTTGTTCAATAGCGGTTTGTAATCGAACAATTCCATTTGCGACGGCGCGCCGCTTTGAAAGAGATAAATGACGCGTTTGGCTTTCGGAGGAAAATGTGGGAGTCCAGGGAGCGCGCCTATGGTCTTCAGCGCCTCTGTCGCGAATAAATCTTTCGGAAGCAGGCTGGCGAGGCCGACCACGCCTAGGCCCTGCGCGGTCCGCGCGAAGAATTGGCGGCGCGTGACGAAAAAGGGATCGACGATTGGGTGCGGGGTTTCGTTCATAAGCAAAACGCGAGGCGAAACACCAAGTTCCAAGCTCCAAGCTCCAGAGAAACATCAAATCCCAAGCTCCAAATAGTACCTGGCGATAGTGCGTCAAATGGAGTCTGAAGTTTGGATCGTCTCTGGTGCTTGGGGCTTGGCGTTTGGAGCTTTTTCATCTGCTTCGCTTGAGCTTGGAGGTTGGTTCTTGGATCTTTTTCATAGGTCATCTTTTCCAAACTGTAGCATCGAGGTTCAGGATTGCTTGGGAAACCGTGGTCAGCGCCGCCAACGCGACCGGGTCGAGCGCCGGATCGCGTTTGTGCTCCCCGACCGAAATGAGCTTCTCAGCGCGGTCGGGCTCGTGCTTAAAGAGCTCTGCCTGCTCTTTCAATAACTGCTGCAACACGGAGAGTTCCTCAGGAGCGGGCCGGCGCGCGCTCAGGTGGCGAAACACAAACGGAATTTGCTGGCGACCAGTTGGCCCGCCTTCCTTGAGCGCCTTTTCCGCAAGCGTGCGGGCGGCTTCGACAAATTGAGTATCGTTGAGCAGCACGAACGCTTGCTGGGGTGTGGCGGTCGCCGTGCGTCTGGCCGTGCAGAACTCGCGCGAGGGCGCGTCGAACACGGTCATGTCCGGCATGGGCGCTGTGCGTTTGCAAACGGTATAGAGGCTGCGGCGATAGAGATCGCCGCCAACGCTCTGATGATAGGCCGGGCTCATCGTGTTGCTTTCGCGCCACAGATCGCCCGGCATGTACGGACTCACCGGCGGCCCACCCAGTTTATCCTCCAGCAGGCCGCTGGCAGCCAATGCCGTATCGCGGATCATTTCGGCCGGCAAGCGCTGGGACGGACCACGCGCGAGCAGAGTATTTTCAGGATCTTTCTTTTTGAGGTCGGGACGCAATTTCGAGTCCTGGCGATACGTAGCGCTGAGGACGATTTTTTTCAGTATGGCCTTTACATCCCATCCGGAGTTGATGAAGTCGCGGGCCAGCCAATCCAAAAGTTCCGGATGCGACGGCTCGGCGCCCTGTGCCCCAAAGTTTTCCGGTGTGACGACGAGACCCCGGCCAAAAAGCATCAGCCAGAAACGGTTGACCGCCACGCGGGCCGTGAGCGGGTGGCGCGGGTCGGTCACCCATGTGGCCAAACCGAGGCGATTCTTCGGCGCGTCCGCGGGGAACGGCGGCAGAAAGGCAGGAGTCGTTCGGACGACTCGTTTGTCTTCGGTGTGGGGCGCATCGTAACGTCCGCGCGCCAGCACGTAAGCCGGGCGCGGGTACAGCAGTTCTTCCATGACACTGGTTTCCGTAACCGGATTGCGCGCTTCAAAATACGCCTTTGTTGCCGCGGCCAACTCAGCTCGAGCCTGAGTAACAGCGGGAGCAACGGCTGCGACGTAATACGGGCGTAACGCCTCGGCGTCCTTCGCGGCAAGCGCATCCCGCAAGGAGTGTCCGTCGAAGAGTTGCCGGATTTCGATTTGCGACAGCGGCCGGTCGTAAATGCGTAGCTCATCGAGCAACCCATTCTTCAATCCGGTCGAGCGAAAGAGCGCGCCAAAGCTCAATCCCGAGCCGCCGTTCTGGGGGCTTTTGTACAAGTGGTTTCGCACGATCTCCGAATCAAGCGATTGACCATCGAGGAACAACTTCATCCCCTCGGCCTGGCCAGAGCCGTCGTAGCTCGCCGCGATTTGGACCCATTCGTCGGGCCGGACTTTGGCCTTCGAGCGGATGGCGAGGGCGTTGCCGGGCCAAAACCTTTTGACAACGAAAAAGAGCTGGCTCTGGTCCAGCTCGAGCGCCGTGCCGTGAAAACCGACATCCGTGCCGTCGCAGCGATGAAAGATGACTCCATTCGTAAGAGCTGCGGGGACCTTCAGCCAGAAGACGATGGTGTATGGTTCCCAGGGCTGCAGGCGGCCGAGAGGATTGGGGAAGGTGATCTCTTCGTCGCCGTTGAATTCAACCGCCTGGCTGAACTTGCCCGCGACGCGCGTGTTGTCTCGCAATGGGGTGCTGAGGTTGGTTGGGTTGAGCGAGTTCGCGAATTGATTTGTGCCCGCCAGTTCTTCCAGTGAGTACTGCGCGAGCAGTCCTGGCATTTTGTCGGACGGCTCCGCGCTCTTCAGCCATTCCTGGAAGCCAGGCTCGGCATCGCGCGCGGCTCGAGCGACCTGCTCGCGTTTTTGCGTCAGGGTTTGGGTCGTTTCCATCATGGCCTTTTCCTGCTCCTCGGTAGGCAATAGAACCGACGGCGTCGGGACGTGGGCCGTATCATTGTAGAGGCCATATTCGTCGATGCTGTTGAAGAACGCCGAAAGACTGTAGTAATCGCGCTGAGCAATGGGATCGAACTTGTGGTCGTGGCAGCGACAGCATTCGAGCGTCAGACCCAGCACCGCCGTGCCAAACGTGTGCACGCGATCCGAGACGTATTCGACGCGCCATTCTTCCTCGATACTGCCGCCTTCGTTGGTCTGGCGATGGAGGCGATTGAACGCTGTGGCGAGCCGCTGCTGGCGCGTCGGATGCGGCAACAGATCTCCGGCGAGTTGCTCGGTGAGAAAACGATCGTAGGGGAGATTGTCATTAAAAGCGTCCACGACCCAACCCCGATAAGGCCAGGTGGGACAGAGTTGATCGCTTTGATATCCGTAGCTGTCGGCGTAGCGAACGGCGTCCAGCCACGGCACCGCCATTCGCTCACCGAAATGTTTCGAGGCAAGAAGGCGGTCCACGACTTTTTCGTAAGCGGCCGGCGATTTGTCCGCGAGGAATGCATCGACTTCCTTCGGCGTCGGCGGCAGGCCGGTCAGATCGTAGGTAACTCGTCGGAGCCAACGGTTTTTGTCTGCCTTCGGGGATGGTTTGAGGCCCTCTTTTTCCAACCTCGCGAGAATGAACCTATCGATTTCGTTTCGCGCCCAGGCCTGGTTCCGCACGGCGGGGACAGGAACTGAGGCGGCGGGCGTGATGAAGGCCCAGTGCGGCTGGTACTCCGCCCCCTCGACAATCCAGCGGCGGAGTTTCTCTTTCTCTTGCGTGGTAAGAGAAAGGTTCGATTCCGGCGGCGGCATCAGGTCATCCTTGTCGGTGGAAAAGATTTTGCGGCAAACAAGGCTTTCATCGGCCTTTCCTGGAACGATTGCGTGTTTGTGGGACTTTTTTCGTTCGGCGTAGGCCTCCTCAGCCAGGTCAAGGCGCAGGCTTGCCTTCCGTGCGTTTTTGTCCGGCCCGTGGCATTTGAAGCAGCGATCGGAGAGAATGGGCCGGATATCGCGATTAAACTGAAGCTTCTCGGCCGCGCGCGATTGCGGGGCGACGGGCAGAATCAGGGCGCCGAGCAGAAAGTCTATCGTCCAGCGCCGTCCCAAACAGGATTTCATGTCAAATGCATCCAACCAGTGAACTCTCTTAAACTTCCAGCTTATGGCACTGATTGGCAATTGTTTTTGGATGGCAGGGGTGGTCGGCGGGGGGGACACTAGTCTACTGAGTCACAAATAACTTGCATAATACAGCGGGGTCGGCTTTACTC
>CAYUPI010000044.1:0-46073 GCA_964446585.1 uncultured Verrucomicrobiota bacterium
CCGATGATTAACGAGGCCAACGAACCATCCTCGGCATGCCGCCTCTGGCGTATCTTCCAAGTCGAAACCAGTACGCCCCCGTAGCGGAACTGCAAAATTATCGGCTATTCCTAGCGCCAGGTCAAGGCAAGGCCATCAATGATGTGACGCGCAAGAGACAGAAAAGCGAGGCTGGCTTGCGCCAACCTCGCTTGATGCTCTTGATTTATTTACGTTGGAATGGACGCGGCTTAGTAGTCCATATCGCCCATGCCGCCGCCGTGGCCGCCCGGCATCGGAGCTTTCTTCTCCTTCTCCGGAATCTCGGTCACGAGGCATTCGGTGGTCAACAGCAAGCCGGCAATCGAAGCCGCATTCTGCAGAGCCGTGCGGGTGACTTTCTTCGGGTCCACCACGCCGGCTTTGACCAGGTCTTCATATTCGCCGGTCGTGACGTTGTAGCCTTCGTTGCCCTTGCGTTTCTTGACTTCCTGCACTACGACCGAGCCTTCGACGCCGGCGTTCTCCGCCAGCGCACGAGTCGGGAACTCGATGGCGCGCTTGACAATGTCGATCCCAATCCGCTCATCATCGTCGCCACCCTTGACGGCCTCAATCGCCGGAATGCAGCGGAGCAAGGCCACGCCACCGCCGGCGACAATGCCCTCTTCGACAGCCGCGCGGGTCGCATGCAGCGCGTCTTCGACGCGAGCTTTGCGTTCCTTCATCTCGGTTTCGGTCGCGGCGCCGACATTAATGACGGCCACACCACCGGCGAGCTTGGCCAGACGTTCCTGGAGCTTCTCGCGGTCGTAATCGGAGGTGGTCTCTTCAATCTGGCGGCGGATTTGATTGACGCGGCCCTGGATCTCGGAGTTCTTGCCGTGGCCTTCAACGATCGTGGTGTTTTCTTTGTCCACCACGACGCTCTTGACGCGGCCGAGGTCCTCGAGGTTCAGACTCTCGAGTTTGATGCCGAGGTCTTCACTGATGAACTTGCCTCCGGTAAGGATGGCGATGTCTTCGCACATGGCCTTGCGGCGGTCGCCGAAACCAGGGGCCTTGACAGCGCAGACATTCAGCGTTCCGCGGAGCTTATTCACCACGAGAGTCGCAAGCGCTTCGCCTTCGACGTCCTCGGCGATGATGAGCAGAGGTTTGCCAACCTTGGCAATCTTCTCCAGAATCGGCAACAGATCCTTGAGGCTGCTAATCTTCTTCTCGAAATTGAGGACGTAACAATCCTCGAGCCGGCACTCCATTGCCTCGGCATTCGTCACGAAGTAAGGCGAAAGATAGCCCTTGTCGAACTGCATTCCTTCGACCACTTCGAGCGTGGTCTCGATCGACTTGGCTTCTTCGACAGTGATAGTGCCGTCCTTGCCAACCTTGTCCATGGCGTCGGCGATAATCTCGCCGATGGTCGTGTCCCAATTGGCGGACACGGTGGCCACCTGTTTGATTTCCTCTTTGTCCTTTACCTTTTTGGTGATTTTGTCGAGATGATCCACCGAGGCGGTCACCGCTTTAGTTATGCCGCGCTGGATCCCGATCGGGTTGGCGCCGGAAGTGACGTATTTGAGGCCCTCGCGGAAGATCGCCTCGGCCAGGACAGTGGCGGTGGTGGTTCCGTCGCCCGCGGCGTCACTGGTTTTGCTGGCGACTTCGCGGACCATCTGGGCTCCCATATTTTCGTAGGGATCTTCCAGTTCGATTTCTTTGGCGACCGTGACGCCGTCCTTAGTGACGGTCGGCGAGCCGAACTTTTTGTCGAGCACGACATTACGGCCTTTGGGGCCGAGGGTCGCGGTGACCGCTCTAGAGAGTTTAGTGACGCCCCGGAGCAGGGTCTGACGAGCATTCTCGTCAAAGATGAGTTGTTTTGCAGCCATATTTTACTTGTTGGATGTTGAGCGTTGAGATTGAATGGTTGATAGACCTCAACTGTTGTTTTTCCTTATTCGATCACAGCGAGGACATCATCCGAACTGAGGATTTTGTATTCCTTGCCGTCCAGTTTAATTTCGGTGCCGCCGTACTTTGTGACGAGCACGCGGTCGCCTTTCTTGACTTCGAACGGTACCTTCTTCCCGTTATCATCGGTTTTGCCGGTGCCGAGGGCCACGACAAGACTTTCCATCGGTTTTTCCTTGGCGGTGTCCGGGATGATGATTCCGCCCTTCTTGACTTCCTTCTCTTCGACCGGTTCCACGAGAATCCGATCGCCGAGGGGTTTTACGTTTAGTGCCATATTTTGGTTGTTTTTCTTTGGTTCTTTGATTTCAGTTGAATCAAAATCCCGCCGCACTCACGGAGGGAAATTCGTCGGTTACTTCTTTTCATCAACGACTTCGGCGTCGATGATTGGACCTTCTTCTTTCTTCGAGCCGGTGTCGGCGTCCTCCTGCGCACCAGCCGGTTGGCCCTTACCGCGACCCGCGCGGGCTTTTTCACCCGCCGCCTTGTACATCTCCGCCGAAACCGCCTGCCAGGCCTCATTGAGCTTGTCGCTGGCGCTCCGTATGGCGGCAGTGTCTTGCCCCTTCAGCGCGTCCTTTACTTCGTTGATGGCCGCCTGCATTTTGCTCTTGTCATCGCCGGCGATCTTGTCGCCGCTGTCTTTGATAAATTTCTCGGCGCGATAGACCGCGTTGTCGGCCTCGTTTCGCGTTTCGATGTCCTCGCGCCGCTTTTTGTCATCGTCGGCGTGCGCTTCGGCGTCCTTGCGCATCTTTTCGATCTCGTCCTTGCTCAGGCCGCTGCTGGCGGTGATGGTGATTTTCTGCTCCTTGCCGGTGCCCAGGTCCTTGGCGCTGACGTGCAGGATGCCGTTGGCGTCAATGTCGAAAGTGACTTCAATCTGGGGAACGCCGCGCGGGGCGGGCGGGATGTCGGTCAGATGGAACTTGCCGATCGTTTTGTTGTCGCGCGAGAGCTGGCGTTCGCCCTGGAGTACATGGATTTCGACGCCCGGCTGATTATCGGACGCGGTCGAAAAGATTTCCGATTTCCGCGTCGGAATCGTGGTGTTGCGCTCGATGAGTCTGGTGAACACACCGCCGAGCGTTTCGATGCCGAGCGAGAGCGGCGTCACGTCCAGCAACAGCACGTCCTTGACTTCGCCTTTGAGCACACCTGCCTGAATGGCCGCGCCCACGGCGACGACTTCATCCGGGTTGACGCCCTGATGAGGAGGCTTGTTGACCAGCGAGTGGGCGGTGTCCACGACTTTCGGCATCCGGGTCATGCCGCCGACCAAAACCAACTCATCGATTTTGTCGGCCGTCATGCCTGCGTCTTTGAGGCAATTCTTGACCGGCGTGATAGTTCGCTCGAAGAGATCGTCGCACAGTTGCTCCATCTTCGAACGGTTCAGCTTCATCGTGATATGTTTGGGCCCGCTGGCATCTGCCGTGATGAACGGTAGGTTGAGCTCGTAAACCTGCGAACTGGAGAGCGCGATTTTGGCCTTCTCAGCTTCTTCCTTGATTCGCTGCAAGGCGTCCGGCTGCTTGCGCAAGTCCATCCCGTGCTCTTTCTTGAATTCATCGAGGATCCAATCCATGATCCGCCCGTCCCAATCGTCACCCCCCAGGTGCGTATCGCCATTGGTCGCCTTGACTTCAAAAACGCCGTCGCCGATCTCCAGCACGGAAATATCGAAGGTGCCTCCACCCAGATCGTACACGGCGATCTCCTCGTCCTTTTTCTTGTCTAGACCGTAGGCGAGTGAGGCTGCGGTCGGCTCATTGATAATGCGCAAGACATCCAGGCCGGCGATGCGCCCAGCATCTTTAGTCGCCTGCCGTTGGGAGTCATTGAAATAAGCCGGAACGGTAATTACCGCCTGGGTGATTTTCTCTCCCAGCCGCATCTCGGCATCGGTCTTTAGCTTCGAGAGAATCATCGCCGAGATTTCGGGCGGACTGAATCGCTTCGGCTTTCCGTCAACCTCAACCTCGACATAGGCGTCACCACCGGAATCAGAGACGACTTTATATGGAACGCGCTTGCGCTCCTCCTCAACCTCGGAGTATTTGCGTCCCATGAACCGCTTGATGGAATAAATGGTATTCCGGGAGTTAGTCACCGCCTGCCGCTTGGCCGCGTCGCCAACCAACCGCTCGCCGGACTTAGTGAAGGCAACGACTGACGGCGTTACACGCCGACCCTCTGAATTCTCCAGCACGACCGGTTCCCCACCTTCCATCACGGCCATGCACGAATTCGTCGTGCCCAAGTCAATGCCGATTACTTTTGCCATAGAATTGCTCCTGGAAATAAGTATCCTTGGCTATCTAAGCAGCGACGGTGCCAGCGCTGAAAAGGCCGAATGTAACTTATTCATGATAAATTACTTATATCTGTAATCCTATAGATTCTCGGAGGTCTATTAGCTGTGCCAACTGAGACATCATGGCACAACTGAAACTCTAGATGGCACAGATGCTTGGCACAGTGCCAGAGCGATCCTGAGGAGGAAGGTTTAAGGCAGCAGCTTGGGTGAAAGTGAACCAAAACAAAGTGAACTGGGAGGAAGGCTTATCGCGGATGCTACTTGCTGCCGGGCTTAACCGCCGGAAGCGCAGCCAGATCGGGTGGAAGCTGGTCGGCCTTAAAGGTTTCTACCGCCAGGGAAAGCAAGCTAAAGAACGGTACACCAAAATTGGCCCGCCCGTTCGAACGGTCCACTGCTACCGCGACGGCCAGCACTTCTCCGCCGTGGGCGCGAACGATGTCGATCGTCTCCTGGACGCGTCCACCTTGGGTTACTACGTCCTCGACGACAATCATTCTTTCACCTGGCGAGATCTTGAAGCCACGCCTTAAGCCAAGCTTGCTGTCCTCCTTTTCGGCGAAAATGAAACGACAGCGAAGTTGCCGCGCCACTTCTTGACCGAGAACCAATCCTCCCATGGCCGGGGCAATTACAGTGGCCGGATTCAGCCGGCCCACTTTTCCGGCCAATACCTCGCCAACTTTCTCAACGACCGGCATTTGCTGGAAAGCAAGGGCGCACTGGAAGTATTGCCGGCTATGGAGGCCGCTGCGCAGAATGAAATGGCCTTCCAAAAGCGCGCCGGTCGCGCGAAAGATTTGCAGCAGTTCGTGCTCGCTCATGCGACGGGAGTCTAAAGTCCAAAGTCCAAGGTCTAAAGTCCGAAATCCAAGGTCTAAAGTCTCGGGAGATTCTTACCTGTGTTCATCCGCGTTCATCCGTGATTAAATCTTTCCCATGCCGAAATGGTGCAAGACTCTCGTCGCCATCCTGCTCTTGCCGGCGTGCCTGGGCGCAGCTTCGGCTCTATGGAAAGTGCTGCTGGCCAGCGGCAACGCGGAAGCGCTCTGGGTGGCTGCCGTCTCGGGTGCGGTTTGTTGGCTCGTGATCTACCTGCTCCTGCCCAAGCCGATGTGGGTGTACGTCTTTGGGCACGAATTGACTCACGTTGTTTGGACCTGGTTGCTGGGCGGCAGGGTTAAGAAATTCAGGGCGTCGAGCCAGGGCGGTCACGTGGTCGTTACGAAAAGCAATTTCCTGATTGCGCTGGCGCCCTATTTCTTTCCGCTCTACGCCGTGCTGGTGGTGCTGGTTTTTCTCGCGGGCCATTGGCTTTGGAATTGGCGGCATTACCTGGTTTGGTTTCATTTGCTGTTGGGCGCTGCTTATGGATTTCATGTCACGCTGACGTGGCATATTCTCAAGCGCGAGCAATCCGACATTGCCGATCAGGGCTATTTGTTTTCCGCGGTCATCATCTTCTTGGGAAATGTCGCCGTCCTGCTTACGGGAATTCCGCTGTTAGCGGCCAAAGTGGACGTGCTGACGGCGTGGCGTTGGTGGGCGGAATCCACCCAGGCGGTTGTGCGATGGGTGGCCAGGCCTTAGCAAATTGGGTCTTGAAAAGCGGGGCTCGTTGAGGCGAAATGCCACGGCGGATGATGCCAATGCTATGGACTTAGGCGATATTCTGGGACGTGACCAAATTATCACGGACATGCGGGCTGCGAACCGCTGGGAGGCGATAGACGAGCTCATCAACAACCTCGTGACAAGCGGCAAGATCAAGGCTGAAAATCTTGAGGCCATTGCCGCCGTGGTCAAGAAGCGCGAGTCCTCCATGAGCACGGGAATCGGCTTCGGCATTGGAATTCCCCACGCTTCGACCGACTTGATTTATGAAGTTGTCGGCGCGCTGGGGCGCTCAATTAAAGGCGTCAATTTCGATGCTCTGGACAATCAACCCGTCAATCTGGTCATGCTTTTTCTGGTGCCGCAGGGACAGTTCCAAAAGCATCTCCACACTTTGGCCAACATCGCCAAACTCCTGCACAAGGCCGAGTTTCGCCAAGCGCTGCAGCAGGCGCCCGATGCTGATACGATGCTTCGAATCATCAAGGGCCAGGGAGGAAATGGAGCCAAAAGTTAAACGAATGGGCCGCCAAAGGAGGTACAGTAGCTAAGCGGGGTGACTGGATTAATCGGCGCGATTGCGTTAACTATGGCCTGTCGCAAGCGTGGGTCAGTCTCGCAAATCCAAATGACGAGTGTTAAATGCCGAAAGAATGACGAATGACGAAAAAGCAGCGCTCTCGGAGCGTTTTTAGGATTTGGTCATTTGGATTTCCCTCGTCATTTGTCATTTGTCATTCGTCATTTGAGAACGTCGCAGTTTTTCAACAGGCTTTAACCAGGTTGACGCGGTGGCGACGCGAGTCCCTACTTAGTTTACAGACTTAACTAATACATCCGTGGGCTTACCACACCAACAAATCGAAAAGCGCCTGCACGAAGCGGTCTTGACAGTGCTGCCGGACGCGGACCTTTCCACGGTCAAGGTGCGCCCCTGTCCGGAGCCCAAGTTTGGCGATTATCAGTCCAGTGCGCTCATCTCGCTAGCCAAGACCCGCAAACTGAATCCGCGCCAGGTAGCGGGCGATGTTGTGTCTAAGCTGGAAGTGAGCGAGTGGTGCGATGCGGCGGAAATTGCTGGGGCTGGGTTCTTGAATTTTCGGCTCAAGCCGGCCGCGCTGGCGGCGGGGCTGGAGTCCGCCGCGCGAGGTGAACATCTGTTTTTTGAACAGGCGACGCAACCGCGAACGGTGGTGGTCGATTTCAGCTCGCCGAACGTGGCGAAATCGATGCACGTCGGCCACATTCGCTCGACGATCCTGGGTGATTCGCTGGCGCGGATGATGCGGCTGCTGGGCCACCGTGTCATCACGGACAACCATTTGGGAGACTGGGGAACGCAATTCGGCAAGTTGCTCGTCGGCTGGAAGCAACACCTGGACCGCTCCGCGCTGCAAAAGGATCCTATTGCCGAGATGGAGCGGCTGTACAAATTGGTCAATACCGCCGCGGAAACGGACCAGGCGGTGCTGGAGCAAGCCCGGCAGGAATTAGTGAAGCTGCAGAGCGGTGATGCGGAGAACCTGGGCCTTTGGCACGAAATGCTCGCCCTCTCTCAAGCCCGGTTCGATACAATTTATCAACGACTCGGCGTGAAGTTTGACCACACGTTGGGCGAGAGCTTTTATCAGCAGCGATTGCAACCGTTGGTCGCTGAATTGCTGGACAAGGGCATCGCTCGGATGAGCGAAGGCGCGCTGGCCGTTTTCTTTGAAGAGTTGCCCCAATTGAAAGCAAGTCCGGCGCTCATCCAGAAGAGCGACGGGGCCTTCAACTATACGACGACGGATCTGGCCACGCTGGCTTATCGCCTCGAAACGTGGAATCCGGATGAGATCGTTTATGTCACGGATGGACGGCAGCAACTGCATTTCCAGCAACTCTTCGCCATCTTCCGCCGCTGGCATCCGGAAGCGCGCGTGAAACTCGGCCACGACTGGTTCGGCTCGATTTTGGGCGAGGACGGCAAGCCGTTCCGAACGCGCTCGGGCGAAACCATCGGCCTCTCGGATCTTCTGGATGAGGCAGAGCAACGCGCGCTGAAAGTCGTCTCGGAAAAGAGCCCCGAACTGCCGGGCCCGCAGCAACGGGAGATTGCGCGCGTCGTGGGGATTGGCGCAATCAAGTATGCCGATTTGCTGCCGAACCGCCAAAGTGATTACGTTTTCAGTTGGGACAAGATGCTGGCCCTGAACGGAAACACTGCGCCTTACTTGCAATACGCGTACGCCCGCATTCGCAGCATCTTTCGAAAAGCCGGCAACGCGGGGTGTAAGTCCGGAGCGCCAGGAACCCGGATTAACCTGAGCGCGGCCGAGGAATCGGCGCTAGGGAAGCATTTGCTGAATTTCGGATTAGTTCTGGAGGCGGCTGCGGAGGAATATCGGCCCAATTTTCTCTGCAATTATCTCTATGAAATGGCAGGCCATTTCACGAGCTTTTACGAAAACTGCCCGGTGCTCAAGGCCGAGGCCGAACAGCGTGCCAGCCGCCTGGTTTTATGTGACTTGACCGCGCGCGTGCTAAGCACAGGTTTAGCGACGCTCGGCATCGAAACGCTGGAACAAATGTAAGGCCCGGATTGCGGCGCAGGAGCGGCGGTGTGATGGCGTCAGCGGTGGATAGTCAGCAGGCCCAGGCTCGGCTCGTGCGTCGTGGCGTCCGGGAACGCCGAACCGCCTGGATGCAGTCCAACCAACGTGCTCCACGCACGTGGATTGAGATCGCGCGCCCTCTCGAGCGTTTCTCCCGGCTCGGCTGGCGCGAAAGGATTGACAAGGTGCAGGGCGCGACGCGGGACTTCCGCAATCTTTCCGCCCTTGAAAGCGTGGATAAGAGGTCCACTGGCGCGCAGTTTTTTTCCGAGCGAGAGATCAGTACTTGCCACTCCCTGATCCTGGTTCATTAGCGCCGAGAGCTTGCTATTAGCCTGAACAGCGTGAGAGTCAGAGTCAGGCGAGGATGTTTCCAGGCCCTTTTGCTGGGCGAAGACCGGCGCTGCGGCCAACGCCAGCGAGGTCACTACCACTTGCCACCGTGTCCTCATACTGGAAATAGAAGGCGCCTGTCGCCGCTTGTCAAGCGGCCCCGCGCCGACAAGGCGAGGAATCATACCAATGCAGCATCAACTTGCAGTTCGTAGAGCTTGCAATAGGTCCCGCGCGCCTGAATCAATTCATCGTGCGTGCCGGTTTCCACGATGCGGCCACCGTCGAGCACAACGATCAGATCCGCCTTTTGAATCGTCGAAAGGCGGTGGGCGATGCAAATGGTCGTGCGGCCTTGCATTAGTTCCTCAAGCGCCGCCTGCACCGCCCGTTCGGACTCGGCATCCAGAGCATTCGTGGCTTCATCCAGCACAAGAATCGGAGCGTCTTTCAAGATGGCTCGAGCGATCGCGATGCGCTGGCGCTGGCCGCCAGATAAAGCAGCGCCTTTCTCGCCGACAATCGTCGCATAGCCTTGCGGCTTCTCGATAATGAAATCGTGCGCGTGAGCATGACGCGCTGCCGCTTCGACCTCAGTCTCGATCGCTCCCGGCCGGCCCAGCGCAATGTTGTTCAGCACCGTATCGTTGAAGAGTATCGTCTCCTGTGCGACGAGCGCGATCTGCTGCCGCAAATCCTTGAGGGCGACCTTGCGGAGGTCGGTACCACCGATGCGCACCGAGCCGCGTTGCGGATCATAAAACCGCAGCAACAGGTTCGTCAGCGTGGTCTTGCCCGAGCCGCTGCTTCCAACCAGCGCCACCAGTTGGCCGGATTTCACCGTCAGATTGACGTCCTGCAAAACCGGCTTCTCGCCGTAAGTAAAATCGACGTGGCTGAACTGAATGTCCGCGCCGGCAGCTTTGAGGGGGACCGGCGCCGGCGGATCCGCCACCGCGCTGACGGCCTCCAGCAGTTCGAACACGCGCAAGCTGGCCGCGCGCGCCTGCTCCAGTTGGTTGTTCATCCGAGTCAACGATTTGATCGGCTGGTACATCAGGAAGACCGCTCCGATGAAACTGACGAAATCACCCGAGGTCTGCGGCTTGTCGGCCACGAATTTGACGTAGAGGAAGACCAGCGCCACTCCCAGGCCGCCGAGGACCTCCATGGATTGGCTCGGGATTTCGTTGGCGCGCAGCACGCGCATCATCTGGCCGATGTACTTCCCCGTCGTGTCGCGAAACTGCCCAAGCACAGTTTCTTCGAGGTTGTAGGCCTTGATGATGCGATTGCCGGTGAACGATTCGTGCATCAGGCTGGACAAATCCGCGGCGTGGGCCTGGATGAGGCGGGCAGAGGAGCGAACTTTGCGACCGTAAATGATCATCGGCACGACACACGCCGGCAATACCACAATCGAAATGAGCGTGAGCTTGGGTTCCTGGAAAAGCAGCACCAGCAACAGGCAGACGACCGTAACTGGATCCTTCACGACGGAGGCCACCGTGGTGCCGATAATCGTGTGCAGAACCTGAGTGTCATTGGTGATTCGCGAGATCAGGTCCCCCGTGCGCGCGGTGCTGAAAAAGCCGAGCGACAGGTTCTGCAGATGTTCGAACAGCCGGGTGCGCAGGTCGGCAACGGTGCGAATCGCCGCCCAGTTCATCAAATAGACGTTCAAGTAGCCGAACACACCGCGCAGGAACATGACCGCCGGGACGGTGGCGATTGCCAGGGCGATTCCCAGCTTCGAGGAAGGAGACTGGAGTGCGGACAGCCAATGGGCGAAGTTTGCGGCCAGAGGCTGCAGGATGCTCGGCGCCTTTTGAATCCGCTGCGCGACCGGGCTCGGCGCCGCGCCCGGGAACACTACGTTGACCACCAATTTGATCGCGAGCACCAGCAGCGCATTGGTCAGGGCATAGAGAACTCCGCAACACAGGCCCAGAACGAGCCGGGACTTGTACGGTCGCGCGAAACACCACAGCTTGCGCAAAAAGGCGATCATTTCGTAGGAGACAATATGCCCGGAGCACTCCGGTTAATGCGAGGCTTTTCACCGCCGGGAGGATGCTGAATCTGGCCCGCCAGAGTAGAGCGCGTCGGCCGATTATGAGCAGCGGGTTGAACTCAGCCTTCGTGTTCGCCGTTCCGAAATTCTCGAGCAGAACAACGCGAATCAATGTTCCAGTCACCTACGGCCCGACTCGGAATGCTCTGACATTGGAATGGGCTTCAATTGCCGTCTCCGGTACAAGGCAACCATGAGAAGATCGCAGACGCCGCGGCCGAGCCGGTTCCAGACGCCATATTTGCTCTTGCCCGCCGTGCGCGGCCGGTGAGTGACCGGCACTTCTTCGACGATGGCTCCTCCGTTTTGGGCCAGGATTGGCATGAACCGGTGGATGCCATCGAAAGCAGGAAGCAGCTCGAGCACACCGCGCTTGAAGGCCCTCAGGTTGCAAGCGCTATCACGAAAATCCACGCCGAGTACGACTCGCCGGGCCACACGCGCGACCTTCGACGATAACCGCCGCACCGCGGTATCCTTCCGTTGAGTCCGAAAACCGCAAGCAAGATCACAGTTCGTCAACGCCGCCAGCAGGCGCGGCAGATCCGCGGGATCATTTTGGAGATCGCCGTCCAATGTGGCGATCAAACTTCCCCGACTCGCTCGAAAGCCGGTCCACAGGGCCGCGCTCTGCCCGCCGCGTCGAGCGTGCCGCACGCCACGAATGCGCGTGTCCCCGTGGTGCGCTTCCAGTATGCGCTCCCAGGTGTTGTCCGTGCTGGCATCGTCCACAAAGACCAGCTCGAACTCGCGGCGCTCGTGCCGCAAGGCCGCAAAAATCTGGTTCGCCAGGGGAACGACATTTGGCCCCTCGTTCAGAAAGGGGACGACGATGGAGATTGCCGTGGCCATGAACCGGAGGATTGTCCCCAAGCCGTGAGGCTCGTGTCAACCTTGCGGCGGGCCGGCCTGGCAGGTTTGGAACACAATTTTGTTCGCGTCAGGGCCGCACTTTTCGCATAATCTCTT
Source organism: uncultured Verrucomicrobiota bacterium (assembly GCA_964446585.1). Classification (GTDB taxonomy): domain Bacteria; phylum Verrucomicrobiota; class Verrucomicrobiia; order Limisphaerales; family UBA8199; genus CAYUPI01. The sequence continues at coordinate 11,861 of CAYUPI010000044.1, forward strand.
GTAATGAAATCGATGACCGGATATGGCCGCGGGGATTGCTCCCAGGACGGTTTCAAGATCACGGTCGAGCTCAGCTCAGTCAACCGGAAGCAGAGCGAGATTTCGGTGTCGTTGCCGCGCGAGCTGGAAATGCTCGAGGCGCAAATCCGGGACATCATCAACCGCTACATCTCGCGCGGCCGGCTCACGGTCCGGGTGTCCCTGCACGCCGGCGAGAGCAAATCTTCGGCCCGGATGCATTTGAATGTTCCGCTGGCGAAAGCTTATGCCCGTGAGTTGAATCGCTTGTCGAAGCAGCTTAAGTTCCCCGGCCCGGTGACGCTGGATCACCTGGCGCGCGCCCCGGGCGTCTTTCAAACCGATGAACAAATCGTCGAGGAAGAAGATTTCGCGCCCGCGGTGGAAAAAGCATTGAAGAAAGCGCTGAATCAGATGGTTAAGACCCGCGAGCGGGAGGGGGCGCACCTGAGGCATGACCTGATCCGGCGAATCGTGGCGATGCGCAGGGCCGCCGCCACAGTGCAACGACAGGCCCCGACAGTCGCCAAGCGATATCGCCAGCAATTAATCGAGCGGATCAAGAGCACCGGCCTAGAGGCCCCGGGCGGCGATGACGATCGGCTGTTGAAAGAAGTCGTGTATTTTGCCGACCGCTCGGACATCACGGAAGAACTAACGCGGCTGCGCAGCCATTTTCACCAGTTCGATGATTGTCTCAAGACCAAAGAGCCCGTGGGCCGAATGCTGGATTTTCTGGCGCAAGAGATGAACCGCGAGATCAACACGATCGGTTCCAAAGCCAACGACAGCTTGATTTCCCGGGAAGTGGTCACGCTGAAGGCAGAGTTGGAAAGATTCCGCGAACAGGCCCAGAACGTCGAATGAAAGCCGAGATGCTGCAACCCAAAATGGAAAGCGCCGTCAAGACCTTGCCTCTGGTCAGCCCATTGCTGGTGCTGATTTCCGCGCCCTCGGGCGGCGGCAAAACCACTCTGTGCCAGCAGTTGCTGGTCGCGCGGCCATCAATGGCGCGGGCTGTGACCTGCACCACACGCCCGCCGCGCAAGGGCGAAATCGACGGCGTGGACTATTTTTTCCTGGACGCGGATTCCTTTCTCAAGCGCGTGCAGGCGGGAAATTTTCTCGAGCACGCCACGGTGTACGGCAACAGTTATGGCACCTTAAAGGGCGAAGTGCTGGGCAAGCTGCGACAGGGCAAGGACGTGCTGCTCAACGTCGATGTGCAAGGCGCCGCCACCATTCGGCAGCGCGCCGAGGAAGACCCTGAGTTGAAGCGCGCGCTGGTCACGGTTTTTCTGACCCCGCCCTCGCTCGCTATTCTGGAGCAGCGCCTCAAAAAACGCGGGACGGATTCCCCGGCGGCCATTCAAAAGCGCCTCGGCGTCGCCCGCCAGGAAATCGCCCAGTGGAAGAATTTTGATTACCTGTTGATCAGTTCCACCGTCGGCGAGGATTTGAATCAGATGCAGGCCATCATCGAGGCGGAGAAGATGCGGCCGGCGCGGGTGCCGGCGCCGGAGTTTTAACGTCGGCGGCATGAGCAAGAACATTGTTCTGGGTGTGACCGGTTCGATTGCGGCCCACCGCGCCGCCGACCTGGCCAGTCACCTCACGAAACAAGGGTGTGATTTGCGGGTCGTGATGACCGCCGACGCGCTCCGCTTCATCACCGCGCTGCCGTTCAAAACACTCTCCCGGCATCCGGTCGTCATGGACTTGTACGACGAGGAGCAGGGCTGGCAACCGACTCACATCAAGCTGGCCGACGAGGCGGACCTGCTGGTAATCGCACCGGCTACGGCCAACATCCTAGCCAAAATGGCCCACGGTATTGCCGACGACGCGCTGAGTTGCATCGCCCTGGCGCTCAACTCGAAGGCCAAGATTCTTCTCGCACCGGCGATGAACGGAAAAATGTGGCTGCACGCGGCCACGCAACAAAACGCGGCAGTACTCAAGTCGCGCGGGGCAGAATTCATCGGACCAGAGGAAGGCCTGCTCTCCTGCGGGTACGAGGGCTTAGGCCGATTGTGGCCGGTGGAAAAAATCGCAGCCCGTGTGCTTGAGTTAATGAGCTAAAGCCGTAAGGCGTAGTCTTTGGCCGACGCCCTGCAATGACTTCGATCTTCGAGAAACGTTTTAGAGCTTTCCGCCTGGCGGATATCCCGCAAGCCTTGGCTCGTCTTTTTCGCCGGGTCATCAAATTGCTCGAGATACCTGCCCCCGAGGCCCAGCAATGGACTCGCCGCATCACCGTCATGGAGCGGGAGATCATGCTGCCGATCAAGGCCGTCGGTATTCTGATGATCTATTCGATTTATTACAAGAGATGGACAGAGTATGCGCAAACGGCATTAGACATCGGGAATGAAGCCGTAGCATATTTTTTCTGGGTCTATGTGGGCGTGAATATCCTGTTCGCGACACTTTTGCTGTCGATGAGGCGGTTGCCCCTAGTCCTTATGCAGTGGGTCGTATTCGTCATGATCCTGGGCGATGGAGTCTTTCTTTCCGCGCTCACGCTCGTGACCGAAGGCTATGAGAGCATCCTCTATTGGTTGTTTCTTGGTTTGATCGTTCGTAGCGCGGTGAGCGTGCCACGGGCAACCTCCCAAATCCTGCTCAATGCCACGATAGTCATTTGTTACGTGCTGGCGGGGGTCTTCGAGATATCGATTGCGAAAAATTTGCAGGAACATGCTCGCGCAAACGCTGCCATGCAAAAGTTGGTCCGGCGCGCCGCCGAGCTCGGTCTGACTTCCGGCAGGATCGGTTCGAGCGGCTCGCGCGCTCGGGCCCATACCAACGTGGACAACACGCTGCCGGCCGTGCCCCACCCACGGACGCTGGCACCGCTCATGGATGCTTTGGATGAGCCCGACGTCGCTGTTTTGGGCCAGGCAGCTGCACCGGAGAATAACACGGAACCCCTGGTGGTGCGCCTGGTGTTATTGATTTTGATGACCATATGCGCCTATGGCGTGCAAGTGCTCGTTGAGCGCCAGCGCCAGACCGAAGAAGAAGCTCGCGAATTTGGGTTGCGCGAGGGTCAATTGCACTCCGCGGGGCGCCTGGCCGCCGAGTTTGCTCATCAAATCAAAAACCCATTGGCCATTATCAATAATGCGGTCTATTCACTCGAACGCGCTCTCAAGGACGGAAGGTCCAATGTCACGGAGCAAGTCCGCATCATTCGCGAGGAAGTTGAGCACTCTGACCGAATCATCACCCAAGTGATGGATTACGCGCAGTTGACTGAAGGCCACGTCGAGAAGCTCAATCTACTGGAAGAACTGAACGGGGCCATTGAACGGGTCTTCCCGGCCGCGGCGGGCTTCCCCGTCCAAATCCATCGCGAGTTCGACTCGAGTTTCCCTCCGCTGCTGATGCAGCGCCGGCATCTTTCCGAGACGTTTATCAACGTCTTGCAGAACGCGCGCGAGGCCCTCGAAGGCAGGAACGGCAATCTCTGGGTCCGCGCACAGTGCGGCAGCGATTATGCCGTGGAAGTTACGATCCGCGACGACGGCCCGGGTATTCCCGCTGACAAACAGGACAAGATCTTCCAGGCCTACTACACGACCAAAGAGAAGGGCACCGGGCTGGGGCTCGCCACCGTCAAGCACAACGTCGAACTCTACGGCGGCACTGTCCGGGTCGAATCTGAGCTTGGAAAGGGCGCCCTTTTCCGCTTAGTATTCCCTGCTCGCATGCCGATCCAGGCGGTTAAGCTAACATGAAAACGGGTAAATTAGAAAAGCGGGCGCTGCAGACTGTGAGGGATGGATTGCACTTGGGCGACCCCACTCCTCGGCGCCATCACGCTCGCACCCCGCGCGGATGAGTCTTCCCCTTCCTCCTGTGCTCGTCGTGGACGACGAGAAGAACATGCGGCTTTCTCTGAAAACCATGCTGACGGACGAGCGCTATCTGGTGCGAACCGTTGATTCGGCCGAGGAAGCGCTAAAGGTGCTGGCGCAGGAGGAATTTTTCATAGCAATTACCGATGCGCGCCTCGGCGGCATGAGCGGCTACGAGCTGCTGGCCCGGATTCGGGCGCAGTGGCCGGCGCTGCCGGTGCTGATGCTCACGGCCTACGCGACTCCTAAGCTGGCGGCGGACGCGATCAAGGCAGGCGCCATTGATTATCTGGCCAAACCGTTTGCGCCGGAAGAAATGCTCCACGCCGTCGCGCGCTGCGCCGAGCGCTACCGGCTCTTGCAGGAAAATGCCAGCCTCCGCGCCCGCGCCGGCGAAACCTACCGCCTCGAAGAAATTATCGGCGAATGCGCGAAGATGCGCGAGCTGCGCCAACTCATCCAGACGGTGGGACCGACTGATGCGCGCGTGTTGATCCTGGGTGAAAGCGGCACAGGGAAAGAACTGGTGGCAGGAGCGCTCCACAGTCTGAGCCGGCGCTCGCACGCGAGCTATGTGCGCATCAATTGCGCCGCCATTCCCGAGACGCTGCTGGAAAGCGAGTTGTTCGGCCATGAGAAGGGCGCGTTCACGGGGGCGCTGAAACAAAAGCCCGGTCGCGTCGAGGAGGCCGACGGCGGCACCATTTTCCTGGACGAGATCGCGGACATGAGCCGCCCGCTGCAGGCCAAATTGCTGCGCTTCCTGGAAGACGGCACGTTCACACGCGTGGGCGGCACCGAGGAAATGCGGGTCAACGTCCGCCTGCTGGCCGCCACCAACCGCGATATTATTCAGGCCATCGCCCAGGAACAGTTCCGCGAGGACTTGTTTCATCGGCTGAATGTGGTCCAGTTTCGGCTGCCGCCGTTGCGCGAACGCGGCGAAGACATCGTACTGCTGGCGGAGTATTTTCTGAACGCTTTTGGACGGGCCATGAACAAGAGCCTCCGGGGCTTGTCTCGCGCCGCTCATCAGAAGTTGATGCTGCACTCCTGGCCCGGCAACGTGCGCGAGTTGCGCAACGTGATCGAGCGCGCGCTGATCCTGGAACGCGGAAATGAAATCCAGCCCGAGAGCCTGCCGGATTTTCGTCTCGAGGCCCTGTTGCATCGAACCGCCATTCCCAAACCGGCCGAAGGCGGGTCCCTGGACGAGATCATGGCGAAGTTCGAGCGTGAGCTGATCAGCTCGATGCTCGAGCAGAACCACTACAACCTCGGCCGGACCGCCGACCAATTGAAAATCAGCCGCCATGCGCTACGATACCGGATGCAGCGGCTGAACATCGCCCACGAAGAGGAAGACGACACCACGACCGTCGTTGCCAAGAGCCCCTCAAAGTAGGAACCAAATCCTTGAACCATGGAACCGCAGGACGTAGTCATGAGTTGGCAGAAGATGGAACCGGGCATGCGCGAAGCCCTGCTGGTCACCGGCGCGCTGCTGGCGGTCATTTTTCTCATTTTGATCTGGGCGATTTTTCTGCGCAAACCCTCCCGTCGCCATCACCATCATCACCATGGGCATCACCGCTCGCCGGCGCCAGCCCCGAAAACTGCTGCCGACGCTACGAGCGACGAGACCTTCTCTCCGAAGCGCCGCAGATGGCGGCGACGACGACGCGAGCACCGACCCCGGAATCCTACGTTGTCCGAGACCGGTGGCTTGCCACCGCTCCGCTCCGAAGGGCCACCCGCGCCGCAGTCCTGAGTGACCGGGGTTGACCCATGCACCAGAGCCGGACCATTACGCGAAAGAGCGCGTCCAATCTCGCGCTGGCTTTCGTCTTGTTGCCCAGATCGAAACGCGACGGGATGTCCGCCCTGTACGCCTTTTGCCGCGAAATCGACGACGTGGCTGATGATGAATCCGTGCCGGTCGCGGAACGCCGCGAACGACTGTCGGCCTGGCGCGCCGATGTGGAGCGGGCTTGCGGCACGGAGACACCGCAATTCGCCGTCAATCGCGAGCTGCAGCCCATTATCCGCCGCTATCGTTTGCCCTTCGCGCATTTCGATGAATTATTGCGCGGGGTTGAAATGGATCTCGAGATCCGTCGGTATGAGGACCATAATCAATTGGACTTGTACTGCTACCGCGTGGCGTCAGTCGTGGGCCTGCTGAGCATCGAAGTTTTCGGCTACCAAAATCCAGCCTGCCGGCAATACGCAGTCCACCTGGGAAAGGCCCTTCAGCTCACTAACATCTTGCGCGACGTCCGCGCGGACGCCCAACGCGGGCGCATATACTTGCCGCTGTCCGAACTGGCGGCCGGCCGCGTCTCGCCCGAAGAGATTTTGCGCCTGGAATACTCCGCGCGATTTGTCGAGGTGGCCCGCAATGTCGCCGCCCGCGCGCGGGACTTTTACCGTCTGGCGCGCGAAACTCTTCCCGTCGTCGATCGCCGCTCGATGGTTGCCGCGGAATTGATGGGCACGGTCTATTGGCGGTTGCTGCGAAAGCTGGAACGGCAGCAGTTCTCGGTCTTCGGCCCGAAATTAACGCGACTGAACAAGGGACAAAAAACCCTGCTTATCCTCCGGACCTGGTGGCGATTGGTTTCCGGCGCCATGTCGCCCAACTATGGCATCTGAAAAAGACGCCGTGCAGGAGCGTCCGAGTGCGCCAGTGGATCATTCAAACTCGGCGGCGACTGCTCCTGCTGCGCGGCGATTGATCGTCAACGCTGACGATTTCGGCCGCTCCGTCTCGATCAACCAGGCTGTGGTGCGCGCTCACCGGGAAGGCATCCTGACCTCGGCCAGCCTCATGGTGAATGAACCGGCCTTCTCTGACGCCGTAGCGCTGGCCCGTGAAAATCCGCGGTTGGGTGTCGGGCTTCACTTGACTCTCATTTGCGGCCATTCCGCTTTGCCTCCGGAAACGATTCCAGACCTGGTGAAAGCCGACGGAAGCTTCGACGACAACCCCGCTCGCGCAGGCTGGCGGTATTTTTTTCACCGACGATTGCGCGATCAGTTGCGCGCCGAAATCCACGCTCAATTCTACAAATTTCGCGCCACCGGTCTGCCAATGGACCACGTCAACGGACATCTACACCTGCACCTGCATCCGACGATTTTGCCCCTCCTGCTGCGCGACGCCGATGAACTCGACATTAGACGCTTGCGCTTGACCTTCGATCCTTTCTGGCTGAATTCGAAGCTGGCTTCGGGTCATTGGGGTTATCGCGCCCTGCACGCTCTCATTCATCACTGCCTTTCGGCCAGCGCTCGGCCTCGGCTTCGGCAACGCGGCATCCGCCACACTCGTTTTGTTTTCGGCCTGCTGCAAAACGCGCGCGTGGATGAAAGTTACGTCAGCGAGTTGCTCGGACGCCTGCCCGCGGGCGATTCGGAGCTTTACTCGCACCCCTCGCTCGACGAGTTTAAACACGAATTGGATGCGCTGATCAGCCCTCGAATGCGCGCGCAGGCAGAAGCGTTGGGCATCCAGCTCATTCGCTACCAGGACTTGTAACATGGTGAAACTGCTCTTGATTTTGCTCATCGGGTTGGTTTTTGAAGCGACCGGTGTCGTGCTCCTGAAAAAAGGAATCACGCAGATTGGTGGACCGGACGGAATGACCCCCGCGGCAATCGCGCGGCTTGTCACCGCAGGCGCGACCAATCCCACCGTGCTGTTCGGAGTTTTCTTTGAGGCTCTTTTCTTTGCCTGCCTGTTGGTTTTGATGTCCAGGAGTGACATCAGCTTCCTCTGGCCTCTGACGGCACTAAGCTTCGTCATGACCACATTCGCTGCGCTCATCTTTCTGGGGGAGCGAGTCTCCGTGCTGCGCTGGGCCGGCGTCATCTTCATCGTGATCGGCGCGGCCCTGATCAGTTACAGCGAGCATTCCAAGCCCAAACTGCCGCCAGCACAGTTGGCGAATGCGGCGGGGCCGAAGGGTTGACGAGTCAGGCTGGCGTGCGCCGGCGTCACGGCGCGCCGGCCACGTGTCCATTGCGGCGAAACCATTCGACGGCGTCTGCCAGCGCCTGGGTCGGAGAGGTTTGAGGCAGGCCGAGTTCCTGAATCGCTTTGGCGGGATTAAAAAACATTTTGTACCGTGCCATGCGCACGCCGGCCAACGGCGCTTTCGGAGGTTTTTCCGTGACGGAGGAAATCGCTTCGTTGGCGAATGCTGCCGCCAGCGCCACGAAGTAAGGAATGCGAATCTTCGGCGCCGGCACGCCGGTGATCTCTTCCAAAACCGTCAAAGCCTGTCGCAAGGTCCAATTGCCCTGCGCGTGGCCCAAAATGTAGCGTTCGCCCACCCGGCCCTTTTCCGCTGCCAGGATATGGCCGGCGGCAACGTCGCGGACATGCACCCAGTTCAATCCGGTATCGAGGTAAGCCGGCAGCGCGCGGTTGAGAAAATCGACGACCACCTTTCCGGTGGGCGTTGGCTTCACGTCCCGCGGGCCCACAGGCGCGCTCGGATTAACAATCACCACGGGCAAACCCTGGCCCGCCACCTCGAGCGCGACCTGCTCTGCTTGCCATTTCGAGCGCTTGTAGTGATTGCTCATCTGCACCTCGGACGTCAGACAGGTTTCGTCGCTCGCAATGACCTGGCCGCCAACCAGCCTGGGCAAACCAATGCAGCCCACCGTGCTGGTATAGACGATTCGTTTGCACCCTGCGGCGGCGGCCGCTTCGAGCACGTTGCGCGTCCCCTGCACATTGACGGCGTACATGGGCCGGTAATCCCGCAGCCACAGGTGGTAGCTCCCCGCCACATGAAAACACCACTCGCATCCGCGCAACGATTGTTCCAACTGGGCGCGCTCGCTGACGTCCCCTTCGACGGGGTCGAACGTGGCGCCCGCCAGGCCTCGCACATCGGCCCCGGGTCTCAGCAGCGCTTTGACTCGATGCCCGCGCGCGGCCAGCTCGTGGACGAGATTCGCCCCGATGAACCCCGAAGCGCCAGTCACGAAGCAATTCATGCGGCTATGATCCTGCAACCGCCGCGCGGTTCAACCGCATTCTCCATGTCGCGAGGTGGCGAGCCCGGACAGCGGGCATCCGTTTTTTACCCGACACCGGCGCGCTTGACATGATTCGGGCGTTTCGCAAAAATTCTAAGCGCTGTATGCCCGAGAAATGCCGTTCAAAAGTCAAAAAATTGACCCGCAGAGAAGTTAACGACCTCGAAGTTAAGATTTCCTTCATGGAGGGAATTGTCCGCCGCGCCCCCAAATACGTCGAAGCGCTGCAGCTCCTGGGAGACCACTACACCCAACGCGGCAGTTACGATTATAGCCTGAAGGTGGATCAGCGCTTGTCCCGGCTCGAGCCGCGCAACCCTCTGGTTTTCTACAATCTCGCTTGCAGCTACTCGCGCACCGGCGAATTCGATTCGGCTACTTCCGCCCTCGAGAAAGCGCTCTCGCTGGGCTATCGCGATTTCAAATGGCTCGCCCGCGATCCGGACCTGCGCCGCCTGCGCAAACATCCCAGCTTCCGGAACATCGAGGACAAGATCCGCAAGATGAAAGTGAAGATCGCGTGAGACGATGAAAGGTTAAGACGTTGAACCGTTGAACCGTTGAATCGTTAAATTGTTGAATCGGAGGATAAGCGCGAATGCGATCTAATTAACGATCTGACGATTCAACGGTTCAACGATTTAACTCTTCCTGCCTCTCCACGCGCCACTTCCCGCCGTCCCTCTCCATTCTGCACTCTACGCTTTCCTCCGCCCCTCGCCCCTCTAAACTCTCTTCATGCTCGTCACCGTCCGCGGCCGCTCCAATCATTACCGCACCGTAGCCTTTGATGCTGAGCGCAATGCGGTCCTGCTCATCGAGCAGCGCCTGCTGCCGCACGAATTCAAGATCATCCCCACCCTCGATTTTCGCCACACCGCCGGCGCGATCAGCGACATGGTCGTGCGCGGGGCGGGAGCCATTGGCGCCACCGCTGCCTACGGCCTGGCCCAGGGAGCGCGGGCTTTTCGTGGCCGCAACCTGCAGAAGTTTCGCAAGCATCTGGAAACGGTTTATCAAACGCTCAAAGCGGCGCGCCCCACTGCGGTCGATCCCGTCAACGCCTTGAACCAGGTTTGCGCCGCGATGAACGCAGGCCTGACCGTCGAGGAACAACAGGCCTTGGCCCTGGCGGCAGCGGAGGAATTCGCGAACGAAGATGTGCGGCATTGCGAGGCGATCGGACGCCATGGCGCCAGGCTGCTCCGCAACGGCGGCAACGTGCTGACTCATTGCAATGCTGGCTGGCTGGCCTTTGTGGACGTCGGCAGCGCGACAGCCCCGATGTATGCCGCCCAGGCCCAGGGCAAGAAGTTCCATGTCTTCTGCGACGAAACTCGCCCGCGCTCCCAGGGCGCGACTCTGACGGCGTGGGAGTTGGCGCAGCAGGGCATTTCCCACCAAATCATCGCCGACAGCGCCGCCGGCCACTTGATGCAGCGCGGCAGGATCGATCTCGTCATCGTCGGCAGCGACCGCACGCTCGGACGGACGGGCGAAGTCGCTAACAAAATCGGCACCTACAGCAAAGCCGTGCTGGCCGCGCGTCACGGCATCCCGTTTTACGTGGCCATTCCTTTGTCCACGATTGATTGGAGCTTGAAGTCAGGCTTCGACATTCCCATCGAGGAACGGCATGAAAGCGAAGTGCTCGGCGCCTGGGGAGCGTTCCAAATCCCAAATTCCAAGGTCCAAAGGCCAAAGGCCAAAGCCGTTCCTCATTCCGCACTCCGCGCTCACCACTCCACACTGGAATACGTCCGCGTCGCCAATCCCACCAGCGCAGCGCTGAATCCCGGGTTTGACGTCACTCCTGCCGAACTGATCACGGGGATCATAACCCCCGCCGGCATCTTAAAACCGCAAGAGCTGTGGGCCAGGCGCCACGAACTTGGAGAACGTCGGGCAGCGCCCAAGTCCTGACACCTCTCGGTGGAAGCCGAGCAGGAACGCGACTGTGGCGAAGCCCAGCCGCAGCGCAAACAAATCAATCCCGCTCTCGACTCTTTGGAGATTCACGAATACGACCGTGCTGCGGCTGGGCTTCGCCACAGCCGTATCTCCGCTTTCACTGACCCGTTGCGGCAGGAAAAATCTTCCGGTCGCGGGCATTGGCGTCGTATGCTGGGCCGATGGGGAAAGCGTCACGGCTAAAACGGTTGCGAAGGGCCGAAGCACTCGGTCAGCAGATGCTCGCTGAGCGCTTGCAACGTTCCATGCCCGATCAACCCATGAAGATCCTCCGCAATCCGGCCGGGCGGGAGAAAATGTCCGAGGTTATAGGGGAATTTGCGCAGCCGTGGATGGACCTTGTGCGCACCGACGAGGATTATGCAACGATTCTCAGGCTGGCGATCATTGCCTGGAACAGCGCTCATTTGGCGGAGCAGGAACGCTTCGAGGGCCTCGATCCGGAAATGGTGAAGGCGCTTGGAGAGCCCGGCATGAAACTGCTGCGCTCGATGATCGATTACAAGCTGGCGCACTACTCTGACTACAATCGCCCCATTCTGGATTATGAGATAAGCGGCGCCGGCCCAAACCTCCGCCTCGAAGTTGTCTCCTCGGTACCAGATCCCGAGAAATTCCTTGGTACTTCACAAATTGGGCCGGCGTGAGGCCGTCTCTTAAAATTGTAGTACCAGACTTCAGGAGAATCAGAGCCCCAAAATAGAGCGGCATGAGGCCAATGAACTGCAGAGGTTCCTCCCCCTCCGCCCCCGGAGGAGGGGGTCGGGGAGAGCAGGTCGTCCTTGTGTCTCCTTCCGGACCGTTCGTTGGCTGGCTCTGACCAAAAAAGATCGCAAATCTAAACTCCCGACTCCCAAATCCGGGATGTGGAATCCAAAATCGCAAATCCAAAATCCAAAATCGAATAAAGTCTTGCGCCGCTGTGAAACTGGCCTAATTTCGCAACGCAGTCATGGCGGGGTAGCCAAGTGGTAAGGCAGGGCTCTGCAAAAGCCTTATGCGTCGGTTCGATTCCGACCCTCGCCTCCAAAAATGCATTTCACACTTTAGGATCAAGCGTTTGATGCATTCTGTAACCTGCAAGAATCCCTCAACTGCTAACGTCTGGTGCTAACGCATCAAAGTTTTGCCAAGCTTGGTTAAGGTTGTTCAGGGGCGCATTCGCGTCCGAAATCGGGTTCTGCGACCTGCATGACCACCCTTGGGGAAACCGTCCGACGGTCGGCGCGCTAAGGGTCCGATTCCCTTCACCCACGCAACCCGGTGGAACGTGCGCAGGCGATTCGCCCAATCGCCGTTGAGTCGAGCCGGCGAGAATGTTTTTCCCCTGAACAAGTCAGCGGGTTGCTCGGCGCCGCGGCAGGCGATTGGAAAACGATGATTCTCCTCGGATACTACACCGGGGCAAGATTAGGGGATTGCGCGAATCTGAGATGGGTGGACGTGAATCTGGCACAGGGCGTGATTGATTTCGTGCCGCAGAAGACACGCAGGAAAAACAAACGAGTAGTAGTGCCGATACATCCGAGCCTCCTGAGCCATTTGAGTGAATGCGCGTCTTCGGACATGCCAGAGATATACTTGTGTCCGAGCCTCGCGGGCAAACCGACTTGCGGAAAGACTGGGTTGAGCAGTCAGTCCAAGCGCATCTTGGCGAAAGCAGGCATCGACGGACAGACAGGGCATGCGTTGGGAATTCGCCGGTTCTCTAAACTTTCGTTTCACAGCTTGCGCCATTCGTTCAATAGCGCGCTCGCGAACGCAGGCGTCCCTCAAGAAACTCGAATGCTTTTGACTGGCCACAGCAGCGTTGCTGTAAATGGCACTTACACTCATTTGGACCTGCACGCGCTGAAAGAGGCCGTCGAAAAGGTCCCTTCGGTCTCGGACTGAAAAGTCTGTGCTGTTGAGGCACGCCGCTCGCCGCTGGCACGCGCAGCGCATTCGCTCCTTAATCAGGTGTTGAAGAGCTTTAGAAATCGGGTTCGGAGGATTGATGTTTGGCAACGGACGAGCCGGGCACAGGAGGCCAAGTGATCGTGTCCACTAAAGAAGGACAATAGGAATGGCTTTCCGAAGTTCTCGCGCGCTTCTTGTCCTAAAAAGGCTAAAAGAAAGACTTGTATTTGTGGCTATTAGCCGTCATGCTCACCCGCGCTATCCATCGTCATGGCGCGCGATGATCGGGCATTAGGGCTTAGCCGCTCTTCTCGTTCAATTTGGCCGACCCCTGGCAGCGTGGGTCGTGAGGGGTTCACAACAGATCAAGCGGACCCTTATCAACCAGTGGAAGAAATCGTGAGAAACAGGCATTGCCGAGGTCCAGTCCTAGCTCGCGCGCTGATAGCTGGCCTCAGCTTGATACTCGCGGATCGAGTGACGGCGCAGACGTTCACGAACCTGTATAGTTTCACTGGTGGGAGCGACGGAGCAAAACCATACGCCGGCTTGATCTTATCGAGCAACACCCTATATGGAACGACGTCGGCAGGCGGCATTTCGGGCAGCGGAACGGTATTCGCCATGGGCACCAACGGTTCGGCCTTTACGACCCTGTATGCTTGGGCCGGTCACAACTACGATCTGGCTCCCGGGTTGACTTTATCGGGCAACACCCTCTATGGAACGAGGTCGGGAACCTATGTACTCGCTTGTTCGGCGAGCGGCGCGGCCTTCAAGCTCAACACCGACGGCTCGGGCTATACAAACCTGCATCTTTTCGTGTCAAATGATTGCCCTTACGGGTGGACGAATAGCGATGGGCTTTTTCCACAAAGCGCTCTAGTTTTATCCGGCAACACCCTATATGGCACCACGCTAAGTGGCGGCACTTCAACCAATTATGGCACGGTATTCGCCGTCAACACCGACGGCACAGGCTTTACGACCTTGTATAGCTTCACGGCAAGCTCTGGCCCCGCGAACACGCCCATTATCAACAGCGATGGAGCACTTCCGTATGCGGGGTTGGTTTTATCAGGGAACACCCTGTATGGCACCGCGTCAGCAGGCGGCGGCTCGGACTACGGCACAGTGTTCAAGCTCCACACCGACGGCACGGGCTTTACGCCCTTGCATAGTTTCACTCGTGGCGGCGACGGAGCAGACCCGTACGCGGGGTTGATCTTATCGGGTGACACATTGTACGGCACCGCCTTGGGCGGCGGCAGTTCTGATTACGGCACGGTGTTCAAGCTCAAAACCGACGGCACAGGCTTTACGACCCTGCATAGCTTTGCTAACGGCGACGGGGCAGTATATCCGTATGCCGGGCTGATTTTATTGGGCAACACACTGTACGGCACGGCATATACAGGCGGCCCGGCGGGTGGTGGCGCGATATTCGCCGTCAACACCGATGGCACGGGGTTTACGAACCTGTATAGTTTCACTGGTGGCAGCGATGGAGCTAATCCATATGCCGGTCTGATCTTATCGGGCAGCACCTTGTATGGCACGACTGTGGCAGGCGGCAGCTCGGGCAACGGTACGATATTCGCCATTTCGTTAGCAGGCATGTCCTTCCACCGGCTCGGCCCCGCCGCTTTGATCTACTCGAGCCAGGACTCCGCCGAGACCGAGTTGGCGGTCACCACGAACAGATCAGTACTGGCAGCACAGTCCCGTCTAGGGGATGGGTCGGGCGCACACTTCGGTCTGGTCGCTGACGGCGTAACACCCCTTTTGATTAAGCTCACCTTTCCTGTATCCACGTTTCAGGGCATCGATGTCTCGATTGCCTCTGGCGGACAGCTTGTCTCGGGGTCGCTCAGCGACCACCTCAGAACCCCCGCATCCAGTGGGTGGAGTACCAATCGGACTCTGCTCCAGATGACCAACGGCGGGTTCGCGTTACTCTCTCCGCTCAAGGCCGAGGAAATTACCTTCGCGCCGGGCAGCACTGAGTTAAAGGTGACCTGCGCGATGTGGGGCGATCAAATTGGAGTAACAAACAGCTTTTATATTCGCAAACCTCCGATCGTCCTCGTGCATGGCTATAATTCCGACAGCAACACTTGGGGCGCGGATTTTCTCGCGCAGCTCACCAGCACTAGACCCACCGAGTTCGTCATCCCGATCCAATACGGAGTTACATATGACACGGTTTACTCAGATGCAGGTGTCCAGTTCGTGGAGAACAAAGGGGGTAATACCTCTGGCAGGTTTGATACACTTGCGCGCGAGCTCGATAGAATACTTCTTGGCTCAATCGAAAATCCGACTAGTAACCTCCACACGAATTGGGCTTTCACGCGCTACGACATCGTCTGCCACAGCCAAGGCGGTGTCCTCGCTCGCATGTTGTGTCAGAATGTCTCGCCTCCGTTCGCTCCCTTCGCCTCAGCCCCTGTGCGCTCAGACAGTAATTTCTACAGGGGGCGCTTTCGCCGCGTCGTGACTATCGGGTCTCCTCATAACGGTGCAGTGATGACGCACTACCTCCTTTATTTGCGAGGCTTCGGCGATGCCTTGGCTAATACCCTGTATGCGACGGGACTTCTGCCGGAGAAGTTCGACCCGTTCGGAGAGCAAATCAAGCAAATCAACAATCCTAGCAGCCAGGTCGACGCGAACATCATGTTCAACTGCATCACTGCCACAATCGCTGGGGGCAGTTCACCGGGTTTTGGAGCCTGTCCATACGCTTACAATCTCGCTCACCTCTGCAATTCTTTCGTGCCCGACACGAACAAGTGTAACGTCATACCCAGCGGAACACAAACTATAGGTGGGGTACTCCTCCCAAACGGCTCGGATGGCGTCGTGGAGCCTGAGAGCGCAGGTGGTGGCGCTGGCACCCGTGCCACTAATGTCTACTCTCCGCCAGGCATTGCGCATAGTGGCCCAGCTTGGTTCTTCGATGTCCCCGGCGGCCAAACCGAAACGCTATTCCCACGCGTCGCGCAAACGGTTACTAACCTTCTCGACGGGCCAATAAGCCAATTCGGCCCCTTTGTGCTCCCCACTATAAGGACAGACCGCGCGTGCATGGACTCCCTGGTGTCTGGTGTGACGATTGCTAATACCATAACTCCCGCACCGAGCCCGCTGATCCTTCGGATTTTCAACTTTACGATTACTCCGCCGCCGGCACTCCCCGTGGCCGGGCAAGTTCAGTGGTTTGCCGAACGCCTCGGCACAAACGGGATTTCCACGGACTTCGTTGATTTGCAAGTCAACACCAATGACTCGACCCAAGCAAGCGTTACGATCGACGATGCAGCCATTGGCACAGTCGTCCTCTACGCTAGTTACCCGACGACAGACGGATCTATCGTCGTATCTACGCCCGTAGTTGTTTACTCAAGCTCCCCGGCGTCGCCGTTGGCGAACATCTCCATTCTCCCGGCTTCCGCCACTTTGACGGTGGGCGACACTCTCAGCACCTCGCTCTGGGGGGCGTACAGCAACGGCGTGACATGCATGCTGTACACCGGCAACGGCCAGGCGAATTACCAATCTTCAGCTTCCAACGTGGTGAGCATAACGGCCGCCGGCGAAGTCAAAGCGCTTTCGACGGGCGTTGCGGCCGTCACCGCGTCGTTTGCCGGATTGACTAACACGGCTCTCATTACCTCAGCCGCGCCCTCCGGCGCTCTCCAGGTTGCGCTCACTCCTCCGGAGGCGGTCGCGGCAGGCGCCCAATGGAGAGTAGATGGAGGTGCGTGGCAGGCCAACGGGGCGCAAGTTCTTGGATTGTCGGCGGGAGCGCACACCGTCTCGTTCTCAGGTGTCGCCGGCTGGGCGGCGCCTCCTGGCCAGACCCTGATTATCACCTCGCTCCTGATCACAAACACAACCGTTGCTTATCTGCCCCTTCCAGGCTATGAAGCCACTGTTCTGGCCCAGAACCCGATCGGCTACTGGCGCTTGGGCGAGACGAATCAGGCCGCTATGAACTCCGGGAGCCTCAGCGGAGCAGCCAAAGGGACATTCCTCGGCGGCCTCGCGCGGGGGGAACCGGGAGCGATTCCAAACAACCCAGATGCTTCGTGTCGGTTTTTCAACCCTGGGTGGCAAATCACCTATTACGGGTCGCGAGTGGATGTGCCCTACATGGCTGCGCTCAATCCCAACGGTCCATTCACCGTCGAGCTGTGGGCCAAACCGTCGTCTGCACCAGGCAATCTTTTCGCTCCCGTCAGTTCGCTCGATGCGACGCTGAATACAAACGCGAGCCGGAATGGTTTCCTGGTTTACTTGGATGGCTCGACTAACTCGGGCGCGGGGGGCTTCTTTAATCGGTGGCAGTTCAGGGTTGGAGGCACTAATGGGTCCTCGGCGAGCGCCATTGGCGGCAGCTTCACCGTCGGCACTTGGCACCATGTGGTGGGCGTATACACAGGAAATGGAGTCATTCTCTACGTCAACGGCGCGCAAGTGGCGTCAGCAAGCGTCGGAGCCAATCCCTTTACGGCTAATGCTGCGCAGCCTTTCCGCATCGGCGCGACGACGTTTCCGAACCGTGGGTTCGATGGCTGGATCGACGAAGTCGCTTTCTACGGAGCAGCGCTGAGCGGCGACACGATCAAGGCCCACTTCGACGCCGCAACAACCAACGGAGCGGCGTACGCCTCCCAAATTCTTGCCGACACCCCGCTCGGCTATTGGAGACTCGGTGAGGCGCCTGATCGTGCTGTGAACCTGGGCACTCTCGGCAGCAGCGCGGACGGCGCTTATCGGTACGGCGCGAGCGCGAGTCAGCCCGGGCCAACGCCTCCAGCATTTCCCGGCCTCGAGGCCTCGAACCTCGCGGTGGCGCTGGATGGAAGCGGCTGGGGCTACGTTGCTGTTCCGCCACCTAACCTGTCAACAAACGCACTGACCCTAACCTGCTGGGTGTGGCCGAACGGCGCTCAGGCGAGCGGCGCCGGCATCCTGATGCACCGAGCCTCTCTTGTTCCTGCACCAAACGACGCGGCCGCCGGCTTAACGATCTCTGCCAGCGGTGGGCTTGGACTGGCGTACAATTGGAACGACAACAGCTCCACGTACAATTGGACGAGCGGTGTCTCACTGATCAACACGCAATGGAACTTCATCGCCCTCACCATCCAGAGCAATCAGGCGGCAATCTTCGCCCCCGGGTCCACCAACTCGTCGCCCGTGACTAATCTTGTCGCGCATGCGCCGATCCAGTTCTCTGGGACGACCTATTTCGGCATGGATCCCTTTACAAACGCGACCCCCTCTGCCCGCCCATTCAGCGGGTCCGTTGACGAAGTCGCCATTTTTGATCGTGCGCTTTCAGTTGGGGAGGTCTATGGCCAATATGGGGCAGCGGTGGGCAACCTTGCTCCCAAGGTGTTCGCCGACCCTTCTTCGCCTGGCAATCCGCTTCCAGCGGGTGGCGCGCTCTTTCTGAGCGTAGATGCCGGCGGGACACCCGCGCTGAGCTATCAGTGGCGTAAGAATGGTAGCACAATTGACGGTGCAACCCAGTCGAACCTGGGCCTCGCGTGCCTCGGGAGCGGCGACGCCGGTTTGTACGACGTCATCATCAGCAATTCATTCGGGGCTGTGACCAGCCAAGTTGCAACAGTGTCGGTCGCCGGCAGCACGGCACTCAACATCATCCTTAACGACGGGAAGTTCGGCTTTAGCACCAACGGCTTCGGCTTTAGCTTGGCTGGCTGCCAGGGCTCGGTGGTGGTGATAGAAGCTTCGACTAATCTCATGAACTGGGTCCCTATCATGACAAATGTCATGGGTGCTGCGCCAATCTATTTCAGCGACCCGACATCATCAAACCTGATCCGCCGATTCTACAGAGCGCGCCTGCAGTAGCGAGTTCGCGCGGCTGATTGCAACCACGGGGATTTGATTCGAGTGCAGCGTATCGATTGGAGCGGCTGGGCCCGGCGCATGTGTCTAACCAACAAGAGAAACTCCTGGCTTGATATGGGTCGCGATGATCCCGGGTTAGTTATGGACAGAGCTAACGGCGGGGAAGGTGCAAGAATCCGGACGTCCGACGATGGCGTGGTCGAGCACTTCGATTTTCAGTAGGCGCGGTTGAGGAGCTGCCGAATGTCTACTCAAACGGAGCGTAATCCTCTTGAGCGCCGATTCGATATTTACTATCTGCGGTGCAGTATGACTGAAGATGAGCTGCGCAAGAAGTTCTGGTGGTGGCGCAAAAATAAGGACTGGACCTTCGATGCGCAAGATTACACAACCAAACTAAAGCCCTCCTCAACTAATCAGCAATGGAAGGACCGCGAGGAACTGATTGCGTGGCGGTATGAATTGGCGAGGCGACATACCCCTAGCGACCAGTTGCCTCCATATCCGGAAGCCAAAGAAAAGTACAATGATGAGATGGCCTGTTTGGAAGACTTCTCGCGCATTGGCCAGCGTCGGAAAGTGCTGAGAATTGATGAGTTGCCTGTTGAGATAGATCTCAACATCTTAAAAAAGGAGAGCTGGAGCGGCGTCCATCGGTTTGAGTGTGACCTAGAAGCATCCGACAATCAACTGACAGCAGGCTTCCTCGAATACGTAAGAACCGGGCGGGAAAGACGAAACATCAAAGCAGGCATTGGACCCAAGGGAAAACGGCATCGGCCTGTATCATGGCGCTGGCCGGAGTTGATGGATAGTCGCCGAGTTGGGCCATGGCAATGCCGCGCAGGGCGAGCGCCGATGGATCGTTGCGCAACGCCACGCGCTTGAGCGCGCCGAGCGGATCACCGGCCGCCAGCAACCGCGCGGCCGAGGCGACGAGGGAGTCCACGATCCCTTTGAGTGCCTATTTGTTTTCAGCAAAGGCGTAAAGATGTTTGTCGGTTCTGACCAGGAGGGTGTTGCCGGCGATTGCCGGGGTCGCGGCGGTTCGCTCGCCAAGTTTGTTCGTGGCGACAACTTCTGGTTTCTTACGGCTGGCTTTCATAACTGTCACTACGCCATCCTGGAGCGAGGTCAAATAAATATGCCCATTGGCAGCCACGGGTGAGGCATAATATTGCCCGGCAGCCGCCGCTCGCTCCTGGTACACCTGGTCCCCGGTCTTCGCGTCGTAGGCAGTGACGATGCCTCCATCCTTGACCATGATGTAAAGACCGCGATACACGAGCGCGGAAGTGATCCAGGGCAAGCCCTTCGTTTTCTTCCAAAGAATATGCGAACTTGTGACGTCGCCGGCTCCGCCGGTCCTGAGCGCAAACGCGGTGTTCTTGCCTTCTGACACAAACTTCACCATTGCGTCCCATTCGTCCCGGGTAATTTTTCCATCTTTGTTCGCGTCCTGGTTATCGAAGAAACCTCCCAGCGCTTTATCCGCTTCTTCTTTGGACAGTGCACCGTCGTGGTCCTTATCCAAATCCTTCAGCATGGAGTCGAACGAAGGCATCTGAAAGGGCTTGTCGTCCGCACCGCCGCTGCCCCCGGCGAAGAATAGAGTCCCATCGGCCACAACCGGCGAGGGAATGCATCCGGAGGGCATGCCATTGAAGACCCACTTTTCGGCACCGGTCTTCAGTTCATATCCGACCAAGCGCGCGTGGCCCGCTGCCACGATTTGTTTCCCACTGGACGCGCTCGATATGACCGGCGTGCAGTACGAAGTGGCGGGAAGCCTGGCTTGTTCCCACTTGCGTGCGCCGGTCTCGACATCGAGCGCGATGATCTTAGATGCTTTCAGCTCGTCACGAACCAATACTACCATGCCCTCCGCGATGATCGGTGAGACGCCGCTGCCGAAATCTCCACCCGTGGCCGCAGGAGGCATCTCGAACTTCCAACGTTCTTTGCCGGACAGGTCGTAACAGAACAGCCCACAGGAACCGAAGTAGGACACGATCTGCTTGCCATTCGTCGCAGGTGTGGACGTCGCGGGGCTGCCTTCTACCTTATGGTAAGCCTCGAGCTTCTTAGCCGGGGCTTCCGCTCGCCAGGCCTCTGTGCCGTCCTTGAGTCTATAGGTAATCGTGTAAAGCCTGCCGTTGTCGAAAGCCGTGATCACCACGTTATCGCCAGCGATGATTGGGGAAGAGAGACCGCTGGGCACTGGGACTTTCCATTTCACGTTTTTGTCCGGACTAAACTCAACGGGCGGCCTGCCCGAATCTGCTACGCCCGAGCCGTTCGGACCCCGGAACCGTGGCCATACGAGCTCCTTTTCGGCGCTCCTTCCAACGGTGGTGAAGACACCGGCTGCCAGTAATACGAGTGAAACTTTCATAAGATTGTAATTGGTTGTGGCGGCGACCGCCTCTTTTACCGGGAATTGCCGCTCCAAGTCAAAGGCAACCAGACTTCATTTGCATTTCATTTCACGGGCAACCCCAGGCAGCCAACCACGAATTTTCGCGCCCTGCCGAAAGCACCGTTCTGGTCTCTGTTCAATTGGTGTCCATTAGTGTCAGTTAGTGGTTCAGCTGCCTTGTCCCAATCTTTACGTTCTCTGCGTTCTCTGCGGCTACCCGCTCTGCTTGCCTGATTTCAGCTGTCAGTTTTCAGAACTCCAGCTTTTTCCTGACGACTCTCAACTATCAACTCTCAGCTTTCCCTCTCTGTACGACTGGGCATGAGCCGGGTAACTCTGATTGCCGCGCCAACTGCAGGATGCGTCCCAGGTCCAACTCGCCCTTCGCTCCCCAGCCACTGACGCCTTCAGGAATTCGAGGGCGGAACTGTTCGTAGAGGCCGAATCCACTCTCGGCCAGATCGCCGGGAGCAAAGGCGCGGGCGAGTTCCGTCATGGCTTTGCGGACTCTCGGCAGGGCGTCGCCGAACTTGCTTTCCAGATAGCGCTCGACGCTCACCGGCGTGATGGGCTCGGACTTGTTCACGGCGCGGACCCCTTGGTCGGTGGTCGTAGCCGGCAAAGCCCGCCCCAGAAGCTCCACCCAGAATTCCTCACCTCGCTCCCGTTCCCGCACCTTGTGGAGTTCCTTCGGGCTCGGTTTGAAAATCCCCAACCGCCGTCCTTTGCTTTGGGCGTTCAGGCCAGCCAGCGCTTTTCCCAGGGACAACGCTTCGTCGTGCGCAAAACCCATGCGCTCGGCTACGACCGCGGCCCAGAGGGTCAACACCGGGGCTCGATTGACGAGAATCTTATTCGATGACAAAGTGCACATTCTTTGCAAAACGTTTGTAAATCTCCGCCTTGAGTGAGGCCTAAGCTTTCCTTGCGACAACATCCTGTGGCGGACGAACCTCCAGTTTGACCCTTTTCCGCAACTCTTGCAAGCGCAGCCCTTGCCAGCCAAGCTCAAACATGCAGCCCAGAAGCGTCTATTCAAAAATCGCCGGTACCGGCTCGTATCTACCCGACCAGATCGTCACCAATGCCGATCTGGAGAAGATGGTCGATACGACCGCCGCATGGATTCTCGAACGCACCGGCATCGAACGTCGTCACGTCGTAGCCCCCGAGCAATCCACGCTTGATATGGTCGAGCAGGCGGCGAAGCGCGCATTACAAGCGGCCAACGCCGCCGCCGAAGAAATCGATCTCATCGCGTTGGGAACAACGACGCCCGCGCAGCTTTTTCCGAACACAGCGTGCTTGTTGCAAAAGCGATTGGGAATCGGCGGCCCCCCCGCGATCCAGGTGGAGGCTGCATGCACCGGATTTATCTATGCAATGAGCATTGCCGATAAGTTCATTCGCCTCGGCGAAGCGAAGTGCGCCCTTGTCATCGGTGCAGAGTGTGTCTCCAAGCTCGTCGATTGGACCGATCGCAACACCTGTGTGTTGTTCGGCGACGGGGCCGGCGCTGTGGTCCTGAAGCCATCGGCGGAGCAGGGCATCATCTCGACGCATTTGCATGCGGACGGCGAGTACTCCGATTTGTTGTTCTATCCGACAGGCGCGTCGTGCCGTCACAATCCCACCGTACCCGACGATAAACAGCACACCCTTATCATGAAGGGCACCGAGGTATTCAAGGTGGCGGTCAAGAAACTGAGCAGCGTGGTGGATGAAACTTTGGCGGCGAACGATTTGGACAAATCGGCCATCGATTGGCTGGTGCCGCACCAGGCAAATTTGCGTATCATCCAGGCCATCGCGAAAAAGCTCGATTTACCGCCCGAGCGGGTGATCGTCACGGTGCAGGATCACGGCAACACTTCAGCGGCTTCGGTGCCACTGGCATTGGATACTGGCGTCCGCGATGGACGTATCAAGCGCGGCGATCTGCTGTTGCTTGAAGCATTTGGCGGCGGCTTAACGTGGGGTTCGGCCCTGGTTCGATTTTAGTGGTGCGGCACTAGAAGCGCTGGAGGGTTGATGGTTGATGGTTCGGACGGCCGGGGCGGAAGACCAGGGACGGAAAAGTTTCACTTTAAAGACGACTGAGAAGCGATGTGTGGGTTGCTTGAATTGGAGGTTCGCGGTGCAACAGATAACATCGCTCGCCGTTTCCCCTGGCGCGACATTCCCCAAAAACAAACGCTTGCCAAAGCTGCGATATAAGCGCACTGTGGGCGATTGTTAGATAACTCATTACTTTCAAGGCGTGGTAAGTCTTCAGGTGAACTCAGTTCAGTGATGATTCTAAACCCGATGGTCGGGAACACTCTGGGAAGGCAAGGGCCATCTAAATAGAACATCACATAATGAATAATAAACTGTTTGTCGGAAATCTCTCCTTCAACGCAACCGAAAACGATCTACAGGACGCCTTTGCGGCGCACGGCACGGTCCTGGAAGCCAATCTCATGATGGACCGCGCGACCGGTCGTCCCCGCGGCTTTGCCTTTGTTACCATGAGCACCGATGAGGAGGCGCAGAAAGCGCTCAGCGCGATGAATGGCGCCAACTTCGACGGGCGCAAGCTGACCGTCAATGTCGCACGGCCGCGCGAGGAACGCTCAGGTGGCGGCGGTGGGAGACGGCAACAATACGACAACGCCAGACGCTATTAAGCCTGGCGAGGCAGGAGTCCCGAATGGGGCTCCTGCGGCCAGCTCATCATCACTCCGCTGCGTATCGCTCAAGATTTGTACCGATTGAACACCAGACGACTTGAACTGTCCTGGACGGGGATGAGTCACATGGCTTTATTCGTCGCGTGGTGTCTGTTCGTCCTGTTGTGCTGGCCTTGTGCGCTGCTTGTGCCGTTTATTGCCCGACTGCTGTCTTCCGTTCCATTGAAAAACTGATGCGACCTTTCAACAAATTCCAACGATATGAACCGCTCCACCGCCGGAATGGCAAAATTCGGGCTCGCGAAGTGAGGGTGCTCGATGAGAGCAAGGAACAACTCGGCGTGATGGACCTGAATGCAGCCTTGCAACTGGCCCGAGACAGGCAACTCGATCTGGTGGAGATCGCCCCTGCCGCGACACCGCCGGTCTGCCGCATCGTCAACTACGGCAAGTTTCTGTACGAAGCATCCAAAGCACAGAAGGGGCAAAAGCAGAACGGCTCGCGAATGAAAGAGCTTCAGCTCGGCGCGGCGATTGATCCGAACGATTTCCAAACCAAGCTGGCGCATGCGATCGAGTTCCTGGACGACGAGATGAAGGTGCGCGTCAGGCTGCGGTTCAAAGGCCGGCAAAAGGCCCACAAGGAAGTTGGGTTCGAGATCGTAAACCGGTTCGTTAACGAGACGGCGTTGCACGGCCGGCCGGATTCCCCTCCGCGAATGCTCGGGGATCGGGATCTGAACGTCGTGCTGAGTCCATTGCCACGAAGTCAGAGAGGCAGAGGGCCTGGAGTTTCCGAGCCACGGGTTGACAGCAGACCGACTCCTCCGGCACCGGTCTCGATGGCCATTGAAAAGTGAGGCCAGGCTACATGAAGCAGTCCAGGTTATTTTCTGAGTGCGTGTGCCGCCCCGCCCGGAACACCCAAAGCACCTTTTCTGTCATGCGCTGGAAACGTGTGACCCCGTCATGATGCACTATTGTCGAAGACCAAATCCCCGGGCCGAATACCGGCTGCAACGAAATGCGCGCGTCAACAGCTCGTTAACCCTGGCGCAGAAATTTCCGGGGCTCAAAAAACTTTCCGCAAGTCTCGAATATTTTGATGCTGACGGAACAACTCGAAACGCAGCAATGACTTGCAAGCTGAATGTGGAACACGCCAAATCCATTCTTTGCTTCAACTGTGTGCATTCGGACTGCGTGGGGGGTGATTTCGATCTGACCAAAAAGCTCTTACAAGCCGTCTCCACCAGCCAGAAGTCTGTCCGCGGCGAAATTCGTTGCGGGGGAATTCGGCACAACAAAAACCGAGTGGAGTCCACGCCCTGCGGAAGCATCCTTCGTTACAAATTAGCGCTTAGTTACTGACGTTTTGGCGCACCTCTGCGCACCCGGACCGTCTTCCCTCAGATTGTTGGCACAAGCGCGTCCGTGGCTAGTCGCGGCGGAGCGCGTGCCCTTGGATGGAATGAACGGAATTTGCCTTTCTGGGGTCTAAACTCAATCGTGGTTAGACCTTTCCATCGCTTCTGGTTCAGCCGCTCTGAAGATCCCGCCCCGGAAGCTACGGGAGCGAAGGCCGAGGGTGGCGATGCTGAGGCTCAATTCAGTCTGGGACTGAGACTCGCCCACGATGGAGACGCGCAGAACTATGTGCAAGCAGCGCATTGGTACCTAAAAGCGGCTGAGCAGAACCATGCCAGGGCCCAATTCAATCTCGGTGTCATGTATGCCACGGGGCAAGGCGTGCCGCACGACGATGCCCGATCGCTGATGTGGATTGGAAAGGCCGCATGCCTGGGCGAGCCTGGGGCCCAATACATGCTGGGCATGAAGCAATGGCGGGTGAGCCTTGACGAGGGGCCGGAAAATGCGCGCGAATCGAGGATCGAGGCCCACAAATGGCTTAGGCTTGCGGCGGAACGGGGCTATCCGAGTTCAGAGGTGAATCGCGATTCTTTGGCCTTGTGTATGACGCGTGAGGATGTGGCGGAGGGCGGCCGCCGTGCAACTGCTTTTAATGCAGGCTAAGCCGACCTGCCATCGGCCGGCGGATCCAGCGGGACGGCTGAAAGATCGCGCGACTGAACATCGCGCGGATTTTTGGCGCGGATGTTGCGAGGCAGCGGACTGAGGACGACGCTGAGGTCGCGGTCGCCTAGCATTTTGGGAGGGGAATCGGCGTGGCCGTAAAGGGAGACCACTTTGACAAACTGGTTCACGACGTCGAAGCCGATTTCTTTGTGCGCCTTCTGCCGCCCGCGAAAGCGCAGCTTAACGCGGACTTTCAGGTCGTTGCAAAGGAATTGGATGGCGTGGGCACGTTTTGTCGCCAGGTCGTGAGCATCGATGGTTGGGGAGATCTGAAGTTCCTTCATTCTCCCGGCGGAATTATGGGCTCGGGAAGCCTTGTTCCGCTTGGCTTCTTCGTAAAGGAATTTGCAATAATCCACAATTCGGCAGACGGGAGAAGTGGCGTTGGCCGCGATTTTGATCAGATCCAGGCCCTTGGCGCGGGCTGGGCGTTGGGAAAATCGGCCACGTCGCGGCCACCGGCCAGGCCCTGGTGGTGAAAGACGTGGCCGGAGTTGGACTCGTTTAAGGAACGCCTGCTCGAGCTGGCGCAGATCCGCTCCGTCGCTAAACTCCTCGAGGGCGTCGTGACCCGCCTCGTCGAGCCGGCGTACGTCGCGCTGGCGCGTATCTGGCTAGTGGACAAGGGCGACCTTTGTTCAAGTTGCTGTATGCGACTGGAGTGTCCCGACCAAACGTCTTGCCTCCATCTGGTCGCCAGCGCAGGAAAGCGGGTTCGACGCTCAGCCGATCCGATACGAAGATGAAGCTGGGGGGTGCTGGCCCTGTTCACGCGCATTCCAATTCCGGAGCAGGGCCCCGCCTGGCTGCGCATTTTTGCCGATCACATCGCGGTGGCCTTCGTAAACGCCCGCGCCTTCGAGGAAAACGATCGGCTCCGATAGAGGTCGGCGCTATGTTAGCGACCCACGATTGGTTCCGGACGCTCAAAATCATTTCTGTTGCCTCGCAAGCTCAATTCAGATATTGAATGCTATCATGATGGTCTTTCTAATCCACGTTCGGGACCCTCAGTTCTACGCGCTTCCAGCCGCGACTCGCGCCAAAAACGGGAATATTCGAGTGATGGGCTTTCCTCCCATCGGCATCATGTCGCTGTCGGCAGTGGTAAAACGCGCCGGCCACGAGTGCGTGATGTTTGACCAGGCCAATCCTGACACGCCCAATGACGTCATCATTGAGCAGATAAAAAGGAAGCGGCCGGCTCTGGTGGGCCTGAGTTTCCTGAGCACCACCAGCTATCCGTACGCGAAGATTTTGGCCCGGCAAATCCGCGCCGCCGACCCCAAGGTGAAGTTGGCGTTCGGAGGAGTCTTTGCGAGCCTTAATGCGCCGCTGGTCAAGCTGCAATGCCCCGAGGTGGACTTCGTGTGCCGTGGAGACGGCGAACAGCTCATTCTCGACCTGCTGGAGCGTTTGCAGGACCCGGCGGAAGTGATGAGTTTGACCTGGGCCAAAGATGGCCAGGTGCTCAACAACCCGAATCGAATGGTGGAGCGCCAACTGGACCAGTGGCCGTTCCCTGACCGCGAGAGCTTGACGCTGGACTTCGTCGAATCGATGCCTCTGGACGTGCCGGCGGTGCTATCGCTCGAACGGTTCACCACCATGCAGACCTCCCGCGGCTGTCCGTGGTCGTGCACGTTTTGCGATATTCCCATCTTCAATGAAGGGAAGTGGCGCTGCCGCAGCCCACAGCATGTCGTCGAAGAGTTCAAGCATCTCCAGGCCCTGGGCTATGGCGCGGTCTATTTTGTCGATGACCATTTTCTGCTTCAACCAAAACGGATCGAGGCCATCTGTGCCGGCCTCAACAACAATGGGATCAACATTCAATGGGGCTGTGAAGGCCGGGTGGACTCCGTTGCCCAGCACCTGTTTCCAGCAATGGCCAAAGCCCACTGTCGCACGCTCATGTTCGGGATCGAAAGCGGAAGCCAGAAGATACTCGATCGGGTCCGAAAAGAGCAGACGCTCGCAGAGATTGAGACCGCGGTGACCAACGCCAAGAAAGCGGGTATCGAGATCGTCCACGGGTTTTTTGTGGTCGGCAATCCCGATGAGACGGTAGAGGACATGAACGCGACCTTTGATTTTGCGGCGAGGCTTCCGCTGGATACTTTCGGGTTTAACCGGCTTTGTGTCTATCGCGGCACTCCCCTCTGGCAGGAATATGTGAAACGCGGTTTGGTCAATGACGCGACTGATTGGTACAAGTACTTCAAATGCTCGACGATTGACCCGACCTGCCTGCCGGGCGAACTGATCAACGACGTGCGGCGCGCGGGGCTGCGCCGGCTGTTTATCTATAAGTTGCTCCATTATCCTGCGCAGAGCTTGCGCCTGCTGCGGCGATTCCTTCGCTATATGCCGATGCGGGACGTGGTCTATCTGATCATCAAGCCATTTCTGGGCAAGAGAAAGGGCGCCACGAAATCGGAGGTATTGTCGCGCGCGGTCGAACATGGAGCCATGAAGGATGCGGCGGCAGAGCTAACGCAATTGAACGACGACAGGCTAGAGCACGTTCTCAAGGAGTCGCAGATCGAGCGCCTGCGGATTCAACAGGAAGCAGAAAGCCAGTTGGCGCCGGCCTCGCCTGGTTAATAGCGAGCGGAGCTTCTGAGTTTTGTCTCCACGCTGGAGGCTAAAGGCTTCGGACGGCTGAGCGATGATAGTCGAGCGTTGAGGGTTCGGATGGCGCAGGCAAAAAATGGGGGCGGGAAGTATGAGACTGCATAGACGGATTCGGTCCGCACGGCGCGGAGCAGGTCTCCACAGATTACGAGGGAGAGTCGCCCGGGTGCGCGCAACTCAGAACGCGAAACGGACTTCCATTTGTTTGTGCTCCAATGGCGGGATCGGCTCAGGCCGGATCAGCGGCTGGGCGGTCGCGACGCATTCGCGCCATGGCGGGATTGCGCCCTCTCGATAGTAACGCTCGAGGTACTGCCAGTCGGTGACGACGAAGTCGGCGTACCACTGGTCGAAATCGTGGATACCGGCTTCATGGAGCAGTTGCATGCCGAAGCGTGCGGCCTCGTATTCATAATCGTGCAGCACGTTCATGAACGCTTCGCGGTCAGTCGTGTTCTGGAGCGGCCCGAGCTTTGCCGCGAGCGACGGAGCGACCCATTGGACACTGTGTCCGAAAAGATGCAGCAGGATGAAGCATTGCATCTCGAAATCCACATCCGGATCGAGAGTGAGTCGAAGGCCGTCGAAAATGCCGGTCCGCGGCGGCTCCAGGTCACGATATTCGATCGCGAAGCCATATTTCACGATCTTTGAGGTGATGCGAATCCAGATATTCACCAACGGCTGGGAGGGCATTACGCCCACGAGCCGGTGGCCGACCAGTTCATGCCCGGCAATTTGCCCTGTGTTCTGTTGGCCGCTGATGGTTTCGGCATCCACAACCCGCTGACCCTATCCGCGCGGGTGAATTGTAACAAGCCTGGAGTCGCCAGGCCTCAACACGGACTTACCAAAGGAAACGCAGGCAACGAAGAGGTGTATCGGGGACAGAATGCAGGACTCTACATACTCGGAGTTTTTAGACTCCCCACGCTCCACGCTCCTCGTTCCACGCCTCCACTGCTTTCTTACCGATATTTGATTGTGGGCCTGAGCCGTTTTAGGTTTGGCGAGAAGCGAGCAAAGGCGGAAACCGCGAAACACGCTGAACACGCGGAAGGGGCCTGCAGCGCTTTTTCCTGCCTGCTTCCACGTGTTTCGCATGTTCTGCGGTCAACAATCTTTGCGTTTCTTTATGCGCTTTGCGGTTCCACCGTGCTGTGTTTTCCACGGTAGGTGTCCGCTCCTCTTGGCTCCAGCTCTGCCGAGTTGGAATGTGCGGAGTTTTGTGGTATCAGAGTTCGGTAATGCCCTTGCTCGCCCCATCTTTTCTCCCGGCGGTCCTGGCAGCCAGCACGGCGGTCGCGGAGCAGAGCTGGCCGCAGTTCCGCGGCCCGCGCTGCCACGGCACTTCGACGGCCAGCGATGTCCCCCTGAACTGGAGTGAGACGAACAATCTCGCCTGGAAAGTCCCTCTCCCTGGGCGCGGGCGCTCTTCGCCGATCGTCCTGGAGGATCGCATCTGGCTCGCGACAGCGCTCGAACGAGGCATCAAACGCGCTTCAATATATGCGGAGGACATGCTGGCCGCCGAGCATGTCACTTTGGAGGCACTTTGCCTGGACCGTGCGCAAGGCAATATCCTTTGGCGCATGCCGGTTTTTGATGTCGAGAAGCCGGCGCCCGTCCATTCCTACAACAGTTGGGCGACGCCCACGCCCGTCGTCGAGCCGGGACGGCTCTATTGTGACTTTGGCGCCTTCGGCACTGCCTGCCTGGATTCGAAAACGGGCAAGGTCCTGTGGAAACGACGCCTGCCGGTGGACCACCAGTTCGGGCCGGGCAGCTCTCCCGTCCTCTGGCGCAACCTGCTCGTGCTGGTCCGAGACGGAAACGACGCGCAATACGTGGCCGCTCTCGACAAGCAAACGGGCCAAACCGTCTGGAAAACGAAGCGCCCGCCGATTGTTTCCGACAGCCCCATTGTTAAGAAATCGTTTATCACGCCGCTGCTGGTCAACAGCGGGGGCCGGACTCAATTGGTGGCCCCGACTGCGCACTGGGTGGCCTCGTACGATCCTGTAAGCGGCAAGGAACTATGGCGCGCGCGGCATGGCGAAGGTTTTTCCAGCGGCTCCAGCCCGGTGTTCGGCCATGGGCTGGCTATGTTCAGCACCTGCCACATGAAGGCCCAATTGGTCGCCGTGCGCGTGGACGGTCAGGGGGACGTCACGGCGACCCATTTCGCCTGGAAGACGCTGCGACAGGTTCCGGTGATGTCGTCGCCTGTGCTGGCGGGGGACGAAATCTATTGGGTTTCCGACGAGGGAATGGCGTCGTGCGGCGATGCGCGGACCGGGGAGATTCATTGGCAGGAGCGGTTGGGCGGTTTGCACCTTGCGTCGCCACTCTATGCCGAGGGCCGCGTCTATTTCTTCGCTCAGGATGGGAAGACCACGGTGGTCAAGGCGGGCAAGCAGTTCGAGAAGCTGGCGGAGAACCGAATCGAAGGGCCATTGGTAGCCACGCCGGCGATCCTCGATGGAACGGTTTTCCTGCGGACGGATAGCAGCCTTTACAGGATTGGAAAGGGTCCGGAAACGACCACGCGCCGCTTCTCTGACCCGCAGGAACACTGAGAATTGACAGGATGAACGGGATGTGAGGAAGGAGAAGGCGGGAAAGAGGCCTTACAGAAGCGAACGAAGGAAACGAAGAGGAGAGCAGAAAGGACCAGGGAGAGGGAACAAAGGCAAGGCGGGAAAACAGAGGGGGACGAGCTGGCGGGCCAAGGAGTAGAAGGTTCGGACGGCCGGGGCGGAAGACCAGGGGCGGGAAAGTTTCAGTCTAAAGGCGACTGAGCGCGTCGAGTGTTCGCGAGTTTGGTTCCCAGCCACCTTCACGGATTATTCATCCATGTTTCGGAGTGCGGCTGGTGGTCGTTGTTCCAACGCTGACGAGCGACCTCGCTCTTCCTCAACCAGACGATCTGTTTCGCATACTCGACGTGCACATCACAAAAAACCATGTTCTCCCCGTGATTGTGGCGGGGAGCCAATTCTGCCAGCAGATTGATCGGGAACAAATCATCCAGGTCGTTGTCCCCGCCGCCTTTCTTCGGGTTGCAGTCACCCGCCGCAATCATATCGCTCGGAGCTCTGACCTGGTTTTCGGTCAAATACCTGCCGATGCTGGTGGTGCTCATGCCCCGGTTAAAGCCCCCATCAAGCCCCAGGCTGGCAGCGGAAGCAGGGTAGCGGCCCGTTCCCGCCATGTTGTACCCGTAACAGGGATTGCGCTGCGGAAGCCCAACCGTGTTCGTCCAGGGCGAAGGCAGCTTCTCCGCCGGACAAATAAAGAGCTTCCGGTTGTCAGCCACAAATGGCAGCAGTTTGCCGTCCCAAAAGGAAAGGGGAGACCCCGGCCTGGCGCTGTCTGCATCGGCGCATAACGGATATTTCCGAAATTCGCCGGTATAAAGGTTCAGCGCCAGCCCGACTTGCCGCAGATTGCTCTTGCAGGCGGCGGATAACCCGGCGCTCTTGGCCGCCGCCAGGGATGGCAGCAGCAAGGCTGCCAAAATGGCGATGATCGCGATAACTACCAATAGCTCAATCAGCGTGAACGCAGAAAGAAGCAGCGGCCCTCGCATTCGACGGGTCATGTAAGACATCTACGACAGACCTTGATGGTTGTAAAGGCGCGTCCTTGAAAGTAGCAGCCAGGCATTGCAATCTGCAAACTTTAGCAGACGGCGTGAGGAGACTCGATAATCTAAAACAAATGCAACGACCCATAATCGGAGGGACGACCTCCGGCGAATCTGCCGAACTCGCGCTGATTTCAGCTTCTTGCCGGCCATAGCCTTGGCGACGGCGGGTCAGCATTTCAGCTTTTCGCATTCAAACTTTCCCTTCCTTTCTGCTTTCTACTTTCTTCTCCTCCACCGTGTGCCAGCAAGATATTTTCCTACTCTTGTCGATTGACACACTTGAATAAAAAGTTACACTTCTTGCATGAATATTACGAACTGTGACACAGTGCACTTCACGGCAAAGGGGCAGGTCGTTATTCCGCGGCGTTTCCGCAAAGAGTTTGAAATCGAAGAGGGGACCAGGGCGACGGTGACGTCAACACCGGATGGCATATTATTGAAACCCATCACCCGGTCCTATATCAAGAGCCTGCGCGGCTCCCTAAAAGGCAAGGGCGTGCTCAAGGCGATGATGGAGGACCGAAAACGGGAACGGGAGTTCTGATCAGGAAGGAAGCCCAAAGAATATGGCAGCCAAGGTCCTGGACAGTTGGGCGCTAATCGCCTTTTTCGAAGACGAACCCGCGGCAGAGGCTGTTGAAGAACTGCTGGCTCGCGCCTCCCAGGACAACCAAAGCCTTTACCTGAGTGTCGTGAACTGGGGCGAGGTTTATTACAACACGATGCGCGAAGTTTCGCAGCAGGCGGCGGAAGCGCGCGTGGCGGAGATTGCGGCATTGCCCATCGAGATCATCGGCGTGAGCGAAGACCTTAAAATTGCCCGCCAGGCGGCAATTTATAAAGCCACGCACAAAATCTCGTACGCCGATGCCTTCACCGCTGCGCTGGCGAAGGAGAAGAAGGCCGAACTTGTCACCGGCGACCCGGAATTCAAGCCGCTGGAAAAGGAACTCAAAATCAACTGGCTGAAACACTGAATCGATGCCAGCCAAACACAAAGATTGGGCGCGCGACGAACACATTCTCGCCTTCAATCTGTACTGCAAAATCCCGTTTGGCCGCCAGCACAGCCGTGCGCATGAAATCATCGAGCTCGCGAAGCTGCTCGGCCGGTCCGCGAATTCCGTTGCGCTGTAGCTCAATAATTTCTCACGGCTTGATCCTGAATTGAAGGCGCGTGGCATCAAAGGCATGGCCCACGGCGCCAAAGGCGAAATTGAAGTGTGGCGCGACTTCGAGGACGATCCGGAAGCGCTGGCATTTGAAGGCGAGCGACTGCTAGCTCGCCTAAGTGGTCGGAAGCTTGAGGAGATCGCCGAAATTGATGAACGCGAACTGCCTAAAGAAGGGCTGGAACGCGAGCGCATAGTGCGCGTGCGAGTGAACCAGCATTTTTTCCGCGCCACCGTGCTCTCTGCCTACGACTACCGATGTTGTGTCACGGGTCTCGCTGTCCCGGAACTGCTCGTCGCCGGCCACATCGTTCCGTGGGCGCGCGACTCAAAGCAGCGGATGAACCCCCGAAACGGCCTTTGCCTGAATGCGCTTCACGACCGCGCCTTCGATCGTCGTCTGATGTTCTTCGACCGGGACCTGAAAGTTCGCTTCCGCGCGGACTTTGAATCCCGCCCGATAGACGACGGGCTACATTGGCTGTTAAGTTATGAAGGAAGGGCCATTCGACTGCCTCGAAAATTCAAGCCGGACAATTTGCTCCTTGAATCCCACGCGGTGGCGTGCGGCAGATAATGCCGTGGATCCGGCGAGCCAGCCGGGTCTCGTTTCTGCGAATCAACTCATGCTGCCAGATCCGGAGTATGCACCAGCCGGTCGTCCTTAACGTGCGGTTCACGAGTCGGTGCCTAGCGCGGTTGCGCGCAAGCTTCGCCTTCCAAAATCCGGCGTTCCCAACCGGCCGGATAGAATGCTCGGGCCGCGGATGCGGCTCATGTTCCATGAACGGCGGGCTCTGGTTAACCGATCTTTAGAGCGCTTCAACAAAAACTGTAGCCACAAGAGACAAACCAACCGAGAGCGT
>CAYUPI010000045.1:0-44429 GCA_964446585.1 uncultured Verrucomicrobiota bacterium
TCAACCCCGATACACCCGCTCTCTACGCTTTTACACAAGAACTCTTACGCCACCCCTGCGAGGCATGATAGAATTTTGTTGAATTTCGGCCACGGCCTAAGAAATATATCATAAGTTCAAATCACCGCTCGGTGACGGGTCTGCGGCTTCACCCTTCTCCGCCGGTCCTGGCTCATGCTCTACCGATTCTCTCCAAGAGCTTACTATGGATTCCGCCGAATCCACCGTTGCTGAAGACGCAGACCACGTCGCCTCCCTGCACGTTTTTTGCCACGTGCGCCACGATGGCCTCGACCTCGGGCAAATAGGCCGCCGTTTTGCCTGAGCCTTTCAGATCCTGAATCAGCTTCGTCGGATCCAGCCGCTCCTCGGGCGCGAGTAATTCGAGCCGGGCGATTTCGGAGACGACGACCGCGTCCGCATCGTCAAAGGCGCGGACCAACTCGTTCTGAAAAATCTTGCGACGAGTCGTATTGCTCCGGGGCTCGAAGATGGCCCAGAGCTTCTGGTGCGGATATTTGATGCGCAGCGCGCGCAAGGTCTCGCGGATGGCGGTTGGATGGTGGCCGAAATCATCGACCACCGTCACGCCGCCGGCGATACCGCGCACTTCCATGCGGCGCTTGATGCCTTTGAAGGTGTCGAACGCGGCTTGAATCTGGTGGTTTTTCAGGCCGCAATGCTTGGCGCAGGCGACCACGGCCAGCGCGTTCCGCACATTCAGCTCGCCCAGGAAATTCGTGTGGTACTTGAAGCTGGGGATCTCGAACTCGGTCGCCGTCGGCCCGTAACGAATATTAAAAGCCTGAACGGCATTGCCCTCCTCGAGGCCGAATCGCTTCACGGGGCAATGCGTTACGTTGAGCAGCGAGGCGAGGTTCCGGTCATCTCCATTGGCCAGCAGCAGCCCGTTGCGGGGGACCATCCGAATGAAATGCCGAAAGGAAGTCTTGATGGCTTCGAGGCTTTCGAAGACGTCGGCGTGGTCGAATTCGAGGTTGTTTATGACTGCCACCTCCGGCAGGTAATGCATGAACTTGCTGCGCTTGTCGAAAAAGGCGGTATCGTACTCATCGCCTTCAATGATGAACCAATCACTTTCGGTGAAGCGCGCGCCTTGCCCGAAATTGTTCGGGATGCCGCCGATGAGGTAACTGGGATTCAGCCCGTTGTGCTCGAACACCCACGCGAGCAGCGCCGTGGCCGTGGTCTTGCCGTGCGTGCCCGTTACGACCAGCGACCGCTTGCCGCGAATGAAAAATTCCTTGAGCAGTTCCGGCAGCGAGCAATAACGCAGCTTGTGGTCCAGCGCGAACTCGGCTTCCGGGTTGCCGCGTGAAATGGCGTTGCCAATGACCACCAGGTCCGGTTTGTGCGACAGGTTTCGCTCCGTGTAGCCCCCCATCACCGGAATCTTGCGCTCCGCCAGGAACGAGGACATCGGCGGATAGACATTTTGGTCCGACCCGGTGACCTGGAAGCCTCTCTGCTGCATCGCCGCGGCGGCCGATGCCATGGCCGTGCCGCAAATCCCGACAAAATGAACGGAGGAAACGTGCGAGGACATCATTGAGTTGAGGATAAAAAAATCAGCCTGCCGGGAAAACAGGAAACTCGATAGATCCAATGCGGAACCTGCGCCTCTTATTCCAGGGCCCGCTCCAGAAAATCCGCAATGTGGATGACCTCGATTCGGGAGCCAGCTTTGCGCAAGCCCGCCTGGATTTGGAGGATGCAGCCTGGGTTCGAGGTCACGACCAAGTCCGCGCCGCTCTGCAGGATGTTATCGACCTTCCGCGTTTGCAGCCGCTCGGCCATTTCCGGCTCGGTCAGATTGTACGTGCCGGCGCTGCCGCAGCAGACATCGGACTCCGGCAGTTCGACGAAGTTCTTTCCAGCGACGGCTTTGACCAGGGCGCGTGGCTGCTTCGTGATGCGCTGCGCGTGCGCGAGGTGGCAGGCGTCGTGATAGGTCACACGAGGGCCGAGGGTCGAGGGTCGAGTGTCGAAGCCCGCACGGGCGTTGACCAGCCACTCGGTCAGGTCTTTTACCTTCGCGCCAAACTTGGCGCCACGCTCTGACCATTTTGGATCTTCGCGCAGCAGGTTGCCGTATTCCTTGAGAGTCGAGCCGCAGCCCGCGGCATTGGTGATGATCGCATCGAAGATCTCCCCTTCAAAAGCTTCAATATTCCGCCGGGCACACGCCCGGGCGGCGGACAGGTTGCCGGTGTGAGCGAATAACGCGCCGCAGCAACCTTGAGCGCGGGGCGTGACGACTTCGTATCCAGCCCGGTTCAGCAGACGAATGCTGGCAGCATTGGTTTCGCCGAACATAACGCTCATCACGCAGCCGTTGATAAAGCCTACGCGGCCCCGACGGCTCCCGACAGCGGGTGATATTTCGGGGAGACTCACGGGCACGAGCTTCTCGGGGACCAGCGACAGTGCCTCGCGCGCAAACGTAGGCAGCCACTTTTCTGCACCGCAGCGACGGATGATTTTGGCCGGCAGCAGCGCTAATTTCAATCTTCCGGGGTATGGAAAGATTTTCTCAATCGCGAATCGCCGCAGAAATGTCTGGAAGAGCGAGCGCCGGTGATGTTTTTCGAAATGGTCGCGAGTATGCTCCAACAGTTCGCCGTAGAGCACGCCGCTCGGGCAGACCGCCTCGCAGGCACGACAACCCAGACAGAGGTCGATGTGGCGGACGGCGGTATCGCCGAGCGTCAGCCGTCCTTCCTGCACAGCGCGCATTAAGTAAATTCGGCCTCTTGGTGAGTCGTTCTCGTCGCCGGTTTCGAGATAGGTTGGACAACTGCCGAGGCACAACCCGCAATGGATGCACGTTAGTGCCTTGTTTTCGTCGAGGAACCGCGGCAATGAAATAGTGGAAGGGGAGTTCACGCGGGCAGATCAGGCAAAATGTGGTTCGGGTCAAATTCGTCCTTGAGGCGTTGCTCGAGCCTGGACAGGCGCTCAGTACGGCGGGGAGCCACTGGGCCGGCATAGTAAATGACACCGTTCCCGGCGCGGGCGACAAATCGGGCGTTGTTCAAGCGGCCAAGTTCCCGCGTTAATTTTGAGGGCAAGACCGACAACTTCTGAAAGGACATTCCGTCCTTAAAGAATTCCTTCTCGTATTCGAGCGAGGACGGCTGGTTGAAACCCAACTCGGCAGCACGCGCCACTTGCCATTCGACGTCTTCGCCCATGCCGGCAAAGCCGAGCACCAGTGTCAATTGACCCGCACGAGGTAACACGTTGTGCAGGTCGAGAACCGTGGGCGCGAGTTCGGAATCCGAAATGACGTCGAGTCGTCGATCCGCTTCCTCGAGTGATTCGCACCTGGACTCGACGAACATTTCGGTTTCAGGACGTGGCAAAACTTTGAAGGTTGCCTCTACGATCACGCCCAAACTTCCATGGCTGCCGATAAATAACTTCATCAGATCATAGCCGGCGACGTTTTTAACCACCTTGCCGCCGGCATGAACCACGCGCCCATCGGCGAGCACGGCCGTGATTCCGATCAAATAATCGCGCACGGTGCCCAGGCCGAATCTCCGGGGCCCACTGGCGTTGCTAGCCAGCAGAGAGCCAATGGTGAGCCGCGCTGCGTTGGGCGGGTCCACTGGCAGCCATTGTCCACGCTTCGCCAGTTCCTGTTGGAAATCGGCCAACGTCATCCCTGCATCGACGGTCGCGGTCATATCCTCCACTTTGTGCTCCAGCAGCCGACGCAAAGCGCTCAGATCGAAATCCAAAATTCTCTCACGCCGCCCATGGGCCCCTTCGAGGAGTTTCGTCATTTCTGCCACGCTGGCTGGATGCAGATTCATTCTTGCAGCTCCTCGGGGCTTTCAGGCGGCAATCTGTTTCCGTGGGGCGAAATCACTGCAGCGTTTGGAACCGGGAAATATTTTGTGCGGATTACAGCGATTGTGCGGATCGAAAACGCGACGCCAGGCGCGCATCGCGTCGAGATCGTCCCTGGTGAATTGTTTTTCCATAAAATCAATTTTCTCGACGCCGATGCCGTGCTCGCCCGTGACGCTGCCGCCCAGCTCGACGCACCGCTGCAAAATGTCGGTCCCGGCGGCCACAGCGCGCTGCACCTGGTCGGGCTGGCGCTCGTCGTACAAGACCAGCGGATGAATGTTGCCGTCGCCGGCATGGAAAACGTTTGGAATCCGCAGCCCGAATTTTTCGCTCGTGGCGCGGATAAAACTCATGATTTCCGGCAGCTTCGAGCGGGGCACGACGCCGTCCTGCGTCAGAAAGTTCGGACTGAGCCGGCCGATGGCGCCAAAGGCGCGTTTGCGACACTTCCATAAGTCCATGCGTTCCTGCTCGCTCGTTGCCATCCGGACTTCGCGCGTGTGATTGTGCTGGCAGATATCCATGACGCGCTTTGCTTGTCTCTCTAGACCGGCAGCCAGACCATCGAGTTCCACAATCAGCACCGCCCCGGCATCGAGCGGAAAACCGAATTGATATGCCGCTTCGACGGCCTGCGTGATGAGCTGATCCATCATCTCCATCGCGCCGGGAACGATGCCGGCCGCGATGATGTCGCTCACCGTTTGGCTGGCCTCCTCGACCGATTCGAACACGCCCAGCATGGTTTTGTACGCTTGGGGCGCTTTGATGAGCTTCACCAGCACGCGGGTAATGACGCCGAACATGCCCTCACCACCAATAACGCCACCACGTAAATCGTAGCCGCCTGGCTCCTCGCCACCTCCAGCTTCGGTGCCGAGCCAGATCACCTCGCCTTCAGGCAGCACCATCTCAAAACCGAGCACGTGGTTGGTCGTGACGCCGTACTTGAGCGTGTGCGGTCCCCCGGAGTTCATGGCCACATTACCGCCGATGGTGCAGGCCGGCTGGCTGGAAGGGTCCGGCGCGAACATCAGACCTCGCCCTTTCACCGCGTTGGTCAACCAGGCGTTC
Source organism: uncultured Verrucomicrobiota bacterium (assembly GCA_964446585.1). Taxonomy (GTDB): domain Bacteria; phylum Verrucomicrobiota; class Verrucomicrobiia; order Limisphaerales; family UBA8199; genus CAYUPI01. Next base: position 4,957 of record CAYUPI010000045.1, read on the forward strand.
ACGCAACCGGCCTCAACGAGCGCCCGGCGGTTCCGGTAATCGATCTCCAGAATCCTGTTCATCCGCCCCAGAGCGATCATCACGCCGCCGGTCACGGCGAGGATCGCCCCGCTCAAACTCGTTCCGGCGCCTCGCGGAATGATGGGCAACCCTTCCCGAGCCGCCAACGCCACGACCTTGGAAACTTCTTCCGTCGTGCGTGGCAGGATGACAACATTGGGTAGGCTCTTTTCGAGTGTGTAGGCGTCGCATTCATAGACGAGCAATTCGTCCTCAGCCGAGATGACATTTCCCTGACCGACGATCTGCACAAACTCTCGCAGTATTTTTGGCGGGATGGTGACGCGCGTTTCAGAGTGCATAACGCCTCTCAACGGCTAGGCGCGGAGCTTCTTTTCCAGAATCTCTCCAGCCAGCGCCGGATTCGCTTTCCCCTTACTGAGCTTCATCACCTGGCCTTTGAGGAAATTCAGCGCTGCGCCTTTGCCAGCTCGGAAATCTGCCGCCGGTCCGGGATTGGTGGCAATAACCTCGTCGCAAAATTTCTCGATCGCATCGGGATCGCTGATTTGCGTCAGGTTTTTCTTCTCGGCGATTTTTCCAGGCGATTCGCCGCTCGCGAACATCTCGTTGAACACCTCTTGAGCCGTTTTCGAGCTGATTTTGCCGCCCTCCACGAGCTCGATCAACTCGAGTATGCCTTCCGGTTTGAACCTCAGTTCACTCAGCGAAGTCTGTGACTCGGCCATTTTCGCCCGCAGGTTGTTGATGATCCAGTTCGCGGCGGCCTTGGGGCTTTTCGCGCGTGTCGCGATGCCCTCAAAATATTCTCCCAGCGGCACATCCCACACAAAGGTCTGCGCGTCAGGCGCCGGCAACTGGTAATAGCGCATAAACCTTTGCTTTCGTGCCAAGGGCAGTTCCACCACGCGCTTCGAAACCTCCCCCAGCCAGAGGTCCGCCGGCTGGAACGGCATCAGGTCGGGCTCCGGAAAATACCGGTAATCGTGCGCATGCTCCTTAGTGCGCATCTCGTCGGTTGCGCCTGTGGCATCGTCCCATCTCCGCGTCGATTGAACCAGCTTGCCGCCTCTTTTCAGCACGTTAATTTGCCGCGGAATTTCGTACTCCAGCGCTTTGCGCACGCCGCTGAAGCTGTTCATGTTCTTGATCTCGATCTTCGCGCCGAGCTCCTGCGCACCCTTCGGCCGCACGCTGACATTCACATCGCAGCGGACCATCCCTTTTTCCATATCACAATCGCTCACCGCACCATATACGAGCACATCCTTGAGAGCGTTGAGATATTCATACGCCATCGCCGGACTGGTGATGTCCGGCTCAGAAACGATCTCCAGCAGCGGAACACCGGCGCGGTTGAAGTCCACACCGCTCTGTCGCTCGAAGTGAAAGTTTTTCCCCACGTCCTCCTCCAGGTGCGCCCGCGTGATGCGGACGCGCGAAATGCCGCTGTCGAATTCGAAATCCAGGTGGCCGTTCATCGTGGATGGCTTGTCGTATTGAGTAATCTGATAATTCTTCGGCATGTCCGGATAGAAGTAATTCTTCCGGTCGAACTTGGCATAACGTGACACCTCGCACCGGAGCAGAAACCCGGTGAGGGCCGTCAATCTGAGCGCCTCTTCATTCGCCACGGGCAGCACGCCCGGCAGGCCCAGACAAACGGGACAGACATTCGTGTTCGGCGGCGCACCAAACTCGTTGGCGCAACCGCACCACATTTTCGATTTCGTTCTGAGCTGGACGTGTGTCTCCAATCCTATGACGGCCTCGTATTCCATAGATCCGCCAAATTCCTATCACGCTGGAACACTGCTGGCCATGCCCAAATGGCCCCGCTGCGTTCGCTTTTATCTTGACAAGTTGCGGCAGAAGTTGGGAGACTCCGCCGTCCACTAAGAAGTGTCATCTGGCGGGCCTTTTTCATGGTTGGCACAGGACAGAGGGCACTCTAACCATGCAACCATCAATACAGCGGGCTTATGAAACTCTTCACCTCCCTCGAATCCGTCCTTGCTCCCCGTTACACGCGCGCCTTTTTGGCGGCCGTTTTGGTTCTGCTCTCAATGCTTCCGGAACCTGCCCGAGCGCAATATGGCCGACCCACGTACTCCAGCCCGATTGCCATTTCTCTCGATGATAAGCTCATCTGGGCAGTCAACCCCGCTGACGATTCCGTCAGCGTCTTCCGGCCCGACAACAACACGCGCATCACCAAAATCACTGTGGGAGATGAACCTCAGAGTGTCACGCTCACTCCCGATGGCCAGTACGCCTACGTCGCCAACGCCGCCGCCGGCACCGTCAGCATCCTTCAAATCACCAATCCGGCGTGGGGCACGTTCAGCGCTGGCGTGATTACCAACCTTACCACGGGCGCTGAACCTTGGAACATCGTCTGCTCGCCGGACGGCAAGCGCGTTTTTGTCGCCAATAGCGGGCAGGACACCATCACGGTCATCGATACGACATCGCGCTCCATCATCGGCCACGTGGATCTCCGGAACAGCATTGCCAACGATCCCGACCGCAGCCGCCATTTCCAACCCAGGGGCCTCTCTGTGACGGCCGACAGCACCAGGCTTTACGTGACACGCTTTCTGTCGTTCACCAAAGTTGGCGGAAGACAAGGTGACGACATTGGAAAAGAAGGCCTGGTTGCTGTGCTCGACATTAATACGTCTTCTTCGGTGATCGGTGGCTACGTAGTCGCGCGGACCGTCGCTTTGGCGCCTCAGATTACGAGTTTCAAATTCCCAAACCTGACCAATCCACCCGCCCCCGACACGTTAGCTTTTCCCAATCAACTTCAGAGCATCGTGATCCGCGGTGACCAAGCCTTTCTGCCAAACATCGCCGCGTCTCCGACTGGCCCCCTGCGCTTCAGCCTCGACACGCATGCCTTTGTCAGTGTCATAGATGCCGTCACCGGGACCTCGCCTGTCGATGCAGGCACGAATAAGTTCCTGAACCTCCACCTGGGCGCGCGCACTGCCGAAGCCGGGAAAATAAGGCACTTCTTCGCCAATCCTTGGGACATTGCTTTTACCACTCAGAGCGGGACGGGCACTGCCTACGTCGTTTCCGCGGCCAGCGATCTGCTGGTAAAACTCAATGTCGATTCTGCCGGCAAGCTCTCCTTTACTGTGAACGACACCACAACGCGTTTCATCGACCTCAATGATCCGACCAATTCCGCCACCTTGGGCGCTAGCGCCGGCAAAAATCCCCAGGGAATTGCCATCAACAGTGCAGGTACCCGCGCATACGTAGCCAACTTCGTCTCGCGCAACGTTTCAGTCGTGGACCTGACCAACGACGCCGTTATTGCCGTGGCGCAAAGTTCTGATTTGCCGACTCCCGGTTCGGCGGGTGAAACGAATCTTGTCGGTGCCGAAATGTTTTTCTCCTCGCGCGGCAATTTTGACTCGATTACCGGCACCAACTCGCTCCGCGATCGGTTGTCCAGCGAAGGCTGGCAGAGCTGCTCCAGTTGCCATTTCAAAGGGCTCACCGATGGAGTCATCTGGCAGTTCAATGCCGGCCCGCGCAAAAGCGTTCCGCTTCACGCCAGCTTCAATCCTCTTAACCGCAGCCAACAACGGGTGCTCAATTACTCTGCTATTTTCGACGAGATCGAAGACTTCGAGGCCAACATTCGCAACGTCTCCGGTCCAGGTAACCTCACAACTCCAATCAACGGAAACTCGCTCGACCCCAACCACGGACTCCTCATTGGCGACAGTGGCGACCTCAACGTCGCCCCGAGCGCTCTCAATGCTTTCACCCTGGCGAATGCCAATCGCGCGCAAGTCACGGTCACCTTACCCGGCAGCGCCAATAAGGTCCCAGCCCTCACTGCCTTGCGCGAGTGGGTGCGTAACGCCGTGCGCACACCGAATGCACCCAAAGCCGGTTTGCCAAACGCAGCCTCCTCATCTGATATCGCCACAGGGCGGAGCCTCTTCACCCAGGCAAGTTGCTCGAGCTGCCACGGCGGCGAGAATTGGACCGCCAGCCTGAAGGATTTCACCTCGCCTCCGGGCTCCTCGGAAATCTTCACTGAACGCACTGGCACCTTTTCGAATAATCCCGTCGGCGCCCAGTTCCTCGCCCGCTTCCTGCGCGACATTGGGTCCTTCAACCTCGGTGTCCCCGGCCAGGGCAACTCTCTTGGCAACAACATCGGCGCGGACGAAAAAGCTGCAGCAACGGTCGTCACCAATACCTTGATAGCCGGCCAGGACGCCTTGGGCCGGGATTACAACAGCGATGGAAAGGGCATAGGCTTCAACGTTCCTTCGTTGCTCGGTGCCTTTGCCTTGCCTCCCTATTATCATAACGGCGCCGCCGAGTCGCTCGCCGCCGTCGTTGCCGATGTGAAGCACCGCACCGACAATGGCCGCCTGCCTGACACGCTGGCCAACGCCTCTGATCAGGCCAAAGTGGTCAGTTTCCTGGAGAGCATTGACACGACCACGGCCCCGGTCTTTACAGTTGCTCATCGTCCCTCCTACTCCAGCCCCATCGCCATCAATTTCAACGATCACCTCATCTGGACCGTCAACCCGGGTGACAATTCCGTCAGTGTCATCCGCCCGGACAACAACACACGCTTGGCCAAGATCTCCGTCGGGGCTGAACCTCAAAGCCTCGCTCTTACCCCGGACAACCAAAACGTCTATGTCGCCAATGCCGCGGGGAACTCACTCACCGTGATCAAGGTCAATGACCCGGCCTGGGGCACCTTCTCGGCCGCCGTCGATACCAGCGTCGGATTGAATGGCGAGCTCGAGACCGGAGCTGAACCGTGGAACATCGTCTGTTCGCCCGATGGCAATCGGATCTTCGTCGCCAACAGCGCTCAGGACACGATCACCGTCATCTCGACCGCCTACAAAAGCATTATCGGCCACATTGATTTACGCAACAGCATTGCCAATGATCCGGACCGCAGCCGCCACTTCCAGCCACGCGGGCTGGCGGTCACCGCCGACAGCACCAAACTCTACGTCACCCGCTTTCTCTCCTTCACCAGGTCAGGCGGCCGCCAGGGCGACGATCAGGGTAAACAGGGCCTGGTAGCCGTGCTCGATATCGATACCAGCTCAGTCAACATCAACGATTACAAGGTCGCCCGTGTCATCCCGCTTGCCTCGCAAATTACCGGTTTCAAATTCCCAAACCTGACCAATCCGCCCGCCCCCGACACCCTGGCTTTCCCGAACCAGCTCCAGAGCATCGTGCTTCGTGGCGAATCGGCTTATCTGCCCAATATCGCCGCTTCTCCGACCGGACCCCTCCGCTTCAGTCTCGATACGCACGCGTTTGTCAACGTGATTGCCGGCGCCAACACCACGACTCCGCAGGATGGAGGAGCGCTCAACCTGCATCTCGGCGCGCGCACTCCTGAAGCCGGCAAGGTCAGGCACTTTTTCGCCAATCCCTGGGCGATCGCGTTTACGAGCGAACTCGGCAATGGGACTGCTTATGCCGTTTCCGCTGCAAGCGATCTTGTCGTGAAACTTAACGTCGATGCCGCCGGCAAGCTCAGCTTTACAGTGAACGACACGACAACCCGTTTCATCGATCTGAATGATCCGACCAACCCGGCTACTATGGGGGCCAACGCTGGTAAGAATCCGCAAGGAATCGCCATCGACAGCACCGGCTCCAAAGCTTACGTGGCCAACTTCGTTTCCCGAAATGTTTCCGTGGTCGATCTGACGACCGACTCCGTGATCGCCGTGATCCCGACTTCGGATTTGCCGGCTCCGGGCTCGGCCGGCGAAACCAACCTCGTCGGGGCCGAGATGTTCTTTTCTTCCCGTGGCAACTTCGATTCCATCACGGGCACCAACTCCTTGCGAGATCGGCTTTCCAGCGAAGGCTGGCAAAGCTGCAGCAGTTGCCACTTCAAGGGACTGACTGACGGCGTGGTCTGGCAATTCAACGCCGGACCGCGCAAGAGCGTGCCCCTCAACGCCAGCTTCAGCCCCCACAATCGCACCCAGCAACGCATACTGAATTACTCGGCCATCTTCGACGAGATCGAAGACTTCGAAGCCAACATCCGCAATGTCTCCGGCCCCGGCAATCTCGCCGCTCCCATCAACGGCAATTCTCTGGATCCCAATCACGGCTTGCTTATCGGCGACAGTGGCGACCTCAATGTCGCCCCGAGCGCAGTCAACGCGTTTGCGTTGCCGAATGCCAATCGTGCCCAGGTTACTGTGACCCTGCCGGGCAGCACTAACAAAGTCCCGGCCCTGACAGCCCTCCGCGAGTGGGTGCGCAACGCCGTGCGTACGCCAAACGCTCCTCTGGCGCTGCCATGGCTGCCAGGCGCCCCCTCGGAAGCTGACATCAATCAAGGCCGCCGGTTATTCCTCAACGCCGGCTGCGTCAACTGCCACGGCGGCATCGGCTGGACCATCAGCCTCAAGGACTTCACTTCTCCTCCGGCTGGCACCGAGATTTTCACCGAACGCACCCCCGCACAGATCTTCGGCAACCCGGTCGGCGCGCAGTACCTGAACCGCTTCCTGCGCGACGTCGGCTCATTCCAACTGGGCGTGCCTGGTGGCACTAATTTGTTCGGCAACAACATCGGCGCCGACGAGTTCGCAGCTCCAACGGTTGTCACGAACACCTTGATAGCCGGCCAGGACGCCCTGGGCATCGACTACAACAACGACGGCAAAGGCACCGGCTTTAACGTTCCTTCGGTGCTGAGCCTCCACGCGCTGCCTCCTTACTTTCACAATGGCGCCGCCGAATCGCTCTCGGCGGTCGTCTCCAACGTGAACCACCGCACTGACAACGGCCGCCGCCCCGACGGCTTGAGCAACCCGGCCGATCAGGCCAAGGTCGTGAAATTCCTCGAATCTATCGACGTTCATACGGTCCCGTTTGTTACCCTGTCAGTTCAGGTGATCGGCGCCTACGCAATCCTTTCGTTTGATTCCGTCAACGGAGCGGAGTATGGGATCGAAACGCGGACCGCCATCGACGGCGCGCCGAGCGTGATCGGCAGCTTCACCGGCAATGGCGGACGCCTGCAGGTAGCCTTGCCGATCGATACCACCGCCCAGTTCTTCAGACTCGTCGAGCCTTAGGTCGCCGCGGATAGCCGGTCGTCGTTGACGCTGAGACACCGCTCCGATAGAGTGCAGGCGCCCTGATGAGCTTTCTTGCGCCGTTGTTTTTGTTGGGCGCACTGGCCGCGGCCCTGCCGGTGGTGTTTCATCTCATTCGCCGAACCACCCGAGAAAAGACACCCTTCAGCTCACTCATGTTTCTGCTGCCCTCGCCGCCGCGCCTGACCCGCCGCAGCCGGCTCGAACATATTTTGCTCCTGGTGCTGCGTTGCGCGGTGATCGGTTTCCTCGCGCTCGGCTTTGCGCGCCCATTCCTCAAACACGCCGTGGACAAAGAACCGCCGTCGGCTGAGGCCCGGCGCGTGCTCGTTCTGTTGGACACCAGCGCCAGCATGCGCCGCACCGGCCTGTGGGCGGACGCATGCGCGCGCGTCGAGTCCATTCTGCGTCATACTTCTCCCGCCGATCAGGTCGCGCTCTACGCATTCGACCAGCAGGTAAAACCGCTGCTTACTTTCGATGAATGGAATGCTGGTCGGGCAGGCGACCGTGCTGGCCTGGCGGCGCGCAAATTGGCCGAGACCTCCCCTGGTTGGGCTGCCACTCACCTGGCAAACGCGTTGATCAGCGCGGCCGAGGCTTTGGCCGACACTGCCGGCAAATCGCCCTCGGGCCGGCGGCAAATCATAATTGTCAGCGATTTGCAGGAAGGAAGCCGCACGGAGCCACTCCAAGGTTACGAGTGGCCCAAAGATATCCTGGTGTCTCTCGAACCACTCAAAGCTCGGCACCCGAGCAACGCCAGCCTGCAATGGCTCACCAGCGCCGACGAGACTGAGCCAGAAAAAGATGGGACAGTGCGTGTGCGAGTTGTTAACACCGGCGAATCGAAGCGGGAGCAGTTCAAAGTCGGATGGGCTCAAGGCAATGGAGCCGGTTTCGCGGGCAAGCCAATTGATCTCTATGTCCCTCCCGGTCAAAGCCGGATCGTTCCTGTCCCCTCGCCCGCGGCGGTCGGCGCGGTAGATCGTATCATCCTGCAAGGCGACGACGAAGAGTTCGACAACACGGCATTCGTCCTTCCACCGGAGCAATCGTCACTAAGCATCTTGTACCTTGGCGCCGATGCTGGGAACGACACCCGCGAGCCTCTATTCTATGTTCGCCGAGCCTTCCAGGAAACAAAACGGCAGGCCGTCCGGGTGGTGGCTCATGCACCGAAACAATTGCTCCCGGCTGATGAGCTGAAATCTGCTTCCCTCCTCATCGTAACGAGCGGGCTGCCCGAGGAATCGACTCGCGAGTTGCGCGCGCAAATCGCCGCCGGAAAGACCCTGCTCTTGGTCCTGGATGGCATCGATACGGAGGCTACCCTGGCGCGGTTGCTCGGTTTGGAGCGCCTGCGAGGCGAGGAAGGCCGAGTGACAACCTACGCCATGCTCGCCGAAGTCGACTTCAGACATCCGCTCCTGGCGCCCTTCGCCGACCCTCGATACAGCGATTTCACCAAGATCCGCTTCTGGAAATATCGTCGGCTTGATCCAGCCGCTGTCCCGGGGGCGCGGGTGCTGGCCAAATTTGATGGCGGCGACCTGGCCATTTTGGAAGCGCCTGTTGCTAAAGGACGCCTGTTTGTGCTCACGTGCGGCTGGCGGCCGCAGGAAAGCCAGCTCGCGCTTTCGACCAAGTTCGTGCCCCTGCTTTACTCATTCCTCGAACAAAGCGGCAATGTCTTACCGACGGCTTCTCAGTATCATGTGGGAGATCCCGTGCCCATGGCGTCGATCGTGGGGACGGAGCACGGATCTCTGGTAATTCGGAAGCCGGACGGCGCGGAAATCAAGCTGGATGCGAATGAGACTAACTTTTCTCAAACCATGACTCCCGGCATCTATTCAGTAGTTTCGGCCCAGCCGTCCAAACGCTTCGTGGTCAACCTGGATCCCGCCGAGGCCCGAACCACGCCGTTCGCAGCGGACGAACTGGAGCGGCTCGGAGTGCCGCTGGCAAAGCCGGCGCCCACCGTTGCCCACCAGATCGCTCGCCAAACCCGGTTGCAAAATGCCGAGTTGGAAAACCGCCAAAAACTCTGGAGAATCATGCTGATGGCCGCGTTGACAATACTCCTGGTAGAAACCTGGCTCGCTGGTCGCACAGCGCGGCAAGCACGCCTCCAATCTGTAGCCTCGCCATCATGAAGCTGTGCTATACTTTGGGCATGCATCGCAAGAGCGTTACCGGCGCAGAGCAACTTCATCATAGTAGAATCACATTCCATGCGCCCTGACGATTTGCTCAAAACGCAGCTTGGCGCCGTGCTTGTCCGCCAGCGTTGGTCCCTGCTCTGGAATAAATTAGCTCTGTGTTGGGCGGCAGCCGCTCTGCTCTCCTTCCTGCTTCTGCTCGTGGAGCGGCTAAGTGGCTGGGCCTTGTCGTTCGCCCCCGGACTGATCCTTGCCTCTGGGCTAATCGCCGCTGTCACAATTGGTGTGTGGCAGCTCCGGCGCCCGGTGGATTGGCGCGAACTCGCCCGCCAGATTGAGACGCGGCATCCACAACTGGAAGGCCGACTTCTGACCGCCGTGCAACAAGATGCGCGAGGCGACGAGCTAAACTACTTGCAGCAACGCCTGATCGATGAGGTCCTGCAGGACAGCCGCCAAAACGATTGGGCGGAGGCAATCCCAGCATCGCGGCTCGCGCTCGCCCAAACGGCCCACTGGACGGCGCTGGGCCTTTTCGCGCTCACCCTGTGGAACCTGCCACGCACGCATAGCAACTCCCTTGTTGCCCGAATTTCGGATTTTTCAATTGCAGTCAATCCCGGGGACACGACGCTGGAGCGCGGGAGCAGTCTGGTGGTAATGGCGCGATTTACGGGAGCCGTGCCACCGGGGGCGGAACTTGTCATTGCTCAACCGCCAGTCGCTGGTACGCGCCGCATCCCGCTGGTCAAGAGCCTGGCCGATCCCATCTTCGGCGGCAGCGTGCCCGAAGTTGCGACGAATCTTGTGTATCACGTTCGGTATGCCGGCCGGCGCACACGCGACTTTCATGTGACGGTGTTCGACTATCCTCGCTTGGAACACGCCGACGCCAACATTACCTACCCCGATTACACGGGCCAATCCCCCAAGCGCATCGAAAATACCAGGCGTCTGAGCGCGGTCGAGGGCTCAAGCATCGACGTGAAACTGAAACTCAACAAACCGGTGGTTGCGGCCCGCCTTGTCGCGAAGGACAACGATCGGAGCGTGTTGCCGCTGACAATCGAGAGCGATAGAGCGGCCGCGGCCTTGAAGCAATTTCGGTTGTTGGTGAGCAAAACCTATGACCTGCAGCTCGTGGATGCCGCGGGCCGAACAAACAAAGTCCCGGCGCAGTTTGTGTTCGACGCGCTCACCAACCGACGACCGGAGTTGCGCCTTGCCGCGCCGCGCGGTGATCTTCGCCCCTCTGCCATCGAGGAAATTGTTTTCGAAGGAACGGTCTGGGACGATTTCGGCGTGCGGGATTTTGGGCTGGCATACGCTTCGCCCGGCCAGGAGGTCCGGTGGGTCGAGTTAGGCAGTGCCGTGCCGGCCCAGGAAAAGCGGTCATTCCAATATGTCTTGCGCCTGGAAGATATCGGCGTTCAGCCGGATGAACTGCTCACCTGGTTCGCCTGGGCCGAAGATACTGGACCAGACGGGAAGTTGCGGCGTACAGAAACCGACCTGTATTTCGCTGAAGTCCGTCCCTTTGAAGAAGTCTTCCGCGAGGGCCAGCAACCGGACGGTCAGTCCTCCGGACCTCAGGAAAGCCAGAGCGGCAAGCTCGTTGAGCTGCAGAAGAAGATCCTCAGTGCCACGTGGAATTTGCAAAGACAACAAGGCATTTCGGTATCCTCGGAGCGCAAGATTTCGATTCCGGGCAAAAACAATCCCGATAAGCCGGCGGCGCAGCCCCGCTCCTCTGCTCCTCCGCAATCCTTGAAAGGCGCCCGTCAAGCTCAGCGGATATTCGGTCTTCACGGTCTTTCAGACCGCTACTTCGGACAGCCTGCGACTCCTTCGTTGCGCACACCTTCTTCACCCGGTACTAACAGCGCCACCCTGGAGCCTTCACCGCCCGGGACCAGGCCTCTTTCGTACCAGGATGACGCCGCGACTCTGCGCGACTCCCAGTCCCAGGCGCTCGAACAAGCTGAAGCCGCCGCGAGCGACGCTCGCGACCCGCGCGCACAGGCTCTCTGGACGGCGACCGTTCGAGAAATGGAGCGAGCCCTGGAGCACCTCAATCAAGCCACCAACTCACCGGAGCCCTTGCCGGCGGCGTTGACCTCTGAACAATCCGCTTATCAGGCCCTTCTCAAATTGCAGGAGCACGAATATCAGGTGGTCCGCAACCGCAAAGGAAACCGGGGTGGCGGCAACAACGATCGCTGGCAACAGCAGTTGGAGCAAATGGATTTGGCAAAGTCGGAGGACCGCTATGAGACTCAGCGCCAGGCCCAAAAGCCACAGAACCATCAGTTCCGGGAACAGTTGCAGGTCATGAATCGACTGCAGGAGTTGGCCCGGCGGCAGCAGGACTTCAATGATCGGCTCAAGGAACTTCAAACGGCATTGCAGGAAGCGCGCACGGAGCAGGAACGCGAGGAAATTCGCCGCCGGCTCAAACGGCTGCAGGAGGAAGAGCAGCAAATGCTCGCCGATGTGGACGAACTGCGCCAGCGCATGGACCGGCCCGAGAACCAGTCGCGCATGGCCGAGGAGCGAAAACAGCTCGAGCAGACTCGCGAGGAGCTCCAGCGCGCCGCTCAGGCATCCAGCCAGGGAACCGCTTCGCAAGCCTTGGCCGCTGGCACACGCGCCCAGCGCCAGCTTCAACAAATGCGCGATCAAATGCGCCAGGAATCATCCAACCAGTTCTCCGATGATCTGCGCCAAATGCGTACCGAGGCCCGCGAGCTGGCCCGGCAACAGGAGGACCTGGTCAAGCAGTTGGTCGCGGAAAACGGTGGCCAGCGCAAATCGCTTTCTGATGCGGTCCCGACGGAGGACCTGGTTAATCGACTGGCGCAACAAAAGCAGCGCATGACCAACCTGGTGGAGCGGGCTACGCAGGTCTCTCAACAGGCCGAAGAGCCGGAACCACTGCTCTCGCGCCAGCTTTACGACACAGTCCGCAAATTTGCCCAGGAAAATCTTAAAAACGTCCAGGAGGCGCAGGACGAATTGATCAATCGCCGGCTCATGTCCAGCGGCCTTTACGACGTGTTGAAGGACGCTTCCAATCAGGATGGCCCAAAACTTCTGGAGCTGACTTCCGAGTTGCTGCGGCAAAACTTTCGCGGACCCGCGGCCGAAACTGCGCAGCGAGCGCAAGGCACGATCGAGCAACTCAAGAAGGGCATCCAGCGCGCGGCGGAAAGCATCCTCGGCGATGATTTCGAGTCCTTGCGCCTGGCGCGCGAGGAACTCGAGCAACTCACTCAACAGTTAGCCCGCGAAATGGCCCAGGCCCAAGCCGGCGATACCTCGACAAATCTTGCGCCGGAGCTGGGACCACAGACCGGCACGCTGTCTCGGTCTTCGAGCCAGTTCACGCCCCGCCAGGATTCGTCCGCCGAAGCCGGCGGAGAACAGCGTGCCGGCGAACAAAAAAGACGCGACCAGGCTGGCCGGCCGACCGACAGCGGTTCGCAGGCCCAGGACGCGCAGCAGGAAGGCCAGGCGGACCGGGGTGGCCAATCTTCGGACAGCCAGCAAGTCGGTACAGCAGGCGGAGGTCGCCCCGGAGCCGTGCCTGCTGCAAGTGCGCAGCGCGGCGGTCCGCCCAGCGGAGAGCAGGATGGAGGAGGCAACACCTCCCGCGACTGGCTTCGTAGCTTTGATCGGTCCTGGAATGACGATCGCTTGCTCCAAGGTGGCCCTATCACAGGCGGAGCCTTTGGTCCATGGTCGGACCGCTTGCGCGAAGTCGAGGAGCTGATCGACTTTTCCGATCTGCGCCACCAGGTCGCCACAGCTCGTGAGCGCGCCCGTCTTCTGCGCCAAACCCTCAAAAGCGAGCGAAAGAAGCCTGATTGGGCCGTCGTGCAGCTCCAGGTAATGAAACCCCTGATCGAAGTACGCGATCGTATCGCGGACGAGCTGGCTCGCCGCGAATCGGCCGATGCTCTGGTGCCCATCGACCGCGACCCCGTCCCCATCCGTTACTCCGATCTTGTGCGCCGTTATTACGAGGAACTCGGCAAGGATCGGAATCAAGACAGAAAGGTCCTTAATAGTCCATAAAGCCCGACGGCCAGCGCCGCGAGCGAATCGCCGGCGATCAATCCCCCTCCCACCAGTGACATGGTGCTCATGTCCGCAGGCAAATCGCCCTCCGCAGTTTGCTTTCCAGACGTGAATTTTTTCTGGGCTGCCTCAAAGAGCGAGCCGCCCACACCCCCGGCAGTCCACCACAGCACGGCCGGCAACTCAACGAAACCGCCGAAGGCCGAAGCGTATGGGCTCGGAAGCAGGACCGCGTCCAGGAAAAAGTCCGTGGCCTTGCCCGCTCGGGACTGTTTAGCAAACACCTGGTAGCGAGGAATCCTCTTAATCAACTTGCGCGCGCCGTCGATGAGCAGGCCGAGGATAATGCCCAACTTCAGCGCTGTCATGAAGTGCGCCTTTGGGTGGGTGATGCCTTTGAGCGCGCCCACCAGCTTTAAGGTCATGGCCGACTGCCATTTTTGGGCGCCCGCGACCTGCGTGTTGGAGAATTGGTCCACCTTGAGCACGGGGTAGGCGCTCATGAAGAGTTTGGCGAGCACAACCGCCAGCACCGCTCCCATCAGCACGCCGATGACCTGATAGCGGAATTGAATGATACGATTGGTGCCGAGCCGCCAGCCGGTCGAGCGATCCTGCTGCATGTCGCATCCCACGTTGCAGGAGACGAAGACAATCGCGGCACACATCAGGCCGACGCTTGGATCTTTCAGCCCGAAAGCAACCAAAATAAAGACCGTCGCCACAAATGCGGTCGAGAGCGGATTCCAATCGGAGATGCCCTGCGAGATACCGTTAATCAAAACAAACAGAAAGGCGAGGCCCACCCCCACCACCAGGAGGGACACAGGCTGGCCCATGATTTCATGGCCGACCACCACTACGGCAGCCCCCCAGAAAAAGACCCATCCAATCAGCCTGAACACATTGACGCGCTTCCAGTCCTCGGCCGGCCTGACCGGTTCGACAGACTTCTCGCGGTAGCGGCGAACGGCCTGGACCAGAATCAAAAAAATGTCGAGCATCGCCGCTCCAAGGATGGTTCCAAGGGAAATAATATAGCCGGCTTTGCGATAAGATTCCTCCGGGCCCAACCAATTAATGGTTCGTAGGTAGGGAGTCAGGAAATAACCGGTGACACCAACGACGAAGGCCGGGATGGCGATGCGGGCGCCGACGATCATCCCCGCGCCGACGGTCGAAGCCGAGATTCCCAGGTTTTCCAAACGGGCGACGGAAGCGCTGGAAAGGCCGAAGCGGGAAAACCAGGGAATATTCAGCGCGAAGACATTCGCTACGAAACCGACGCCGACGCCCCCGCCCAGTTTGCCAATCGAGCGCTTGAGCAGATTCTTATCGGTCAAGGCGCGTAAGATGTTGGCGACCGCGAAGCCTGAGGGATACGTCAGTTGCATCCGATCGACCAGGAGGGGCGTGTAGAGCATGCCCACTCCCGCGCCGAACATGCCGATTGAAACCAAGTAAAGCACCAGCTTCCACGCGGGAGGCTCAGGCAGTCCCAGCCAGATCATGGCCTGCGCCAGCACTCCCATGGCGCACAAACCCGCAACCGATGCGGCCATCGTCTGCATGTAATTGGCACCGTGCTTGCCCTCCGGCCCGTACGGCAGCGTGACCGTGCTGCCCAGAATTCCGGCGAGCACCTGGCCGCCGATAAAAAAGCCGATCGAGAAATTCATGAACGCAGCCGAGACACCCCCGAGTGGGCCGAGGATGAAAATGGCCACGCAGGCGAGCATGACATGATACGCAGGTGAACCGATGCGGGGAAGGAAGCGCCTGAACGAGGCGGCTGAGGAGCGAGGCTCGGTGTCGGGCACCGACGGACCGGGCGGAGTACTCAGATTCACGGACATACGGCGGCGGATTCTGGCCGAAACTGTAGCCGCCGGAAAGCGCGAAGGTGAGCGCTCAGCAGATCCCGTTTATAGACCGAATTAGATCTTTGCTCCGGGGTGCCATCTGGAATAATCCGGCCCATCTATGGCGAAGCATCAATACCTCACTGCGCCTCTAAAGACAGATCGGATGCCTCCGGGCGTGCCGTTTATCGTCGGCAACGAGGCCGCCGAGCGCTTCAGTTATTACGGCATGAATTCCATCCTCGTCTTCTTCATGACGCACTACCTTCTCAATGCGCGCGGCCAGGCAGATCTCATGTCCGAACCGCAAGCCAATGGATGGTACCACATGTTCGTCTTTTCCGTTTATTTCCTGCCCCTGTTAGGAGCGCTGCTGGGCGACGCGATCCTGGGCAAGTATCGAACCATCCTTTACCTTTCCATCGTTTACTGCTGCGGTCATCTCGCACTGGCTATCCTCCACACGCGCCTGGGCCTAGTCTTGGGCCTAGGGTTGATAGCCCTGGGCGCCGGCGGGATCAAACCTTGTGTCTCCGCAAATGTCGGTGACCAGTTCGGCGCCTCCAACCAGCACCTCCTGACCCGCGTATTCAGTTGGTTCTACTTTTCAATCAACTTCGGCTCGGCATTTTCGACCCTGTTGATTCCCTGGATGCTGGACCCGTACCGCGTGCCGGCCGACCAGGCGGCGGCCTGGCCCGCGTGGCTGGTGCGGCTGCTGGAAGGCCTCCACGGCCCCGACATTGCCTTCGGCACTCCGGGCGTTTTCATGCTCATCGCGACAGTGATCTTCTGGCTCGGACGCAAGAAGTTTGTCCACCTCCCGCCGGCGGGACTGGGCCAGTATTTCAAGGAGATTTCGCAGCCCGAGAACCTTAGGGCGCTGCGCAATCTCCTGATCCTGGTTCCCTTTGCAGCGATGTTCTGGGCCTTGTGGCAGCAGAATTTTTCATCCTGGATTCACCAGGCCGAGCACATGGACCGCCACCTCTTCGGCATCGAATGGAAGGCGGACCAGATTCAGACCGTTAATCCCATTTTCATCCTGCTCATGCTGCCGCTCTTCTCTTACGTGATATATCCGGCGGTCAACAAGGTGTTCCATTTGACTCCGCTGCGGAAGATCGGCATCGGCCTCTTTGTGACGGCTCTGGCGTTTGTGAATGTTGGCTTAATTCAGTTGCGCATCGATGCCGGGCAGAAGCCGCACATCGGCTGGCAAATCCTGGCGTTCGTGATCCTGACCGCAGGTGAAGTGATGGTTTCCGTGACGCATTTGGAGTTTGCCTACACGCAAGCACCCAGGAAAATGAAGTCGCTCGTCATGTGTACCTATTTGGGCGCAGTGTCCCTGGGCAACGCCTTTACCGCGGGGGTCAATTTCTACCTTGAGAGATCCAAAACTGCCAGCCTCCACGCCGGCTACTTCTTTTTCTTCGTGTTAGTGATGCTCGCGGCAGCGGCGCTCTTCGGCTTCTTCGCGCGGTTTTATAGCGGGAAAACGTACATCCAGGACGACGCGGCTCCGCAGCCGGCGTGAAGTCAGCCGCGCACTGAACGAGACTCAGTGCGCCCGGAACAATTTCTTGCCTCGCTCCGGCACAGAAGAAATTGGCCGCGGGGATCAGTGAATCCCGCTGTGGATCAGCACCTGCTTGAGATCCGAGGCTCCGCTCCGCTCAATCGTCCCACGATCCAGCACAATCACCTGGCTTGAGCCGTCCGTGAGCCACCCATGCTTGTTCGCCTTTTGCTTGATGTAAGAGCCGGTGAGCAAGACGCCACCCTTGTCCTGAGAGGATGCGCTTTGGGTCTTCTTCGCGTTCTCCACAGCCTTAACGTCGGTCTTCTTGGCGTTCTTTTCTTTGGCTTCAGCGCCGTCCCGGGCAAACGCAGTTGAACCAGCAACGAAGGCAATGGCCAGAGCTAATGTTAGCACGGTTTTCATAATTATCACCAACACTGCTTTCCAGGATAAGCATGCCCCATCAAGCAGCTTTTTCAAGCAAAAAGTGCCGCCAATAAAAAGGGCCGAACCCTGGCGGACTCGGCCCTCGAAAGAACGACCGATCTAGAACTTCTTGGTGATCTCGAAATAGACGAACCGCCCCAGAATGTCATAGGTCGATTTATCCGTGTTATCCTCGAAGGAGGAGGCGATGATCGGGGGCGCATTGTCGGTCACGTTGTTGCAACCGACCGCGATGCGGGTGCGGTCGTACCACTTGCCCGGGTTCTTAAACTCATAGGCCAGTTGCATGTCAATGGAGTACCAACTATCAATCGTCCACGATTTATTGTTCAGCGTGAAATCATTAAACGGCTTGCCATACGTCGGCGAGGTGGGGTCAGTGTCAGTCGTGCCCACCGATGGGAACGCATCGCCCTTGTCCTCCACCGAGGGAATGTAGCGCGCATTGACGCTGTAAGTGAAGTTATGGAAGTCCCAGATCAGGCCCATCGTGATATGCCAGTCCGGGATCAGACCCTGCCCGCCGCCGATTCCGTTCAGACGATCGGTGTACTGCCCCCGGTATTGATACGGGCCGTGGTTTACCCTGATCAGGTTTCCGTTGTCGTCCACAATAGGAATGCTGTGGATCGTCGGATCATCGTACTCGAAACTGAAGGTCACGGTCGCGTTTGCATAGAGATTGATCTTTCCATACTTAGACGGATCCAGAGGGAGCAAATAATTGACGCCCAGATCCAGACCATCGGTTTCCGTTTGCGCGCCATTTTCCAAAGGAATGGTCATGGTGCCATAAGTGGTCGTCGTGACCTGGTCCGCATTAGTCGTCGTCAGGGGGTTGCCGCCTATGTCACGATAGTTGCCGACAAATCTCGAAGCGGAACCTTTGGCGTTCAGATCGTTGAGTATGGCCTGCTCCGAGTCGCGGAAGATGTCGCTCTTGGTCTTGACGTGGAAATAATCGACGCTGACGGTCAAGCCGGGGATGACCTTCGGGGTGACAACAATTCCGCCGCCGTAGTTCTCCGCATCCACCGCGACCAGCTTGTTATTGGAGACGTTTCTGGTGGTCGCTTGGATAGTGCCGTCGGGGAATGAAAGGACGGGGTTGTTTTGAGCCGCGCCCCCGAACAGTTGGAAGGTGGTCGGAGCAACGAAGCTCTGCGAGTAGGAGCCGCGGAGGGTGATCTGCTCATCCACGGGCTGCCAGCGTACGAGCACCTTCGGCACGGCTGAATCCCCACCCGGGTCGAAAGTTTCGTACCGACCTGCGGCTGTAACTTCCAAATTATGGAACCCAGGCACGTTCATGTCGGGCGAGGTTACCGGGATGTGCACTTCGACAAAGCCGGCCCATGAATCCCTTCTCCCGCTGGTCGGCTCTTGCGCATTGAGTCCCGGCACTTTGCCGATCCGAGTCAGGCCGTCGAAATCGATCGCAAGCGTTTCGGAGCGGAATCCGCCACCGACGGCGAACCCCAGTTTGCCCCCTGGCAGATCGAGCGGTTGTCCCGTGATATTTCCGTCCATATCCCATTCGGTGGACTTGCCGACTTGGAACAGAGACGTGGAGATGGCATGGATTGTGTCTGGACTGTTAGGCCCGCTGGCTGTTGGATATGGAGCTGTGGGTGAAAAGAAGATGTTGTACATGGGCACCAGATTACCATTCGCATCGCGCAGGCGGCTGAGGCCAGCGGCCGCCAGCATCGGGTCGGCGTTCGGCACCAGGGCCTGATCGAGCGCGGCGCCGTTGATGGCGTTTCGAGTAAATTGAATCTGGTCGCCCTGGTTGTAGGTGTAAGCCGCATTGTAGGTGTACCCATTTTCGAACTCGCCTTTCAATCCAGCGACGATGTGGTAGAAATCGGTCTGGCTATCAAAGATCCTGGGGCCGCTCTGGATGAAACGTGAGCGGACGCGATTGTAGCGGAAATTGCCTGGCACCCCATCGGGGCCGAGTGCTACGCCGAATGGATTGTACGCGTTGTCGGCGGGTACATTGATGTTGGAATTGACAGGATCAAGGCCGATAACAGGAGAAGGCGCCAGCCCTCCAATGCTCTCAGTGTTGGCAAAGAGGAATTGACCGAAAAACTGCATCTGTTTTCCGAACAAATCGTACTCCCCGGTGGCGAAGGCTTGTTTTCGATCCTGCGACAGGATTGAAGCATGGCCCGGAAATAATGCCGTGTTGAGCAGGCCAGCGGTCCTGAACGCTCCTGGCAATGCAACGTAGGGCCCAAGGCCGTTACCGGTTGGGTCCACATATCCATTTGCGATGGCATAGGCGTTGTAGTTGTCAACTGCGCCGGCCCCTGTGAATGTTTGGCCGGGGAACACCGGCGGGCTGCCAGGTGTATGATAAAATCCATTGGCGTCAGGCGGCCCTCCGACGAGGTTTGGGTTATAGCCTGGAAAGGGGACGCCCGTGGGCGACTGCGGGCCCAAAAAAGGCGAATTGGCTAAAAGGTAACTGACCGCCCTTTCATTGGCGTGCCTGCTTTGTATTTTACCCGGAAAGCTCGGGCTGAAGTAGCCGCTTGAGGATGGATCAATTCCCAAAGCAGTCAACTGGTCCCTGCTTAACGAGGGGACATCCCGGTCCCGCGTTATGAGCGGGTCCATGTGGTAATACTGCACACCGGCGAAAAAGGACCCTTTCTCGCCTGTGATCCCTCCCACCGCTGAAGCTCGCTGCTCAGTGACATCGCCTCTTCCGGTAGCGAAACCATAACGGCCGTTGAGTTCCACGCCATTGTAGTCCTTCTTCGTGATGATGTTGACTACACCGCCGACAGCCTCCGACCCGTACAGTGCGGAAGCGCCGTCCTTGAGAATTTCGATCCGTTCAACGATTGCCAGCGGAATGGTGTTCAGGTCCACCAACTGGCCGTTGCTGAACGCAGACTTGCCGAGCCTGCGGCCGTTGAGCATCACCAAGGTCGAGAGATTGCGGATGGCGACGTTAGCTTCGCCGAACCCGCCGTTGTTGACGGTCTGGCCGACGTTGACGTTGCCGGAAAACGCGGTGCTGACCTTCTTTACCAGGTCCAGCACGTCCTGGGCGCCGATCTGTTCGATTTTAGCGGTACCGATGGTTTCGACTGGTGCCGGACCCACCGTTTCCGCCGTGGGGATGTATGAGCCGGTCACAACCACCGGCTTCATTGTGGTCGCGTTAGTATCTGCCGCCGTTGCAAGACCGGCCCCGGAGAGCAAACAGATCAGAACGGCGAGCAGGCTTGCGCGTACATATGACGTGATATTCCTTTGGAGTTCGTTCATAACGTTAGTTGGGTTTGGTTACGGAATGACTCTTGGCGCTTTTTAACCCCTTCTCGATGAAGAATGCAAGAAAAATAATTTTACTTTTGATTTCGCTTTACAAAGGAAATGGTTGCGGAACGGCTGAAGCAGCATAAGATTAAGGTGTGACCCGGAAGACGGCTTGGCAGGGCATTGGTCAGGACAGAGAGAGTGGAATGCAAGTGGCACGGATAGAGGGACTTAGACCGTCGCAACCGAGCGAGAACGGCGCTCATCTAAACGCCGTTGCCATGTGCCTTTGGAGGCACAGAAACCAGCAACGCCTCCCAGATGGTTGCTCCCCGCATCAAATTCCACCTCCTGGAATTTTGGATATCGCAACTATTCGGATGGCGGTTTTTGAGCTTGGGCGTCGTTTCGTCTGCCTACGCACAATGTGCCGGAAAAGGCTTGGAGACATATGAGCGACACGAGCACTTCAGTCCCGTACAATCCGTTCGCTGAAAACGCCGGAGGGTATCAGCTTTCGGATGATTTAGCGCGACTCTGTTTGCCAACGGAGTTCAAAGACTCGTACCGTCGCATCGCGTGGGTGGACTCGATTTGCGCTCTGTTCCTGATCATCGGCTTGATCGGATTAAGGCCGCCCAGGATCGTCGAGAAGCCAATCACGCCACCTCCCGAAATCGTCCCAGTGATTTTCACTCCTCCCGAAGAACAGCCAAAGCCGCAGCCGCAAACTAAACCGCCGGAGGAACCACAGGAAACACAAGAGGCGCCGGTCGAAGCGCCGCCCATCCCGACCGTCGTGGCGGCGAACACACCGAACGTAGCCTTTGCCGTCCCGGTCGAAGGCCCTGTGGCCCTGGCGCCGATGAGCCGAGCGGCACCGCCTCCTCCCATCACTCAAGTGGCACCACAACCCAAGAAGTTCGTGCCCGGTCAAGGGGAGGGTGGCACCTTTCCATGGCCGACGAGTTATCCGCGCGAAGCGAGGGAACAGCGGCTGCAAGGCACCGTCATGCTCTCTGTGGTCGTGGATCAACAGGGCCTGCCCACCCAAGTCGATATCAAAGAAAGCTCGCGACACTTTGTCCTGGATCGCTTCGCCGTGCAGTGGGTCAAGAATCATTGGCGCTGGCTGCCGGGTGAAACACGATACTATTATGTTCCCTTCCAATTCAATCTGCAGGGAGGGTGAATTTCTCGACTAAATCCGACGGTCCGCGTAGGCTCGGCGGAATGCGCAACTGAAGGAAATGGATGAATGAGACGGAGCACCAGACCAAGAGCGCTGGTTCCAAGAGAGGTGTTCGGTCTCCAAGGCAAGGGTCATGAGTTATGCTGGCGAACATACTGGTGAAATACTTTGAAGCAGGGGGGCCGATCATGTGGCCGATCCTCATCACCGCCATCGTCGCGGTCGCGGTGGTGGGCGAGCGCACGTTTTGGTGGTGGCGCGAGAGCCTCAAACGCGATCCCCAAACACTCGAAAAGGTCTTTGCCGCGTTGGAGAACGGGGACTTTCGCGAGGCCGCCCGGATTTCCAAGGATTCCAATGACCCCGCCATCCGGATGATTTGGCACGGGATGAACCACTTCCATTCCTCCTTGCAGGGCGCGTTGCAAGTGGCGGCCGGCGTGGAACTGCAAAAGGCCGGGAGGTTCCTGACGGTCATGGACACCCTTGTCACACTGGCTCCGCTGCTGGGCCTGCTGGGCACCGTCTCAGGCATATTCAAGACCTTCCTGTCCCTCGGCAGCGCCACCGTCGAAGGGGCGACCAGCACGATCACGGGCGGCATTGGCGAAGCGCTGATTGCGACCATGTGCGGCCTGGCGATCGCCATCATTTCGCTCATCCCGTTCAACTATTTCACTCGCAAATTGGCCCAGTTGCAGTTCGAGCTGGAATCGGCGGCCACCAATGTCGAGGTAATGGTCCTGGCAGCGAAGCAGAAGGGGTTCGATACGATGGAATTCCGGCGCGAAGGAGCTTCGACCACGTAGGCGCCAGGTTGCAGGATGACATGCTGACAAAGCTCCAAACACCAAGCTCGAGACTTTTCGTATGAAGATCGGTTCTCCCTTTCCGCACAAAAAGGCGCGGATCGAGATCATTCCGCTTATCGACATCATGTTTTTTTTGCTGGCGTCGTTCATGCTGGCAAGCCTGGCGTTGATCCGCCTGCAGTCGATCAAGATGGATCTGCCCACGGGCCAGCAGGCCTCGAAGAGCAACCGCAAGGACATTATCAACCTCGCGGTGAAGAGAAACGGGGATATATACCTGGACAAAGCCCCGATCACCTCGATCGAACTGCGCAGCTACCTCTCAAACGATTTTCGCACCAATCCCACCGTGGCGGTGTACATCTCCGGAGATCCCGAAGCGACCCACGGCATGATCATCGACACGCTCGATTTGGTGCGCCAGGAAGGCATCCAAAAGGTTTCGTTTGCGATCTCGGCCCCGCCGCCCGCGCAACAACCGTAGTTGGTAAAGCTCATGCCATCTGTGCTTCACACTCCGGACTGCAGCAACTGGCGACGGTCTAGCGCCGAAGTCGGAGAGAAATCCCAAGTTCCAAAACCCAAACTCCAAACAAATCCCAAGATCCAAGCTCCAAGCAGTCAGTGGTTGCACGTATGTTCTTGGGACTTGGAAGTTGGAGATTGTTCGGGATTTGGGATTTGGGGGTTGGGGGTTTTGGTATGAAAATTGGTTCGCCATTGCCTCACAAGAAGGCGCGCATCGAGATCATTCCGCTGATCGACATCATGTTCTTTCTGCTCGCGGCGTTCCTGCTGGCCAGCCTCAGCATGATGCGCATGCAGACGGTCAAAATGGACTTGCCGACCGCCGTGACGGCGAAGCGCGATTTCAAGCCCGACATTCTGAACATCTCCGTCAAAGCCAATGGTCAGGTCTATTACGAGAAAAATTCCGTGAATTTGGATGAGTTGCAAAAAATCCTGATCGACGCCCTGCGGAAAAACACGAATGTGCCCGTTTATATCAGTGGAGATCGTGAAACGAAGCACGGCGCCATTAATCGCGTCCTGGACCTGGTCCGGCGCCAGGGGATTCAAAAGGTTTCATTCGCGATTTCCCCGGCCCCGCCGCCGGCCAAGTGATTACGTCGGAGCGTGGAGCGTAAGAGCGTGAAAACGCACACGCTCCGACGCTCGACGCTCTTCGCGCTTTACTTCTTCGGCGGCGCATTGGTCGCCTGCCGCGCAAGCTCTTCCTGCTGCTGGTTCCACCGCTCGGCCAGCGCATTATAGTCGGCCGTCAGTTTGTTAAATTTTCTGACTACTTCGCTGCCTTCCTCCGCCAGTTTTTTCATCCGTTCGTTCTGCTCGAGAATCGTCTGGTTTGCGTTCGTGAGATTCTCGCTCGTCCTCTGGTAGGCATCTTTGTACACGAGCATTTGTTTTTCCGTCTTTTGGAGATCGTTGGTCGCTTTGTCCAAATCCTTTGACAACTGGGCGATCTGCATGTCGTTCGATTTGACCGTTTGAGTGAGCTGCTTCCGCTGAGTATCAAGACGCTGGATTTCCTCATGGTCGCGACGCACGGCGGCTTCGAGATTCAGGATCGCCTCCGTCTTATCATGCACCACATTAGTCAAATCCTGCAGCCGTTTGCGCAGATCGGTCTCGCGCACCCATTGAAAAGCAACCAGGCCGCAAAGGCACAAGGCAAAAAAGATTAAGAGGTTTTGCAGGAAATCTTTCATTCGTCCCTAGGCATTCCTGAGCAAACCTCTCAGGTTTTAGGTTGATTGTCAAAGAATTGAGGGCCGCTTCCGCAATGCCCCATTCCGCGCTCCGTCTCCTAGGTCCGCATTGGCTGACCCCTTGCTTGCTCGCGCCTGCTTTTCCCGATTGAGCCTCTGGCCAGCCCCGTCTAGCCTGCCTTTCATGAACGTCCTGGTCACCGGCGGCGCCGGTTACATCGGCTCGGTTTGCACTGAGCAACTGCTCGACGCCGGTCATTCCGTGACGGTTTATGATGATTTGAGCGAGGGCCACCGCTCCGCAGTCGATGCCCGCGCACGGTTCGTTTTGGGCCAGCCCGACCAGCAGAACCATCTCCTGCATACCACTCAGAAAGCCCGGCCCGATGCCATCATGCACTTCGCGGCCAATGCGCTGGTGCCTGAATCCATGGCTAATCCAAGAAAATATTTTCACAACAATGTCGTCAATGGCCTCAAGCTGCTCGACGCGGCCGTCGAATGCGGTGTCAGGAAATTTGTCTTCAGTTCCACTTGTGCGACGTACGGCCCGCCGGACCACGTGCCGATGACAGAGGACCTGCCGCAGCGGCCGATCAACCCGTACGGCGAATCGAAGCTCATGTTCGAGAAAATTCTGGCCTGGTACCGACAGATTTACGGCCTGGAGTTCATCGCTTTCCGCTATTTCAACGCAGCAGGCGCAAGCGCAAAGTTCGGCGAACACCATCGCACCGAGACTCACCTCATTCCCAACGTGCTGAAGGTCGCGCTCGGCCTCGCGGAGCACTGCGAAGTTTATGGCACTGATTATCCGACGCCCGACGGCACATGCATTCGGGATTACATCCACATTGTCGATCTGGCGCAGGCGCACATCCTCGGCCTGGCCGAAGGACGCGGAGGCTTTTACAACCTCGGAAATGGCGACGGTTATTCGGTTCGGCAGGTGATTACGACCTGTGAACACATAACGGGCAAGAAGTTACCCATCATCGAAAAGCCGCGCCGTGAGGGTGATCCACCGCGGCTGGTCGCTTCCGCTGAGAAAGCGATACGTGAGTTGGGTTGGAAATCGAAGTTCCCCAAACTGGAAGACATCATCCGGAGCGCATGGGACTGGCATCAACGCCATCCGAATGGCTACCCGGACTGAAATTCGAGCGGAACGTAACCGCCGACGTCAGTCGGCGCTCACTTTTCGTCCGCAATAATGCGCCGACTGAGGTCGGCGGCTACGTTGTCATTGGCCCTGACTTGAACTGAGGAAAATCGCCATCCAGAATTGACCCGACTGCTTGCTCAGGTAACATGAAGCTCAACAATTTCGCAGATCGCCGGACCGAGATGCCAGTTCGACCAACATAGCACTGCCGATGAAACGAATCCTGTTCGTGGACGATGATCCGCTCGTGCTGCGCATCTATCAGGAAGCGCTCGCGCGGCGTGGATTTTCCGTGGAGCCGGCCCACGATGGTCTGACCGCGTCCAAAGCCCTCCGCACCTCCAAACCGGATCTCATAGTGTTGGACTTGATGATGCCTAAACTCACGGGCGTGGACGTTCTCAAATTCGTTCGTTCTCAACCCGAGCTGGCGCAACTGCCGGTAATCGTGCTTTCCAATTCGTACATGGACGATCTGGCCAGAGATGCGGCGGCGGCTGGGGCGCAGAAGGCCTTGCTCAAGGTCCGCTGCACACCTTCCATATTGCTGGAGGCCATTTATGAGCTGCTGGAAGGCAGGCCAGCCGGCCACGACGTGTCTCAATTGCTCGCAGCTCCGAAAAAAGGGACAGCCCCTCCCGCGCGCGCGGTTCCTGCTGCGGCTCAGGCCGCCGCGCCGCCCACACCAGTCCAGCCCGCCGCCAGCGCGCCGGCCGCTGCCCCGGCCCAACCCGCAGTCAGCGATGCGGAGTTCCACGCCCAGGCGCGGAGCTATTTTCTGGAAAATGCCACCGCCACCTGCTCCGGGCTGCGCAATAACTTCCAGGCGTTTGCGCGGGCCAAAACCGACGTCGAACGGGAAATGCAGTTGCTCAACCTGTATCGCAACGTCCATTTCCTCGCCGCCAGCGCCGGGCTGGCGCAGTGTCACCCGATTGCGCGCATGGCGAGTGTGTTCGAGGCCATGCTCTTTGAGCTGAAGGAAAGGCGCGCTCACATGAGCCCGTCGGTGCTGCGCACGGGCGCGTTGGCCGTAGATTTCTTTGAAGCCCTCTTCCAGCACGCTCGCGGCTCGACCCATGATGCCCCGCCGTCCGGCCGAGTACTGGTCGTGGACGACGACGCGCTGTCCAACCGCCTGGTAGTAGCGGCCTTGCGGAACGCCCAGCTTCAGCCCCGCAGCACCGCCGATCCGCTGGTTGGCCTTCAATGGCTGCGCGAGACTACTTTCGATCTGGTCATGCTGGACATCGAAATGCCCGGGATGAATGGATTCGAGTTATGTCAGCGCCTGCGACAATTGCCGGGATATCAGAAGACGCCGGTGATCTACGTCACCGGCCATAGCGACTTCGAGAGTCGCGCCAAGAGCGCTCTGAGCGGGGGCGATGATCTGATCGCTAAGCCTGTTTTTCCTATGGAACTCGCCGTTAAAGCGATGACACACCTGCTCAGCAATCAATTGGCGATCAAACCCGTTCCGGGCTAGACGACCACTGATTCTTTAGCGCCCTTCGATGTGCCTCCGAGCGAACAAATCAGCGGTGGGATGATTTGATGCACCTGGCGCCGATTGATTGGGCTATCATCGTGACCTATCTGGTCGGCTGCATGGTCGCCGGCATCTGGATGCGCCGATTTGTGCGCGGCGTGGAGGATTTCGCCATAGCGGGGAGGGCCATGGATCTGAACCTCGGTATCGCTTCATTGGCGGCGACCGAACTCGGCCTGGTGACCGTCATGTACACGGCGCAACTTGGATTCACCAATGGTTTCGCCGGGGCCACCATCGGCGTGCTGATGGCCGGAGCAATGTACCTCGTTGGCCGTACCGGTTTTGTCATCGGTCCATTGCGGGGTGCGGGCGTGATGACAATTCCAGAGCTGTTTGAGAAACGGTTCGGTGTCAAGGTCCGTTGGCTCGCCGGTCTGTTCGTCGTGCTCGGTGGTGTGTTGAACATGGGCATTTTTCTGCGGCTCGGCGGCGAGTTTTTGGTGGCTGTGACCGGCATGCCCGTGGCATGGCTCGAATGGGTAATGACTGCGCTGCTTGGGATTATCCTGTTGTACACGGTCATGGGTGGGATGCTCTCTGTGCTCGTGACCGATTACCTCCAGTTCATCGTGAAGGGCGCTGGCATCGTCGTAACTTCTCTTCTGGTCATCACGAGCCTGGGTTGGCATGACCTGGTTACCGGGCTTTGGCTTTGCTTCGAGGGCACGATCGCGGGCGCGGGCCAAACGCTCAAAGCGCATCCCTTCAACCCGTTTCACTCGACCAATTTCGGCTGGGGCTACATCCTCTGGCAGTTGGTCTTTCAAATCGCCGTCGTTACAACCTGGCAAACTCAGATCTCGCGCGTGCTCTCCGCTCGCGATGAGCCCACAGCCCGCCGGATGTATCGGCGCACGGCATTTTATTTTGTCGGCCGATTCGGCTTGCCCGGGCTCTGGGGTGCGGCCGCACTTGTCTATTTTTCGCAACACGGCGGATTGCCGAGCGAGCTTCAGGGCCTGCCGGCAAACGAGGCCAGCTTGCGCGCGACGCCGGCCTACCTGGGCTTGCTGCTGCCGACCGGTTTCATCGGTCTGCTATTGGCGGCGGCCCTCGCGGCCGAAATGTCCACAGACAGCGGTTACTTGCTGACCTGGGCCACTGTAATTTACAACGATCTAATCATGCCCTGCCTCAAGCGCCCGCTCTCTCAAGCCCGCCGATTACTCCTGACCCGCGGCCTGGTGCTTGCGCTTGGTGTGTTCCTCCTGTTTTATGGTCTCTGGTACCAGATGCCCGGCAATGCGTGGGATTACCTCGCTGTCACCGGCAATATTTATCTGGCCAGCGTCTTCACTTTGCTCGTCGCAGCGCTTTACTGGCGGCGCGCGACTTCCACCGGCGCTTACGCCGCCCTGGTGTTGGGCGCAATCGGGCCCGTCTCGTTCCTGGTCTTGAACGTGCTGGCGCTCAAGGCCGGCCAAATCAGTGCCCACTCCCCGCTGGTTCTTACGTTCGCCCAGCGGTGCTTGATTCGCTTCCATAAGACGTTTCCCGATGCAGGGTCCATTCCGCCGGCGGCGGCGGGTGCTTCCTCTTTCGCTTTGGCATTTCTGGGAATGATCGCCGGCTCGCTGCTCTCGCGCCGACCGGCCGGGGCGAAAGTTCCTGCTCTGGAGGTGGCCTCATGATCGATCTCTTTTTGGTCTTCTGGACGCTGATGATCTTCCTCTCGATCGCATGGTACGGTTTCCTCCTGTTCTACGTCGGTTTCAAAGGCGGCAAGGAGATTGCGACCCTGACGAAGACGCTGGGCGCGTCGCCCCAGCAGTCGAAATCCTCCTCGCCTGCGTCAGCCTCGTAAACTCACCGGTCAACCGACCTCGCGAAGCGTTTGGAGTGCGGCGGCAAGCGAAGCGCTGACGCCGCTTTTGCTCAATTCATCCAGCCGCTGACGTGGTGAGTTGATGAGTTAGCGCTTCCGAGAGTCCAAAGCGGAGTCGCGCTTCGCTTGCCGCCGCACTCCATATTGCCATTCAGGCGATGGTACATATTCGTCCGGGATTACGAGTTTGTCGATTTTAAAGCTGTAGATTGTCTTCACTTGTGCAGGCGTCGCTGTCCTCTCGAACCAGGCTGCGCTGCACCACGGCTACTGGTTGGCGACATGCACTAATTCATGTTTCACGGCATTGGAATGGGTGTAGTTGAGGCGGGCCAAATAGGATTTCTCATAGGTAAGGCGCGTCTCGCGAAAGTTATGCCAGACCTTCCGACCGGATGCTCCGTCCAATCTGTTAATCCATTTCGCCGTCTTCTCGTGAAGCTGTCCGAGTGCGCGACTCAGACTGCTCGCGCCGTGCTCGCAAGGTGGTGAGTGGGCCACGAAGTGATAATGGTTTGAAAAAACGGCCCAGGCCTCCAGGTGCCATCCGAAATCCCGACAGACTGTCAGCAATCCGCGATGCAGCACCCGAAGCCTTTCGACGCGCGCGAAGTGATGCTGTTTGGTAAGTGCCGGCCGTCACGAAAAACGTCCCACCCTCGGCCAGGCGGTGCACAGGGGCATGCGGCCAGGGCGTATGTCGTTCCGCAGACATCGGGCGCATGGTGCTAATTCTGGAGTGCGGCGGCAAGCGAAGCGCGACGCCGCTTTCGACTCTCGGGAGAGCTGACTGATCACGATATCCGCTGGACGGATTCAGCAAGAGCGGCGTCGCGCTTCGCTTGCCGCCGCACTCCAAAGCGTAACAAAAAAGCGGCCGGGAGGTCATCCCGGCCGCCTGAATTCTTCGCCTCAAAGGCGCGCCCGCCGAACGTTTAGAAGTACCTCACCCGATAGTACTGTTTCGCGGAGGCCGTAACTGTGTACGGCGAAGTCGGTGGTCCGGCAACGTCCGTGTATGGGCCGGCGGCCGCGCTAGCTGACTGCAACGTGCCCCCCGACCAGGTAATCGTCACCTGGCCGGCGCCTGGACCCTTGGTTATCACAGGGGGGACGACGGTGTCCGAGAAGCTGAACCCGTTGGTTGCCGCTACATAGAGCCCGAGCGCCGCGACCGGCGGCACCGCTATGCCGCGCCAGACTCCGAGGTCGGCGATGTCCGCCTCGCCGTTCTCGGGGTAATAACCGGTTGGATCCTGCCCGATGCAGGCCTGGCGACCGCTGTCGATGCTGCCTGCCTGATTCACGTTAAGCTTGAGCACTTGGACACCGTCCTGATACGTAACGGCACTGCCACTGCGTTTGACCGAATGAACCATATGATGCCAGAGACCGTCATTCAAACTGTAAAAGTTGGGTCCCTCGGTCCGCGTGCCGTTGAGCGAAAACGCCCAAGTACCGGAACGCACTTCCGAGCCCGAGGAGAATACTCCATTCGACCCGTAGGACGGGGCGAAAGTGAAACCGTTCCCACCGGTCGAGGTTTTGGCATTACAGAAGAAGGGCAAATCGCCTCCGTCATAAGAGTTGCCACTCACGGGCCACGGGCTGGGCAACCGGATCCAAAAGGCCACTGTGAAATCCACGTTGTCAGCGAAGTTGAAGTCGGGCCTGACGCCGTAGGCGACATAGTAATCGTTGGTTCCCACGGTCTTGCCGGTGCCTGCTTTCGGAGCAGACCCCGTGTCGGAGGAGTAATGCAGCCCCTTCGCCTGGAACAACGATGCGATCGGATTGCCACTGCCCGTAGAATCGCCGATTGAGCCACCGGTCACATACTCAAAAAGGCCCCCGTTGGCCGGGCCAGGACCCACATTGGCAATATTTGTGCCGTAGGGGCCGTAGTTGCGCGTGCCCGTGCCGTGGTTGGCCCGGCCGCTTGAATCCTGGAGGTTATTGTTAAACCTCATATGCAGCACCAGGCCCGGGATGGGAAGGTCCGCGGTCGGGGCCGACAGCACCGAGATGTGGATGGTGGGGCTGTCGGCCGGGGGATTCACGCTGTTGGAGACATGCACGAGGTAGTCGCCCACATCGCTGAGACTGACCGCCGGGATGTACAAGATTTGGTCGGTCGCACCCGGGATGTCCGTCGGGCCCGGGAACTTTCTCCACTGGTACTGGAGCGTGCAACTGCCGACTGCGCCTGCGTACACTGAGACAGGCCATCCCGAATATTGCGCCACAGAGGTCGGCGGTACCAGGATGAGCGGGGCCTGGCTCGACCCATATTGCTGACATTTGTGATTGAGCACCTGAACTTCCGTCAGAGCCTTATCGTAGATCGCCACCTCGTCGATGGAGCCTTGGAGATACAGGTCGTGGGTCGGGGTCACGCCGCCCTGCACCGCTCCAATAGTAGTGGGAATCGGGGTGAAGAGAGGCCCACCGGCGGGCGCCGCCGCACCCGGGCCGGATAACACACCGTCCACGTAAATGGACATGGTGGCACCTTCCGCGTCGTACACGCCGACGACATGCTGCCAAACGCCGTTCGGCCCCACGAGCGCAATGGCATCGGATGTCGCCGTTGAAGATTCGACGTGGAACCGGTACTTGCCACCGGTGACATCAAGCGAATACTGCAAGCTGCGGACACCTCCACCGCCATTGGGCCCTCTGCCCTTGGAGACGATGCCGCCGCCATCCAGCGGTTGGCTCACAGCGGCATTGACCCAAGCCTCGATGGAGAAGCTCGTCGTACCGCCCGAGAAGTCGAGTCCCTGGATGCCGCCCGCGTACTGGTCCGACTCAGTGGTCGCTATCGCTTTGTCCGGATCCAGTTGCGAGTATCCGGGCGAGACGCCGAAGGTTACCGGGTCACCCGTGTCCGGGTTAGCATTATACACGCCATCGTGGCCGCCAAAGTAATCACTGGCCACGGTGCTGTTAGCGGGCTCATCGAGCCGATAGTACGCGATTGGATGGTCCGCCAGGACCGCCGCGGGATACGGCGTCGAGGGAGCCGAAATCACCGTCAAGGTGCCCGTGGAGCTGAGGGTAGTGCCGATCGGATTGACCATCTGGCAAAAGTATCCGCCGGCGTCAGCGGTCTGCAAATTGGTCTTGGTGAAGCTCGTGAACGTCGTGCTGGCAGCACCTAGAGAAACAGGCGCGCCACCATTCACATAAAACCATTGATAGGTCACCGGGGAGTTGCCTATGGCAGCCACCGAGAACGAGACCGTGCCGCCCACATACCGCGTCGGGGCCGATGGCGTCGTATTCGTGGTAATCAAGGGCTTGGTCGATATTACCGTCAGCGGGATGATCGAGCTGGTGGACGAGCCGTAATCGTTGGTAACGATGACCGCATAGCCCGGATTTGTGGCCGTCTGGCTGACTGACAAATTGTTCAGCGCCAGGGTGGACCCGGTCGCGCCGGGAATTGGCGTTCCGTTGGTGGTCCACTGGTAGAGCAACGTCGCTTTGCCGGCGGCGTCCACCGCAAAGCTCACACTGTCGCCGGAAAAATTCGTAATGGGGCTAAAAGGTATCGTATTATTTGGGGTGTTAAAAGGTATCGTATTGGTAATAAGGGTGACAATGGTGGCCTTCATTTGGGCCGCTTCAAAGATGGACACAATGTTCGCCTGTGAAAGCGCATTGGTGAAAATGGCCACTTCATCAATCCAGCCGCCGAGGTAGCGTCCGTCGGTGTAAGGTTCGTTCGTCATGCCCCGCGAGCCAATCGACCAGGGAGCCACCATCGGCCGTGCTCCGTAGCCGCCTGAGCCACTCGCGATCAACTGGTCATACCGATACAAATTCCACATCGAACTCGTCTTATCGAAGGTTCCGGCCAGAAAAACCCAACTGCCAATGTCGGCCTTTGCGCGGCCGGCGGCCGAGCTCGCGCCTTCCCCAGGGCTCCAGGAGCCGACTTCGTATATGCCGTTGTTAATCCGCATTTGCGTTTCCAGGTTGTTGACGCCGTCGTAGCCATGCGAGAGAATATTGCGAAGGCCATAATCGGTAGTGGGTTTAACCCAGGCAATCATGCTGATATTGGTGGAGAAGTTCAGTCCGGCGGGATTGCCGAGATCGACGTTGCCTGCGGCATAGAATCCTTTGACGCCCGGATTGCTGGCCGGCGACTCTGGAAATCCAACAAACGGCGGTCCAGCCACGCCGGCGGCAAGGCCTGGACGGTTGGTGCCGCGGGCGACGGCACCCAAGGTTCCGCTGTTCGCAGTTATAGGCAGCGTGGTTGGATCGATAGGATCGTACTCCGGCTCGTCGAGTTTCCAGTAGCCGACCGGGCTGCTCGCGAGAACCGATGCCGCGTAACCGGCAATATTATGGTTGGTGCCTAAGTACCAGTGGTTGGAAATCGTGGTGGCGCTCAAGACATTGGTATAATAGGCGACCTGCTGCAGCCCGCCGTCGAAAGTTCGGCCGCTGCCGGTACCTGGCCAGCCTGAAAAAGTCGTGCCGCCAATGCGGAAAGGTTGCTTTCGGTTGGGATTGTAGCCCGCCCCGCCGCTCACGGATGACGGCCCTGCTCGCAAGAAACCGTTTACGTAAAGGCTTGCCTTTGCGCCGTCATAGACGGCGACGACGTGGGACCACGCGCCCATTAGGGCCGAATTAGCGGCTGACTGAATGCTAACGGCGTAGGAAGCCACGCCGCCGATCCGCCAATTCCATCTTTGGCCGCCAACGTTATAGTAAACAAGATAGCCTGAGCGGCTGAAGTTGACGTCCATGCTGAAAACCGGGGTCAGCAGGTCTGCTCCGGCTGAGTTCGTGTTGGGCTGGGCCCAGAATTCTACCGTGAACGGACTGCCTTTTGGCGGATTAAAAGCATCATTGTACGGCACATCAATCATCGAGTTCCAGTTTCCACCAATCGAGCCGGCCGCGTTGGTCAGGGTGATGCAGGTGCCGATCAGGCCCGGCTGCTGCAGCGCGAGTACGTAATTGGGATCGTCGATCCCGTAAGGAAAGGGAAAGCCATTTGCCACGGCCCCCAAAGAACCATAATTGGTGATGATATTGGCGGCGGGCGGCTGCACCGACTCGCTCAAACGCCAGTATCCGACGGGATTGAAGGACAAGACTGTGTCGCTATAATTAAGCGCCCCCTGCACCGCGGTGCATGAAAGCACCAGGGCTGCGACGGGCAATAGGTAATGTCGAACGCGTGTCTTCATAGGTGGGACTGTTGTATTTTTGTTATTCGGAGAGCGAAACCATCACGGGTTGTGGAGGGTTGAGGGTTGAGGCGATAAGTCTTACGCTGACCACGATTTTTTGCGCTGATGCCATCAATCAATTCGACATTCCCGGGAGCGATCTCGCGGCGTACGCTGCTGCGCGGAATCTGCCATTAAACGGAACTGTTACGCTTATACCAAGAGAACGGTCCCAGTGTCAACTATATTTTAGCGACAAATTTGGCGCAAATCTTGATCTCGCTAGCGCTGCGAGAACCACGCACACCCTGCGCCTTGGATTCTGCCCCTGCGCCCGTTGGCGCTGAACCGCCCCAGGACCCTGCGGCAAACCTAATTGCCGCTCCAAACCTTCGGACGCACCGAGTGGTCTTGCAACCAGGCAACATCCTGGTTCCGAGGCGTGCTATAGACATCCTGAAAGACGACCGACGAATAAAGGGGAGGGCAAGTGCGGGGATCGCGCCATCTGTGGATTTCGGAATGGCCGTCCACGAACGAGAAGCCGCAAGCCAAATTGTGATACATGCCAGGGATGTCCTGGCTAAAAGCATATGAAGTCGGTGTGGGCGCGCTCCGATTGTCTTTCGGGAACCCAGGCATATAGCACATGTAATTGCCCCAATTGATAATGTCTTCGCGCTCGTCAAGGAAGACCCACGTCTTCGAGGGGCCGGGGCTGGGCAAACCGCCGGAGAAGTGGCTGAGTTTCGTGTAAATGCTGAACGAGTCCGCCCAAGGCCAGCCACCGTCCGTGCCAACGAACCCGCCACAATACAGGTTCATGGACATGGTGCGAACGCGCGGCACAAGGGTACCATCTGCCTTTTTTGCCATCGAATGGTCGGCGGGACACTTATAGATTCCCGGGTTCTTGGAATAAGCCCAAAGCGGACGCACCATGATGTCCACACTAGGATCGTAATTCGCCGGGTCTGTCGTGCCGGGGGTGAGTTTTGTCCAGGTCCAGGCATACTGGTTTAAGGGATTGCTGCCTCCGTCATCGCTCGCGAAGACCAAAATGTCGCGATTGTCCTCAGCATACAATCTCCACGCCAGGCACAATTGGCGGTGATTCGACATGCACTGGATGCCCTGCGCTTTAAGTTTGGCTTTGCTTAGCGCCGGCAGCAGCATTGAGGCGAGGATTGCGATAATCGCAATGACGACCAGGAGTTCGATAAGGGTAAACGCACCCGTCGCACGGGGCGCCCGATTCCAGGAGAAGTTTTTGTTCACTTTCATAGCGCGTATCGAGCTATTAGCCCGGCCCACTATTTCCACGACGAACACTAAGTTAGAATTCT
Source organism: uncultured Verrucomicrobiota bacterium (assembly GCA_964446585.1). GTDB lineage: Bacteria > Verrucomicrobiota > Verrucomicrobiia > Limisphaerales > UBA8199 > CAYUPI01. The sequence goes on from CAYUPI010000045.1 coordinate 40,298, forward strand.
TTCACTAATGGCTAACTTTCAACATTACCAAGACTGCGAGCCCTGTCAACAAGATTTTGTGCCGTCCCGCGAGCCAGGCCTTCAACTCAGTTTTCTTAGGCCTCATATTTTTGAGGGCCAGTGTTTTGGGCTCGTCCCCGATTTCTGCCACCCGAACGAAAGGCCTATTTGGGCCGGGTGGTGCGATCCTGCATCCAGGCGACATCCTGGTTGCGCGGGCTGGCAAACCCGGAGTAGCCGTTGAAAGTCAGCCCGCCGGTGATCAGCGGGGGCATGGTCCGCTGATCGCGCCAGCGATGGATCTCGGCGTGGCCGTCGGCAAAGGAAAGGCCACCAGCCTTGCCATGATACGAAGCGGGAAGATCGAGCCAGTTGTAGCTCGTCGGGGTGAGCGGTTGGTAGCCGGTCATGTCCGTTAAAAAATTGCCCCAATTGATCGCATCCTCGCGCTCATCAATAAACACGAAGACCTTGACCGCGCCCGGAACCACCAATTGGGAATACTTAAGGTACATGCGGTAGCTATCGTTGGGGTCCTGCCCATGAAACCCGCCCAGGAAGAGGTTCATCGCGATGCTGCGCACCCGAGGTTTAATTTCTCCACTGACGGTCACGACGGACTTGTCGGCGGGACACTTGAATATCCCCGGATTCTTGCCGCAATAGGGCCACATCGGACTCTTGGTAATGTCCTGGTTGATGTCCCAGTTTGATCGGTTTCCAGGGCTGAAGTCCAAGCCGCCCGTCATCCAGGTTTCCGGGTCAGTGGCGAAGGTTTGGGCATCGCCGCTGGCGTAGAGCAATTTGTCGTTATTATCCTCGGTGTACATGCGCCAGGCCAGCGTTACCTGTCGGCCGTTGCTCATGCATTGGATTCCCTGCGCCTTGAGTCGTGCTCTGGCCAGCGCCGGGAGCAGCATCGAGGCGAGGATGGCGATAATCGCGATTACTACAAGGAGTTCGATGAGGGTAAATGCACCCTTAGCGAGGGGTGTCCGATTGGGGTAGATCCTTTGGTTCACTTTCATAGCGAGTATGGAGTGATTTGGCAGTCTTGGCATTTCGTACGTGAAATGCACGTTAATTTCGAATGTTGATTCCCAAGCTTACTCGGACCGGCTGGACTGTCAACAAGATTTTTTCACAAGATCTTTTCTTTTTCGAGCGCGCAAATTAGGTTGAAATCGTTATCCCTGCGGCTCAAAGCTCCGCGAGCATCCGCTCCAATTCAGTGTCGGTATTGTAAAAATGAGGTGACAGCCGGATATACTTTTGGCCGGCTCGATCCGTCCGGAGCGAAGTGACGACGCCAGCGGCCAGCAGGCGCTGATGCAGCGCGGCTAAATCCACTTCGGGCCGATTAAAGGAGATGATGGCGCTCGCAGTTTCGGGCGCGGCCTCCGCCTGCAGCACGCAGTAACCCAGGCGCCGCAAAGCAGGGACCAACTGCGCCCGTTTGCGCAACAGCTCACGAGCGATGTCGGCGACTCCAAACTCCATAATCAATTCCATGGCAGCGACCAGGCCGACGAGACCCAGTAGATTGTGCGTGCCAGCCTCGTATTTCTGAGCTCCAGCGCGATAGACAATTGTCTCCTGCGCGATGTAATTGGGACAGCGCACACTGTGCCAGCCATACACCGGGGGGCTCAACCGCTCTTGCAGCGAGCGGCGCACGTACATCAGCCCGGCGCCGCAAGGGCCAAGCAGCCATTTGTGCGCATCCGACGCCAGGAGATCTACCTGTTCGACCGTTGTCGGAAACGCACCCAGCGTCTGGATAGCATCCAGGCAAAACAGGATCTGGCGCTCGCGCAAAGCGCGGCCGATGGCGGGCACATCGATCCTTTCGCCACTGATGAAATGACACGAGGCCAGCGAGACCAGCCTTGTGTTGTCGTCCACTTGACCCAGGACAACGTCCGGACGAATGACCCCAAGGCTACAAGTTTTTAGCCGCCGCACCTCGACTCCCTGCTCGGCCAGGGCCATCCAGGGATAAACGTTGGATGGATAATCATCAAAATAGATCAGCACGTTGTCGCCACGACGGAACTTGAGGCCGCTGGCGAAAAAACTCAGCGTCAGGGATGTCGGGCCGACGAAGGCCACTTCTTCTGGCTCGCAGTTCAGCAACTGCGCGCCTAGCCGGCGGCCCTTACTGAGGATCGTGGGATAAACCACTGTCTCCTGGTCGGCTGTGGAGGACTCGTTGGCATAGTGAGAGATCGCTTCCGCCACGCGGCGCGGCAGCGGACAATCGCCCGCATGCGCCAGAAAGACCTGGTTGCGGGCAACGGGAAACTCGTGCAACCGGAGCGGCTCGTTCGAGAGAATTTCAGTAACGGTCAAAGGCTGATTGCAGCAATTATGTGCGACGCCGGCCTTAGTACTGTCAGATTGGTTCGTCATTCAGCCTCGCCGTCTTCTAAAACCCTCCTGCATTCCCGATCTGCTTGAAATATCCCGACCAAAACCCGACAACCCGCCAGGCGATCATCAGCACCACCACAAAATAGAACCCTCTCGGGGTCCATTGCGCCACTGCATGCAGTTTGCGTGAGCCTTCCTCCTGGTAATAGTGGTGCAGGCGCCGCAACGTTTCATCGAGCGTGCCGCTGACTTCGCCCGTGGTGTATTGGTTGGCAAAAAGCTCGGGAAACCGGGAGCAGGCGCTGACTGTCTCGGCCGGGGTCTGGCCGCCGCGGACCAGCGGCCGCCACGCCAGCACAGCCCGGCGCAACGCCGGCGAACCACTGGCGGCGGCCGCCAGCTCCCACGCTTCAATGACGGTGACGCCGGCGCTCAGCAGCGCTTCCAAAGCCGCCGCCAGCCGCGAGAGGGCCAGATAATGTCGGGCGGTTCCCAGCACCGGGATCGGAGCGAGCAACGATTCCAACCAACCGCGCCAGGTTTCGCCATGCCTGCTTTGTGATGCGTAAATCACCAAGGCGACGAACAAATAGAGCGGGAGCAAGAGTCCGAGCGTTTGGCGCAGATAAGCCGCCAGGTTGCCAGTCAGGAAGAATTGGGCGAATGGAAAAATAAAAATGGCCAGGTGGAGCAAAATTACTGGATAGCCCAAATCAGCCATTAATTTTCGCGCCAATTGGGCACGGTCCCGGTAATAATCGGCCAATAATCGGAAGCAGGCCTCCAGACGGCCGCTCTGTTCACCGGCCTGCAGCAAGGCTACATCAAACGCAGGCAGCCACTGGCCCATTCGCTGAACGGATTCGGTCAGGGTAAATCCGTGCGCAAGTTCCTCAAGCAAGCGCCCGATCGGCCGACGATAGGAACGCGACGGCGGGTGGCGCTTGAGCTGTTCCAGCCCCCGCGTCAAGCCCAGGCCGGCGCCGGTCAACGCGCCAAGCTGATGATAAAACTCGGCGCGCCGGAAGAATTGTGACGGCGTGAATTCCAACGGCATGAGAAGGAAAGGAGTGTTGGAGTGGTGGAGCGTTGAAGTGTTGAGATTAGCACTCCATTACTCCACCACTCCAACACTCCGTTTCTTCTTCATGCTGCGACGCGCTCGAAGCTGTTCTTGAGCTCTCGTTTGCCGCGCAAACCGACGATTTGCTCGGTCACCTGCCCTTGCGAGAACAACAGCAACGTGGGAATCGCGCGGATGCCATATTCGGCCGCCAGCGCCTGCTGCTCGTCGATGTTCACTTTGGCGATCTTGACGCGGCCCTGATACTCTTCCGCCAATTCTTCAAGGATCGGCGCGACCATCTTGCAGGGACCGCACCATTCAGCCCAGAAATCCACCAACACGGGCGTGGAGGATTGAAGCACTTCCGCAGGAAAGTTTTCCTGCGTCAAAACAACGATATTAGGAGACGACATAAATAGTTTGAGCCGGAGATGACACCGGCGAAATTGGTCGAGCTTGAACCAGGACTCCCGCTCGCAGCCTAAGCCGGCCCTGAGGGCAAAAACCAGATCAGATAGGCCGCTGAAAGAGCCGCCGCGAGTCCGGCGACAGCGGCGACAATCGCCAGAATTGTATCCAGCGCGCTAACCGCGGGCCGAGCCGCTGCTGGCGGAGCAGCCGCGCGCGGAGCGGGAGCCGCTGCTGGCCGGGGCGCAGCCGTAGGAGCGGCGGCGCCAACCCGCGGCGTCGAGC